>CAMVDU010000026.1 GCA_947166345.1 uncultured Prevotellaceae bacterium
GACCGTGTCTCAGTTCCAATGTGGGGGACCTTCCTCTCAGAACCCCTACTGATCGAAGGCTCGGTGGGCCGTTACCCCGCCGACTACCTAATCAGACGCATCCCCATCCCATAGCGATAAATCTTTGTTCCAAATCAAATGCTCTCAAAGGAAAACATAGGGTATTAATCCGACTTTCGCCGGGCTATGCCCTACTACGGGGAAGGTTGGATACGCGTTACTCACCCGTGCGCCGGTCGCCGACAAAGTTAGCAAGCTAACTTCTCGCTGCCCCTCGACTTGCATGTGTTAAGCCTGTAGCTAGCGTTCATCCTGAGCCAGGATCAAACTCTTCATTGTAAAATCTTTTATCTCTAGAACTAGTTCCACTAGTATGACCAGTTAAACCAGATTCCTATTAATCTGTCTCAGAACGACTATCCAGTATTCAAGAATCAAACGGTTCGTTCAATTACCCAAGAGAAATAATATTAAACATTAAAGATTAAACATTAAAACTCTCGCTTCTTGTACTACTTCTTCTGTCTATGTAAAACTTTCAAAGAACTCTTGTTATTTTGCCTCACAAGGGGGCTCCCCTCGTTTAGCGGATGCAAAGGTACGACTATTTTCTGAACCACCAAAACTTTTTGAAGAAAAATTTCGCTTTTTAAGTGTTTTATTGCCAACTATTGATTTACATCAATTCGCCTCTCTATTTACACATTATATTATATATACGCGCGCGAAGAACAAAAAATAATATTCGGCTGGTGCAAGTCCCTTCTGGCGAATTGATGTATACCAGCCCGATATATCTAAAAAAAGTTAAATACCCTATAGATAGTGTACGCCCGAAAGGTTTTTTTATTACCTTTGTCCCGATTATGCAATAACGACAACGAATTTTTTTCTATAACTAACTTATTATTAACTTAAAATTAAAGCAAATGAAAAAGCATTTACTTACAACATGGCTCTTGAGCATCATGATGGTGCTGGGAGCAGGAAGTGCTTGGGCGCAATCCCCTTATTTTTCGCAGGACTATGAGGGAGATGGCGTGACTGCTGACTGGACTTCAAATAATACGGGTCGTTACACCGTGGATATGAATACAGTCGAGGGCAACACTTTCTTAACCGTCAACGCCGTTAGCAACGGAAATAACGGCACCGACATTACCTGCACGTCATTGGTTGACAAAGTGGCAACTGACGCAGACTTTACCCTGGAGTTTGACCTTCAAATTACGGATGGCAACAATCAGGCTTCGTCATTCTACATCTACGACTCTGCCAATGCGGAGGCGAAACCATTCTTTTCATTGGTTGCTCCAAGCGCAAACGGCACAAAATGGAACCTTCAGGGAAGTGCTGACAATCAAGTAACTTTAGCAAAAACTACTTGGTTCTCATTCAAGATAGCCAAAGTTGGTGCTATCACTTACCTGACTCTCAAGAACAAGAATACTGGTGACGTAATAAAAGACAAGGCCGTCATCCCAACTCTTAGCGAAGCAGGCGGCTTAGGAAAGATGGTATTCCACACTAAGCGCTATTATGCTTACATGGCCATTGACAACGTCGTACTACGCGATGTTGAAGAAGGCGATGCTCCCGTTTCGGTTCCCACCACCTATACCATTAAATATCAAGACGCAAACGGAACAACGCTGAAGGAAGATGCCGTCGTCAATTCTATTGTAGGTCTTGAAGTTTCAGCATCTTCTGATCAGACTGCCGACTTCAAAGTTGGTGAAGGTGAGACGCTGAAGAAGTGGATCTATGTTTCTGGCAACAACGTTATTACAACCGTAGAAGACGGTGCCAGCAACATCATTACGCTTATCTATCGTGAGGCTAGTATTTTCAACTACACATTTACTGCTAAAGCAGGTGAAACACTCCTTGAGACATACGCTTCTGCTACAGGTTTTGAAAACGATAGAATTGCAGTCCCCTACCATCACTACTACAATGTGGAGGGTACACTCTACCAGAAAGATGCGACAAGCAGCGAATATAACTATTCGTTCGTGCTTGATGCAGACAACAAAGCCGTTGGCATTTCCGACTATGCCATAACAGACAAAACTAATGTCATCTACTTCTCTGAGGCTGAAGACATTCCCACAATTAGTCACATTACCGATGGCTTACAAGCCTCACGCAACTCATTTGCAGGAGGAGGCTATGCTGCTAAAGAGATCAAACTGATCTATCTTAACGCCGGAACATATAAGCTGACCGCTGCAGCTTATGGTGGTGCTTATACCTTCAAGTATGGCGAAAGCACCATTCTCGACATGGAGCAGGCTGGTTATTGGCGTGAACTCTCAAGTGATGAATTCACATTAACAGAGACTACTCCTATTATGTTCAAGGGTGGCAATGGTGCAACAGGTGCCCTTGACTACATCATTATTCAAAGCGAAAATGGTAGTATTAGAGAGGCACCTAACAAGTCTATCTTCCTGGCACCTGGCCCTTGGAATGTGGACGGTGCACGCTATGCTGCTTACACATGGAATGATAATGGCAACAAGTGGTTTGACTTTGCCGCTGCCGAGGAAGAGGGTGTTTACACCGTTGCTATTCCTGAGTATTACACTGGTTTGATTCTCGCCCGCATCAACCCGAACGGCACTGATGAAGATCCTTGGAAGAACGTATGGAACCAGACTGCCGACATCGACTTCACAGAGGTTGCTGACAGCACACTGTTCACTATCACTGGTTGGGGAGAAGGCACGAGTCCTTATGAAACCAGCAAGTATGCTCCAACAGTGGCTCCTGTTCTAAACACCTACACTGCTACCTTTACCACCAATGCTGGTTGGGAGAAGGTCTATGCCTATGTATGGACTGGCGAAGGCCAGGACAAGGTTCTTGGTGAGTGGCCCGGCACCGAGCTGACCGCTACTGAGGGTGTCTATGCCGTTACTATTCAGGCAGAAAATGCTCCTGAATTCATTATTTTCAACAATGGTCTTGAGAATGAAGCTCTGCAGCAGACAGCTGACCTTGCCTTCGAGAACGGTAAGGCTTACGAGTATACTGTTGAAGAGCCTGCTATAACCGACTACACAGAGTTTATCATAAACGCCGACCTGACTGGTGAGGGTGGCTTCGATGCTACTGGCACTAAGGGTATAAGCGGTGGTATCGTGAAGGTTGGAAATGCTGCTGCTTTCGACTTCAAGCAGACTATTGCTAACCTGCCCGCTGGTAAATATAAGGTAACTGCACAGGCTGCTTACCGCTATGGTGCTGACGAGGCTGCTGAGGCTGCTGCTATTGCTGCTGAAACTGACACTAAGCTGGTTCAGCTATATGCTACTGTAGGTGAGAAGACCGTAAGCGCGAAAGTTCAGAACCGCTATGACGGCGCTTCAGAGACCGACTACGCTAACGGCAACGGTTCAGTAACCGTGAACGAGAAGTTCGTGCCTAACACTTCTGATGCTGTTAAGGCATGGTTCGATGCTGGCAAGTATGTCAATGAGGTTATCTTCAACCTGCCTGCCGACGGTGCTGTTACCATTGGTATCAATAGAACTGGTACACCAGAGTCTGACTACACCGTGATTGGTCCTTGGACGCTGACCCGTCTGGGCGACGCTGAGGAAGAGCCCGAACCCGAAGTACCCACACTCGCCAATGGCGATTTCGAAGGTGAGTACACAGTATACTCTAATCCTAGTGGAGACCGCGCTATCTATCAGCCCGAAGGCTGGACTGTCAGCTATAATAATGGTGACTCCAACGACATGACCGCTCTGAACAGCGAGTGTCTGTCGTGGAACAACTTTGAGAACAAGCCTCAACTCAGTGAGACTGGCGGTAACAACACCTACTGGGTGCGCTTCCGTTGGGGTAACAGCGAGACGCTGACCCTCTCACAGGAGGTGACTCTGGCCGCAGGCACTTACAAGCTCTCTGCCGACGCTTTCTTCAACGGTGCCAACGGTGCTGCCGCTACTATCAGCGCTGCCGGACAGAGCGCTGCCATCACTGGCAACAGCACATGGGCTAACCACAAGATTGTGTTCACCGTGACTGAGGAAGGTCCTGTGACCATTGCCCTAAACTTTATTCAGACCCAGCAGGTTGAGAACATTGCCGCATTCGACAATGTGAAGCTTGAGACCTACGATCCTATGGAAGGAGCTAAGGATGAGCTGCTGGCTGCGATTACAGCCGCTAAGGCTATCGAGACCGAGGGTAAGGCAGGCGTTGAAGAGCTGAACGCAGCTATCACCGATGCTGAGACAGCCCTGAACAATGCTGAAGCTACCGTTGAAAGTCTGAATGCTGCCAAGACAGCGCTCGCTGCTGCTATTGCAGAATTTGAAGACATCAACATCACCGTTCCTGCTCTAGCCGGATGGACAAGAGTAAGAACCACTAACATTGAGAATACTGCCGACAACTACTACGTATTGGTGGATGCAAATTCACTCAATTACGTAATGGCAAACGAGGCTGACCACTATCGTCCCTGCTATAAGACAGTGGCTGATCCTGTTGCAAATCCGTCGTTCGTATGGTCACTCGAAGGCAGCGACAACACCTTCGCACTTAAGAGCTTCTCAACAGGTTCATACTTTGTTCAGGCCGACGGTTGGAACACCTCTATGACAGGTGCTACGGGCAGTGCAACGTTCCAGTTCACTCAGAACGATGGCGTATATAGTATCAAGTGCGTGCAGAGCAATGCTCTGGTAGGTCACTGGAATGACAGCGGTGCTGCTGTGGCTGAAGATGGCGAGAACATTGCTGCCAACAAGCAGGCCAAGGACGCTCCTGGATTCTATCTGTTCGCTATGCCTAAGGCAACCTACGAGGCAGCCATTCTTGCTGCTCGCACAGAAGCAACAGCAGGTGCATCTAAGGAAAATGGTATCGATGTAACTGCATGGATTCAGAATGCCGACTGGACTGGCGACTACGGCGGCTGGGCACGTTCCGGTTCATGGGGTAATATGCAGTGGGGACAGAAGACACTGGAAGTGTGGAACGCTACCAATGTTGTTGTGAAGCAGACACTGACAGCTGTTCCCGACGGTACCTACAAGCTGACTGCCGATGTTATCTCTGGCAATGGCGACAATAAGGTGGCCTTTGTCTACGGTACTGGCGGTGCAACCGTGAAGAGCGACGCAGTTACGGCAGAAGCCAGTGCCGGTAACTACAACACGATGTCTGCTGAGGTGGCAGGTAACACCCTGACTGCCGACAACATCGTTGTGACAGGCGGCATGCTGACCGTTGGTCTGGACATCGCTGCCGGTTGGATTGTCGCCGACAACTTCAAGCTGTACTACTATGGTGAGGATATGAGTCAGTATGCTCAGGCATACCACGATGCACTCACCGCTGCTCAGGCTATCGACGCGACCGCCCCGATGAACGGTGATGTATTGTCAGCCCTGAACACTGCCCTCACGACATACGCAAGTGTTGACGAGACCGACAAGGCTACCTTGCTGGCTGCTGCCACAGCACTTAGCACAGCTACTGAAGCTGCCACTGCCTCTATCGCTGCCTACGCGAAGGCTGCTGAAATGCTGCCTAAGATGAAGCAACTTACTGAGGAAACCAACGTCTATACTGCTGAGGCACTCGCAAGCTACTACACACAGTGGGCTGACAAGTACGAGGCTAAAACACTGACTACAGAGGAGGCTAATGCCCTGCAGAATCCTTATACTCAGACAGGCTGGCAGCATGATGCAAACATGAAGTTCGACGACCTGCTGCTTTCTGCATGGAGCTTCGGCGATGTAAAGGCAAAGGACTATGAGACAGCACTCTACATCAACACATGGAGTACCGAAGGTAACAACGACGGTTCTGAGTTCCGTGTTCCCTTCTTCGAGTACTGGACTAACGACGCTAACTCTCTTGGCGAGAAGACCCTGACCGCTACGATGAGCAACCTGCCCGAGGGCAAGTATAACGTCACCACTTTGGTACGCGTACGTATTAAGAATGGTGCTGAAACTCCTGCCGCTGGTATCACTCTGCAGGCTAACGAGGGCGAGGCTGTCAACGTTACTGGCGACCAGGTTGGCGAAACTCAGATGTACTTGAAGGAAGTTACCGCTACTGGTACTGTTGCTGAGGACGGTGTGCTGAAAATCAAGTTCAACGTTGCTGCTGACAACAACATCAGCTGGCTGTCGTTCAAGAACGTGAAGTTCACGAAGGTTGAACCCGCTGAGCCAGTATACTACGTTGTTGGTACAATGAACAATTGGACTCCAAGCGATGAGTACAAGATGACTCTCAACGAAGAAGCTGAAGGCGTTGTTGAGTACATGCTCACACTGGATCTGGAAGCTAATGCTGAGCTCAAGGTTGTGAAGGGCAATAAGGATGTTTGGTATCCCGACGGAATGGACAACAACTACGTGATTGATGCGGATGGCACATACACCATCTACTTCCGTCCTAACTACGACGGTGGTGACGACTGGTACTACAATGTGCTCTATGTATCTAAGAAGGAGAACGCTCAGCCTGAGTTCCCAGAGAACGTTATCTACTCATGGGAGTCTCCCGAGGGCACACCTGTTGAATATGGTGGAACTATTGAACATCTCTATGGCAAGGACAACCGTCTGAATTACCCGAACAGCGGTTACTACACCATCTGTCTGAACGGCAAAAAGGCTAATGTCAATGACACTGCGGTCGATGAAAGTAAAGACGCTGCAAGCCGCATGGTCATCACACTTGGCAATGCCGTTGCTAAGGGCGACACCATCGCTATCACTGGCTATATCACAAAGAGCTCCAGTTCGAAGTCAAGCGCTTGGATTGTCTTTGAGAATGGTGCTACTGCAGAAAGTGCAGTCTTCGGTGACGAATCGAACATCTTCGTTCCTGAAGGCGGAGAGGCTACAGGTGCTATCAACACCAAGTATGTCATTGTATCTGCTGAGGCAGCTGGCAGCAAGACCATCACGCTGACTCGCGGTCAGACAGGTACCAACCTCTTTATCACGAAGTTGCAGATTATGCAATACGATCCCACTACTGGCATCAGCATTGTGAAGACTGCTATCGAGAACGGTGCTATTTACAACCTGAATGGTCAGAAGGTGAACAAGGCTCAGAAGGGTCTCTACATCATCAATGGCAAAAAGGTCGTGATTAAGTGAGAATAAAGCAAGAGCTCGCTCATGCTTTATCGAGCGTGAACGAGCTCGAGCTGAAAGCTCAAGGTCGTGATTAAGTGAACCTCTTCCTCTGCGGGCAAACCGCAGAGAACGGAATAAAGGACGGCCCCCGTGCAGAAAAAGCACGGGGGCTGTTCTTTTTTGCCATAAAAAGCAGGCAACTATTTGGTGCTTTCATCTATTTGCACTACCATTGCACGCGATCTCAACAACATCGTCAACGGACGCCTAGTCATTAAGTAACCCAAGGAGACACACTTTCCTACCTTTTGACTTAAGTCGGAAGGTCTTTTGACTTAAGTCGAAAGATCGTTTGACTTAAGTCAAAAAGGTTTTTGACTTAAGTCAAGCGGTTGCCATCTGCGTCACTTTGCCTCGCCAACTGTGTCTTCTCGCCTTGCGATGTCAGTCGCCCTGCGTTGAAGACAATAATGAAAGAATGAGAAAATGAAAGAATGAAAATGCCTTCGTTTGGGTTTTCATTATCGTTAGTTTCTTCGATGAAATCGATGATTTTGGAGAAATCCAAGCAAAGGGGGAGGAAATTGGACTAAAAAAAAGAGCGCAAATATTTGGTGGTTACAATTATTCTTCTTATTTTTGCAGACTGAAAACAATCTAAAATAATATGTGCACGATAACACTCTCATATGACAAGAAGGATGCCGTAGCCCGCGAGAAGCTGGCCATCCTGCTCAGTTCAGGCCTGTTCACGCAGCTCGATGAGAGTAGCGATTTGGACATCGACTACAGCGATCCCTGGCTCTACGAAGATCACGGTGACCTGCCGCCATTGCCTGAGGGAAAAGACAGTTTCACTCCAGAGGAAGCCTTTGATTTAATCATCAAAGACATCCGCAAGATCTATGCAGAAGATGCAGTATGTGTATAAGCCAAGGGCTCTGAAGAAGATTTGGGACTTCTATAGGAATGTTGCAAAGAAATACAAGAATGCCTATGATTACGACGATATGGAAAGGAATATCAGAAGTGCCGTCTTTGACGGGACCCTCATAGAGCAGTCTCTCCACCGTCGCAAACCCACACTCTCACGCTGGCAGGGATGGCACATGGCGACAAACGGGCGTTGGTATTACGCCTACACCATAGAAGGCGATACCATAGTGATACAAGATGCTTGTCACGCACGAAACATGTACTAAGAACCAAAAATCTCAAAATAACCGAGAACATTTTTTATTTTTTTATTAACCTAATTATTAACTTAAAAACTTAAACATCATGAAGAAGTTCTTACTTTCTCTCGTGTCGCTGTTTATGTTGACGTTGTTTGCTCAGGCAGGCGAAGTGGTAATTGCTTATCCTGGGGGAACAACGACCAACATGACAGGTGAAAATGATGCTGCTGCATTCGGTTTAAGTACGGACGATTGGTCTATTGTTGGAGATAAGGGTAACAACCAGAATCTCCCAGGCTTGAACAAAGCCGGAGACTTCCGTCTGTATTGGGCTGAAGGTGGAGGCAACACAATCACAATCACTGTAAAAAAGGAAGGCTCTGTAATAAACAAAATTAAGAGCATGTCCTTTAATACAGGAAAAGACAATGTTACCGTCAGTGTTGATGGTAACCTCGTAGAACCCGTTGATGGTGAGTACACCATCAATGCCACATCTTTCGTACTTGGTAATGGAAACACATCCAATGTACAGGTACAAATCAAAAACATTCTGCTCGACGTTGAGGGGCTGGGCGGCGAAGTCGCAGCCGTTGCTACTCCTACGTTCACACCTAACGGTGGTACATTCGTAGGCACTACGAGCGTGGAAATCGCTTGTGAAACTGAGGGTGCTACGATCTACTACTCTATGAATGGACAGGATCCCGTTGCTGGCAGTTCTCCACAGTATGGCCGTGCTCTCCCCATCACAGAGACCACGACGGTGAAGGCTATCGCAGTGAAGGGTGACGACCAGAGTGCTGTGGCTTCTGCTACATTCACGCAGATCCCCAGCTACTCTTCCTTTGCATCGATGAGCTCATTGGCAAATAATGACCTCTTTGCTTACACTGGCTCTGCTTTCGTTCTTGCTAACGTTGCTAAGGCTGGATCAAACACAAAGTATGTTTACATCTATGACGGCAACGACTTTGCCCTGATTTATGACCAGACTGGCGAAAAGAGCGTTGCTGCCGAGAAGGGTAAGTACATCACCCCAGGTTGGACTGGTAAGGTGAGCATCTTCAACAAGCTGCGTCAGCTCGTTCCCGACAACGCTATCGTTGTGAACGACGATCCCGCTCAGCCTGTAAACTATCCTGCTATTGTTCTCGGTAACGCCGTAATGAACCAGGTAATTACCCTGAAGGACGTTACATATTTCTCAGTTGATGATAAAAACATTTCTATTACCGTTAACAATGAGGACAAGGACATTTCCGAGGCCCAGGGCGTTTTTGGCTACAACCAGTTTGGCATAGAGATTCCTGAATTTGTGGAAGGTAAGACCTACCAGATTGTTGGTGCCATTGGTCAGTATAAAGACAAGGTTCAGTTCTGGCCCATCGAGATCAAGGAGCAAGTTGAAGAGACTCCCGAGCCCGATCCCGAGTTCTACATTGTTGGTACAATGACCAACTGGCAGATTGACCCCAACTACAAGATGACTCTCAACGAGAAGGCTGGAGAAGGCATCAAGGAGCTCTCTGTTACTATGACTCTGGCTGCTGGCGATGAGTTCAAGGCTGTTTCGAGTACCGACGGTTCAACTATCAAGAGCTGGTTCCCCGATGGTATGGAAAACAACTACGTTATCAGCGAAGCTGGTGACTACACCATCTACTTCCGTCCTAATGCTGACGGTGGTGACGACTGGCACTACAATGTGCTCTATGTATCTAAGAAAGTAGAGCCTATCTACATTGAGACTGACCTGACCAGCCAGTTCAGCGCACTTACAGACCGGACGAAGTGGACTGGTGCTACCGGATACACAGCAACCAACTTCTGCCCCAAAGTTACGACTAACGCTGGTCAGGAGGTTCAGGTATGTGAGAAATACGAAACGACTTGTGCAAACACAGGCGACGTATTCTATCAGACCGTAACAGGATTGACCCCCGGTACCTACAAGATTGAGCTCTACGGCGGTGCTGCATTCACATTCGGACGTGGCTTCGGATCAATGGCTTTCACTGGCGACCTGAGCGTTGCTAGCAGCGAGACATATCAGGCTGGTGACAAGATTGAACCTACACAAGAGAACCCAACTGGCGTAACTCTTAGTGCTACAACATCTGAAGGCGTTTATGGCGGTGAAATCCCCATCTACTATGCTACCAACTTCCCCGACGGAGCCGCTACAGTAGTACTTGACGGTGTCGTCGTTGGTGAAAACGGTGAGGTTAAGATTGGTATGTCAAAAACTTCTCAGTCAACCAACTGGCATGTTATCCAGTTGAAGGGTGTTACTGCTCAGGTGAATGCTGTTGAGCTCCACGCTAATGAGCTGGCTGCAGCTCAGGCTGCTCTGAACGCTGAGGAGAATGCCATCGTGACTGGCGACGAGAAGACCGCTCTTGAGACTGCTATCAGCGAGAATGCTACTGTTGCTGAGCAGACTGCCGACGCTTACAAGGCTGCTATCAAGGCCCTGAGCGACGCTACTGCTGCCTTCACAGGCGCTAAGGCTGCTTACCAGGCTCTGGCTGACGCTCAGGCTTACCTGGTTGACCTGCCTTACGCAGATGCTGCGAAGAAGCCCGCTGCAGAAGCTGCTACCAACGCTGCCGACGCTACCGCAAAGGCTGAGGCTCTGATGGTTGCCCTGCGTGCATACTACGAGTCAGCTGCTCTGGCAGAAAACGTTGCAGGTGCTAAGGTGATGACCGACTCTATCAAGAACCCGAAGGCTGAGGACGGTATCAACAACTGGACAGTTGTTCTGGGTGAAGGTTCTAGCGGCAACATTGACGTGAAGAGCAATGAACCATGGACCGACGCTGCTGGTGTTGCTGAGCACAAGTACTTCGACGGTGGTAACTGGGGTGCACAGGCTTGGGACGTTGCTCTCGAGCAGAAGATTGCCCTGCCTGCCGGTAAGTACCTGCTCACTACGATCGCTCGTGCAGAGAAGGCTGTTGACCTCACTCTCTATGCTGGCGCTGACAGCGTGAAGATGCCTGCCATCAGCTCTGTAGGCGGCGTATTCAACCGCGGTTGGAACAATGCTGCTGTAGAGTTTGAAATGGCTGAGGCCGACTCTATCGTTATCGGTGTTCGCGGTGTAACCGCTGAGGTTCACAACTGGATGTCATTCTCTGACTTCCGTCTCGTACAGCTGGAAGAGGGTGCTGAGCCCGCTGAGCCTGTATACTACGTTGTTGGTACCATGAACAATTGGACTCCAAGCGATGAGTACAAGATGACTCTCAACGAAGAAGCTGAAGGCGTTGTTGAGTACATGATCACACTGGATCTGGAGGCTAATGCCGAGCTGAAGGTTGTCAAGAACAACAGCGAGGTATGGTATCCCGAAGGAATGGACAACAACTACGTGATTTCTGAGGATGGCGAATATACTATCTACTTCCGTCCGAATGCAGACGGTGGCGACGACTGGCACTACAATGTGCTCTATGTATCTAAGAAAGTAGAGCCTATCTACATTGAGACTGACCTGACTGCTCAGTTCAACAGTTTGGCAACTACACAGTGGACCGGTTCTTCTGGTCAGGTAACTTGGGCTGCTCCAAAGGTAACGACTAACTCTGGATTAGAAGTTGCTGCTTGGGAGAGATATAACGGCTCTTGTGACTGGACAGGTGAAATTATGTCATCCTCTGTCACAGGCTTGACACCTGGTACCTATAAGATTGAACTCTATGGTGCTGCTGCATTCACATTCGATCGTGGCTTCGGCTCAACACATTTCACTGGTGATTTCTCTAAGGATAAGAGTGAGACCTATAATGAAAATGATGCCATTACTGAAAACACTGGTGTGACGCTCTTTGCAGAAACATCGGAAGGCACAGTATCTGAGGAAATACCTATCTATTATGCAACTAACTTTAACACCTCTGGTATTGCAACCGCTACACTGGAGAATGTTGTTGTTGGTGATGCAGGTACAATTAAGATTGGTCTGTCTAAGACATCTACCTCTACCAACTGGCACGTTGTTCAGCTGAAGGGTGTGACTGCTCAGGTTGACGCTGTTGAACTGCACGCTTCTGTTCTGGCTGCTGCTCAGGCTGCTCTGAACGCTGAGGAGAACGCCATCGTGACTGGCGAGGAGAAGACCACTCTTGAGACTGCTATCAGAGAGAATGCTACTGTTGCTGAGCAGACTGCCGACGCTTACAAGGCTGCTATCAAGGCCCTGAGCGACGCTACTGCTGCCTTCACAGGCGCTAAGGCTGCTTACCAGGCTCTGGCTGACGCTCAGGCTTACCTGGTTGACCTGCCTTACGCAGATGCTGCGAAGAAGCCCGCTGCAGAAGCTGCTACCAACGCTGCCGACGCTACCGCAAAGGCTGAGGCTCTGATGGTTGCCCTGCGTGCATACTACGAGTCAGCTGCTCTGGCAGAAAACGTTGCAGGTGCTAAGGTGATGACCGACTCTATCAAGAACCCGAAGGCTGAGGACGGTATCAACAACTGGACAGTTGTTCTGGGTGAAGGTTCTAGCGGCAACATTGACGTGAAGAGCAATGAACCATGGACCGACGCTGCTGGTGTTGCTGAGCACAAGTACTTCGACGGTGGTAACTGGGGTGCACAGGCTTGGGACGTTGCTCTCGAGCAGAAGATTGCCCTGCCTGCCGGTAAGTACCTGCTCACTACGATCGCTCGTGCAGAGAAGGCTGTTGACCTCACTCTCTATGCTGGCGCTGACAGCGTGAAGATGCCTGCCATCAGCTCTGTAGGCGGCGTATTCAACCGCGGTTGGAACAATGCTGCTGTAGAGTTTGAAATGGCTGAGGCCGACTCTATCGTTATCGGTGTTCGCGGTGTGACTAACGCACAGTACAACTGGATGTCGTTCTCTGACTTCCGTCTTGTACAGCTGGAAGAGCCCGCTGTTGCACCTACGTACTACGTTGTTGGTACAATGAACGATTGGACTCCAAGCGATGAGTACAAGATGACTCTCAACGAAGAAGCTGAAGGCACTGAGTACATGTTCACATTCGATGCAGAGGCTAACACTGAGCTCAAGGTTGTGAAGGGCAATAAGGATGTTTGGTATCCCGACGGAATGGACAACAACTTCCAGATTAGCGATGCTGGTAACTACACCATCTACTTCCGTCCGAATGCTGACGGTGGCGACAACTGGTACTATCAGTATATCTTTGCTATCAAGAACGAGAGCGAGGAACTTATCCGCTCTTGGGACTTCACTCAGTGGAGCGAGGAAACCGTTGCTAACCTGAAGGCTGACGCTGCTGCAAGCAAGCTTGAAGGCTGGAGCGATGTAGAGAAGAAGACTGACGCTGAGGCTGATGCCGATCCTACAGAAGCTTCTAAGGACAACTGCTTCTGGTTGACCGATGCTAATGGTGGCGAGCTGACTGCTAATGGTGTGGTTATCAAAGAGCTCAAGGGTCTTGTATTCGATGCTGGCTATGCACAGAAGCGTTCACTTGCTATTGCTGTGAACTATCCTTCTACCTCTCTTGGTGACTACGCTGGTCCAGCTTACCTGTGGCTTGGTGGTGGTGGCAGCAAGCAGACCGTACCTTGCTTCACAATTCCTACTGTAAAGGCTGGTCAGTACATCACTGTTGAGATGGAATCACACAAGCCATCTGATGCTCGTGGCATTGAGTTATATGCAAACACTTATGCTTCTGAGAACAAGATCGGTGAGGCCTTTAAGCCTACCGAGAAGGCTACTAATAGTTGGAAGATTGAAGAGGACTGCGACGTTGTGGTCTGGAACACCAGCGGTTGCCATATCTACACCCTCAGCGTAGATGATGTACCCACTGCAATCACCACTATCAATGCAAACGTGGAAGCTAAGGGCATCTACAACATGAACGGTCAGAAGGTGAACAAGGCTCAGAAGGGTCTCTACATCATCAATGGCAAAAAGGTCGTGATTAAGTGAACCTCTCCCTCTGCGGGCAAACCGCAGAGAACTGAAAAAAAATAATCAAGGGCGCCCCCATGCGAAAGGCATCGGGGGTGCCTTTTTATATAAAAATGTAAGATAAAACAAGGAAAAGTTTGGCAGATTGAAAGATTATGAGTAATTTTGCAGCCAAAATGAATAAATATCCTGTCAAACATGAGAGAGAAAGACAACAGACTTGAAGCACTAAGGCTTATCATCTCAAGCCAGCAGCTGGGTAGTCAAGACGAGCTGCTGAAGGAACTACACAAGGAGGGATTCCAACTGACACAGGCCACACTGAGCCGCGACCTGAAGCAACTGAAGGTGGCTAAGGCTGCAACAATGGATGGCAGCTACGTCTATGTATTGCCCAACGAAACGATGTACAAGCGTGTGTCAACGCCATCATCCACCCGCGAGATGATGCAGGTGTCAGGAGTACTCAGCATCACCTTCTCTGGCAACATCGGTGTCATCAAGACGCGCACGGGCTATGCCAGCGCCATTGCATGGAACATTGATGCCCACCAGTTGCCCCAGATCCTGGGAACGGTGGCTGGTGCCGACACCATCCTCTTTGTCGTCAAGGAGGGCGTGACCCAGCATGAGGTCATCGATGCTTTATCGACAGTGATTCAGGGAGTGAAATAAGGACGAGAGAACGAGTCCTTTTTGACGAGAGAACGAGAAGACGAGTTATTATTATTCTAATTCGTTTCCACATAAACAAGAAACAATATGGATGAGCAACTGAAACAGATTGGACAGCGACTGAAGGGACTGCGCGACGTGCTGGACCTGACAGCGGAAGAGGTGGCAGAGACCATCGGCATTGACGTAGAGAAATACCTGAAGATTGAGGAGGGCGAGAGCGACATCACCATCTCGAAACTGATGACGATAGCCCATAAATACGGCGTCTCGACGGAAGAGCTGATCTTCGCCGAGGCACCCCACATGAAATCCTACTGCGTGGTGCGCAAGGGACAGGGTATGAGCATAGAGCGCACCAAGGCCTACAAGTATCAGAGTCTGGTGGGCGGCTTCGTCAACCACAAAGCTGACGTCTTTATCGTTACGGTAGAGCCAAAGCCAGGCGCAACGACCATCTACAAGAACGCACACCCAGGACAGGAGTTCAACCTCGTGCTCGAAGGCTCGATGGAGCTCTACATCGGTGGCAAGACAATGGTACTGGAAGAGGGCGACAGCATCTACTTCGACTCGTCAAAGCCCCACGGCATGCTGGCCAAGGGCGATAAGCCAGTGAAGTTCCTGGCATTCACAGTGGAATGACGAGAGAACGAGTTTTTTGACGAGAAGACGAGAGAACGAAAAAGGATAACGTTCGACATAACGACTCAACGACTTAACGTTATAACGAAAGAGACAAGAAATGATAGAAAGATTCCTGAAGCAGACGAGCTTCACCTCAGTCGAAGATTACAATAAGAACCTGGAGTTCATCATCCCAGAGCACTTTAACTTTGCCTACGACGTCATGGACGAGTGGGCAAAGGAAGAACCTGAACGTCTGGCACTGCTGTGGACCAACGACCAGGGAGAAGAGATACGTGCCACCTTCGCACAGCTGAAAGAGCAGAGCGACCAGGCCGCCAGCTACCTGCAGACGCTGGGCATCGGCAAGGGCGACCCCGTGATGCTCATCCTGAAGCGCCGCTACGAGTGGTGGATCGTGATGCTGGCCCTGTGTAAGATTGGTGCCATCGTCATCCCTGCCACCCACATGCTGACCAAGCACGATATAGTATATAGGAACACGCGCGCAGACATCAAGGCTATCATCTGTGCCAACGACCCCTATATTACGGAGGAGATCGGCCTCTCAGTGGAAGAAAGTCCCACCTTGAAACACGTGATTGTTGTAGGCGACATAGAAGAGGCGGTAGCAAACTCTACACTCTACACCCAACACTCTACACTTTGCCATTCTTGGCAAGAAGAGTGGCAAGAGGCCCCCAAGTTCGTGCGTCCATCCTTTGTCAACGACAACGAAGACACAATGATCATGTACTTCACCAGCGGTACCAGTGGCGAGCCTAAGATGGTGGCCCACGACTACCTCTATGCGATGGGACACTTGACGACAGGTGTGTTCTGGCACAACCTGCACAAGGGTTCGCTCCACCTCACCGTTGCCGATACGGGATGGGGCAAGGCTGTATGGGGTAAGTTCTACGGACAGTGGTTTGCCGGAGCTACGGTCTTCGTATTCGACCACGAGAAGTTCAATGCCGACACACTATTGCGCCAGATGGAGAAATACAAGGTGACAAGCTTCTGCGCGCCACCCACCATCTATCGATTCATGATTCGTGAGGACTTGTCGAAATATGACCTGTCATCGCTCGAGTATTGCTGCACAGCTGGTGAGGCTCTGAACCCCGCTGTGTTCGACAAGCTCAAGGAACTGATAGGCCTCAACATTATGGAAGGCTTCGGACAGACCGAGACCACTATGACACTGGGCACCTTCCCCTGGATGAAGCCGAAGCCAGGCTCAATGGGTATTCCCAACGCCCAGTACGAGATCGACCTGCTGCGTGCCGACGGTACGCCGTGCGAGGATGGTGAGAAGGGCGAGATCGTCGTTCGCGTGGGTAACAAGAAGCCCGTAGGACTGTTCAAAGGCTACTACCGCGATGAAGAGAAAACCCGCGAGGCCTGGCACAACGGCATCTACCATACAGGCGATATGGCTTGGCGCGATGAGGATGGCTACTACTGGTTTGAGGGTCGTATCGACGACGTCATCAAGTCGTCAGGCTATCGCATTGGTCCGTTTGAGGTAGAGAGTGCGCTGATGACTCACCCCGCTGTCGTAGAGTGTGCCATCACAGGCGTACCTGACGATGTGCGCGGCATGGTGGTGAAAGCTACGGTGGTACTGGGCAAGGAATGGAAATCCAAGGCTGGTGACGACCTGATTAAGGAACTGCAGCAGCACGTCAAGAAAGTGACAGCTCCCTACAAGTACCCGCGTATCATTGAGTTTGTAGATGAGCTGCCAAAGACCATATCCGGCAAGATCCGTCGTGTGGAAATCAGGCAAAAAGATCAAAAGACAACCTGATTATCATATTATTAAAGACAACAGAGACAACAAAGACAACCTTTTTTCGATGTACATTCGTTTGGCAGTCAAGAAATAGTTGTCTTTGTTGTCTCTGTTGTCTTCTTTATAATCTCTTTGTTGTCTTTACTTCAAAACGCCGAGTTCCTTGCCTACTTTGATGAAGGCGGCGATGCACTTGTCCAGCTGTTCACGGTTGTGGCCGGCAGAGATCTGCACGCGGATGCGGGCTTGACCCTTCGGCACTACGGGATAGTAGAAGCCCGTGACGTAGATGCCTTCCTCCTGCATCTTGGCAGCATAGACCTGCGACAACTTGGCATCGTAGAGCATCACGGCACAGATGGCACTCTGCGTGGGTTTGATATCAAAGCTGGCAGCCAGCATCTTGTCGCGGAAGTAGTTGACGTTCTCTACCAGACGGTCGTGGATCTCGTTGCTCTCCTTCAGCATCTTGAACACCTCGAGTGAGGCACCGATGATGGCAGGGGCCAGAGAATTGCTGAACAGATAGGGACGCGAACGCTGACGCAACAGGTCGATGATCTCTTTTCTGCCTGTCGTAAAGCCACCCAGGGCACCACCAAACGACTTGCCTAACGTACCCGTATAGATATCCACGCGTCCGTAGGTGTTGTAGAACTCACTCACACCGTGACCCGTCTTGCCAACCACACCTGCCGAGTGGCTCTCATCAACCATCACCAAGGCATCGTACTTCTCGGCAAGGTCACAGATCTTATCAACAGGAGCCACATTGCCATCCATAGAGAAGACACCGTCAGTCACGATGATACGGAAGCGCTGCGCCTGAGCTTCCTGCAGGCACTTTTCCAGTTCGCCCATATCGGCATTGGCATAACGGTAGCGCTTGGCCTTGCAGAGACGCACACCGTCAATAATAGAAGCATGGTTCAGGGCATCGCTGATGATAGCATCCTCCTCAGTAAACAACGGTTCAAACACACCGCCGTTGGCATCAAAGCACGCAGCATAGAGGATGGTATCCTCGGTCTTGAAATAGTCGCTGATGGCAGCCTCCAGCTCCTTGTGGATATCTTGTGTGCCGCAGATGAAGCGAACACTCGACATGCCGAAGCCACGACGATCCATCATCTTCTTAGAAGCCTCAATCAAACGGGGATGATCAGACAGGCCCAGATAGTTGTTGGCACAGAAGTTGAGCACTTCCTTTCCTGCCACCTGAATGGCTGCACGCTGCGGACTCTCAATGAGTCGCTCTTCCTTGTAAAGTCCTGCTTCACGAATCTCAGCGAGTGTCTGGCTGAGATGTTCTTTCATTTTTCCGTACATAGTATTTATGGTTAATGTTTCAAGTTTCAAGTTTCAAGTTTCAAGTTTCAGGTTTGAAATGATGATGCAAAATTACAAATTATTTCTTAAAAACAGTATTTGTATTCCCATTTTTTTTGTACTTTTGCAGCAGAAATCTAAATCTAAGAAAGACATGAAAAATATCTTGGTCATCGGCTCTACCGGGCAGATTGGCTCGGAGCTGACAATGGAACTGCGTCGTCGCTATGGCAACGCCCATGTGGTTGCAGGCTATATCGCTGGATGCGAGCCTAAAGGGGAGTTGGCTGAAAGCGGACCCTCAGCCATTGCCGACGTCACCGATGGTGAAGGCATTGCCAACATCGTGAAGGAACACCATATTGATACCATCTACAACCTGGCGGCCCTGCTCTCAGTAGTGGCTGAGAACAAACCGCGCCTGGCGTGGAAGGTGGGCATTGACGGTTTATGGAACGTCCTTGAAGTGGCGCGTGAGCAACACTGTGCCGTGTTTACACCCAGCAGCATCGGATCGTTCGGACTGGAGACACCCCACGAGATGACCCCCCAGGACACCATCCAGCGTCCACGCACCATCTACGGTGTATCGAAGGTGACCACCGAACTGCTCTCCGACTGGTATCATCATAAATACGGTGTGGATACCCGCTCCGTGCGCTTCCCAGGTATCATCAGCTACGTCACCCCTCCAGGAGGCGGTACCACCGACTATGCCGTCGATATCTACTACTATGCCGTGCGCGGTGAGAAGTTCATCTGTCCCATCAAGGCTGGCACTCGCATGGATATGATGTACATGCCCGATGCCCTGCGCGCTGCCATCGAACTGATGGAGGCCGACCCCACCCGACTCATCCATCACAACGGCTTCAACGTGGCAGCCATGAGTTTCGACCCCGACATGATCTATCATGCCATCAAAAAACTCCGTCCCGCCTTCGAAATGACATATGATGTTGACCCGCTGAAGCAGTCTATTGCCGAGTCGTGGCCCGACATCATGGACGACTCATGCGCTCGCAAAGAATGGGACTGGCACCATGAGTATGGCCTTACCGAGATGACCCGCGACATGCTCGACAAGCTGTCGCAGCGACTGCTGAAGTAGTTTAGGAGTTTAGGAGTGTAGGAGTTTAGGGGTTTAGACGATAGCGGAACACATTCTCCGATGCCTTGTAGCCCTGCGTGGTCAGGATGCTGTCGCCGCCTGGATAGACAAACATCAGGAAGCGGGCATGTGCGCGTGCCCGCTGTTGCTCTTCGCCCTGGCTGTCTGACGGATTATAGAAGTCATAGCCTGTGTAGATGCCTTTACCCCAGGCATGCACCATCAGTTCCATAGTATCCTTGTTTAAGAAGAACTCGTCAGCCAATTGGTGGATGGTGACAGTACCAATGCCATAGGGGGCATCAACCGTGTCGGAGAGCGCAAACTGCAACGACGAGCCTGTCTTCGCGTTCACATACAGCCCATCAGCATGTGGGCGGGTGTCGGCATCGGTCACAGGCAGGTGGACGTCGAAGTCGGGTGTCACTCCATTCAAATACTCCAGCGAGTCGAGCAGGGCCTCTGCCGTCATGTCGGTATTGTCGTTCAGCAGGTATCCCAGTCGGTTGCGGGCAGCGGTGCCCTTCGGGTCACAGCCTGTCAGCAATGTCATGCAAAGCGACAGGCAACTGACTATGAGCAGATTCTTGGTATTCATAAGTTTAGCATGATTATTGGGTGGAGACTTAAGTCATAGTTCTGGATTCTGTTACAAATATAGGAACTTTTTTCGGTAGTTGCAAATTTTCATTCACTTTTCTTTGTTATTTGTGTCTTTTTACCTTTTTCCCATTCAACATCAATAGCTAATCACCTCACACGGGGACATCCCCGTGTGAGCTACGCGCGCGTACGAAAATTTTGCGAAAATTGCTACCACACTACCACTATCGTATATAAATAATTGTATATGAGCTGGTTACAGTGCGGTGGTAGCAATTGAAAAGTGGTAGCAAAGTGGCGTTTTAACAAAATTTTAGTGTTTTTGGGGGCAAAAAAAGACCAAAAAAAATGAATTTTACGACAACTGCCCATACGAAAGGACAGCTTGCGGTTCTTAACATGAAGAACTAATATTACGCGTTTTCTATGTCAGAAAATTGTTTTTTCTGCGTCAGGAAACAGTATTTTCCGCATCAGAAAATAGCGTTTTCTGCGTCAGGAAACACTGTATTCCACGTCAGGACAACCTGTTTTTAGCGTCATGGAAATCGTTTCTCTACCACACCGTCATAGGTGTTGATGCGGAGATAAACGGTATCAGCAGCGAGGCTGTCGGTAGGGATGCTGATGTAAATACGTTGGGAATAGTATTCAGGAAGTCCGCCCTGATCATGATAGAACTGCAGGTGAGCCGTGCGTTTGCCATCAGTATGGGTCATCAGCGTGTCGAGGTGGATACCAATGCTGTGATAATCGTCACCGCTGCTGGTTCCCGTCTTCAAGAGAAGGCTCATGTTCAGATAGCGGTGCGAGGTGCTTTCCCATGCGCTCTCGAAGTTCACGGGGTCGGTCTTCAGGGTATCGAAAGGATAGGGAACGAGGGTAGAAACACGACCTATGCTGACGGGATCGTCCTCGTCGTCGTTCACATTATAATATAGGTACGCGCGATAAAGGGTGTCGGGCACCTGCATGCCTTTGATAGAGAACGGCTTTGTACGCAGGATGTAGTCTTCGTCGGTAACAACGCGCTCCACCATTCCTTCGCCATTGGTGAAGATTTCCACCATGTCGGCACGCAGAAGCGAATACTTGCCATCGCCCTTGTCGTAGGCATCGGTGGAGCATGATGCAAGCATCATGCTAAATGATAAATGACAAATGATAAATGACAAACCCAACAGGTGCCTCTTGAATATCTTGTTCATAATATTTTTCAATCTGCAATGATCAATTTATTCCTCAGCGGGTTGGCATACATGGTGAGGATACGCTCACGCAGGAAAGCCTCATCCTTGTTGGGGATGGAGATTTTGGCTATCTGACCAGCAAGGTACTGCTCAAAACGTGCCTTGTCAGCAGGGGTGTAATGGGACTCGTAGGTCTCATGATCAGCCAGCATATCGGCAGCAATATAGTTGCAGGGATAAAGACAATAGCCACGATGGATCTCCTGGTCCATGCGCTGGGCCACAGCAGCAAAGAACTCGTTCTTAGGCAGTCCGTTGAGTTCGTCGAGCCAGGCGTTGATAGGCGTGCCGCAATGATAGTGCACGCGACCCTTATAGCCGAAGATGCCTGTCTTCATGTTGTCGAGGTCGTCCTGCTTGCTCTTCTTGAAGGCAGGGTTGTCACGCTTCTGCTGGAACTCCTGCGCCTTGAGGTAGTCGCAGGGATCGTATTCGTAGCTGATGGTCAGAGGGACGATGTTGAGATCGCGGAGACTGTCAGCGGCAGAGCCACTGACCACCGGACCGCCCATCGCCAGCATCTTCAGGACTGATTCCTGGGTGCGGTCGTCGGAGTCCTTCGCCCTACCCTCACGCTGGGCTATCCAGATGTTCTCCTTCTTCTGAGTGACGGCATAGTGGATATAGCGGCTCATCAGCTGACTAGAGGCCAACATCTCCTTGGGCGTGAGACCTCGACGTACGGTGAAGGCTTTGTTCATGCGCACCAGACGCTTGATCCACGGGTAGATGAGCAGGTTGTCGCCAATGCCTATCTCCACTGTAGTAGGATAGCCCGCATTCACCAGCAACACATCGAGGAAAGCCGAGTCAAGCACGATGTCACGATGGTTGCTGATGAACGTGTAACGGCTGTTATGGGACTTATGGGTCTTATTGGTCTCATGGGACTCATAGGACACAAGCTCTCCGTCATCAAACGTGCAGCCATCAGTATGTTTGCGAATGATCCATTTTACGACGGGTTTCATGAACCGCTTCTGGAAGTCGAGCGGCGTCTTCACCCCACAGAAAGCCAGGCGCAACAGACCATTACGAAGGAACTTAGGCAGCCAGGGCGCGAATCCCTTCATGATGACATTAAACTGTCTATCAGCTAGCAGGTCCTCGAAGGCCTGCTTCATCTCCTCCGGCTCATAGGGTCGGATGGCGTCAAAGGGCCCACCCAAGCCCTCCCCAAGGGAGGGATGTCTGGTTACACTTTCTGACGAGTTTTCCATATTATCTAATTTATCTATCTAAACATCCCTCCCTTGGGGAGGGCTTGGGTAGGCTTTCAAAACTGGTTCTCTACAATATCAGTCAGGACATCCTTGATGTCCAGTCCTGCTGCACGCACCTGCTGAGGGATGAAGCTCGTAGCAGTCATGCCAGGCGTGGTGTTCACCTCAAGCATGTTCAACTTGTCGCAACCATCCTCACCCTTCGTGATGATATAATCAACACGGATGATGCCGTTGCAATGGAGGATGTCGTAGATGGCAGATGTGAGGTCCTGGGCACGCTTGGCCAACTCATCAGGAATACGGGCTGGCGTAATCTCATCCACCTGACCGTTGTACTTAGCATCGTAGTCGAAGAACTCGTTCTTGGTCACCACCTCAGTAACGGGGAACACCACACTCTTTGATTTCGTCTTATAGCAACCCACGGTAATCTCGGTACCATCAAGGAAAGACTCAATCATCACCTCGTCGCTCTCCATCATGGCCACACGGAGTGCAGCAGCCAACTGATCGGGCTTCTTCACCTTAGACACGCCAAAGGACGAACCATCGTTGGCTGGTTTCACAAAGCAGGGGATACCAACCTTCTCGATGATGTCTTTCTTGCTGATGCTACGTTCCTGTCCACGGCGTACAAGGACGCTCTCTGCCACCCTGACGCCAAAGCTACGCAGATACTGGTTGAGTACGAACTTGTTGAATGTCATAGCCTCCACCAAAACGCCACTGGTGCTATAAGGCATGTGGATCAGGTCGAAGTAGCCCTGCATAATTCCGTTCTCGCCAGGTGTGCCATGAATGGTGATATAGGCATAGTCGAAAAGACGCAGCTTGCCGTTTTCACGGAAGGAGAAATCATTTTTGTCAATGGGTGTCTGCGTACCATCGGGCAGGTCCACTTGCCAGTCGGTACCATTCACATCGACGATGTAAATGTTATAGCGTTCCTTGTCGAAGAAAGAATAAAGACCCTGTGCCGAACGAAGCGACACATCGTGCTCTGAGCTGTCGCCACCGCAGACGATGGCTATGGTTCTTTTTGTAGGTTTCATTGTTATATTTTCGTTATTTCAATATTTCGTTATTACGGTATCACGATATTACGTTATTACGACAATTCGTTCTGACGAGTTTTAAAGTAGCCTCGCCACTTATCAATCAGCGCCTGCATATCCTCGGGCAGGTCAGAAGTAAAGTCCATCTGTTCGCCAGTACGGGGATGACGGAAGCCAAGGGTGCGTGCATGAAGCACCTGACGTGGGCACAGCTTAAAGCAGTTTTGGATATAGGCTTTATAGCTGGCTGTACGCTCACCACGAAGAATCTCGGTACCACCATAGCGCTCATCGGCAAAGAGCGGATGACCTATGTGTTTCATGTGGGCACGTATCTGATGGGTGCGCCCCGTCTCCAACCGACACTCCACCAACGTTGTATAGCCGTAGCGTTCCAACACACGGTAATGGGTAACAGCAGGCTTGCCCGTTTCGGAATCAGGCGGAAACACCGCCATGCGCAGACGGTCTTTGGGATCGCGACCTATGTTGCCCTCGATGCGTCCCTCGTCCTCCACAAAGTTACCCCATACCAGTGCCACATAACTGCGATGTGTGTCGTGGTTGAAGAACTGCTTGCCCAGATTCGACTTTGCCTCTGGTGTCTTGGCCACAACCAGCAGGCCGCTGGTGTCTTTATCGATGCGATGAACCAGTCCTACCTGCGGATCATTAGGGTCGTAAGAAGGAAGATTCCTGAGATGCCAGGCGATGGCATGTACCAGGGTGCCATGAAAATTGCCACAGCCTGGGTGCACCACCATGCCTGCCGGCTTGTAGATAACCATGAGGTCATCATCCTCATAGCGCACGTCCAGGGGGATATCCTCGGGTTCGATAGTCGTATCGAAATGGGGACGGTCGAGCATCAACGTGATAACATCGCCTGCACGCACCTTGTAGTTGCTCTTCACAGGACGACCACCAACCTGTATGAAGCCCGCATCGGCTGCCTGCTGAATACGGTTGCGCGTCTGATGAGGCATGTGTTCCGACAAGTACTTATCGATACGCAACGGCACCTGTCCACGATCCACCTCTATGCGGAAATGCTCATAGAGCACTCCCCCATCCTCACCATCAGCCTCCGAAACATCCTCAGCCTCAAGCAACTCCTCATCGTCTATCAATTCCTCGACACTCAACCTTTAATCCTCGCACTTAATTACTCAAACACTTCGTATGGATCGCCGTAATCCTCATCGATGATTTCCTCCTCAATGATCTCATTGATGATAACATCCTCAGGCAGTTCTTCCAACTCCTCGGTCTCATAACCTTCATTATCACCAGCTCCATTACCAATCCTCAGCGTCAGACGCGAGTATTTAGCAACCTCCTCACCATTTGCAACGGCACGGCCATTACAATCGATGCCCATCACCAAATCGCGCGGACCATCGACATAAATCGGAGTGGGGTTCAGTTCAAATTCCAGGTTCTGCAGTTCTGCCTGTGTGCTACGATAGCTCTTATTGCCTATCACATTTGGAATCTTTACCTTGGGAGCTGTCAGAGAATTCACGGTTACATACACCTGCCTACCCTCCTTGACACTCGAACCGGCTTTTGGACTTTGCGTAACAATGGTTCCACCAGGCAGATTCCTGTCATAGGTAGTGGCAACCTGCTTCAGCAGCAGCCCTCGATCCTCCAACATCATCTCAGCAGTCTTCAGGTCTTTGGCATACAGGTCGGGCACTTCAATATTCTCCCCATGATGGGTATAGCATGAAAGAAACCACTTCAAGCCAAAGAAAAAGAGAAGCACGGTGACAACCATCGCTGCCAGGTTACCCCACAGAAAGAGACTCTTAAACTTACCAAAAAATTCCTCTTTTGTCATCTTATCATCAGATTAATGCTGCAAAGGTACGAATAAGTGAGAACAATACAAAACAAAAAAACATATTTTTGTTTTTATTGTCGAACGAAAGTACTTTCGAGCGAAGCTCAAAGTACGAATAACCGAGCGAAAGTACCTTCGACCGCAGGTCAAAGTACGAATAAGCGAAAAGTCAAAGGTAGTACAAACCGAGCGAAAAATAAAAAACGGGATAAAACCCCGAGGCTTCATCCCGTTATTCTGTGTGATGACAGACTTGACGTCTTACTTACCATGACGCTCGTCTGAAACAGTCAACTTCTTGCGACCCTTAGCGCGGCGTGAAGCCAGGACGCTACGGCCATTCTTGGTGGCCATGCGCTCGCGGAAACCATGCTTGTTCACGCGGCGGCGATTGTGCGGCTGGAATGTTCTTTTCATTGCTTTATACTATTTTTATTGTTTATAATCGACGTTTCGGGCTGCAAAATTACACAAATCTTTTGAATTACGCAAACTTTTCGCAAAAAATTATGAATTATGAATTAAGAATTAAGAATTATTTCGTACCTTTGCACCCGAAAACAACAAAATACATCATTATATTATATTTATATGATTAACTCACAAGACATTAAGAAGGGTACCGCCATTCGCATGGACGGCGCCATTTGGGTTTGCATCGATTTCCAGCACCGCAAGCCTGGTAAGGGTAACACCATCATGATTATCAAGCTGAAGAACGTCAGCGACGGTCGCGTGCTGGAGCGTCGTTTCAACATCGGTGAAAAACTGGAGGACGTCATCATCGAGCGTCGTCCTTATCAGTATCTGTACGAGGACCAGTCTGGCCGTATTTTCATGAACCAGGAGACCTTCGAGCAGATTCCCATTGACAACGAGCTGGTAATCGGTCATGAGTACATGAAGGAGAGCGACATCGTGGAGGTTGTCTCTGACACCACCGACGGTACTATCCTCTACGCTGAGATGCCCGTGAAGACCATTCTGCGCGTCACTCACTCTGAGCCCGGTATCAAGGGCGACACCGCTACCAACACCCTGAAGCCCGCTACGCTGGAGACTGGTGTTGAGGTTCGCGTTCCCCTGTTCATCAACGAGGGTGACCTCATTCAGGTTGATACTCGCGACGGCAGCTATCTGGCTCGCGCCAAAGAGTAATCTTTTAGTGTAGAGTGTAGAGTTTCCGCTACAGTCAACGCACAAAAAAAACAAGAGGATGTGTCAAAACTGGCACATCCTCTTATTTTGTATTGTCCGATGGATTAGTTGCTCATGTTTCCGGCACCAGCACCCTGAATCATCTCGCCCTGCGACTTCTGCTCGATGTAGTCGTTCTCGATGCGTGTCTTGCGGCTCTGCTGTGCGAACTGCTTCTTGGTATTACCGAAGGTGTACTGCACATTGAAGGTGATACCATACAAGGGCACGCGGATATTCATATGGTTGGTAAAGTCTTTACCGCTGCTATAGGTTTCCATCTTCAGGCAACCACCATCATTCAGTCCTGTCAGTCCCTGCAGACTCAGAGAGAGCTTATCGTCAAACAGCGATTTCGAGAGTGTGCCGATGAACATGTTCATACCTCCACTCCATCCCTGCAGCGTATAGGTCTTCGTACGACTGATGATATAAGTGCTCAACTTGAGATCCCAAGGCAAAGTCTGCTGCAGACCTGCCATAACATTTGCCGACCAACCGCTGTTCTTCACGTCGAGCTGACTGGAACGCAAGTCAACATACCTAACGCCGCTGTTCATGAATAGACGGGTATTCTTATGAACCAACCAGTTTGCATAGACATTCATAGCTGTCTGGTGGCGCTTCACGATATTGCCGTAGGTAGTGTTGAGGATGTCATTATTCTGGAAACTGAACTGCTCGATGGCGTTGTCTGTGAAGTTATGACTGAGATTCACGTTCAACATCAGTTTCTGGCTGAAGCTATTGAAGACGAGGGCCACGTTATGGGTCTTCTCCACATCAAGATTAGTGTTACCATAGGTCAGCGCAGTAGGAGTAGAACGGTCCACATAGGGATTCAGGTAGGTGATACCCGGACGCGAGATGCGCATATTGTAGGTAAGACCGAGATTCATAGTGGGAGCCATAGAATAGCTCAGATTGGCAGAAGGCACCAGATTGCCGTAGTCAGTAGAGAAATTCTTGTCATTATCTAACTTGTACTCCACATCCTGCCACGTATGCTCATAGCGCAGACCGGCCTTGGCACCGACCTTATTCCACTTGGTCTCATACTCAGCATAGGCAGCACCGATACGGTTCTTGTACGTGTAATCCATGCTCAGGTCCTCAGTAAAGACATTATCCAAGTAGTAGTCGGCATCACTGGTAGCGCGACGCAACATCAGCTTGGCACCAAGGTTCAACGTCTGACTGCCACCCAATGGTGTGGTATAGTCTGTCTGGAAGGTGTGCTCCAAGGTCTTCTCACGATTATCGCTTAAGCGGTCAGTGATATCGATAGGCACGTCAGTTTCGGCATAGAAATCATTGCGCTGTTTGGTCTGATTGGGAGCGTAGCTAAGTTGATAAGCTAATGCAATCCAGCTAGTACGTTCCTTATTAAAGAAGCGCTGATAGTCAGCAGATCCGCTGAATCCAGTCTCTTTGTTTTTCAGCATCAGGTTGTTGTAATACGTAGAGGCAGCGTTACCACCCACGAGCAGCGATGTTGTCGTACCTCCCGTGTTCTTCATACTCATGCTGGTGAGCTCTGCCGAGAGACTCACGCTGCTCACGGAGTCGATTTCGTAGCCCAGCGAGAGACTTCCCATCGTAAAGGGAAGACGTGTCTTCGTACGGATCTCGGACAACTGACTAATCGTTCCCTGCTCCATCCGACTGGTGGTCTTAGTGGTCTTGGGCGACATCTTCTGATGCATC
The DNA here is from genome assembly GCA_947166345.1 of uncultured Prevotellaceae bacterium. Classification (GTDB taxonomy): domain Bacteria; phylum Bacteroidota; class Bacteroidia; order Bacteroidales; family Bacteroidaceae; genus Prevotella. The sequence goes on from CAMVDU010000026.1 coordinate 28,662, forward strand.
ACATCGACGCTGTAGGTAAGCTTGCCTTGCTGTCCACTCACGAAGGCACCTCCACCCCAGGAGTTAGTACCAACGGCAGCAGTCAGCGTACCATTGTAGCCATTCATGCTACCGCCACCGGCACCTCCCATCGCTTCTTTGTTGAGCACGATGTTCAGCACGCCACTGGCACCCTCTGCATCATACTTCGCGCCAGGGTTGGTCACCACTTCGATATTCTTCACAGCCGTAGCAGGCATGCTCTTGAAAATCACCGATGGATTCGATGAAAACATCACATTGGGCTTGCCGTCAACATAGACCTTGAACGAGGAAGAGCCGTTGACAGAGATGTTGTCCTGTCCGTCAACAGTGACCATAGGCACCTTGCGCAGCATGTCGAGTACGGTAGAAGCCTTCGCATCATCGTCTTCGGCCACGTTGTAGGTCATCTTGTCAACCTCCATCTTCACAAGAGGTTTCTGTCCTACTACCTCCACGCCTTTCAGGGCAGTGGCATTCTCCTTCATATACAATGTGCCGAGGTCCAGCACGCCGCTGCCTGTCAGTTCGACACTATGGTGCAAATCCTCCTTACCAATGCTACTGAAGACAACATCATACTTACCTTTGCCATTCACAGCATGGCTGAAGCGTCCCTCCACATCAGTGAGAAACGAGGTGACAGGTTTTTCCGATCCCTCTTTCATGACACGCACGGTGGCAAAGGGTTCACCCTCGCCAAGTGCCTCATCAATCAGTACGCCCTTCACGGTGGTCTGGGCATTGACAACAGTTGCCATCAGGCATACTGCCAAAGATAGAATTATCTTTTTCATATTCATTGTTTTTTTACAATCAGCGTGCAAAGTTATAGTTTTTTCCTGTATTACGCTGTCTATTTCGAAAAAAAGTAGTACTTTTGCAGCAAATAGAAAAAAAAAGAAGACAAATGACATACTCAATCATCGTTCCTGTCTATAACCGTCCTGACGAGGTGAATGAATTACTCCAGAGTCTATGCCAGCAGACGCTGAAGGATTTCGAGGTAATCATCGTGGAAGACGGATCGGCAACACCCTGCAAGGAGGTCTGTGAGAAATATGCTGACAAACTCGACCTGCATTATTTCTTCAAAAAGAACAGTGGTCCAGGCCAGAGTCGCAACTATGGTGCCGAACGTGCCCAGGGCGAATGGCTGATTATTCTTGATTCCGATGTTGTATTACCCGAAAGCTATCTGCAGGCTGTCAATTGTCAATTGTCAATTGTCAATTGTCAATTAGCTGCTTGGGGCGGCCCCGATGCTTCCCACCCTTCATTCACACCTGTACAGAAAGCCATCTCCTATAGTATGACGTCTTTCTTTACCACAGGCGGCATTCGTGGAGGTAAAGGCAAGAAACTTGACAAGTTCTTCCCTCGCTCCTATAATATGGGTATCCGTCGCGAGGTGTATCAGGAACTGGGTGGCTTCTCTAAGATGCGCTTCGGTGAGGATATCGATTTCTCCTATCGCATTGTTGAAGCAGGTTATAAGACAGCCCTCATCCCTGAGGCATGGGTATGGCACAAGCGTCGCACCGACTTCCGTAAATTTTTCCGTCAGGTCTATAACAGCGGCATTGCACGCATCAATCTGGAAAAACGCCATCCTGGCACCATGAAGCTGGTGCATCTGTTGCCTACGGTTTTCACCCTGGGTGTCATCGCCCTCATTCTGCTGTCGGCAATAGGACGCCTGCTGATGTTCTATGGGAATAACGACCAGTGGCGCTGGCTCTGTCTGACGCCTTGGATACCTATTATATTATATAGTCTCATCATCTGTGTTGACTCCACCATCAAAAATAAGAGTATGAAGGTAGGCCTTCTCAGCATCCCTGCCGCCTTTGTCCAGTTGATGGGCTATGGCTTCGGCTTCATCGAGTCATGGTGGAAGCGCTGCGTACTGAAACAAGACGAGTTTACTGCCTTTGAGAAAAACTTCTATTCTTAATGTAGAGTGTAGAATGTAGAGTGTAGAGTTTGCTACCGCCCTTGTATTATGCCAAGAAAAGAGAGTATATTGAAAAATAAGACTGAAGCATTTGCCACCAGAATTGTCAAGTTACACCAATACTTGACAAAAGAAATGCATGAGACAATCATGGCAAATCAAATATACCGTAGTGGAACTAGCATTGGTGCGAATGTTGCGGAAAGTATAAATGCTCAAACCAATGCTGACTTTATCACTAAACTTAGCATTGCACTCAAAGAAGCAAATGAAACTTCTTTTTGGCTAAATACCATATATAATAGCAAGTTGATTGACGAACGCGGATTTATGTCATTAAATAGTGACAATGAAGAAATCATCAAAATCCTTGTAAGCTCAATTAAAACCATCAGAAAAAGGACCCAAGACAATGAATGAGAAAACAGATAGAAAGAGACCAGTAGGAAGAGCGGTAGTAAACTCTACACTCTACACTCTACACTCTACACTGACCATAGCCGAGTGGGCGGCAGAAGATCGTCCACGTGAGAAACTGGAGCGGTTAGGGCCTCAGGCGCTGAGCGATGCTGAGCTGCTGGCTATCCTCGTGGGTTCAGGATCGCCCCAAGAAGATGCCGTCTCATTGATGAAGCGTATTCTCAACGAATGTAATAACAACCTGAACACGTTGGGAAAGATGACCATCCACGAGCTGTGCCAATACAACGGCATCGGCCCAGCCAAGGCCATCACTATCCTTGCTGCCTGCGAGCTGGGCAAACGTCGTCAGCAGGAGAAGCCCGAGGAACGGCCCGACCTGGGTACTGCCACCCGCATCTACAACCACATGCATCCAGTGATGCAAGACCTCGACGTAGAAGAGTTCTGGCTGTTGCTGATGAACCAGGATTATCGCCTCATCAAGAAGCTACGCATCGCCCACGGTGGCATCTCGGAAGTTAGCGTTGACATCCGCATCCTGATGCGCGAAGCGGTACTTGCCAATGCCACCATCATTGCTGTCTGCCACAACCACCCCAGCGGCAGCATCAGACCAAGCGATGCCGACAACAGTCTGACACAGAGCATCAGGAATGCATGTAGCGTAATGCGACTGAAATTCACGGACCACGTGATTATCACCGATGGTAACTATTATTCATATCACGAAGAAGGATTATTATGACACAAGAAGAAAAGACAATGATAGAGGGACGCATCGTAGATGTGCTGAAGACCGTCTATGACCCTGAGATTCCAGTCAACATCTTTGACCTGGGAATGATCTATAAGATTGACGTGAAGGACGATACCTCCTTCGCCCAACAGGACGGCAGCATCCATGCCCTCGTCGATATCGACATGACCTTCACAGCACCCAACTGTCCTGCTGCCGACTTCATCCTCGAGGATGTGCGCACCAAGATTGAGAGTGTGGAAGGCGTCACAGCCAGCAACGTCAACCTCGTGTTCGAACCTGCCTGGAACCAAAGTATGATGTCAGAAGAAGCACGAGTGGAGTTAGGCTTTGACTGATTCGACGTCACGTTATCACGTTATACCGATATACCGTTATTACGATATGAAGAATATTTATTTTTTATCCGATGCCCATTTGGGTTCCTGGGCCCTCAGCCACAGACGCATGCAGGAACGTCGGTTGGTGCGTTTCCTTGACAGTATCAAGACGAAGGCAGCTGCCGTCTATCTGTTGGGCGACATGTTCGACTTCTGGTACGAGTTTAAGTTTGTGGTACCTAAGGGCTATACCCGTTTCCTTGGCAAACTGTCGGAACTGACAGACATGGGCGTTGAGGTACACTATTTTACTGGCAACCACGACATCTGGGCCTACGACTACCTAGAGCGCGAGTGTGGTGTCATCCTTCATAAGCAGCCCCTCACCACCGAGATCTACGGAAAGGTATTCTACTTGGCTCATGGTGACGGTCTGGGCGATCCCGACAAGAAGTACAAGTTCCTGCGTAAGCTCTTCCATAGCAAGGTCTGTCAGTTTGCCCTTGCCACCGTCCATCCCCGATGGAGCGTCTGGTTGGGACAGACGTGGGCCAAGCACTCACGCCTCAAGCGCGTCAATGGTGAGGAGCCTCCATATATGGGCGAAGACAAGGAATACCTTATATTATATACAAAGAAGTATATTCAGTACCACCCCAACGTGGACTTCTTCATCTATGGGCATCGCCACATCGAGGTCGATTTGCAGCTGACCAAACGTTCGCGTGTGATGATTCTGGGCGACTGGATCTCGCAGTTCACCTATGTTGTATGGGACGGAGAGCATCTGCTCATGTCGCAATACATTGAAGGCGAAAGCAAACTTTAAAAGATAAGAGACAAGAAAAAACGGCGGAAGATCATTTCCGCCGTTTTCTTTTTAGAGTTTCTTTGCCAGTCCTGAAATAACATTCTTCACATCATCCACCTTCTTTTTCTTGTCAGCAGAGAGGGGAAGACTACTTGTGTCGACCTTGTCGACTTCCTTGGCGAGCTTTGCTGCGCCTTGAGCCAAATTCTTCAGATCCATAATTGTGAGTTTTGAATGTTAATATTGAATGTTGAATGAATATTGAATGATTTCATTCTTTCATTATTTCACCAGCGCCATCGTGTCAGAGGCAATCATCAGTTCCTCGTCAGTAGGAATAACCACCACCTTCACCTTGGAATCATCGGCAGAGATGATGCACTCCTCACCACGCTTGTTATTCTTCGATGCATCGAACTTCACGCCCAGGAACTCCAGACCCTCACAGACTGCTTCGCGCATGCCTATCTGGTTCTCACCAACGCCTGCTGTGAAGACAATGACATCGACGCCACCCATAGCGGCAGCATAGGCACCGATATACTTCTTGATACGGTAGAAGTACATGTCCTGAGCCAACTGGGCACGCTTGTCACCAGCCTTGGCAGCACTCTCTACGTCGCGCATATCGCTGGAGCCACCCGTGATACCAGCCACACCACTCTTCTTATTCAGCAGGTTGCTCATACCATCGGCATCGAGTCCCAGCTTCTTCTCCAGGAAGGTGACGGCACCACCGTCGATATCACCTGAACGGGTACCCATCACGAGACCCTCCAGCGGTGTGAGACCCATAGAGGTATCAATACACTTACCATCCTTCACGGCAGCGATAGAGCCACCGTTACCCACATGACAGGTAATCACCTTCGTGCCCTCAGGCTTCATGCCTAGGAACTCCAAAGCACGAGCAGAGACATAACGATGCGAGGTTCCGTGGAAACCATAGCGACGCACACCATACTTTTCATAGAGCTCGTAGGGGATAGCGTACATATAAGCCTTAGCAGGCATGGTCTGATGGAAGGCGGTATCGAACACACCCACCTGAGGCAGACCAGGC
>CAMVDU010000027.1 GCA_947166345.1 uncultured Prevotellaceae bacterium
CGAAAGACAACAGATTTACAGTCTGCCCCATTTGGCCGCTCTGGAAACCTCCCAAAATTGGCTGTTTGCTTTTGGCTGTTAGCCGTTAGCGATTAGCCTTTTCCGACTTGCGTGTGCTTTCGCACCGCCTGTCCTTGAGCCTCTTGTCGGATTCGAACCAACGACCCCGAGATTACAAATCACGTGCTCTGGCCAACTGAGCTAAAGAGGCTTTTCTAAGCAGCCGCTCTCTTCTTCAGATTTACGACCTGTCGGAAAACGGCTGCAAAGTTACTACTTATTTTTGAATTACCAAAACTTTTCGCAAGTTTTTTTTAGTAACTTCTGGATTTTTCCTTGTTTTTCTGCAATTGGACACGCATAGAGTCCACGCATAAATCAATACTTTCTTCAAATGTGTCGCTCACCTTTTCCACATGGAGTGTGGTTCCTGGTATGCTCACCTGCAGACTAGCCTCCTTGTTCATGGCTGTTGCAGGCTTTACGACCTTCAATTGCACCTCTACTTTCTGAATATCTTCGTACGATTTTTCTAACTTGGCGACTTTCTTCTGAATGAACGCCTCTAACTGTTCGGTAGCGTCGAAATGAATCGACTTGATCATAATCTCCATAGTTGTCTCTTTTTTAAGTTAAACTATAAACTCAGCCCCTTGGATGGGCATCTTTGTAAACTCGTTTCAGTTGGTCGAAAGTGGTGTGGGCGTAGATCTGAGTGGTATCCAGACTCTCGTGACCCAACAGTTGTCTTACGCTTTCGATTCCTGCATCATGATTGAGCATGGCTGTGGCAAACGTGTGGCGCAGCACGTGCGGTGAGCGTTTCTTCAGCATACAGACCTTCGAGAGATTCTCCCTGACCGTCACATAGATGGCCGAAGTGGTGATCCTTAGTCCTTTCTCTGAAACAAACAGGGCTTCGGTCAACCTGGGCACCTGCTCGTCGCGCACCTTCATATAGTGCTGCAACGCTTCGGACAGTTCTTCGCCGAAAGGAACGATACGTTGCTTGTTCCGCTTTCCTGTGACTTTCAGCTGCATGGCAGCGAGGTCAACATCCGCATCGTTCAGACCCTGCAGTTCAGCTCTTCGCAACCCCGTCTCGTAGAATAATAATATAATGGTACGCGCACGTACATCTTTAAATTTATTATCATCCCACTGTGTCCTGTCAAGAAGCGTCTCCATCTCGTTCTCTTTCAGGAACTGGGGCAACGGCTTCTTTTTCTTGGGTCCTATCACGTGGCGTGCAGGATCGTGGTCAACAAGACCTCTCGACAGCGCGAACCTGAAGAAGGTGCGAAGGGCTGCCAGGTCGGCATTCACCGAAGTGGCCTCAAAGCCTTTGTCCATCAGCGATTCAATCCACCCTCTGATGAGGTCGGCATCCACCGATGCCCACGTCAGCCCCTCTTCCACCCCTGTGAAGTAATCCTGAAAGATGCGTAGGCTCTTTTCATAGCGGATCACTGTCTGCTCACTACGGTTTCGCTCGTAGCGAAGGTAGTTCAGGAACTGCTCAACCAATGACGTTGCTCGTTTTTCCGTCATAAATATCGTTATTAACGATTGACGGCACGAATTTACGGAAAAATTATGAAACTACCAAATTTTTGAGGAACTTTTTTTAGTTTTCCTCTGCTGTGCGCAGTTTCTGTACGTAAATGGCGTGTTCCATCTTCAGGCGCTTCAGCACAGAAGGTTTGTCGAATTGCTGACGACGACGCAGCTCCTTCACGACACCTGTCTTCTCATACTTTCTCTTAAACTTTTTGAGGGCCTTCTCGATGTTCTCGCCTTCTTTTACTGGTACAATAATCATACTTTTTTTTGATTTTAATTGTTTAAATTGTTAGACATTAAATGCGCTTCGCACGCAGCGCGCACGAATTGCGGGTGCAAAGGTACAATCTTTTTTTCAATGCACCAAGCATTTAGGCCGTTTTCTTCACTTTTTGGTCTCTAAGGCGTAAAAACACGTTAAAAAAAACACCGATATGAATGTTTTTCGGAAATAATACGTAACTTTGCAGACATGAACGACATCAATTTGAGAAGCAGACAATCCTGGAAGGAAATCGCTATACGGACAGCTTTTGTACTGGTCACCGTTACGCTTGTTGTGTGGTTCATGCCGCGCGAACAGCAACAGACATTCAGTTTCGAACAAGGCAAGGTATGGAACTATCCCGACCTGACGGCAATGTTCGATTTCCCCGTGTTCAAGAGTCAGGCTGTCATTGATGCCGAGCGCAAGGACAGTCTGGAGAAATACAAGCCCTGCTATCAGTACGATGCCTCTGTCAAGCAGCAGAAGCTTCATGAGTTCAGAGAGGCCACCGGCATGACATCACGCAGCTTCACGTTCAACTACCTCAGGATGGTTGTTGCCAAGCTTGACACCGTCTATGAGCGCGGTATCATCGACGACCGTAAGCCATTGAACATTCCTTCCGGACAGTTCCTCCAGATGCAGGGTGTTCGTGAGATTGGCAAGAAGAGCTGCAGTCAGGTGATGACCCCTCGCGAGGCCTACGAGTATATCGTCAACAGTTCTGACTTGAGGTATTTCGGCGATATCATCAACCATCTCAACCTAAACAACTACCTGGTGCCCAACCTGTCCTACGACAGTCGGCTGAGCGACTCCCTCCGCAACTCGCTCATCAACAGCGTCGTTCCCAGCACCGGCATCGTGCAGGCTGGCGAGAAGATCATACGTACAGGCGAGAAGATTGACCAGGCTTCCTATATGAAGCTCACCTCCTACATGCAGAAGCTGCAGCAGCAGAACTCGCTGACCAAGCGTGTGCCGATGAATATCCTTGGCGAGATCATCTACGTGCTGCTCATCATCGTTGGTTTTACGTGGTATCTGGGCACCTACCGCAAGGATTACTTCGAGAACATCCGTTCGGCATGCATGATCTACGTGCTCGTCATCCTCTTCTCTATCCTGGCTTCTGTACTGGTGGACCACAGCATGATGCACGTCTATATCCTGCCATTTGCCATCGTACCTATATATATAAGGATCTTCATGGACTCCAGGACGGCGTTCATGGCCCACATCACCGTCATCCTCATCTGCGCCTCTATCCTCCACTATCCGTTGGAGTTCATTGCCGTAGAGCTGGCTATGGGTCTTACCGCCATCTTCATGCTCCACGAGCTGAGCAGTCGTTCCCAACTGTTCTGGACGGCTACTGTCACCATCATCGCTGGCGTTGCCATGCGCATGGCACTCTATATGATTCGTCACCAGGACATGGATGCGTTCAACGTGTGGGAACTCTACTACCTGCTCATCAGCGGCGTTCTCATCTTCTGTTCCTACCCGCTGGTCTACGTCATTGAGAAAGTCTTCGGCTTCCTGTCAGAAATCACGCTCATCGAGCTGTCCGATACCAACAAGGAGCTGTTGCGCACCATGAGCGAGGTGGCTCCTGGCACCTTCCAGCATTCCGTGATGGTAGGCAATCTGGCTGCCGAGGTTGCTCGTAAGATAGGGGCCAACGTACAGCTGGTACGTACAGGTGCACTCTATCACGACATCGGCAAGACCCAGAACCCCATCTATTTCACCGAGAACCAGTCGGGCGGCATCAGTCCCCACGACCACCTGAACTACATGGAGAGTGCCCAGATGATCATCAGTCATGTGACGGAGGGCATCCGTCTGGCCAACAAACACCATCTGCCGTCGCAGATACGCGACCTCATAGCCACCCACCACGGACAGGGCAAGGCCAAGTATTTCTATATCAAATACAAGAACGAGCATCCCGACGAACCCGTCGACGACCTGCTCTTCACCTACCCCGGGCCTAATCCCTTCACCAAGGAACAGGCTATTCTGATGATGGCCGATGCTGTGGAGGCTGCCTCACGCTCCCTGCCCGACTATACAGAGCACTCTATCCGCACCCTGGTGGAGCGCATCATCGACTCACAGGTCAGCGAGGGCTTCTTCCGCGACTGTCCCATCACCTTCCGCGACATCCAGTATGCGAAGACGGTGCTCATCGAGAAGCTGAAGACCATCTACCACACCCGCATCAGCTATCCCGAGGAGAAGAAATAATTACACAAAAAGAGAGCGTTTGTGCAATCTTCGACATGATTTAAATCAATTAGTGTAGTATTTACATCACTTTTTGCACATTTTTGTTTGGAGTGTGCCGTTTTCTACATACCTTTGCACCCGATTTTCACAAAAGTTGTTAAAAAGGTATGAAAAAAATCAAATCGCTCATGATCGGTCTTGCACTGGTCGCAGCAACAACGACTGCCACTGCTGGTGGCATCTTGACAAACACCAATCAGAGTATTGACTTCTTACGCAATCCCGCACGCGATGCCGCTATAGGCCTCGATGGTGTCTACAGTAACCCTGCAGGTGTGGCTTTCCTGTCTGATGGTTTCCATCTGGGTATCAACTGGCAGTATGCCCATCAGACGCGTACCATCACCTCTACCAACCCCGTTTTTGCCCTTGGTCGCAAGAACGAGGGTGCCACCACAAAGATTTTCGAGGGCGTTGCCGACGCACCTTGCATCCCCTCTGTCCAGGGTGCCTGGAACAAGGGCGACTGGAGTTTGCAGTTCAACCTCTCGGTGCCTGGCGGTGGCGGCTCATGCGAATATGCCGACGGTCTGGGCTCGTTCGAGAGCGTTGTGGGTAACATCGCCCATCAGTTGAGCCCGCTGGGTGCTCAGGGCTACGATATGGACGGCTACATGCAGGGTCGTCAGTATTTCTTCGGCGTCCAACTGGGATCGGCTTATAAAATCAACAACAAACTGTCAGTTTATGGCGGTCTGCGCTTGCTCTACGGAACGGCCACCTATAAGGCCCGTCTGAGCAATATCATGGTGAACACCGCTAACGGCTACATCGACTTCGGCAGCTTCCTCAGTGGCGCTACAGCTACCGTTGATGGCGGACTCTCACAAATCAACGCTGGTATGGCTCAGTACGAGGCTGCCGGTGCCACCGCTCTGCCCCAGTATGCTGAACTGGTTGCCCAGAAGGCTCAGTTGGAAGGCACACGCACCAGCCTCGATGCCCTGCAGAAGTACTCACAGGGCGTTAACCTGCTGTGTAACCAGTCGGGTGTGGGCATTGCTCCTATCGTCAGCGTTGACTATAAGATGAACGACAAACTGAACTTCGCCGTGAAGTACGAGTTCAAGACGCAGATGCGCATGAAGAACGAGTCAACGGTGTTCGAGGCCAGCGAGATTCCTGCTGTCAACAAATACAGGGACGGCGAAGAGGTGAACGAAGATGCTCCTGCCCTGCTCACCGTTGGTGCTCAGTGGAGTCCCATCGACCCCATCCGCATCAATGCCGGCTGGCACTACTACTTCGATAAGCAGACCGACTGGTACAACAACGCCCAGGACAAGCTCGACCACAACACCAACGAGTTCCTGCTGGGTGCCGAGTGGGACATCAACAGCCGTCTCACCATCTCTGCCGGTGGACAGCTCTCCCGCTACGGACTCACCGACGAGTACATGAACGACATGTCGTTTGTTGTTAACAGCTACAGCATCGGCTTTGGTGCCAACTACAGTCTCAACGACAACATCACCCTGAAGGCAGCTTTCTTCCAGACGGAATACGGCAACTACGACCGTAAGGACTATCCCACGACCGGCGTCTGCGACTCGTTCACCCGCACCAACCGTGTGCTGGGTATCGGTTGCGACATCAACCTGTAATTTTTTTCGGAAGGTAACAGAAGTTATCGCTTCGCTCGGAAGTTAGAGAAGTTAAAAAGTACACAAAAGGAACAGTCCCTTTTGTGTACTTTTTGCTTCTTAAACTCCTTAAACTACTTCGTAAATCCCCTCTCCGGATTTTCATACATCGTGATGGGAATGTGAAACTGCATCATCTCGTCGAGGTTGTGTATTGGATGCTCCACGTCCTGCGGAATGGGTCGCTTCGAGAACGTCTGGAAGTAGAGCAGACAAGCGTCGCGCCACCATTCGGCATCGCGCGCCTGTATGCGCAGCTTGCGCTGCACCTCCTGGAAACGCTGTGCATCCACATAGGGCTGCATACTGTCCCATACGCTCAGGAAGTGACGCGCCTGGTGTACGCCCTCATCATACTTATGGCACAGCTCGTCCCAGAACGTGCGTCCGCTCTTCATCTGGTGGTCCCAGGGCACATGGTGGAACCACGTCAGCAGGTTTTCAGGACACGTGTTGATGTCGTTGTACAGCTTACATAGCGCCTCGGGATACTGTTTCACGTTGCCCGAACCGTTCACTGTACGGTCGAAGCCCATACCGACGGCATCAGCCTTGTGGTAGTAGGGAGGGGTCCAGTCGGCCCTCACGCCCTTTGGCGCGTACCACGGCTCCGGTCCATAGTGGTGGGTGCCTGCAAAGATATGGTGGATGCCCAGCGGCATCATGTAGTTGACGCAAGCCTCGCGGCTGTCCAACATCAACTTGACTAACTGAGAACTGAGAACTGAGAACTGAGAGTTTGCTACCGCCGTTCCCTGTTCATTGTTCATTGTACATTGTTCATTATAACCAAAGGTCATATTGGCCCACTCTTCTGCAATCTCCTTGGGTGTCAGGGAGGGGTTCCATGCAGCACGTCCGAAGGCATACCAGTTGGCCTGAGCGAAGTGGTGGCCGCACCAATTGATATCGTCGCCGATGTTCGCCACTCCTGCCATTGCACGGAGACTTCCGGGATTCACAAATGAGAAGAACTCCTGCCACATCGGTGCGAGATACACCAAGTGGTTGGCAGCGCCCAGGTACTCCTGCGTCAACTGGAACTCCACCATCATCTGCGTCTTCTGCATGGCAGTAAACAGCGGGCTGTAGGGTTCGCGCGGCTGGAAGTCGATGGGACCGTTCTTGATCTGTATGATTACGTTGTCGGCAAACTGTCCGTCCAACGGCATAAACTCCAGATAGGCCTGGTTGGCACGATCGGGACTCTGTGGCGCATATACAAAGGCGCGCCACATCACGATACCGTTGTGGGGCTTCAGTGCTGCTGCCAGCATGTTGGCACCGTCAGCATGCGTGCGTCCGAAGTCCTGCGGTCCAGGCTCACCCTCCGAGTTTGCCTTCACCAGGAAACCGCCGAAATCAGGAATCATACGGTATATCTCGTTCACCTTCTCCTTCCACCAGGCTATGACCTCCTTGTTCAGCGGGTCGGCCGTCTGCAGTCCTCCCACCTTGATGGGCGATGCGAAGTTGATTGACAGGTACACGCGTATGCCGTAGGGGCGCAGCAGGTCGGCAATCTCCTTTGTCTTCTGCAGACTTGCCGTTGCCAGCATCTCGGGCTTGGCGTTCACATTGTTCAGCACCGTGCCGTTGATGCCCACCGACGCATTGGCACGCGCGTAACTTTGCATGGCGGCAGCAAATTGTTCACTATCCACTTTTCCCTCTTCCCTCCAAAATATGCTGTGTCCAGCAAATCCGCGCTCCACCGTGCCGTTGGGGTTGTCCCAGTGGTTCAGGATGCGCAGGTCGTAGTAGGGAGCCTCTTTGATGTCCAATTGGTTGCTGGCCTCGCCCGTCTGTTGCAGTCGCAGCAGGTGGTAGGCGCCGTAAAGCAGTCCTGCGTCGTTGCTGGCTGTTATCACCGTCTTCGTGCCCTGGCTCTTGATGGTGTAGGCGTCCTTTGCCAAGCCCTTCTGCCTTTTCAGCACCACCGGTCCTCCCTGCCAGTACGTCTGCAACTCGCTCATAGCCGTACCCTTCACGCCCGTTACGCTGGCCGCGGTTTCAGCCTTCTCCATGCGCAGCCACAGCTGGCTGCCGTCCTCACCATACACGCTGCTCCATCCTGCCACCAGCAGGATCAGCGCCGTCAGTAGAAATCGCTTTGTAGTCATATTTATTGTTTTCGTCATTCTTTCCGCCTGCAACACAAAGGGTCTGACCCTCTGTGACGATTCCGTTTGCATTTGCAAAAATACGAAAAGAATTTGATAACAGCAAATAAAATGCTGATTTTTTTATACGTCTTTCGCTGAGCGAAATGGGCGTTTTGTTGAATTGTTTTGGTGAATAGCGGCAATGTTCCTATCTTTGTCATAGTTTTTTGAACAAACCACAATACATATGAAGAAGATATTGTTTTTAATGATGATTGTAGCCTCACTCTCAGTAGTGATGTGCTGCACCACTGAAGACCCGTTTGAGGATTTTGACAATAATGGATGGACCAACAACGGTGGCAACACGAATAGCGGCAACTCAACGACGTCAGGCGAACTGACCACGTTCGATGTAGCAATCAACACAGAGGGCACGGAGCCGACAGAGAGTGCAGAGGCGTACTTCCCCGATGAGGAGGATGCACTGGAGAACAACGAATTTACGACAGAAGTCAGTATCGATATGTCAAGCCCTGTGGCAAAGACAGAGAACGGGGTGGATGTGACAGTCAACGGCCACCACGTGACAGCGAATCATGCTTCTACGAAGAAGGTGTGCTATGTGGTGAGCGGCACAACGACCAACGGTTCGCTGACCATCCTCGGCGACAAGAAATACGCCGTGAAGCTCAATGGCGTGAGTATCACCAACCCCGACTCGGCAGCACTGAACCTGCTGAGTGGCAAGCGCGCCTTCGTCATCCTGGCCGACGGTACCACCAACACGTTGGCCGACGGTACGGGCGGCCAGCAGAAAGGTGCGCTCTACTGCAAGGGTAAGCTGCTGTTCAACGGCAGCGGACAGCTGAGCGTCACAGGCAACACGAACAACGGCATCCACTCGGCCGACTACATCGCCTTCAACAAGGGTAATAACATCTACGTGAAATCGACAGCCAATCACGGCATCAAGGCCAACGACGGCATCTTCATCAATGGCGGCATCCTGAACGTGGAGGTCTCGGTGGCAGCGGCCAAGGGCATCAACTGCGAGAGCAATATCATCGTTAACGGCGGACGCATAACGGTGCTGACTACGGGCGACGGCACCTACGATAGCGACGAGCGTGAGGCCAAGGGCGCGGCAGGCATCAAAGCCGACTCAACGCTGACAGTGAATGGCGGCGAGCTGTGGCTGAAGAGTACGGGCTCGGGCGGCAAGGGCATCAACGTGGATATGGAAGCCCGCTTCAACGGTGGTAGCGTCTATGTGGTCACCACAGGCGGGCAGTATAAGAGCAACAACGACACGTCGTCGCCCAAGGGCATCAAGGCCGATGGTAACATCACCGTCAGCGGAGGTCGCATCTGGGTGCGCACCAGCGGCTACAACGGCGAGGGCATCGAGACGAAGAGTGCGCTGACCATCACAGGAGGCGAGGTGGCCTCGTATGCCTATGACGACGCCATCAACTCGAAGGGCGACATGACCATCAGCGGCGGCTACGTCTATGCCCAGGGACAGCATAACGACGGATTGGACGCCAACGGCAACTGCTACATCAAGGGCGGCACTGTCTATGCCACCTGCTCAGGCACTCCCGAGGTGGCCATCGATGCCAATACCGAGGGTGGCAAGAAACTCTATGTGACGGGCGGCACCATTGTCGCCGTGGGCGGACTGGAGAGTGGCAGCAGCCTGTCGCAGTCATGCTATCAGGCCTCGTCGTGGAGCAGTAACACCTGGTATGCACTCTCTGTAGGCAGCAGCACCTTCTCGTTCAAGACCCCGTCGAGCAGCGGCTCCGGTCTTGTGGTCAGTGGCGCCTCGCAGCCCACGCTGAAGAGTGGTGTCAGCGTCAGCAGCGGCACCTACTACTTTGGTGGCTTAGGCATCGTGGAGAGCACCGTCAGCGGTGGCAGCAGCGTCAGCCTCTCGTCATACACAGGCGGCAACAGCATGGGTGGCGGTCCTGGCGGTGGTGGTCCTGGCGGTTGGCATTGATATAATATTTCCCTGTTTTTTACGTTATCATAGTCAAGGAGAAAGATGTATTGGATGAAGCAGTTGCGTCAGGAAAATATCACTTACCTGGTGGTGTGGGGTCTGCTCTTTGCAGCCCCGCTACTGAGCCTGTATGTGCGCACCATTGGCGACTCAGACGTCACGTTCCAATGGGCCGAAGTGTTCGTTGTGTGGCGCAAGATGGCTGTCTTTCTCATGCTGTTCCTTGTACACAACTTCCTATTAGCCCCGCTGTTGGTGCTCGGGCATCGGCGTGTGGCCTATTTCTCTATCGTTGCCGTTGTCATAGCAGCATTTGCCTTCTATCAATGCAGCAACCGACCCGAGATCAAGAAGCCGATAGAACACAGGCCCCCGACGCATCAGACGGACAGGCACCGTCCTCCTCATTTCGACGAGCCTCAGAATATGGGTGGCGGCTTTCCCCCTGACGCTCCTCCACCTTCCGACAATCGCCCACCACGTATATTGCGATCTGCTGATGCGCCTCCGCCCATCGTGGGCGAGCGTGACATCCTAAGCATTGTGATGCTCATCCTGATGTTTGGTGCCAACCTCGGTATCAAGGGCTATTTCCGTAGCCTTGATGACCGTAAGCGACTGGCCCAACTGGAACGCGAGAACCTGGAGCAACAGCTGGAATACCTGCGCTACCAGATCAATCCGCACTTCTTCATGAACACGCTCAACAACATCCACGCCCTCGTCGATATTGCTCCCGAACAGGCAAAGGAGACAATCGTGGAACTGTCGAAGATGATGCGTTTCGTGCTCTACGAAGGCAACAAGCAGGGCGTGCCGCTTTCACGCGAAATGGACTTCATACGCCACTATGTTGCGCTGATGCAATTGCGCTTTACAGAGAAGGTGCGCATCACGCTCTCCCTTCCCCAGGAAGTGCCCGACCGTCAGATTCCGCCGCTCCTGCTCATCACCTTCATCGAGAATGCCTTCAAGCACGGCATCTCCTATCAGCACGAGTCGTTCATCCAGATGACGGTCGCTGTGGAAGACGGCAAGCTGCGCTTCACCTGTCGTAACTCCAAGGCAGACAAGCCCAATGAAGAGAAGGGCGGCGTAGGTCTCAAGAATGTAAAACAACGATTAAACCTGCTCTTTGGCAGCAACTACACACTGAATATTCAGGACTCACCCGACGTCTATAATGTTGAACTAAACATACCGCTGAAATGATACGATGCCTCGGCATTGACGATGAGCCGTTGGCGCTCAAACAGCTTGTCACCTATATCAGTAAGGTGCCATTCCTCGAACTTGCCGCCCAGTGCCAGAGCGCCTTGGAGGCGCGCGCATTCCTGGAGCACGACACGGTGGATGCCATCTTCTGCGACATCAACATGCCCGACCTCAACGGCATGGACTTCGTAAAGTCGCTCCTTGTGCCGCCCCTCGTCGTCTTCACTACCGCCTACTCCGAATATGCCGTTGAGGGCTTCCGCGTTAATGCCGTCGACTATCTTCTGAAGCCCTTTGGCCTGCAGGACTTCCAGCGGGCGGCAAACCGGATTAAGGAATTAAAGGAGTTAGAGAATAATGGTCCTGCAGTCAACGGTTCCTCTGCTGCTGATAACTCTCAACTCTCATCTCTCAACTCTCAACTTTTTTTGAAGACCGACTACCGTATCGTGAAGGTCAGCATCCCCGATATACGCTACATTGAGGGCATGAGCGAATATCTGAAGGTGTGGATAGAAGGCGAGCCCAAGCCCATCATCACTCTCCTGTCTATGAAGAAGATGGAAGAGCACCTCCCCCCCTCTTTCATGCGCATCCATCGTTCCTACATCGTCAACCTTACGAAAATTCAGGAGGTGAACAAAAACCGCGTCATCATGGATGCCAACACCTACCTTCCCATCGGCGACCTCTACAAGGATGCCTTCTTTGCCTATCTGGACACGCGATTCCTTGGAAAATGATCCACTTTATTTTTCCCTAATAACAATTTCACAAACCAAAGAACAACGCCTAAGATTCCCAAAAAGACAATTACGCCAGTAAATATTTCACTAAATTTGCCAGTCCAAATCCATATTAATAAAAGAACTACAATAACAGCAACTGCAAATATTATGAGACCTGCTAATAGTTGATCAACGATTTTGCTGAATTTAAAAGGATTTTCCATATTACGCATTTTTTCGTTACGAAATTTTTCGTAGTCACCATGCAAAGGTAAAAAGAAGAAATGAAAACGGCAAAGAAAATGGTTAGTTTTTTTATTATTAGTTGGATTATTCAAAAATTATGCTTACTTTTGCAGCAAAGTAACATAAACAAGAATGAATCATGACATTTCTCAACCAGTTCCACAAGGAAGTGACGGAGCGCAAGATGCGGAAAATAGCCGCATCGCAGCAATCGCCGATGAACTCAAGCGACTTTGCTCAATACATGAAACGCAATGTGGAGATAGCCTCCAAGATGTAAGTCGTTTTGAGACGGAGCAACGTGCCGCTGAAAAAATGGCTAAGAGCCAAGGCTTTTGGATTCCCATGATGGATGTCTTTAACCTAGGAGTTCCTGGTCCCAGCGGTAACGAGAACGACACCTACGTTGGCGAGAAAGTCATTTATAAAGTCAACAATCTGCTTAATAGCGGAAGCATTGTTGGCTTGTTGCGCAAGATCTTGATGCACAATTTTCTTTTCCCTGATACAGCTTATTCTTTTTATGGTTTTGCAGGGTTTGATGGACGCACCATCCAGCCTGTTATTGTGCAACCAAGAATAGCTGATTCCCATCCTGCCACAAGGATTATGATTGACACCTATATGGCAGCCCTGGGTTTTGAAAAGACAACCCAAGAGGGACGTTTCAGAAACAGCCAATACGAGGTGTGGGATCTTGTACCCCGTAATGTCCTCGTTGATAACGAAGGAGATGTCTTTGTAGTCGATGCAGAAATAAAGCATATTGGATGATGGCGTTACGAATCGCCTTTGTCCCAATTGTCACAGAACAAAAGAGAAGAGAGTAACAAAACGTTACCCCCTTCCTTTTTATGCGATCCAACCACGACTTGATGTCTCTTCACGACTTGTCTGTTTCGCCTTCTGAATGCTCGTCCTCAAACGACTGGATTTCTGCTGCAATGGTCTTTTGCAATTCTTCCTTGGGGATGATGAGCTTGTAGTCGGCTACACCGATGGGTTTGGTCATGCCTTCAAGCGCCAGTTCCACATCCAGGCGGTCTTTCTCGGCACAAAGGATGATGCCAATGGATGGGTTCTCGCCCTCCTGACGCTCGGTGCGGTCGAGAAGGGAGAGATAGTAGTTCATCTTTCCTGCATATTCAGGAATGAACTTGCCAATCTTCAGGTCAATGGCTACAAGACTGCGCAGACCCCTGTGGAAGAAGAGCATATCGACGCGACTTTCCTTGCCGTTGTATTCTATGGTGTGCTGGTTGCCGATGAAGGTGAAGCCCTTGCCCAGTTCCAGCAGGAACAACTTAATCTTCTCAACGAGCCTGTTCTCCAGCTCCAGTTCAAGAATCGGTTTGGTGACACCAAGGAATCCGAGGTTATAGGTGCTATGGAACACCTCGTTGGCATACTGCGACTGCACGGCAGGGAGAGTGGACTCGAAGTTGTTGTCAGCGGCAGGCACAGAATGCGTCTCGTGCATACCCAACTTGATGGCATTCAGGAGCAGGTCACGATTCCAGCCTTTAGCAACAGTCTCTTGCGAATAGTAATAGATTGCTGCATCATCATCCTTCAGTTCACGCATCAACAGCAGATTGTGAGACCAAGGCAAAAGTGCGACGCTCTGTCGCAGTTTTGCAGCTGCTCATTCGTAGGTTTTCGTAATTATGACTACAAAAGTACAATTTTTCTTCGATAACAGCAAACAAACGCTAATTTTTTACAGCTTTCTTATTCTGCGTATTTCTCTACGAAGCGTCTCAAACGTCTTAGCGTCTTTTTTCAAAAAAACACATACACAGAGAGGAATAATAGTTAATATATATTAATTATTTTATATATTATATATAAGGTACGCGAGGCTTTGATGTTTGTGCCCCTCAAAAGTGTGCAAATTGCAAAAAACTAAAAAAGACGTTGAGGCGTTTGAGGCGCTTTATTCAGCAGGTCCAAATACAGCATGTTCCTTACCCCCTACCAATCGGAACTAAGACAAACGGTCACAGGTCACAGCTGTGACCATGTGACCAATTACTTCAGAAGCATTCATTATATTGATATAAGTGTTTATATATCAATATTTTACATTGTATAAGGCATTATTAGTTTTTGTCTGCGGTCACATGGTCACAGCTGTGACCATGTGACAATTGTACTTCCTAGAAGACAAAGTCACTTACTCCCAGAAAGTGACGCACTTTCTTGAAGAGAATGACGCAGAATCTTGGAGTAAGTGACGCACTTTCTCCGAGTGAAGAAGGTACCCTCGAGCAAGGAGCGTCTCGGTGGAGGGCACCGAGCGTCTCCTTGGTGAGCAAGGGGTAAGACGGTGGTGAGCAAGGAGCGTCTCCTTGCGATGCGAGGAGACGCTCCTTGGTGGGGTCGAGAGACGCCCGTTGCTCGAAATGTGTGAAATCGAGGGAAAATGAAGACTACGGCTGACTTAGAACTTGTAGTCCACACCAACGCCGATGACGTGGTTAGTGCGACTATAGGTCTCAGGACCGTAGGCGGCCTGCTTCTTGTAGTCGCTATAGATGCTAGTGAAATAGCTGACGTTGAGGCGAAGCTGGTCAGTAACGTTCCAGGCACCACCCAGACCCACACTGTAGCTGTCGCAGGCGAAGGAGGTATTCTGCTGGTAGCCGTCGGAGAGTCCGTAGTCGGTACGCTGTCCGCCACAGGAGACGGTGAACTTGTCGTTGATGTCGTATTCTACGCCTGCCAGAATCTCGTGGGTGCCGTGGGTGAGCTCCTTCTGACGGTCGTTGGCCATCTTAGCGTTCTTGTCGTCAAAGAAGTGGTACTCGAGAGAGGCACGGAGACTGGGCGTGAACTCGTAGCCGGCAGCCAGAGAGAGGAGTGCAGGCATGTCGTAGCGCGTGTGCACACCGTCCTGATAGGGGGCGATATAGGCGGCCAGACCGTTGGCAACATTGGTACTAATATTCTCTGCCATTGCCGCAGCCGTTGCTGCTGGCAGGGCACCAGCAAGGACAAGATCAGTCAGAGGTTTCTCTATCAGGATTGCGCTGTTGAGGGTGGCCTGCAGGCTGTTGGTCTCGTTCTTGGGATTCACCTTCGTGCGGAACTCGTAGCGGGCTGAAAGGGTGAGCGGACCCTTGTGGAAATCGACGCTGACAATAGGCGTGAAGCCCCACCCCTTCTGGTCGACGTCGAGCGAGAGGCTGGCGAGGTCGGCATTTATATACTGCGGAGGGTTCGAGGTTGCAACGGCTATATTCTTAATTGCCGTTACGTGGCCGCGATAGTAGCCATCGTAGTAGTTGGCACGAAGGCCTACGGCTGCAGAGAGATTGTCGAGCAGACGATAGGTGAAGTTCACCTGTGCGCCATAGATATACTGTTTGCCCTTCATCTCGGAGTCGAACTGCTGGGGAGACACCACAGGAGCATAGCCGCCAGTAGCATCCGACAGACCTTGGGTCAACGTAGTGATCGTATTGCCCAACAACACGTTGAACATGGGTACGCCCTCATCGTACTGCACGAAGCCGCCAGAGCCCACGATGCCGATCATCGTTGAGAGGGCCCAACGGTCCTGCTTATAGGCAGCAAAGAGGGCGGGCACCACGGGTGCAGAGGCCTTGCCTTCATAGGTGTGGCCATTAAACTCGATGTCGCGGTTCTGCCAGGGTTTCTGGAAGTTGAGCGACAGTTGCCAGCCCTCGTGACCCCAGGCCAGACCTGCGGGGTTGGAGAAGGCAGCATCGATGTCGAACGTGGCACCACGTGCAAACATGCGGTCAAAAGCAATGTGATAGTTGGTGTTGGTCATCAGACCACCGGCCTGCACCTGCAAGCCCAGCATCGTCAGAGCGACAAGTGAAAGAAACTTCTTCATATATAGTTAAGTTTTGGTTTCGACTGCAAAAATAGTAATAATTCTTCAATTAGATGCTAATCATTCCTATTTTTTTCCGATTTTCATTCTTTCATTTTTTATTGTACCTTTGACCTTCGGTCGAAGGTAGGCTGCACCTCGGAAATAAAAATAAATACGTATTTATTTTGTATTTCGCTCGGTTTGCACTACCTTTGCAGTCCATGAAGTATGCTGACGTCATATTGCCCGTGCCCGTAGAAGGCTATTTCACCTACGCCATCCCTGCAGAGATGGAAGGAAGGATTGTTGTAGGTGTGCGTGTGCTGGTGCCCTTCGGACGCAACAAGAACCACGTGGGCGTCGTGGCACGCATCCACGAACAGCAGCCCCAGGGCTACGAGGTGAAGGCGCTGTTGCAGCAAATGGACGAGGAGCCCATCATGCTCGACAGTCAGCTGCGCCTGTGGCAATGGATTGCCGACTACTACATGTCGCCCATCGGCGAGGTCTATAAGGCCGCCGTTCCAGCAGGACTGAAGGCCGAAGAGGGCTACAAGCCACGCACGGAGACCTTCATCCGCCTGACGACCACCTATCAGAACGAGACCACACTCCACGTGGCGCTCAACGTCCTGGCAAGGGCGCCCAAACAGCAAGAGGCTTTCATCAGCTATCTGGAGCTGTCGCACTGGGACATGATAGACGCGTCGAACGCCGACTCCCCCACCCCACAGATAGAAGAGATCACGCGCGAGGAACTGATGAACGCATCGGGGGCTACGCTGCCCATCATCGGACAGCTGGTGAAACGCGGCTTCCTGGAGACCTACGAGGTGGAGGTGGGCCGACTGAACCACGGTGGTGAGCCTCATTTCGAGAATATCAAACCGTTGAGCGAACAACAACAGGAGGCCTACAACAAGATACTCTTCTCGTTCCTGACGAAGAACGTGACGCTGTTGCACGGCGTGACCTCGAGCGGCAAGACCGAGATATACATCCACCTCATCAAACGCGAGCTGGACCAGCACCGTCAGGTGCTCTACCTTATGCCCGAGATTGCGCTGACCGTGCAGATGATGGACCGTTTGCGCCGTGTGTTTGGCGACCGTCTGGGCATCTACCACTCCAAATACAGCGACGACGAGCGTGTGGAGATATGGAAGAAGCAATTGTCGGGTCATCCCTACGACATCATCCTGGGGGCCCGTAGCGCTGTACTCCTGCCGTTTCAGAATCTCGGACTGGTGATCATCGACGAGGAGCACGAGACCAGCTACAAGCAGCAGGACCCCATGCCCCGCTATCATGCCCGCAGCGCAGCGATTATGCTCGCGCAGCTCACTAACTCTCAACTAAAACCAAAGGTCTTGCTTGGTACCGCCACGCCCTCGTTGGAGTCCTACTACAACGCCAAGACGGGCAAGTATGCGCTGGTGGAACTGATGCAAAGGCATCAGGGCATCGAGCTGCCTGAGATACAAGTGGTGAACACACGCGAGCTGCAACATCGCAAGATGATGAACGGTCCCTTCTCACCGCTTCTATTAGCGCGTGTACGCGAAGCCCTGGAACGGGGCGAACAGGTAATCCTCTTCCAGAACCGTCGCGGATGGGCGCCAATGGTGGAATGCAAGCAATGTGGATGGGTGCCCCATTGCGAGAGCTGCGATGTCAGCCTGACGCTCCACCGCACCATGAACATGCTGTCGTGCCACTATTGCGGACACGTCTATCACATTCCCACGGAGTGTCCGGCCTGCGGCAGCAAGGAACTGCAGGGACGCGGCTTCGGTACGGAGAAGATTGAAGACCAGATACGCGAGATATTCCCTGAGGCACGCATCAGTCGCATGGACCTCGACACCACCCGCACCCGTAATGCCTATGAACGCATCATCAGCGACTTCTCGGCTGGACGCACGAACATCCTCATCGGCACGCAGATGATATCCAAGGGCCTCGATTTCGACCGTGTCAGTGTGGTGGGCATCCTCGATGCCGACCGCATGCTCAACCAGCCCGACTTCCGTGCCTACGAGCATGCCTTCATGATGATGTCGCAGGTAAGCGGACGCGCCGGACGCAAGAACAAACGCGGACTGGTCATCCTGCAGACACGCAATCCTGAGCTGTCGGTTATCGACCAGGTGGTGCGCAACGACTACCTCGGGCTCTACAAAGACATCATTGCCGAGCGGCAGGCCTTCCACTACCCGCCCTACTACCGTCTGGTCTATGTGTTCCTGAAGCACAAGAACGATACTGTCGTCAACACAGCGGGCATAGAGCTGAGCTCACGACTGCGCCAGTGGTTTGGCGGACGTGTACTGGGACCAGACAAACCCTCAGTGGCCAAGGTGAAGACAATGTGCATTCGCCAGTTGGTACTGAAGTTCGAACAAGGACTCGACATGAAAAAGGCACGCCACTATCTGGCTCTTGCCCAACAGCAGATGATGCAGGACAAGCGCTATGCCTCGCTACAGATCTACTATGACGTGGATCCGTTATAAAAGCTAAAAGAAATAAGTGATGCTGATTCGCCAGGCATCGACGGTACTCTTGGCATGACTCCACGATTCCTCGTGCAACTGTTGCGACAGGTCGTTCCAAGTAAAGTCGCCAGTCTTGCCTAACGGCATGTTGTAGTAGAGGGCACCCTCAATATGTCTGCCCACCGTCACGCCTACACCAAGATTCAGACTCAGCGTCGTGTTCTGCAAGGTAAACTGCTTGTCAATATTCTCCTCGCTGGTCCAATGGAAGATGTCGTCGCCCAGATTGAAACAGAACTGAGGTCCGGCGCTGATGAAAAGCCCCAGCATGCTGAACACATCGGCACCCAGACGGGCATTGGCTGGCACTATGATACTCTTCTGTTTGATTACATGACCATCAACCTTCAGGTCGCGCTGGTCGTAGAGCGCTGCCACATCAACGCCAAAGCCCACGATAGGCATCTTGAACTTGACGACAGGTCCCAAGAAGAACCCTGCACGGTTGCTTCGCTTCAGCACATCGCTGGTAAAGCTCATCTCGCTGACCTGCACACCGCCCTTCACGCCAAACTGTGTCTTCAGTTGGTCGTTCTGTGCCGTTGCAGTCCATGTGGCGAGTGAAACGACGAGGCAAAGCAAAAGTCTATAGTAGCGCATTAATCCTTCTTTTGGCTTATGACTTTGATGAGAAACCCGAACAAATCAGTAACGTTGTCAACAGATAATAGAGTAAGATGACAACCAGCAGAAAGGCCATCAACTTGAGAATGGTGCGCATTCTCTTCTTACTCCATATATCGTTTTCTCCTTCCAAATCTCAATTCACAATTGACAATTCACAATTATCAATTCTCAAACCACGTTAGTGTCTCTCGCGTCGTACCGATACACGAGCGGGTTTCGTACCCGATGAAGCAGCACCCGAGCTCTTGCCGCTCTTCACCTTCTCAGTCTTGGTACCCGACCGACGACTGCTCTGCTTCTTGGCCTTACCCAACTTGGCATCAGCATTGGCGATGCTGTCGAGAGAGTCTCTCTTAGCCTTGTCGCCGAAGATATTGTTGCGGAAAGCCTCCAACTCGGCCTCAATGCGTTTCTGCTCTGCCGACAGCTTGGCTGTGTCGTTGCCTGCAATCTGCGCCAGCGTCTTACCCAGCATATTGGTGGTCTTGTAGATCTTTCCCTTGTACTTGTTCAGTGTGAAATAGTCGTCGAGGTTCATCGTAGCGGCATTATTCTTGTCGCTGGTCATCACCGTCTGTCGGCTCAGATAAGGCTCCACGTCACTGTATTTTACCCAGAAGAGCGGATACTTGGCAGCTTCGTCGCCAAAGTCATCCTCACGCATCATCACCGGACAGAATGCCAGCGGCTTGATGTGGAACGACGAGTTGGCCTGATCGTAGTAGGCACTCTCCTTCAGGTAGTACATCTTCACCTCTGCCGAGGGAATATCGCTGTTATCGACCTTGATCTTTCCACCCTGCTCTTCATAGAAGATATGGTAGTTGTCGAGTATCGACTTCATATTCACCTTGGCAGATTCCTCCAGCACCTCGTTGCCGTCGAGGTTGTACTCATAGACGGGGATGTAGCCGTTCAGCGCCAACTTGAACACATAGGTGAAGAGGTTCAGCTGCTTACCCACAGGCTCTGTGGGGAAGTACAGTCCTGAGTTAGCCTCATCGTTCAGGTTGATCTCGCGATAGATATCACGACGCCACACCACATCCTCGGGCATCTCAAACGCCGTTGGATACTGTATGCGCATGCGCTGGGTCATACCCTGCGTGTTCTGCGTTTGTTGCGTTTTTCCTGCCTGTATCGACTGCGCCGTCTGTCTCTGGGTACGGCTCACCTTAGGCTGGGCCTGTGCCAAACCTGTCACCATCGATATCATGATCAATAAAAACAGTCTTTTCATATCTTTGATAAATTGTTATTGCACTTTAATTTCCATTGCTGCCGAGAGAGTACGCTCGATGCCGTCAGGTCCTACTGCCGTCACACGCGAGATATAGAAGCGACGACCACGCGACAGTTTGCGGAACTGGTCTTTCTGGGCTGCCGAGAAACGCGAGCCATCGCTGGCCAGCGGTTTCGCATTACCCATATTGTCGAAGAACACCGTCTCGAACGACACCACACGGAAGCCGATGTCGAGGATACCATCGTCGATGGCAGCGCCGATATTCTCTACAGCCATCAGACTGCCCTTCGACATGTTGCCGCCCTTGAAGCGCGAGGGGTTACCTGCCTCGTCTTTAATGTCAATATAAGGCGTTGGGTCGGGCAACTTACGCACACGGAACGAGAACGTACCCATAGTCTGCGCACGACCTGTGTTCGTCGAGGTGACAGTAATCACAGCGTCCTGACCAATCTTCGTAGGGTGGGCAATATACTTGCCTGGTCCCGTCTGCTGCAACGTACCGTTGGTCATCGATGCCGAGATCTTGTTCAGGGGCACGCCTGGCACAGAGATGCTGATGGGGTTGCTGTAGCCGGCATAGAGCATGCGGGTGAGGTCGGCAGAGACGGTAGCACTGGGTTCCACCACCGTATATTTCTGCATGAAGTCACGACGAATGCGGTCGCCATTACCGTTGGTAGTCTCTATATAACCGTTCAGGGTGAAGTCGCCAGTACGCGAGCAATAGGTCTCATAGAGGCCGTTGGTGAGGTCCATCTTCTGTCCGCCGATATAGATATCGGGTACCTGGGTGGTATCGACAGCTGCCATCACGATGTGGGCAGAGAACTTGTCACCCTGCACAATGGTCTGCGAGTTGGGGATGACGAAGGCATCGAGGGCATTCACACGGATATCCTTCACGTCGATGTTCTGCACCAGCGTATGGAGCACTTCTTTCTCGGCGTTGCGCACGTCGTTCTGCAGTTTCGACAGCGAGGTGATGGCAGCCACAGCGGGCATTGCCTCAAACATATACTCCTGCCAGTTCTTGCCAAGACCGGTTGAAGGCACCTCTGTCGTCAGGTCCTTGGCAACAATCTGTTTCTTGTCGGCATCGGGAATCATCGCCACAATACCTTCGCGGTAGCGGTCGATGGCATTTTTCAGCTCTTCGCCACGTCCACGGCCTGGTGCCAACATCACCTGGTTGGCAGCCTCCAGGTCTTCCTTGTTCTGCAGGTTGTGTATATCGCCATCATCACCGTCGGCTTCGCGGACAATAGCCAGCTTCAGCTCGTCGGCAAAGTTATAGAGTGAGTCACTCATATGCTTCACCAGCATGGCCTTGTCGTACCACTCCTTCACCTTTTGGGGGTTGGCAGCCATCTGCTCTTCGAAGTCCGCATAGATAGCCTGACTTTCCTGAGCGGCATTCTCCGTGGTGCGGTTCAGGCTCTCTTCCACGATGGAGAAGCCATTGAGCACCTCGTTGGAGACGTTCAGTGCCAACATCGCCATCAAGACGACGTACATCAGGTTGATCATCTTTTGGCGCGGAGATACTGGTCTTTTCTTTATTGCCATAGTTTTACTTTCTTTATGGGGCCTATGGGACTAATGGGACCTATGGGTTCAATGGGGTCTTTGGCATATTTACCGTCATTGCCTCGATCATGCGGGCATAGATCTGGTTCAGTTCGGCAATCTGGTCGGCCATCTTACGCGTCTGGTCGTTAATCTCATCGATGGTACCAATCTGCTGACTGGCGCCTTTCAGCTGCATCTCATAAACCTTACAGATGCCTGTGAGCGTGCGGTTCAGGTTCTCCATCTCCTCGCTGTCGCGCGTCAGACGTGCACTCTGTTCAGATACCTTCTGCAGGGTCTCTGTCAGTTTCTTCAACTCCTCAACATAATTGTTGGTAGCCTCCTCCATGCCCTCTGCATCAATATCGGGCAACTCAGGCAACTCGGGAGCGATGATGCCGGATACGCCGGATATTCCGGCTGCTCCGGAAACGCCGGATATTCCGGATTCTCCGGATGTTCCAGTAATTTCAGCATCCTCAGCACCTTCTGAGTGACTGCCACCACCAATAATGATGGTACCGCCGCCACCGCCAACGATGCCGCCTCCGCCAACGATGCCGCCTCCGCCAACTACGCCACTGCCACCAACTACGCCACTGCCACCAACAATGCTGCTACCGCCAACGATACTGCTGCCGCCAACGACGGTGGCAACTGCAGGCTGGCCCTCAGCACCCAGGTCGGCACCCTCAGCCATGAGGGTCTCGTCCTCAAGTTGTACATGCGTGGGCAGGTCCTTGCCGTCCTCGGTCTTGCTGAAGGGACGGTCGAAACCTGAGATAAAGAACACCAGCACCTCGGTACCCATGCCCAGGAACAGCATAAAGTTGGCTCCTGGCAGGTGGGTCAGCTTAAACAGGGCACCGGCAATCACGATGGAAGCACCCCAGCTGTAGGC
Source organism: uncultured Prevotellaceae bacterium (assembly GCA_947166345.1). GTDB lineage: Bacteria > Bacteroidota > Bacteroidia > Bacteroidales > Bacteroidaceae > Prevotella. The sequence goes on from CAMVDU010000027.1 coordinate 22,826, forward strand.
ATAGTTCATGAACGTCTGTCCAGGTACGCTGTCCAACCACTTCTGTAAGCGGTATATTGGATTGAATTTGCTATATTTGGTCATTGCTATTACTATTTGCGGTTTACTATATGGTCAGTGAATCGTTGAGCCACCGAAGTTATGGCGTACATCGCTCTTATTTCTTACTTTTTTTAGCTGTAGCCTTCACGGGCTTGACTTTCTCACTGGTAGTATTAGCCAACGAGCGCACACAGCGGAAGCCGATGTAGCTACGAGGCTGGTTCTGATACTCGCTACTGCGCCAAGCCGAGCGGATATAGCTCTCGGGATCCTTCCACGAGCCACCACGCACGCTCTTCTTCTTCAGACGGTAGGGGTCTTCCTTGGCTGCATTGTACTTCAGCTGGGGGTTGATGTCGTTCATGGCATCGACGCCTGCCTCGGTATAGATGGTAGAGGTCCACTCGGCCACATTTCCTGCCATATCGTACAGGCCGTTCGAGTTGGCGCTATAGATACCCACCTTCGAGGTGATCAGGTTGCCGTCCTTGGTGTAGTTGCCTGCATCGGGCTTGAAGTTAGCAAAGAAACAGCCCTTGCCACTGGCCACATCCTCGTTCTCCCAGGGGAACTCGTTCTGGTTCTTGCCACGTGCAGCATACTCCCACTCGGCCTCTGTCGGCAGACGGTAGCGCTGTACGAAGCGGGCAGCCGGACCCAGTCCCTTCAGCAGGTAGTCAGTACGCCAGGCGCAGAATGCGTTGGCCTGCTCCCAGGTGACGCCCACCACAGGATAGTCGTTATAGGCTGGTGCCGAGAAATAGTTGCGCATATACACCTCGTTGTCGGCATTGGGGAAGTCGTTCACCCAACAGGTCGTATCGGGGTATATATTAATAATGTACGTGTTAAGGAAGTCCCACGGTCCCGTCAGCTGACGGTTGATGGTCTCACGCACAATCTTGCCTTCATCATTGATATAGGCAGTATCCTTCGATATCCACACCTGCTCGTTGGGGTTCACCTGCACATCGGTGTTCAGGTTGCGCTCCTCAGGATTCAGGCGGTTGCGACGCATGGCTGCCTCGGTGTAGTCGTACACCTCATAGCGGTAGTTCATCTGCGAGGCGTCGAGCATCTTCTCGCCCGTAACGGGGTTGACCACATAGACACTCTCCAGGGCACGCAACTCATCCTCATTGGGCTTGCGAGGCAGCGATTTCTTCCAGTTCAGGTGGGGTTTCACGGGGTCGCCGTTCTTGTCCTCCTCAATCTTGTAGCTCTCGTCACCGCCATAGTTGGGGTCGGCCAGACGCTCACGGATAATAGAGTCGCGCACATAAGCCACAAACTGACGATACTCAGAGTTCGTAATCTCCGTATCGTCCATCCAGAAGCCCTCCACCGAGATGTCTCTCACCGGTGTCTGCTTACCCCACAATGAGTCGGTGTTCTCAAGCCCCATGCGCAGGTGTCCGCGCTTCACCATAATCATACCATAGGGAGCAGGCTCTGCAAAGGCCTTACTGCCAGTACCTGTCAACTCACCACCCGATGCCGTGGTATCCTTACTGCCAAAGCAGCTTGTCAACAGCACGGCAACGAACAGCGTACACAGTACCATGTACCATTTTCTGAACAAATGTTCCTTCATATCAAAACACTTTTTCATATCTTGTTTCTTTCAATATTCACTTTTACAGTATTCGCACGCTCTGATGGCGGTTGCGTCCCTTCTTAAACAGGTTCACGTCGGTCTGATAGCCTACGAACAACTCGTGCGAACCGTTGCCTATACTAACGCCGTTGGTAAATATCTCATAGCTGTAGCCCAGGGTTATGCCATGAAAGTTACCACCCAGCATGACGGTGAACGAGTTGGTGGGACTATAGCCCACGCCCACGTACATCACCCTTTCCTCGTGGGTGTACTTCAAACGGGTGGTCACATCGGCACGATAGCCCACACCGTCGGAGCGTCCCAATACAGAGGGGTGCAAAGAAAGTAACGGATTTCTTAGCCGAATATTGCATCCGGCAGTGAAATAATACGACCGCGCGATGTCCAACTGGTTGTTTTCGCCCAGTTCTATCCTTGGTGCCAGCGCATGCAGCACCGATGCGCCCACATACCAGTTTTTCTGGTGATAGTACAGGCCGGCACCCAGGTCGAAACCGTTGCCTTTGATCTCCGACGTGGCAAAGGCAGGGTCGTTGGCGGTCTCCACATCCAAGTCGCCACCATCGAAAGTCTCGTTGATAAGTGTACCCTGCACGCCGATGCTCAACGTGCCACCAAACATCTTACGCTTGAAGGCATATTGCAACGATATCAGACGATGCGAGAACAGACCTATGGCATCATTCGTAAACTGCAGACCCACACCATGATAGGAGCCCAACAGATAGAACGGCATATCGCCCGAGGCATACATCGTACGGGGGTTGTGCTTGAAGCCTACCAACGACATGTTGTACGCACCCGTCACGTTGATTTTCTCCTGAATACCCACAGCGCCAGGGTTAAACGACGTAGGCATCGCCCAGTAGTGACTGTACGATGGATCATACTGCGCAGCCACCTTCAGAGAGGCGACCAACAGCAGGGCCAATATCAGAAGACTTCGCCTTAACACGTTTATTATAACGACCCAACACACCATTTTATTATATTTTCGCCTCATTTTGCTTGTGTTTCAATCCTTTTTCGTACCTTTGCACGTATGAACAGGCTACATCTGGCATACATCTGGCTCAAACGCTGCTGTCACAGCAGGGGCTTCGGCATACAGTCGCCCACCGACTACAGCTTCGTTCGTTATGTCATCAACGAACACTGGCCCTATTATGCCTACGACCAGCTGGCAATCGAGGACAACTGGCTACGCCAGAAAGTGGGCAGACTATGCCTGCGACTGGCCAACCACCGCCAGCCATCGGAGATCGTCGACCTCGTAGGCTTCGCCGACTACCTGCAGGCCGGCTGTAGGAAGGCACACATCGTCGCTGTCCCCCACTCCGCCATCCAACTGGCGGTCGTTCCTGCCGATACCGATTATCAGACGCTCTTCAGCCAGTGCGACGAGCAGTCGATTGTGCTCTTCGACAACATCCGTGCCCACTACGCACAGTGGAACACCATCATCCACGACCCTCGCGCCAGCGTCACCTTCGACCTCTACTACTGCGGCATCGTCCTCTTCGATCCTAAACGCACCAAACAACACTATATCATCAATTTCTAAAACCTCAGTTCTCAACTCTCAATTATGAAGATCACAACCGTCTATACCCGCCGTGGCGACACAGGCATGACCGACCTCGTAGGAGGCATACGCATCAAGAAAAACGACATCCGACTGGAGGCCTATGGCACCATCGACGAACTGAGCTCCCACTTGGGACTGTTGCTCACCATGATGGACGGCAACGACGAAGACCGGCCTCTCATCCTTCGCATCCAGAACGACCTCTTCAACATAGGCACCCACCTGGCCACCGACCAGAGTCAGACGCCCCTCTACGACTCGGCACGTCTGCCCGAAGGCGAGACCCAACTGCTGGAACAGGCCATCGACCGCATCAACGCCCTTCTGCCAGGCTTCCAGGGCTTCGTGCTTCCCGGGGGCACACAGGCTGCCGCCCAATGCCACGTGTGCCGCACCGTCTGCCGACGTGCCGAACGACGCATCGACAGTCTCATGGAGACAGCCGTTGTTGGCAGCGATATTGTCACATTCATTAACCGATTAAGCGACTATCTGTTCGTTTTGGCAAAAAAAATAAATTTTAACGCTGGTCATAGTGAAATATTATGGAAAAATGTTTGCAAATAAAAACAATTATTACTACTTTTGCGCCCGCTAAGAAAAAAGCAAAAAACGATAACGCAAAAAAATAAAAAACAACACTATGTACTGGACACTTGAATTAGCATCAAAACTGGAAGACGCTCCCTGGCCCGCAACCAAGGAGGAACTTATTGACTATGCCATCCGTTCGGGTTCGCCCCTTGAGGTGTTAGAGAACCTTCAGGAGATAGAGGACGAGGGCGACATCTACGAGAGTATCGAGGACATCTGGCCCGACTACCCCACCAAAGAAGACTTCCTCTTCAACGAGGACGAGTATTAACAGACAACTTTATTCGATCAGATCACCCAAAATCCTCCGCTTCCACAGTGTTTACTGCAGAAGCGGAGGTTTTTAATTGTTCATTGTCCATTCTTTCAGTCGCTTCGCTTGGTGAAAGCGAGCAAGCTCGAGCGGTACATTGTTCATTGTACTTATTACATGGCTTCGTATCCGCGCAGCATCGCAAAGAGGTCCTGACCCTCGGTGCCGCATTCATGGATACCCATCGCCGCACCTAAAAGGAGCCAGCGGGCGGGATGCTCGTCGGGATCGCCCAGGGGTTCGTCGGAGGCGATGCCCGTCAGTCGGCTGACGTTCCAGTGGCCATAGCGATGGTACTGGATGCCCATGTCGCGCAGCACAGCGTTGAAGTCGAACACCGTCATGTTGAACGTCTCCGCCACCTGCGTCGCCGTCAGCGTGTCCTCAGCATGGCGCACACATACTCGTTTTCGAACTTCGAGCCCAGTTCCTTCAGCACGATGTTGCACTTCTGGATCTGTCCCGACTCACTTTGTTTGCTTTGTACGCTGAAGGCCTCGCCCTGGCGTACCACTTTCAAGATTTTGGTTTCCATTGTTTTAATTATATTAGCCGGAGTTTCCGGAGATTCCGGAGATTCCGGTTGGATTGTAGCATTAAGTCAATGAGCACCGTCGATTATCTTTCGACGGTGCAAAGGTACGGCAAGGGCACAAAAAAAAACTGCTACGTAGTAGGTACGCGTAGCAGGTACGAATATGATTAACTTATTGATAATCAGTCTAAAATATTTCTCAGTTTTTCTTGATAGCTTAGTGACTTCTTCAGTTCGAGTGCCTTGTTCAGATAGCTGCGCAAGGTTTCGGGCTTCTCGCCCCATAGCTGACCGAACACCTGCCACGTGTCGCTGATGTCCAGCCGTTCACAGACGGCACGTGCCACCAGTCCTCGCTCCGACCCGCTCAGTCTGTTGGGCTGCCAGTTCTCTTTCAGCACTTCTGCATCCACCAGCCTGCCCATCAGCTCCTCGGCTTCAACGGTCTGCAGCGCTGCTGAGACGCAGGGCTCTCCGGAACTTCCGGAAAGCCCGGAAAATCCGGAAAATCCGGCATCTCCGGGCATGGCAAAGACGCAACCGGTAATGTTGCCATTGAACACCTGGCAGTTGGCGCCTGCCGCAAAGTGGTTCACCACGCTTTTCCTACTATTTTCTTCCATCTTCTTTTCTCCTTCTTTTTCTTTGTAATCTTACTTGTCACCTGGTGTCGTCACACCAGTCTTTCATCACCTCGTAGTTCATTTGCACAACCCCTCCCTCAACTTTAAGCGTTTGCCTACAAATGTAAACATGAAATCAACGGCGTAGAGGGCGCACACCCACATGCCAAGGAAACCTGCCGAAAGAAGGGCGATAGATACTAAATTTGTCATAACACTCGAATTTTAAAATTAAACATTTTCGAGTGCAAAGATACGACAGAGGGTGTCCCAAAAAACAGGGACACCCTCACAACTTTTAATATCTATTAAGCATTTCTTTTATGATTTTACATATTTTAAGACGAAAATCGGGTGGATTCAGTATTTCCACGCCTCGGTCGTACTTCAACAGCTCGCCGATGAAGTCGGGCGTGGGCCTCACGTCGAACGCAAAGTCGGCATAGTCGTCGGTGGTGGCTATCTCCTGCTGCGAGTGGTGCAGCGGCAGCGTGCGCAGGTAGTTGGCCGTCTTGCCGTAGGCCCTCACCACCACGTGCTCCATGGGTGTCTCGGCGTCGGTCAGCACGCCGTAGTACTCGCCAAAGAACTGCTCGGGCGAGAAATCGGCAGACATCACAAACGTCTCGTCGGTCATCTCAATCGACAGCATACGGTCCAGCGAGTAGGTAGCCATGTGGTGGCCCGTGAACACCAGCAGGTACCAGCGGCGTCCCCACAGCTTCAGCACGTAGGGCTCCACCGTCTTCTCGCTCACCTCGCAGCCGAAGCGCTGGTAGCGCATGTGCAGGCGACGGTTCAGACGGATGGCCTTGATGATCACCGGCAAGAACTGCTCGCCCTCGGGCACGCTCTCCAGCATGATGCGGTCCTTCACCTCCTGACTGTCGGCCAGCGCCACGTTCACCGTCATCGTCGACAGCAGCCAGCTCTCTATCGAGTGGTCGGCCAGCTCATTGGGGTTGGCAAAATAGTACTGGTACTTATCGTCGCACATCATCACCAGTCCGAACAGCTCGAAGATCTTTTCACGATAGCGGTTGAACGACGAGCGGTAGAGCACGTCGCCCATCCTGTCGGCCGTCCATTTCTGCTGCAGCTCCTTCAGCGTGAGCCGCTCGTGCTGCCTGATGGTCGCTATCAGCCACAGGCACTGTCGTATAGTATTTGATTGTTGCATAGTCGTTGGTACGGGCTTTCCGAGCTTTCCGGATCCTCCGGACTTTCCGGATATTCCGGACTATCCGGAGATTCCGGGCTGTCCGGGCTATCCGGGCTGTCCGGGCTGTCCGGGCTGTCCGGGCTGTCCGCCCGCCTTCAGCAGAGCCTGCAGGCGGGCGTTCTCCTGGCGCAGGGCGGCAATCTCGGCCGCCTGACGCTCAATGATCTGTCGCTGCGTCTCCCGCTGACCCAGACGAGCGGCGGTCATGCGCTCGCGGATGCCGCCCTCCGTGGTAAACTCGCGGTCCTTGCGCTCCATGTACTTCGCCATGGCCCTGTCCACCTGATGACACAAGCAGATGGCCATGTTGGCCAGCTCCTCGTCGTTCATGCGCGCCGTCAGCGGCTGATAGTCCTCCCAGCGCGTGTGCTCCTGACAGAAACGATGCAGACGGTCAAAACGCTCGTTCTTGCCGAACCACTCGGGCATGCCTTTGCGCTTCAGGTAGTCCTGATAATCCTCCAGCAGCTCCTGATTGCTGCCGCGCGCTATGCCCAGCAGTTTCAGCTCGGTCTCTGTCGACGTCTGACCGTCAGTGCTACCCTCAGCAATGTTCTGCTTGGTGCTGCGTGCCGCCTGCACCATCTGGTCGACGGTGCGGTCGCCGTAGCGCGGCAGGTAACGCTGACAGAACACCTGCGTCAGCTGGTACAACACATCGCTACGCATGTAGAAACGCAGCTCGGTATATACCACGGCCTTGCGCATCACGCTGGCCACCCCGTCGGCATAGTGCTGAATATGAGGTTGCTTCTTGTCAGTAGCGTCGTTCATAGTCCTATTGTCTTCTTATAGTTGTTATTGTTGCACTTGTTGTTTTCTTATGCTTGTCATGTTATTGGCATGATCTCTGCAAAAGTACTGCATTTCCATGAAAACGCCAAGCGTTTCAGGAAAAAAATCCGGATATCCCCGGACTTTCCGGATATTCCGGACTATCCGGGAATTCTGAAAACGTTAGAAAACGTCTGAAAGGTTAATAATATTAAAATTGTGGATAACTCGCAGGTTATCCACAAAAAGAAGAGGGTGTGCCAATGATGACACACCCTCTTCTTTTTGTTGCATGGAGCGTTACCACGCCTGCTGGCGGCTATCGGCCTCGCCCTGCGAGACCTCACCTTCTCCGAGCTGCAGCGTGCTGCCGGTGACGTGAACCTTCAGCGTGGCTGTGGCGTAGTCGTGTTCCAGCCAACAGTATCTCACGGGCATCATGGGGCACTTCACGGTGATGATGGCGGTACCGGTGTCGATACCTCTCACCAGTCCCCTCTCGCTGACGGTGGCCACGTTCTCGTTACTACTGGTGTACGTGATGTTGTCCTTGATGGCGTGCTTGGGGAAGAACGACAGGTTGATCTGTACGGTATCCTGAGCCATCAGGTCCACCTCTCCGTTCTCAATGCCAACGCCGCTGATGAACAGCTGTGCGGGATAAATGTCTTCATCGTCGCAGCTTGTGGCAACTGCCAGTGTCAGCATTGCCAGAGCAAATATCGAAAATATCTTTTTCATATATCTTGTACTTTAATTGTTATCTTTTCTTTTAGGAGTTAGAGAAGTTAAAGAAGTTACCGAAGTTATCGAAGTTAGCGGAGTTAACGACATTAGTTCTGCCGCTTGTTTCGCCCGCCAAAGTATCGTCGATAACTTCGAGCGTAGCGATAACTTCGTTTACTTCTTTAACTTCCATTTTTCTTAACTTCTTTAACTTCGCTAACTTCTTATTCTCCTTCTCACTTCACGACCACCTTGCGTCCATTCATGATGTACAGGCCCTTCTTGGTAGGAGCAGTGACCTTGCGACCGTTCAGGTCGTACCAGCTACCGTCGTTAACTTCTTTAACTCCGATAACTTCGTTAACTCCTGTTGCCTCATCGAAGTCGATGGTGATGACGCGGGC
>CAMVDU010000028.1 GCA_947166345.1 uncultured Prevotellaceae bacterium
GCCCGCGTCATCACCATCGACTTCGATGAGGCAACAGGAGTTAACGAAGTTATCGAAGTTAAAGAAGTTAACGACGGTAGCTGGTACGACCTGAACGGTCGCAAGATTGCTACTCCTACCAAGAAGGGCCTGTACATCATGAATGGCAAGAAAGTGATAGTGAAGTAATTGAAGTAAAATTGGGAGTAAAAATTGGAGTAAAAATTGGAGTAAAAAAGGACAATAGACTATGAACGAAAGTAAATCATTCAAGGATCTGGAGTGCTGGCAAAGAGCACATGAATTCGTAAAGGCTGTCTATCAGGTGACAAAGCAGTTCCCCGAGGACGAGCGCTACGGACTCACCTCGCAGTTCCGCCGTGCGGCGGTTTCGATTGCCGCGAACATCTGCGAAGGATATCGCAAGATGTCGAAGGCCGACAAACTGCGCTTCATGAATATTGCTCAAGGTTCCTTGGAGGAATGTCGTTACTATGTCATCCTTTCGCTCGACATCGAGTACATCGACCGCGCTACGCACGACCGACTGGAGTTCCTTATCAACGGTGCCAGTTGGAAACTCAACGGCTACGTTGACGGAATCGTAAACAACAGCGGAATCAAGGATTGAACTATCGTCCACTTTTACTCCCCCTGTTACTCCAACTTTAACTCCACTCTTTTACTCCGAAAGAAAGATAACAATTAAAGTACAAGATATATGAAAAAGATTTTTTCGATATTTGCTCTGGCAATGCTGACACTGGCAGTTGCCACAAGCTGCGACGATGAAGACATTTATCCCGCACAGCTGTTCATCAGCGGCGTTGGCATTGAGAACGGAGAGGTGGACCTGATGGCTCAGGATACCGTACAGATCAACCTGTCGTTCTTCCCCAAGCACGCCATCAAGGACAACATCACGTACACCAGTAGTAACGAGAACGTGGCCACCGTCAGCGAGAGGGGACTGGTGAGAGGTATCGACACCGGTACCGCCATCATCACCGTGAAGTGCCCCATGATGCCCGTGAGATACTGTTGGCTGGAACACGACTACGCCACAGCCACGCTGAAGGTTCACGTCACCGGCAGCACGCTGCAGCTCGGAGAAGGTGAGGTCTCGCAGGGCGAGGCCGATAGCCGCCAGCAGGCGTGGTAACGCTCCATGCAACAAAGAAGAGGGTGTGTCAATTGGCACATCCTCTTTTTTTGTCTGTAACTAATATTAAAAACCGGGAGTTATATACCTGCAGATATCCTCCAGGTACTTGCGGTCGATGTCATCGAAGGTGGCGAGGTGTTCGCTGTCAATGTCAAGAACTGCCATCACCTTGCCATCGTGGTCAAACACGGGGACGACGATCTCTGACCGCGACTCGCTGCTACAGGCGATATGACCAGGGAACTGTTCGACATCAGGGACGACGATGGTCTCTGCCCGCTGCCAGGCCGTACCACACACGCCCTTACCGTAGGGGATGTGCATGCAGGCGACAGGACCTTGGAAGGGACCAAGCACCAGCTCGTTGTCGATGACGCGATAGAACCCCGTCCACCAGAATCCAATGGTCTGGTGGATGGCTGCAGCCACATTGCTCATCACGGCTATGACGTCCTTCTCGCCGTCAACGAGTGATGCAACCTGACTGACCAGTAATCGATATTGCTTTTCTTTCATATTCATGATTTATTGTCCGCAGGATTGACGGTATTCCAGTAGTTTGTTATGATAGGCGGCGAAGGCATCGGTATGCTTGTCGCAGGACTGTTGGTAGAGCAGTTGCGCTTCGAGGAGGTCGGCCATGCGCGAGGTGCCGGCACGGTAGTAGTCGCGGTTCAGGCGCAGGTTCTCCTCGGCCTGCTCGATGCTGCGTTGCGCCAGCAGCAACTGCTGGTAGCTCTCCTCCACACCGTTCCAGGCGTTCTGCATGCGTATCTTCAGCAGTTCGGCGTTGTCGACCAACTGCTCCTGGGCCTGCTGATGTTCTATCTTTCGGCGTTTGATGGCATGAGAGCCGCCCCACCAGTCGGAGATGGGTACGCTGACGGTGGCAAACACCATACCATAGGAGCGGTCAATATCCATCAGGTTATGGTAGGTGTAACCAGCACCCACGGCAACGGTAGGCAGGTTCTGACCAATAGCCATCTTCTTCTGCAGTTTGGTGGCCTCGACCTGCTTCTGCAGGAGTTGGTACTCGGGGAGAAGCCTCACCCCCGACCCCTCTCCAAAGGGCGAGGGGGGTAAATAGTCTTGTTGATTCATGTCTGGTAGCACGATGTCGAAGGTGTAACTGCTCTCATCTCTGCCGAAGGCTTCCCCCTCGCCCTTAAAGTTCCCCTCGCCCTTTGGAGAGGGGTTAGGGGTGAGGCTGGGGTGAGGCTTGAGGCCACAATACTGTCCCAACAGCTGGCGGACGATGGAGATGCCGTTGTTCAGTTTCAGTCGCTGGCTCTCGATGTCGTTCTGGCGCAGTTGCACCTGCAGCAGGTCGTTGCGCATGGCCACACCAGCGCGAACGGCCACTTCCACATCTTTATATATATCGCGCAGGAGGGTATCGACAGCATCGATGGTCTTCGTCTTCTCCTGTAGCGAGACCAACTGCCAGAAGTACTGCTCGACAGTCTTCTCCACCTCGTTTTCTGAGAGTTGCAACTGCAGGCGACTCACGTCTTCACCCACCTTGGCCAGTTTGTTGCCGTTGACGATCTGTCCACCGACAAAGACGGGCTGTACAGCCATGAGCGAGCCGATGGTGCCGTTCTTCATCATCGAGAAGCTGATGGGGTCGGTCAAGAATGAGAGCGCCTGGGCGGGTAGTATCTGCGACAGCGTGGATATCATCGGTTGGACGGATTGCGGAATCATGTCCATAGGTTCAACACTCATCTTCATCAGGTTTTTGTTGGCATTAAAGCGCATGCCCCTGGCGTTCACGTTGGGGAAGAACTTGGTGAAGGCCTCCTTGCGCTGCTCTTTGGCGGCGTCGATGCTATGTTGCGCGTTGCGGATAGCGATGTTGTTGTGGAGGGCAGAGTCCTTGAGCTGCTGGAGGGTGTATGTTTGGGCTGAGACAATGTCGCAGCATACAGAACAAATGATGAGGGATAATATCTTTTTCATTGCGGTAGCAAATTAATTGTCAATTATCAATTGTCAATTGTTTTCTTTTAGAGACCTGCCAATAAACGACGGGCAGCATGGTGACTACCATGATGAGCGAGCCGATGCCGCCGGCGAAGATGGTGACACCCACGGGCATCCAGAACGACGACTGGGCGATGATCATCGGCACCACACCGACGGCAGTTGTCGCCGTGGTGAGGAAGATGGGCACCATGCGGCGCTTGCCAGCTTCGTAGGCGGCCTGCTTGACAGCCTCGTTGTAAGCCCCGACGGGCAAACCGTCGGACACAGTCTTCTTTAGCAGATTGTTGGCGTGCTCGAAGATGAGAATCTCGTTACGCATGATCATACCCATCAGCGTGATGACACCCATGATGGAGGTTAGGCCGAGCGTACGATCCATCAGTCCAAGACCGATGAGCGCACCAGGTGCCATGAGGGCGAGGGCAACGATGCAGACGATGGTGATGCCGTACTTCTTGAAGTTGAACAGCAGGAAGAAGAACACGATGATCATCGAGATGCCCACGCCACCGATAATCTGAGGCAGCGACTCCTTGTTGTACTCTGTCTCACCGCCCACCTCGGCACGCACACCTTGGGGCAGGTCAATCTCGTTTTGCATGATGTCGGCAATGCGACTCTCCACAGGAGCAGCATAGACACCCTGCGCAAACTGTGCCGTCACCGTGATGCAGCGCTCACCACCACGATGCATGATGCGGCTCTCCGTCCATTGGGGTCGGACCTTGGCAATCTGTCTCAAAGGCACGGTGGTGCCAGGACTCGACGGGAAAACCGTCGAGGCCACTCCAGCGGCCATCGTGAGGGGCGTAGCGATGCCCAGGTTCTCGACATCCGAGAAGGTCATGCTGGCGGTGTCCTTCACCACGACGGGCATCTCGTAGTCGTCGGCCCACACCTGTCCTACACGCAGGTCGCCAGTGGCGCTGCTGAGGGCGAGGGAGGCTGTGGCACGGGTGATACCCAGTTGCGACGAGACCACTGGGTCGAGCGTCACGTTCATCATCGGATAAGGCTGCATGAAGTCGGTATGCACCCACTCCAGTTCGGGCATCTGACGCATGCGTTCCATCAGTCGTTCTGCCACCACGTGCAGCGAGTCGAGGTCTTCGCCGTAGAAGCGATACTCCAGTTCGGGCACCATCAGGTAGTCGAGACGTTTGAAGCGCACGTAAGCCTCGGGGAAGGCCTCGCTGAGCATGGGCTGGTAACGTGTCAACAGTTCAAGTGTCGCCTCCTGCGACGTGGTGTTGACGATGAGCTGGGCGAAGTTCTTGCCAGCCATCTGCGGCGCGTAGCACACCATGAAACGGGGTGAAGAGCAACCCATGAAAGTGGTGATGCACTTCACCTGTTTGTCGTTTGCAAGAACGTGGCGGACAGAATCGGCCACCTCGCGGGCGTCGGCCAGTCCCTTGCCGTCGGGCAGGAATATCTCTACCGCAAACTGGTCGCGGTCCGCGTATGGGAACTGGCGTATCTTCAGTCTTTGAATGATGAGACACGACAACGCTATCACGGTGATGCCGCCAAAGATGGTGAGCCACGGGCGACGGAAGGTGAAGTCGAGCACATGGTTGTAGGTGCGCTGTACCCAACGGGTGATGATATTGCCGGATTTTCCGGAATTCTCCAGATTCTCCGGTTTTATCAGTAGCACCTCAAGTAAGGGGATGACCGTTACAGCCAGGAAGAGCGACACCATCAGGTTGATGGTGACCGTCCAGGGGAAGGCCTGGATGGCATCACGGAAGGCCCCCTTCATCGTGAGGAGCAGGGGGAAGAAGATGACGCTGATGCAGAGCGTGGCCAGCATCATCGGCATGAAGTACTGCTTGGCCGAGTCGATGGCTGCCCGTTTGGGTTCGTAGCCTTTTCCTAAGTATTCCAGATAGCCGTCGATGACCACGATGGAGTTGTCGACCACCATTCCTAATACGACGATGAGTGCCGCCAACGTGACGGTGTTGAGTTCGATGCCCGCCATATACATGATAGCCACCGAGATAAACGTGCTCAGCGGGACGGTGATGGCAGCCACGAGAGCGCTACGGAACGGGAACAGCACCATCATGACCAGGATGATGATGAGCATGGAGATGAGCAGGTCGCGCAGGAAGTCGGTGACACTCTTACTCACCACCTTCGGCTGGTCAGCTATGCGTGTCAGCGTGACGTCGGAGGGCAGTGACTCAGCAGCAAAACTGTTGAGCACACTATCTACATCCTTACCATACTGTACGATGTTGTTGCCTGGGTGCATCTCCAGCGATAGCAGGATGCAGCGATGACCGTCCTGCTCGATGTAACCGCCCGAAGTGTCGTATTCGCGTACCACACGGGCCACATCGCGCACGCGCACCACCTTGTCAGTAGCGGGATCGCTGAAGATAATCATGTCGGCTATCTCCTCCTCTGAGTTCTCTGTAGCCTCTATGTGGATAGGTGTCTGTTGACGGTCGGTATTGATGCTGCCGCTCATCGTCGTCAGCCCCTGGGCCTGCAACTGCGTGAAGAGCACCTGCTGTCCGATGCCGTAGGCCTGCAGCCGCTCGCGGTCTATGTAGAGTGATATCTGTTCTTTCTGGTCACCAAACACCTTGACGTTGGCTACCGAGGGGATGCGCCTTAGACGGTCGCCCAACTGGTCGGTATAGCCTTTCAGTTCGCGGTAGCTGCGCTCAGGACTCTCGATGGCGATGAGCAGTGCCGAGGTGTTGCCGAAGTCATCGTTGGCAATCAGCGCCAGCACACCGCTGGGCAACTGTGACTTGTAGAGGTTCAGACCGTGCTTGATCTTCGACCACACCTCGTCCTTGTTGTTCACATCGTCGTTCAGCTCCACCATCACGATACACATGCCGTTCTGCGACTGCGTGGTGGTCTTCTTGCGCTTCACCTCCTTGAAGGTGAAGAGATAGCGTTCCAGCGGACGTGCCACCTGCTGCTCCACCTCCTCGCTGGTAGCGCCAGGATAGACCGCAACCACCACACCCTGACGGATGGTAGCCTGCGGGAACTCATCCTTCGGCATGTCCCACATGCCGAAGATGCCCAGCACGAACAGGATGCCTACGATGAGCAATGATATCGAGTAGTGCTCCAGCGGCCATCGGAGCCAGTTCATCTGTTTCATGATTCTTTATTATCTCGTTATCTCGATGTTTCGGCGTTTCGTTATCTCGTTATAACGTTATTACGATATATCGACACGATTAGAAAACAACCTTGGTGTTTTCGCTGAGCTTCTGATAACCCTCGGTCACGATGTGCTGACCGTTCTCGATGCCACTGGTGATAGCAATGCGGTTGCCCTGGGTGTCGCCTGTGATCACTGGTGTGCGATGTGCCGTGCTGTCGCTGGCAACGGTCCATACGAACAGCGAACCGTCGGACCGCTTCTGTACTGCCGTTACGGGCACCCACAGCTGTACTGTGGGCTGCGACTCAGTCGTAGCAAACTGAACCGAAGCCACCATGCCTGGCAGCAGTTTTCTGTCGGCATTGGCCACAAGAATGCGGATATCGTAAGTGTGCGTCAGCGCATCGGCCTGCACGCCCTTTTCTATCTGACCGCCGTTGAAACAGCCGTTGACGGCATCCACCTTAATAATAGAAGAGGTGTTGGCAGCAATGCTACTGATCTCGGCCTCGGGTATAGATACTTTTACCTTCACGGTAGAGATGTCGAGGATGCTGACCACAGCAATCGAAGGCGTAGCAGTCTCGCCAGCGCTTACTGACTTGCGACCGATGATGCCGCTCACGGGGGCCACGAGACGGCAGTCGGCGAGGTTCTTCTTCGCTACCTCCAGTTGCGACTTCGCCATAGCCACCTTGCTCTGTATCTCCACCCATTGCACCTCGGGTAGCGATCCTGCGTCGTGCAGCATCTTGAAGCGTACCAGCGCATCGTTGGCCTGTGCCATCTGTGCCTCAGCACCACTCAGCAGGTTGCGTGCCTGCGTGTCGTCTATCTCGGCAATCAGCTGTCCTTTGCTGACAGTCTGTCCCTCGCTGACCAGCATGCGCTTGACCACACCCATATTTGTGAAACTGACGGCAGTGGCTTCGTTCTCTTCGACGATGCCCACGTATGACTGACTGCCCGTGCTCATGGCAGTCGATACCACTTCGGTCTTCACTCTCACGGGAGCTTTTACGTTCTGTCCTTTCTTGTCACTACAGCCAACAGCTAACAGCCAACAGCCAATAGCGATGAATAATATTTTTTTCATATCTGATGTTTTATTTCGCAGCCTATAGGCTGCAAAGGTATGATTTTTTTTTGAATATCTGTGGCTTTTGGCTTATTTTTCGTACTTTTGCACCAGAAATCACAAGTAATGATGAGTAGAATCGTAGAAACACGGAAAGCAATCATCGTGGGTGCCAGTTCGGGTATAGGACTGGAGGTGGCCAAGCTGCTGATAGCCGATGGCTGGCAGTTGGGAATAGCGGCACGACGCGAGGAACCCCTGCGGACTTTGCAAGCCACAGCCCCCGAACGTGTAGAGGTGATGTCTATCGACGTTACCCAACCCGAGGCTGAAGCGCAGCTGATGCGTCTTGTTGACAAACTGGGAGGCATGGACCTGTACTTCCATGCATCGGGCATCGGCAAACAGAACCGCACATTGGAGTCTGCTATTGAACTGAGTACAGTGGAGACGAATGCCGTTGGTTTCACTCGGATGATAGGAGCAGCCTACCGTTACTTTGCCGAGAAGGGTGAGGGCCATATTGCTGCCATCACCTCCATTGCCGGCACCAAGGGACTGGGACCTGCACCATCCTATTCGGCTACCAAAGCTCTGCAGGCCACCTATCTTCAGGCCTTGGAACAACAAGCGCGTCAGCGTGGTCTGCACATCCGTTTTACCGATATCCGTCCTGGATTTGTGGATACCGCTCTGCTCAACGGCACCTTCCGCTATCCCATGCTGATGCGACCAGAGACCGTTGCCCGCGATATCGTTCGTAGCATCTATCGTAAACGTCATGTCCGTGTGGTGGATGTCCGCTACCGTGTTCTCACCTTCTTCTGGCGTCTCATCCCCAATTGTTTGTGGCGTCGAATGAAATTGTAAATATTTCGCAAGCTTCGCTTGCTTTGGAGTTAACGGAAGTTAGAGGAAGTTAGCGGTCTGCGACCGTGGGAGTTAAAACCAAAAAAGAGGTCAGCAATGACCTCTTTTCTGTGATCCGCTTGGGGTTCGAACCCAAGACCCCAACATTAAAAGTGTTGTGCTCTACCGACTGAGCTAGCGGATCTCCCATGTTGTTGCTTCTAAAAGCGGCTGCAAAGGTACAAATAAAAGTTGAGAGTTGAGGGTTGGGAGTTAAAAGTTGTGCAATAATTAAGATTTTTTATATTTTACCTCTCGTTCCTCATCTCTCATCATCTACCTTTTGTCTATAGTCTGTCCTCCTTTTACCTTCAACCTCCAGCCTCTGTTGCAAACGTTTGCACGCCTTGTGTGATTTTTTTTATAGTTTATTGAAGCACCATAAGTTATTTATTAATAACTTTGCATTTTGAACATTGCGACTAAAACGACTATTAATGCTAAAAACAGATACAATTATGAAAAAAATCTACTCAGCAATCTTATCCTTGATGTTTGCTCTGACGGTAAGTGCACAGTGGCCAGCTAACTATGGTGGTGTGATGCTACAAGGCTTCTATTGGGACTCGTTTGATGATACAAAGTGGACCAACCTCACAAGCAAGGTCGATGAGTTGTCGAAATATTTTGATCTCCTGTGGGTACCTAACTCAGGGAACTGCGTGTCGGCCAACTCCATGGGCTATCTTCCTGTGTACTGGTTCGATCATCGTAGTTCTTTTGGTTCACGTGAGCGTTATATTACCGAGTTGATAAAGGCCTACAACGAAAAGGGTGTAAAGGTGATTGAAGATGTGGTGATTAACCATAAGTCGCCCGTAGGTAAGGATGGCTCGTGGATTGATTTTGCCAATGAGACAAAGACGGGTGCTGTTACAGGCAACACATACACGGTATCGTGGACTGGCGCCGACATTTGCGCAAATGACGATGGTGGCTTCGTGAAGAGCGAGGGTTGGGACGTTTCTGGTGGCAACGATACCGGCGAGGACTTTAGTGGAGCACGCGACCTTGACCATACCTCTGCCAACGTGCAGAAGAACTGTATCACCTATATGACCTACCTGCTGAAGGAGATAGGCTACAGCGGCTATCGCCTCGATATGGTGAAAGGCTATGATCCAAGTTATACCAAGATGTACAATGAGGCGACCCAGCCTGAGTTCTGTGTGGGTGAGTACTGGGACGGCAATGCCCAAACACTTAAGTGGTGGGTTGATGCGACTGGAAAAACCTCAGCTGTATTTGATTTTTCTTTGAAGTTCACGTTGAACGCAGCCGTCAGCGGGGGCAGTTGGAGTGAGCTTGCTAACAAGGGACTGGCAGGACAGCCCGACTACTCGCGCTACAGTGTTACCTTTGTGGATAATCACGACACCCATCGTGATGAGAACGGCGAACGCTTGCGCAATAATGCCTTGGCAGCCAACGCTTTCATCCTTGCCGTGCCTGGCACTCCCTGTATATTCTTAAAGCACTGGAAACTCTATCCAGAGGCTATTGGCAATATGATCTTGGCTCGTAAAGCCTGCGGCATTACCAACCAGAGCACTATTGTCGAGGGCACCGATGCTCATGGCGGCTACACGGTGAAGACCCAGGGCACGAAAGGTTCTGTGCTCTGTCTGATGGGTGGTGCTACCTATCCTAATCTGGCCTCTGAAGGATGGAGACTCATTGAGAATGGTCCACAGTTCGCCTTCTACGTGAGTAGCAACATCACCGTTGAGGGACTGGTGAAGGAAGACGAAGGTCAGGCCAAGGACATCAATGTCTATGTGCAGGCCGAAAAAGCCCCCAACCTCTATGCATGGGATGCTAACCAGACGCCGCTCAACGGCGCATGGCCTGGCACCCAGATGACTGAGATTGTGACCGTCGATACCGTTGACTTCTGGAAAAAGTCATTTACAACCTCTATGTTGAATATCATTTTCAACGACGGTAACGGCAAGCAGACAGAGGATATCGCGGGTCTGACAGCTGATGCCTACTTTACCTACGATGGCGCTAAAGGCTACACCAACATCACCGAGCGCTATACAGGCGAACAGCAGAAAGAACCAGTTCCTGCCTGTGTGACGCCTATTACCAATCATCTCTATGCCTACTTCAAGGCAGGTACCAGCATCAAGGTGCCTTCAGTGTGGGCCTATAACGACAATAAGACCTTTGGCACCGATCCCTATTGGCCAGGCGAAGAAATGAAGGTTGTCGGCACCGATACCGATGGAATGACCGTCTATCTTTGGGATGGCGGCAAGTACGATGCAGAGAACGTGCCCACCAACATCATCTTCAGCAACGGCGGATGGCCTCAGACATCATCGTTTACCTTTGTAAACGGCGGTTTCTACACATTCTCTGGTTTGCAGGGTGGCGTTGACACAGGCGTCAACACCATCAAGGACAACCAGAAGGGCGCTATGAACGGCAGAACCTTCAACCTACATGGTCAGCAGGTAGCTCCCAACTATCGTGGCGTTGTCATCAAGAATGGAAAGAAATATCTTAATCGTTAAACAAATAAAACATTAATCTTATGAAAAAAATCTTTACACTGATTGTTATGGCAGTGATGGCTATCGCAGCCAAAGCTGCTGATGTAACTATTTATGTTGAGGCAACCGATGCCCCCTACCTCTATGTATGGGGTGGTGCCTCAAATGGTGACTGGCCTGGCACACTGATGTCAGAGACCGCTACGGTGCAGGAAAAGACGTTCTGGAAGAAGACATTTGCTGCTACGGGTGCGTTCAATATCATTTTCAACAATGGTAGTGGCAAGCAAACAAAGGACATCACTAATATCGTCTCTGACCGTTACTTCACCTACGATGGTACAACAGGTTATACGGATGTAACAGAGCAGTATGGCGGTGCTATTCCCGATGCAGAGATTAGCGGCGTGCTCTTGGCTGGCAACCACACAACCCCAACATGGGGCGAAGGTGCACAGGCATTCCAGGCTGTTGAGGATGGTACGAAGTATCAGATTACTGTCGACCTCACCGGTATAACCATTGAAGAAGACCTTTGGCTTTTCAAGTTCGTTGCTAATAGCCTTTCTTGGTTCGGCTATTCCAAGGTGACCTTCGACAATCAGCCCGCATGGCTCACCCAGGCTATGACCGATGACAACTTCTCTGTTGACCTTGAGGGCGTCGAAAATCGCACCTTCACCTTCATGCTGACATGGGGAGGTGGCAAGGATCCTGGTGAAAACTGGACGCTTACTGCAACCAACGGCACTACCAACATTAATGCCATTACCACTAATGACAAAGCTGTCAACCAGCCTTACAACCTCAGTGGCCAGCGTGTCAACAACAACTATCGTGGCCTTGTCATCCAGAATGGCAAGAAGGTCATGGTTAAGTGAGAAATGAATCGAGCTTGCTCAAGTTCATTCGAACGGGAATGAGCTCGAGCTTTAGATCAGAGTCATTATAAAACAGAGGGGTATGCCCCTCTGTTTTTGTATTCCTCCTATGGAATACATCGTATTCCGATAGAGAATACAGTGTATTCCAATATGGAAAACGTTGTTTTCTGACGCAGAAAATACTATTTTCCAATACAGAAAATATAAATTTCTGCCGCAGCAAATATGAGAAAAAACATGAAATTTTTACGCGCGCGTGAGAATTCAGATGTTAAAGAAAGGTCTGGTTTTAAGCGATAGCGCGGATTTTTTGACGATTTTATATCTTTGTCTGTGCAAGCGATTGCACAAATTCCTATTGTTTTTTTTCTTACGCGTGCGGACGTCTTATTTATAAATGTGTTAATTTTGCTTTTTGTAAACATGTTTCATGCTTCGTAGGCTACTACGTGCAAAAAAACGTGCTAAAAGTTTGGTGGTCTCAGGAATAATACCTACTTTTGTAAGCCGCAAGAAAGCAAACATTACGGAAGAAAGGAGATAAAGATATGACAGCAATGCAATTGAATGCGGAGATTTACCGCACGATGGGAATAATAGCCGATGACGAGGGACTGCTGAAGCAGGCCCTTAAGTACTTGAAGAAACTTGCTGCAAAGAAGGAGGACGAGACGCTCATGACAGAAGAAGAGTTCTTTGCAAGGGTGGACAAGGCAAAGCAGGGTAAAGCAGTGGCCATGCAGCCCAACGAAAACCTTACAGACTTTCTAAGAAGGCAAGGCTATGACCTATAAGGTGATTTTGTAAACTCAAATGATAAAACGATGAAATCTATGGATGGATATAATGCAATGATGGCCAAAATACGTGAAGAGGAGCAAAACATAGAATTATGCGGAACTCGACCGTTTGAAGAGGCCATGGAAGAAAAAATGCAAAATGGCGAAAGCATCTCCGTGGAGCAACTTTTCCATCTGATTGTTAACGACGTTCACAAGATATACCAAGAAGATGGAGTTCCAGTATGATGTCAGACCAAGAGCAGCGATGAGAATACGGAAATTCTATCAAAATGTTGCGAAGAAGTACAGACATACATTTGATGAAGAAGATTTATTAAGAAACATATTCGATGCGCTTTTCAAATCACACCAGATAGAGAAAACGCTCCTCCGTCGCAAGCCGACACTTACAAGATGGCAAAAGCAAGGCTGGCACATGGCAAACACCGAAAAATGGTACTACGCCTACACCATCGAAGGTGACACAATAACGATACAAGATGCCTGCCACGCGCAGAATATGCATGAAGAGGCAGACAAATAACAAGAAGGCAACAAAACTATAACTAAAGTTTGAACGAAGCTATGATTGGAACCATTGACATAAACAAGGCATACATGGATTTGCTGACCTCCCTGCCCAATGAAGATAAATTGGACATTATATCTCGATTGGTGAAGTCGATGAGGTTGACCGTAGCGTCCAAGGCTAAGACGGAGGACCTCTTTGCAGGCTTCTCGAGTGATTGGGGTGAAGGCATGTCTACTGAGGAATATGCAGACATGCTGAGATGTGAAAATATAAGCACGGCGAGGACTGTGGATGACTGGTAATCACGCTTATGGATAAATACTTGCTTGATACTTGTACTTGCATATCAATGTTCCGGAACGAAGGAAATGTGCGAGATTCCATTCGAAAGGTTGGAGTCAAAAACTGTTTTATCTCTGAGATAACCATTGCGGAACTATTCTTCGGATATGTAAAAGCAGAAAACAAGCAACGCAAACTTGACGATATCCATCTGGTTCAAACGTTGTTTAAGGTTGTTCCTGCATATTCTTCGTTCCAAGATTATGGCGAAATCCGCTATTCTCTCGAACGCGCGGGAATGCGAATAGATCAGTTTGATCTATTGATTGGCGCAACAGCCAGACATCATAATCTAGTGTTGGTGACATCCAATACAAAACACTTTGAGCGAATCAAAGACTTGAAAATAGAAGACTGGAAATAATATCAAAACCTATTATATTAACTAAAACAATAATGTTATGAGAAAACTTAAACTATTACTGGTGCTTTGCTTGGTAGCGATAGCAGCCAGCGCGGGCAAGACCGTGTATTTTAATCCAGGAGCATGGGATGCAGACGGTGCTCAATATGCTGCTTGGGCTTGGGAAACTGATAAAGCAGGTAATTGGTATGCGATGACCGACACCAATGATGATGGTATTTTTGAATATACTTTCGATGATGCCATCGGCAACTTAATTTTTGCTCGTATTAGTTCTCTTAGTAATACAACAGCCTTTGAAGGTGCTGATATTGTATATAAGACAAGTGACATTAATAGGTGTGAGGATGGACTGCTCTATGTAAATAGAGGTTCTGGTAATTCTCCTCAAATTGCTATCTGTGCACTTAATCCAAGTGCTGGTGATGACATGACATCATTTGTGACTAATCCAAATTTTGCCTCTTCCGCTGATGGATGGACAATTGAAGGACAAGCACGACTTTACAATGGAACAGGTTTTGATGGTGATAAGTTTATAGAGCTTACCAATTGGGGCAGTTCTTGGGATGCTACAATAAGCCAAAGCATTAATGGTCTTCCTAATGGCTATTATGTAGTTAAGGCTGCAAGCCAGATGAGTGGAGCTTCTGAAATTTGGATGAAACTTGTTGCAAATGGCGCAGAAAGCCGTTTTAGCAGAAACGGTGATACCAATGGTAATATTCTTAGTAATGGAACAGAAACTACTCTTGGTGGTAATGGCGCTGTTGCAGGATGGCGTTATACTAGTGTGATTGTAAAGGTGAGTGATGGTACATTGGCTATTTCTTGTGTAGGGCACTCTGACGTCAAAGAGCGTTGGGCAAACTTTGATCATGTGACTCTTACATACCTTGGTGCAGAGATTGCTCCTAACACCGATGTTACAGACTTTATCAATAACTGGGACTTCTGGGGATGCTTTAACGGTGCAGCAAACTTCAACGGCTGGACAGCTGAAGCTCCAAATGGTGGAAATGTTCAGAAACTTGGAGACAGCGACGTAGAGTACTGGATTGGTACTGCTGCCGATGGAGCTTTTGATTATTATCAAACCGTAACGGGACTTCCCGAAGGCAGATACGAAATTAGTGGCTCCATGTTTAATACGCAGGCTGGCGAAGCTAACGGCAATGCAGGTGTTTATGGTACAAGCAATGATGTTACTGCATTTGCAGGTGTGACCATCGATAGCGATAACAATAATCATCATACTTATTCCACCAGTATCTTCGTCAACAATGGTGAACTGCGCCTTGGTGTTAAAAACAACGGAACGATGGGTGCCCGCTGGTTCGGTGTTGACTGGATTAAGCTCAACTATGTAGGCAAGGTTGTTCAAGACTATGCAATGGCTCTGCCTGACGGCGGTGCTATGGCTGCTGACACTTGGTACTATTTTGACATTGCTGCAGCTGCTGACAATTATGAGGCTACAGCAACGACACTTGGCAACATTATCTGCGTCTCTGATGCAAATGCTCTGATTACCTCAGCCGGCACAGTAACCCTCACAGCAAAGAACAACAGCCTCGCTGTCGGTCGCTATTATGTAAAATCATCTTCGGCTAATAATCTTGTTGTAGAAGTTTCTGCTTACACCTATACTATTAGCGAAGCTACGGCAAATGTATCTTACATACAGCCAGACAATACTGTGACAGTCAGTTATACCGTTAGCACCAATGATCCTGGTGCAGTTCTTTCTCAGGATTACAGTGATGTAACTTTCAACGGTAACGCTATCTCAGTAACACCTACCGCAAGTGGCTTTACCTTCACTGTACCTTCGCTTGCAGCTAATTCAGAATATACGCTGGCAATTCCAGTTGGGGCCATAGGCTATGCTGATGGCAGCACCTACAATGCCGCACAGAATATCACGCTGAAGACTCCCGCTGTTTATGACGGCACTTATTTCTTCAAGGTTGAGAACGACGGTGCACTGAACGGTCAGTATCTGTCACGTGGTAAGAACTGGGGTACCCATGCTACTATCGACAAGTACGGTCTGGCTATCAAGGTCGCTACCGATGGTCAGAATAAGACCACGCTGAAGCCATTCGACACCGACAGGTTCTATCGTATGGATAATACCGCCAATAACTATTGGGACTGCTGGGCAGACAACACAACCAATGATGATAATGCAAAGTTCAACTTGGTTGCCAACAATGGTCATATCAGCATTCATCCTTGCAAGAATCCTGATGCCGAAGACTATTTCAAGTATAACGAAGGGGATGTAGCAGAGACCACCATAATATGGGCAGACTCTCATTCTGGTGGCAGTGAATCCACTGTACATGTTCTCGAGTTCTCTCTTGAGAGTGCTGCAAGCCACGCTACTGCCATGCAGGCTTTGAAGGACAGTCAGGCCGCTACCGCCGCTGCTGCTGCATACGCTTCTGGTAACTATACTTCACTCGAAGGAATCACCACCGTGGCAGCTCTTGAAGCAGAACTGACCACCAACTACATTCAGGGCGACTTCGTAGCACCAACAGCTATTGAGAGCGTATTGGAGAAATATCAGGGAGATCAACCGAACCCCTCTCCTGAAACGGTTTATTCTAACACCATCAATATCACTGAGCCGGGCTTCTACAAGTTCTCTATGCAGGCATTCTACCGTGCAGGCGACAATGCCAGAACTCAGGCAATGCACACTGCCGGTGTAGATTATAATCCAGTCGTGCTCTTCTTTGGTGACAACCAGACACAAATCAAGTCGCTTTATGATGAAGCAGGACGTGCAGAAGCTGTAGTTGCCGCTGGAAAATGGGGCGCAGATTCTGAATATAACGGTAAGTTCTATCCCAACTGTATGGATGGTGCACTGCAATACTTCAAGGAAGATATGTTCCACAATGATGTTTGGCTCTATGTTTCAGCTGCAGGTGAATACACCTACGGTGTGAAGTATCTTGGCTTTGCTAATGCTAATGCACAGTGGTTCATCTACTCTCCCCAGTCTGTGACCATCACCTCTTACGCTGCTGCAGCAGATGCTACAGATTACGCTAACCTTGCAACAGCTATCGAAGCCTACGACAATGCTACTTGGGGCTTCGAGAAAGACGAATATGCACCTTACAACAACTTAGAGGCAATGGCTAACATTACAGCAGCCAAGGATATTAATAGCGAGGGAATAAACAGCAAGCTACTTGTCAATTCTCTTATAGACGAGATTGCTTTGGTAGCTAATGCTGAAGAGGTGAATGCTTTTGCTGACCCGACCTTCGCAAAGAGTGGCAACGACGCGGCACAGCTTGGTTGGATTACCGACCACTCTGCTGGTCTTGGCGGTGCTACTCATGCACGCGCATTTGTCTTAGAGAGCGGTGAAACTAACTATGACAACTTGGCTGCATTTGGACAAGGTGACGGAACTCGTTCTGCCAGTTATTTCCGTTTCGACGGCACTAACAGTTCAAAGACTACCGTTTATACTTATGGTACAACTAATGGATACACTGTTCCTCTGAAGGCTGCTTATTACAATCTCACTGCACAGATTGGCGGATGGGGTCAAGTGGACAAAGATGTCATTATTCAGGTAGTAAACAGCAATGACGAAGTAGTCGGAACTCAGACTATTCATACTCCGAATACTGGTGTGAATGCTGGAGGTAGTGTAGTTGACGTGGATTTGGTTTTCCAGACTGGTGCTGCAGGTAACTATAGAGTGCAGTTGAAGAATGGTTCTACTGGTGCTGATAATGCCGTAGTTATATCAAATCTAAACCTCCGTCGTTACAGTCCTGTCTATGCAATTGTAGGTAATAATACAGAGATTTTCTCAGATGCATGGGATCAGGGTACCTCAGAGGATATTCTCTCGAAGGAGAGTGCCGGTGTATGGAGCAAGACCTATACTAATCTGGAGCTGGATAAGCAGACCATTGCCTATAAGATTATCAAGAAGCAGTATGTAGAGTCAGCATCAGCTGCTGCATGGTATTCTAATAAAGGAGAAGCTAATTCTGAGATATCAATTCCTGTCAAGGGTATTTACAACATCACCTTCACGTTCACAGAATCTGGCTCCGTTGTGTCTGGTGTAGCCACCAAGACTGCTGAGGCTGTATATATCGGCAACAAGGGCTGGGCAACTACCGTTACCAACAGCGCACTTGACTTCTCTGCACAAAGTGATGTTGAGGCATATACTGCTGCTGTAGAAGGTAATGTGGTGAAATTGGCTGACGTGCTTAATGTTCAGGATGAGACAGGTCTGGTGCTGAAGGGTGATTCTGGAACCTACTACATTCCTGTGATTGCAAGTTCTGAGACTGACAAGGGTAGCTTGATGTTCTCTTCGACCTTGACATACGATACATGGGGAGACAACACGTTCTATGGTCTGACTGTTAATGACAAGAACGAGGCACAGTTTGCACAGATTGACAGAAGCAAAGACGAAGTAACTATTCCTGCAGGTAAGGCGTTCTTGATGATTCCAGGAAGTGGTGCCCGCGTGCTCACCGTTGTCTTTGATGATGAAACGACTGGCATCCGCTCAATTGACAATGGACAGTTGGATAATATCTATGATCTGCAGGGACGCAAGGTGGCTCAGCCTACGAAGGGTCTCTACATTGTGAATGGCAAAAAAGTCGTCAAGAAGTAACTCTTGATAAAGAGAAATTTATTGGTAATTCATGTTTAAAAAAGATGCAATTATGAAAAAGACATATATTAGCCCTGAGACCCTGGTGCTGAAGTTGCAGCATCAGTCCATCATCTGCGCATCGCCAGAAGGCTTTAACAAAGAGCTTGATAACGATAACACCATCACTCCTGGTGACATGCTTTCACGCCGTCGTCGTGATATTTGGGAAGATGAGGAAGATGAAGAAGATAAAGATAATTACTAATTTACTGTGATATGCGCAATGGAAGGAGGGTGCTCGCAACTGCGAGTGCCCTCCTTCTTTGTTATGGATGATGGTGCGTGGAATGGGAAGTGGCGCTTCTGGCGACGCAGGGTGATGCACATCCTAATGCGAGGAGAGGCATTTTGCGATGCAAAGTGACGCACTTGGTTACCTTTTGACTTAAGTCAAACGATCGCGTGACTTAAGTCAAACAGTCTTTCGACTTAAGTCAAAAGGTCTTTCGACTTAAGTCAAAGAGTAGGAAACTGTGTCTGCTTGGGTTGCGAACTATGCTTTCTTGCCCTTCGATTCGGGTTTGCCTGCTACGCAGATGATAATGAAAGAATGAAAAAATGAAATAATGAAAAAGACAAAAAAAGATGATTTTTGTTTTGTATTGTTCTCACTTATTTGTATCTTTGCAGCCAAAGAATAAAAACAGTTATGACTGAATCAAAAATATACAGGAAAATTCATTTTGCTGTTATGGCGATTGAGGCGAGTGCGAAGAAGTCACACACCTCTGGTAAAACCATGCATCACCGTCTGAAAGCGCAGGGTCTTATACACAAACGCTTGTTAGGTCATTATGATATACTGCATACTCAGAGCTTGGACTGGGTTGCTGATGACACGCTGGAGACCTTGAAAAACTGGGAAAAAGAAGAGAAGAAGAAATGATGACCGTTACTGTTTTTCATGGCTCAGATGTGGCTGTGCAGAACAGGCTCTTGGCCAGCTTCGCTACAAAAAGGTAAACCACCAGATATGCTTTGTCAATCAGAAAGCGATAGACCGCTATCTGAAGTTTGAGAAGACGATTACAATAAAACCAAAGAAGGTGCAGTGATGAGAGATAACGTATTATGGCGCAAGCAAAGCCATATCATCATGATGTTGGCAGAGACACTGCATATTGATGCAGAGCGCGCTCTTGATTTGTACTATTCTACCAGGACTGCGGAAATGCTTGCAGATGCACGCTATGGTCTGCAACTGATGAGCGACAAATACATATTAGAAGATATCTTATCAGAGATAAGAAGATGATGGGTAGGTCATTTTGAGGTACCCTTCGAATCTTTCTTGGCTTTCGATTCGGGTTTGCTCTTGGGCTCTTCTGGGGCTACGGAGACGTGGCGGTTGCTTTGGTCGGCAATAACTTGACGGACAATGTCGGTGACCTGCTGCTTCAGCTCGTTGATGAACAGCTGGGGGTCGTATTTCTTTGCCTCGATGTCGCGTAGCTTCTTTTCCCAGATGCCAGTGAGCTCGGCACTCTTCAGGAGCTCCTCGTGGATGAGGTCGATAAGCTCGATGCCAGTAGGGGTGGCTACCAGGCGCTTGCGCTCCTTACGGATATAGCGGCGCTTGAAGAGCGTCTCGATGATAGCGGCACGCGTAGAAGGACGGCCTATGCCGTTTTCCTTCATGGCTCGGCGCAGCTCCTCGTCTTCTACAAGTTTGCCGGCAGTCTCCATCGCACGGAGCAGGGTGGCCTCGGTATAGTAGGGTGGGGGCGTGGTCCACTTCTCTGTGAGGGTGGGCTGGTGAGGGCCGCTCTCGCCTTTGACGAAGGGTGGGAGGGTGCGCTCCTCTGCCTCTTCGGGTTTCTTTTCGTCGTCGGCAGCGGGTAAAGCGCTGCCCACACTGGCATAGACGGCGCGCCAGCCCGGATCGAGGATGGTGCGGCCAGTGACTTTGAAGGCCTCCCCAAGCCCCTCCGAAGGAGGGGGTGTTTGGTTAGACGGAGTTTCCTGAGTAGCCGTCGGTGCTTCTTCTATATGGACATCCCCTCCTTCGGAGGGGCTTGAGGAGGCTTTTACTTCTCCCAGCACCGTGGTTTGGGCGTATTTGCAGTCGGAATAGAAGACGGCAATGAAGCGACGGGCCACGAGGTCGTAGACCTTGAGCTGCAGGTCGGTGAGGTTTTGGGGCACGATGCCCGTAGGGATGATGGCGTGGTGGTCGGTAACCTTCGACGAGTCGAAGACTTTCTTCGATTTGGGCAGAGGTTTGCCGCCCAGCGGACGCACCAGGTCGGCATAGGGCGCTACGCCAGCGAACTTCGTCTGATAGAGGCCGTTCATAGTCTGCGGACACTTGGCATAGACGTCGTCGCTGAGGAAGGTGGTATCCACACGCGGATAGGTGGTCAGCTTCATCTCGTAGAGCTGCTGGATGATGTTGAGCGTCATCTCAGCCGAGAAACCGAACTTCCTGTTGCAATCGACCTGCAACGAGGTGAGGTCGTAGAGCGAGGGTGGTGCCTCCTTGCCGTTCTTCTTCTGTACGTCGGTAATGGTAAAGGGCTTGCCCTCGATCTGCGCAAAGGCCTTTTCGCCCTCTTCCTTAGAGGTGAACTTGCCCTTGGTAGCTGTGAACGTGGTGTCGCGATAGACCGTTGCCAGCACCCAGTAGGGTTCAGGCTTGAAGTTGTCTATCTCCTTCTGACGGTTTACGATGAGGGCGAGGGTAGGGGTCTGCACACGTCCTATGGACAGTATCTGACGGTTCTGACCGTATTTGATGGTATAGAGGCGCGTGGCATTGATGCCCAGCAGCCAGTCGCCAATGGCGCGGCTGAGTCCTGCCATATAGAGCGACTGATACTCGCCCTGATCTTTCAGCGTAGCAAAACCCTCGCGGATGGCTTCGTCAGTCATCGACGATATCCACAGACGGCGTACAGGACACGTAGCCTGCGCTTTCTGCATCACCCAGCGCTGGATGAGCTCACCCTCCTGACCAGCGTCACCACAGTTGACGATGCCATCGGCAGCCTGCATCAGACGTTCGATGACAGCAAACTGCTTCTTCACTCCTTCGTCGTCCTTCAGACGGATACCGAAGCGGGGAGGTATCATAGGAAGGGAGGAGAGACTCCACGAGCGCCACATGGGCGTGTAGTCCTCGGGCATCTTCAGTTCACAGAGATGGCCGAAGGTCCACGTCACCTGATAGCCGTTGCCTTCATAGTAGCCTTCGCGCCTTGCGGTGGCTCCTATGATGCGGGCGATGTCGCCAGCGACGCTGGGTTTCTCTGCGATACAGACAATCATGGCAGTTGGCTCTTGGCTAATAGCTGATGGCTAAAAGCCAACGTCCTTTCTTGAACTGAACGGGTTCATGGTCTCGCCCACAGGACTGAAATCGACGAGGGTGAGATCGAAGATGAGAACACTATAGGCAGGGATGCTGCTGGTGGCGCTGCTGCCATAGCCCAGGTCGCTGGGGACGTAGATGCGCCAGTAGTCGCCACGATGCATGTGCTGCAGGGCTGTGATCCATCCTGTGACCAGCGACGAGAGCAGGAACTTAGTCGTGGCGTTGGTGCGGATGTCGTAGTTGCCATAGACGGTGCCGTCGAAGACAAGTCCCTGGGGTTTGCTGGCAGTGGGGATGAGGCGTCCCTGATAGCTGACGCGCACAGAGTCTGTGTACATCGGACTGTCAGTACCTTCGCCCTCGCTGATGAGCTTGGCGTAGATATAGTCGGAGGCCTTGCCCTCGGTGGTCTGGTCGAGCGAGTAGCTCTTGATCTTCATCCACTGGTCGGGGGCGTTCTTCAGCGAGTCCTCCAACGTGGCAAAGAACGCCTCGTTGCGTGCCTTCCAGTTGGCATACTCGTCCACCTTGTCGTCGCTCTCGCTACAGGAGGATGTAAAAAGACAACATATACAACAGAGACAACCCCATAAGAAAAGTTGTCCATGTTGTCTAAGTTGTCTTATATAAACAATCATCATTGTTGTCTTTATTTTACAGTTTCTTAAGCAATGAAGTGATGCTCACCTTGTCCTCGATGATGCTGTTCAGGTCGCTGATCTTCACGCGCTCCTGCTGCATGGTGTCGCGGAAACGCAGGGTGACGCAACCATCGTTGAGGGTGTCGTGGTCCACGGTGACGCAGTAAGGCGTACCAATGGCATCCTGACGGCGATAGCGCTTGCCGATAGAATCCTTCTCGTCGTACTGGCAGGTGAAGTGGTACTTCAGGTCGTCGATGATCTCGCGAGCCTTCTCGGGCAGACCATCCTTCTTCACCAGCGGCATCACAGCCAGCTTCACAGGAGCCAGAGCTGCAGGCAATTTCAGGACCACGCGGGTCTCGCCGTTCTCGAGCTTCTCCTCCTCGTAGGCGTGACACATAATAGAAAGGAACATGCGATCGACGCCGATAGAGGTCTCGATGACAAACGGGGTGTAGCTCTCGTTGGTCTGAGGATCGAAGTATTTGATGCTCTTGCCAGAGTATTTCTCATGCTGCGACAGGTCGAAGTTGGTACGAGAGTGGATACCCTCCACCTCCTTGAAGCCGAAAGGCATGTGGAACTCGATATCGGTAGCGGCGTTGGCATAGTGAGCCAGCTTGTCGTGATCGTGGAAACGGTAGTTCTCTGCGCCGAAGCCCAGGTTCTGGTGCCACTTCATGCGCGTCTCCTTCCACTTGGCAAACCAGTCGAGCTCGGTGCCAGGCTTCACGAAGAACTGCATTTCCATCTGCTCGAACTCACGCATGCGGAAGATGAACTGACGGGCCACAATCTCGTTACGGAAAGCCTTACCAATCTGGGCGATGCCGAAAGGAATCTTCATGCGACCCGTCTTCTGCACGTTCAGGTAGTTAACGAAGATACCCTGAGCCGTCTCAGGACGCAGGTAGATCTTCATGGAAGCATCAGCCGAGGCACCCATCTCGGTAGAGAACATGAGGTTGAACTGGCGCACATCGGTCCAGTTGCGGGTGCCGCTGATGGGACAAACGATCTCCTCGTCGAGGATGATCTGCTTCAGCTCATCCAGGTCAGGTCCCTGCATAGCAGCAGCATAGCGGGCGTGGAGGGCGTCGCGCTTCTCCTTGGCTTCCTTCACACGCTCAGAGGTCTCCAGGTACTTAGCCTCGTCGAAGCTCTCGCCAAAACGCTTGCGAGCCTTCTCCACCTCTTTCTGAATCTTATCGTCGTACTTGGCTATCTGGTCCTCGATGAGCACATCAGCACGATAGCGCTTCTTCGAGTCGCGGTTGTCGATGAGGGGATCGTTGAAGGCATCCACGTGACCTGAGGCCTTCCAGATGGTGGGGTGCATAAAGATAGCGCTGTCGATACCCACGATGTTCTCGTGCAGCATCGTCATAGCCTTCCACCAGTACTGTTTGATATTATTCTTCAACTCCACGCCGTTCTGACCGTAGTCATACACAGCGCCTAAACCATCGTAAATCTCACTTGAAGGGAACACGAATCCGTACTCCTTACAGTGGCTCACAATCTTCTTAAAAACGTCTTCTTGTTGTGCCATAATTAATATGTATTATTCGAATAATGGCTGCAAAGGTACGAATAAGCGAGGAAAAAACCAAATTTATTTGAGTTTTTTAGAGCGTGAGTACCTTAGAGCGAAGCTCAAAGTACGAATAAGTGAGGAAAAAACCAAGAAATATAATTGGTATTATTCGTTTTTCTCAGAAAAAAACAGTAAATTTGCAGCCAAAAGACTAAAAACTATCATTATGAGACATCTACTTCTGACGGCATTGGCCGTATGTGCACTTGGTGCAAACGCACAAAAACCCATGAACGCCCCTGCAGGTGGCAAACAGATTAGTGACAAACTGATAGGTATCTTCTTCGAGGATATCTCTTCGGCTGCCGACGGCGGCCTCTATGCCGAACTGGTACAGAACGGCTCGTTTGAGTTCAATACCAGCGAGCGTGACGGCTGGGGACCCGGTACGGCGTGGAAGTTCCTTCGTCCAGGACACTCTCTGGGTTACATCCGTCCCTATACGGACAACCCTCTCCACAAGAACAACCCCACCTATATGCGTATTCATATTGAACGCGCGAAGGAGTATTACGACTACAAAGGATGGAAGGGCGTGGGTATCCAGAACGACGGCTACAACGGTATCAGCGTGAAGGCTGGTGAGAAGTACGACTTCTCGGCCTTCTTCCGCAATGCCTACAGACAGGACGACAAGGACATCCGCATCGCCTTGGTGGAGCCGCAGGGCTGGGGCAAGGACCCGAAGGTGCTGGACGATACCCTGATCAACGTGAATGCCATCGACTGGGAGCGCTATCCTGTGGTGCTCACGCCCTCAGAGGACTGTAAGAATGCAGCCCTGCAGATCCTGGTGCTGACAAAGGGTGACATCGATATCGACGAGGTGTCGCTGATGCCGCAGGACACCTACAAGGGTCACGGTCTGCGTAAGGACTTGGCTCAGGCACTGGCCGACTTGCAGCCTAAGTTCATGCGCTTCCCTGGCGGATGCGTGGTGCATGGTGGTGGTGACGGTTTCTGGAACACCTACCGTTGGAAGAACACCATCGGTCCGCGTCAGTACCGACTGGGCAACAAGAATACCTGGGGTTATCACCAGAGTATGGCACTGGGCTACTATGAGTATTTCCAGTTCTGCGAAGACCTGGGTATGGAGCCACTGCCCATCCTGCCTTGTGGCGTGAGCTGTCAGGGTACCAACGGTGGTTGGGGCATGAAGGACCAGGCACAGGATGTTGTGCCGATGGAGGAGATGGATGAGTGGGTGCAGGATGCCCTCGACCTCATCGACTGGGCTAACGGCGACGGCACCAGCGAATGGAGCCGCAAGCGCATCGAGGCCGGTCACCCCGCTCCCTTCAACCTGAAGTATCTGGGTCTGGGCAATGAGGAACGTATCTCACCCGAGTTTGCCGAGCGCTTCAAGTATATGTATGAACGCATCACCAAGGCTCATCCCGAGATTGTCATCGTAGGTACCGCAGGTCCTGGCTCACACCCTGGAAACAGCGATCTGAAGAACGGTTGGGAGCTGGCAGAGGAACTGGGCATGCCCATCATCGACGAGCACTACTATGAGCCCAACACTTACTTCCTGAACAAGCGTCAGTACGACAGCTATCCACGCGACCGCAAGACGAAGGTCTATCTGGGTGAGTATGCTGCCAAGGATAAGAAGCTCATCGACGCCTTGGCTGAGGGTCTGTATCTGCTCCACGTAGAGCGCAATGGCGACATCGTGGCTATGACCTCGTATGCTCCTCTCTTCGCCCGTCGCGACAATACCAACTGGAACCCCGACATGATCTACTTCGACAACGAGCGTCCTTACCTCACCTGCAGCTACTACGTGCAGCAGCTGTTCGGACAGAGTGCCGGTCAGTACTTCTATGGCGACTGCGTGAAGTTTGAGGGCGATGCTCCCGACGTCATCCAGCCTCTGGAGAATGTTCACTACGGACAGTCGGTGGTGCTCAACGTGAAGACCCGTAAGCTCTTCGTAAAGCTGTGTAATGCTTCTGACGAGGCCAAGACGGTCAATATGGACCTGTCACGCTTCCCACTGAAGAAGACGGCTACGAAGACCGTGCTGACGGGTGCTCCCGATCAGGAAAACAACTACGATGAGCAGCCTATCGCTCCTCAGAAGGAAACGGTGAAAGCCAAGAAGAAGGAAACGCTGACGCTGGCGCCCTACACCTTTATGATGCTGGAATACCAACTTTAAATAAAAGATGGACGACGAAATAAAAGACGACATCATGGAACAGAGTGCCGAGGAGCTCTCCTCCTCGGGCAACGGTGAGTCGCACTCTGACTATAAACCTGTGAACCGTTTTGATGCTGCCGTAGTGCACCATCTGAGCGGTATGTACCAGAACTGGTTCCTGGACTATGCCTCCTACGTCATACTGGAGCGTGCCGTGCCTCACATAGAGGACGGTCTGAAGCCTGTGCAGCGTCGTATTCTGCACTCCATGAAGCGCATGGACGACGGTCGCTACAACAAGGTGGCCAACATCGTGGGACACACCATGCAGTTTCACCCGCATGGTGATGCCTCTATCGGCGATGCCCTGGTGCAGTTGGGACAGAAGGACCTCCTGATAGATACGCAGGGTAACTGGGGTAACATCCTCACAGGCGACCGTGCCGCTGCTCCCCGATATATCGAGGCACGACTGTCGAAGTTCGCCCTCGACACGGTGTTCAACCCCAAGACCACCGAGTGGCAGCTCAGCTACGATGGACGTAACAAGGAGCCGATAACGCTTCCCGTCAAGTTTCCGTTGCTGTTGTCACAGGGTGCCGAGGGTATTGCCGTGGGTCTGTCGTCGAAGATCCTGCCCCATAACTTCTGTGAGATATGCGATGCTGCCATCTCGTACCTGCATGGGGAGGAGTTCCAACTCTATCCTGACTTCCAGACGGGTGGTTCCATCGACGTGTCGAAATACAACGACGGTCAGCGTGGCGGTGTGCTGAAGGTGCGCGCCAAGATTGAGAAGCTGGACCAGAAGACGCTCGTCATTCGCGACCTGCCCTATTCGAAGACTGTGGACAGTCTGATAGACAGTATCAAGAAGGCTATTGAGAAAGGTAAGATTAAGGCCCGTCACGTCGATGACCTGACGTCGGCCTCGGTAGAGATACAGATACACCTCATGCCGGGTATCAGTAGTGACAAGACCCTTGATGCACTCTATGCCTTTACGGACTGTGAGATCAATATCTCGCCCAACTGCTGTGTCATCAAGGACGAGAAACCGCAGTTCCTCACCGTCTCTGATGTGCTGAAACATTCTACTGACCGCACGAAGGACCTCATCCGTCAGGAACTGGAGATACGCAAGAACGAGCTGCTGGAGCAGTATCACTTCCAGTCGTTGGAGAAGATCTTCATAGAGGAGCGCATCTATAAGGATAAGAAGTTTGAGAACGCACCTACCGTCGATGCCGTCTGCGAGCATATTGACGAACGCTTGACACCGTATTACCCCACACTGGTGCGCGAGGTGACGAAGGACGATATCCTGAAGCTGTTGGAGATCAAGATGCAGCGCATCCTGAAGTTCAACAAGGACAAGGCCGACGAGCTGATGGCCCGTATCAAGGCCGAGATTGAGGATATTGACTACCGTCTGGCCCATCTGGTAGATGAGACGGCAGCCTGGTTCCAGTTCCTTAAAGACAAGTATGGCAAGGATCATCCGCGTCTTACTGAGATCAAGAACTTCGATACCATCGAAGCGACGAAGGTGGCTGAGGCTAACCAGAAGCTCTATATCAATCGTACGGATGGCTTCATCGGCACAGGTCTGAAGAAGGATGAGTTTGTATGCAACTGCTCTGACATCGATGATGTCATCATCTTCTACCGTGACGGTAAGTTCAAGGTGGTACGTGTGGCCGAGAAACTGTTTGTGGGCAAGAACGTGCTGTGGTTGGGTGTGTTCAAGAAGAACGACAAGCGTACTATATATAATATGGTGTATCGTGACGGTAAGAACGGACCCTGTTATATCAAGCGCTTTAACGTGACGGGTATCACCCGCGACCGTGAGGTGGACCTGACACAGGGTACACCAGGCTCACGCGTGCTTTACTTCACCGCCAATCCCAATGGTGAGGCAGAGGTTATCAAGGTGACACTCGACGCCTCCGTCCTGGAGAAGCATCCGCGTATGAGCATTTTCATTGAGCGGTCGTTTGCCACCATCGATATCAAGGGACGACTGTCGAAGGGTAACCTGCTGACGAAGTTTGCCGTCCATCGCATCACCCTGAAGTCGCAGGGACACTCTACGCTGGGTGGCCGCAAGGTGTGGTTCGACCCCGATGTGAACCGTCTGAACTACGATGAACACGGCCGACTGCTGGGTGAGTTCTTCGATGAGGACCAGATACTGATAGTACTGCCTAATGGTGACTACTACCTGTCGAACTTCGACCTGAACAACCATTATGAGGACAGCATACTGCGTATAGAGAAGTATGAGCCCGACAAGGTGTGGACCTGCGTGCTCTTTGATGCCGACAACCAGGGCTATCCCTATATGAAACGCTTCCAGATGGATGCCACGAAACGTAAGCAGAACTTCCTGGGTGAGAACCCCGTGTCGAAGTTGGTGCTGCTCACCGATGTGGTCTATCCGTTGGTGAAGGTGACCTACGGTGGCGCTGATGCGTATCGCGGTTCGGAGGAGATTGATGCCGAACAGTTCATTGCCGTCAAGGGCTACAAGGCCAAGGGTAAGCGTGTCTCTACCTGGCAGATAGAGAGCATTGAGGAACTGGAGCCTGTTCGCTTCCCGGAAGAGCCGGAAACGCCGGAGAATCCGGAATCTCCGGAGGAACCAGAGGAGAACGCAGACCCCGATGCCGGCAAGAGCCAACAGCAGGTGATTGACGAGATGACAGGTCAGCTAAGACTATTTGATGATGAGGCGTAGGATAGGTCTTTTGACATTTGGCTGTTGGCTGTTGGCTGTTGGCGCCCGGGCGCAAAGCTATCAGATAGGTATTGGACCTTCGCAGGTGCTGGATACCTATCTCTCTCAGGAGAAGTTCAACGGTACGGGACTGAGCTTCCTGAGTATCAAGGAGCATCAGAAGAAGGGACGACAGTGGTCCACCATCTTCCAAAACCAGGTGAACGCATCGTTGGCTAAGGACCGTGCCGACAATGAGTCGATGATGGAGGCCTGCTACAACTTCATGGTGGGACGCTACAGGGCATTCCGTTTGTTGGATGACCATCTGACGTTGCAGGCTGGTGGACTGGCTAACCTGGGCGTCGGCTTTACCTACAACACTCGGAATGGTAATAATCCTGCACAGGCCCGACTGGGACTGCAACTGATGCCGTCTGGTATTGCTACCTACCGTTTCCCGCTGTTTAAACGACAGACGATGGTTCGCTATGAGGTGGACCTCCCACTGGTAGGCCTCGTGTTCAGTCCTAACTACGGACAATCATACTACGAGATGTTCTCGTTGGGTAACTATGACCATAACGTGGTACCCACGACCTTTGTCTCAGCTCCTTATTTCCGTCAGCAGCTGACCCTCGGCTATGATATTGGGCGTTCAACCATGTTGACAATCGGCTATCTGGGCGACTACCAGCAGCTGAGTGTCAACAACCTGAAACAACACGTCTATTCCCATCGGTTCCTTGTGGGAGTCGTTTTGAAAAGGTGAAATGGCAAATAGTAAAAAAGGTAAAAAAAGTAAAAATAGAAAAAGTGAAGAAGTTCTTTTTATATGATAGGCTGCACAAGGTAAAGGCGATAGTCCTTTTACCCTTTTACCTTTTTACTCTATTACTATTAGGCTCGTGCGTTGACGAGGAACAGTTTGAGGATACCCCACAGGGTAACCTCGAGGCGTTGTGGAAGATGATAGACGAGCACTACTGCTTCCTGGACTATAAGCACGAGGCTTATGGACTTGACTGGAATGCTGTCTATAATAAGTATAAGGTACGCGTGAACGGGGATATGTCGGACCTGCAGCTCTTCGAGGTGCTTACCGATATGCTTGCTGAATTGCGCGACGGACACGTGAACCTGTCGGCAGCCCACAACCTTGGTCGCTACTGGTCGTGGTATGAGGACTATCCTATGAATTTCAGCGACTCGCTCTACCGTCGTTATATGGGTACCGACTATAAGATTGCCTCTGGACTGCGTTATCGTATCTTGGATGACAATATTGGTTACGTGCGTTATGAGAGCTTCTCGTCGCCTATCGGCAATGGTAATATTGACGAGGTGCTCTTTCATATGATGCTTTGTAGGGGACTGATCATCGATATCCGTGAGAATGGTGGCGGCGATCTGACGAATGTGGAGAAACTGGCGGCGCGCTTCACGAACGAGAAGACGTTGGTGGGTTATATACAACATAAGACAGGCAAGGCACATAACGACTTTTCATCGATGGAACCGCGCTATTTGGAGCCTGCCAAGAACGTCCGATGGCAGAAGCCCGTCGTGGTGCTTACCAACCGTCATGTGTTCTCGGCAGCCAACGAGTTTGTGATGTATATGAAATCGTTGCCTCAGGTGACCATTATAGGCGATCATACGGGTGGTGGTGCTGGTATGCCTTTCACCAGCAGTCTGCCTAACGGTTGGACTGTGCGTTTCTCTGCCGTGCCCTTATATGATGCCAACAAACAGCCCATGGAGTTTGGTATCGATCCCGATTACTTCGTACAACAGACCGATGAGGACTTCCAGAAGGGTAGGGACTCGCTGATAGAGTTCGCGAGACAGTTTTTGTCCAAATAATTTGGTGGTTTCAAAAAAAAACATTACCTTTGCACCGCATTTTCAGAATGCACCCTGTTTCTGTCGGCATAGCTCAGTTGGTTAGAGTATCACCTTGACATGGTGGGGGTCCTTGGT
>CAMVDU010000029.1 GCA_947166345.1 uncultured Prevotellaceae bacterium
GCGTGCTGTTCCAGCCCATCACCAGTCGCGAGGCAGGCGGCAAGACCGTTCAGGAAATGACCCGTGGCGTACGCGTACGCGAGTACAAGAACGTGGAGCCCGGCGAAAGCTCTAGCAGCTCAGGTGGCGGCGGTCTGACGCCCGTGGAGCCTGAAGAGCCTTAAGCGAGTGTAGAGTGTAGAGTGTATAGTTTAGAGTGTAGAGTGTAGAGTGTAGAGTTTGCTACCGCCGCGGAGATCAGCAAGTCTATCGTCTACACTCCTAAACTCCGAAACTCCTAATCGGAAAGGGAGTTAACGGGAGTTAGCCAACTGCGTTGGCGAAGTTAACGAGCCTGCGGCTCGAGAAGTTCTTTTAGTCGCTACGCTTTGTAAAAGCCAGCAGAGCTGGAGCGAACGGACGATACTCTGTGTGCACCCCATCTGCAGCAAAAACTATTGTCCGATAACTCCACAGGCTGAAAGCCTGTTAACTCCCGATAACTCCCGTTAAATTCCTAAACTCCTAAACTCCAAAATTAGGAACTCCAAAAACGAAAAAGGGGATGCACTTGTGAAAGGTACATCCTCTTTTGTTGTATTGAAAAGAGAGGTTACTCGATAACCACGAGGGCATCGTCTTCCATGACGCTCTCGCCAACCTTGACGCAGATGGCGGTGACCTTGCCGGCTTTCTCGGCCTGCAGGTTGTTGGCCATCTTCATGGCTTCGAGGACGATGACAGTGTCGCCAACGTTCACCTCGTCGCCCACAGAGACCTGGATGTCGGTGATGACGCCAGGCAGAGGGGCCTTGATGGCATTGGCCTTGTTGACAGAGGCTTTGTCGGCAGCGGGGGTGCCGTTGTCAGCAGCCTCGGCGGTGGCGGGCTTACCCAGCACGGGCTTTTTCTTCTCGGGCTCGGGCTGTTTCTCCATTTCCACATTGTACTCTTCACCATTGACGGTGACGGTCACGATGTTCTCATCAATATCGCCAACGGCCACTTCATACTTTGTTCCGTTGATGGTATATTTGTATTCTTTCATGTGTCGTTTGATTTAAGGATGGGCTGTCATGGTGAGGGCATAACCGTTCCACTGCGTGGGATGCTCGGCAATGGTGATAAAGCCGGGCTCCACGTCGTGAACGTTGTTGCCTAAGTGCTCGTGCAATGCAAGGGCGATGGCAGCATATACTTCGTTTTTCTTCATAATTTCTGTCTTATGATTCTTATAGGTCTTATGAGACTTATAGGTCTTATAAGTTTGAATTACATCGGTATGTTACCATGCTTCTTGGCGGGCAGGGCATCGCGCTTGGTGGCGAGCTGGGCCAGGGCACGGCAGATGCGGAAGCGGGTGTTGCGAGGCTCAATCACATCGTCGATGTAGCCATACTTGGCTGCCTGATAAGGATTGGCAAAGAGCTCGTTGTACTCGTCCTCCTTCTCGGCGATGAAGGCCTTGACATCCTCGCCAGCCTCTTTCTTAGCCTTGGCTTCCTTGGCATAGAGCACGGCAGCGGCACCGCTGGCACCCATCACGGCGATCTCAGCAGAGGGCCATGCGTAGTTGAGGTCGGTGTGGAGCTGCTTGGAACCCATGACGATGTGTGAGCCACCATAGGACTTACGCAGGGTGACGGTGATCTTGGGTACGGTAGCCTCGCCGTAAGCATAGAGCAGCTGGGCTCCGTGCAGGATGACGGCGTTGTACTCCTGACCAGTACCGGGCAGGAAGCCTGGCACATCGACCAACGACACGATGGGGATATTGAAGGCGTCGCAGAAACGGACGAAACGGGCACCCTTACGAGAGGCGTTCACGTCGAGCACACCAGCATAGCATGAGGGCTGGTTGGCCACGATACCTACGCTCTGACCGTTGAAGCGGGCAAAGCCCACGATGATGTTCTTGGCGAACTTGGGCTGTACCTCGAAGAACTCGCCATCATCAACAACGGCACCGATGACCTTGTACATGTCGTAGGCCTCGTTGGGGTTCT
The DNA here is from genome assembly GCA_947166345.1 of uncultured Prevotellaceae bacterium. Lineage (GTDB taxonomy): Bacteria > Bacteroidota > Bacteroidia > Bacteroidales > Bacteroidaceae > Prevotella. The sequence goes on from CAMVDU010000029.1 coordinate 1,986, forward strand.
CGGGGATGATCTCGTTCAGGCTGTCCTCCATGCGGTTGATGGGGTCATCGCACTTCTTGCGGGGAGCCAGCTCCATGTTGTTGGAGGGGATATACGAGAGCAGGGTCTTCAGCATCTGGATGCCCTCTTCCTCGGTCTTGGCCGTGAAGTGGGTCACACCACTCTTCGTGGCATGCACAGAGGCACCACCCAGGTGCTCCTGGTCGATGTCCTCGCCCGTGACGGTCTTCACCACCTTAGGACCGGTGAGGAACATATAAGAGGTGTTCTCCATCATCAGGGTGAAGTCGGTGAGGGCAGGGGAGTAAACGGCACCACCGGCACAGGGACCGAAGATACCTGAGATCTGAGGAATGACACCCGAAGCCAGGATATTGCGCTCGAAGATCTCGGCATAGCCAGCCAGGGCGTTGATACCTTCCTGGATACGAGCACCACCCGAGTCGTTGATACCAATGACGGGAGCACCCATCTTCATGGCCATATCCATCACCTTGCAGATCTTCTGGCTCATGGTCTCAGAAAGAGAACCGGCATGAACGGTGAAGTCCTGTGCAAAGATGAACACCAGACGACCGTCGATGGTACCTGAACCGGCCACCACGCCATCGCCAGGGAACTGCTTCTTCTCCATGCCGAAGTTGTGGCAGCGGTGCTCCTTGAACATGTCGTATTCCTCGAAAGAACCTTTGTCCAGCAGCATCTCCACGCGCTCACGGGCTGTATATTTGCCGCGCTCGTGCTGCTTCTGAATGGCTTTCTCACCTCCACCGAGACGGGCCTGTTCGCGCTTCTCGATGAGTTGTTTGATTTTTTCTAATTGCTTACTCATTTTTTTTATAAAAAGTCTTATGGGTCTTATGGGTCTTATGGGACTTATAAGATTAATTAAATTAATGTTCACAAAGTTCGGTCAGGACGCCGGCAGTGGACTTCGGATGCAGGAAGGCGATGTTCAGACCCTCAGCACCCTTGCGGGGAGCCTGGTCGATGAGACGCACACCCTTCTCGCTGACCTCAGCCAGAGCGTTGGCCACGCCATCCTCGATGCAGAAAGCAACATGGTGAACACCCTTGTTGCCCTTGTCGAGCCACTTCTGGATGGTGCTCTCAGGAGATGTGGGCTCCAGCAGTTCGAGCTTCACCTCACCACACTTCAGGAAGGCAGTCTTCACTTTCTGGTCTTCCACTACTTCAGTTGCATAACACTCCAGTCCCAGCACGTCGGTAAAGAACGGCAGACTCTCTTCGATGCTCTGGACGGCAATGCCCAGATGTTCAATGTGTGAAATTTTCATTGTTTTGAATATTTAAGTTTATTTGATAATGTCAAAACCGGTGTAAGGCACCAGGGCCTTGGGGATGCGGATGCCCTCTGCTGTCTGGTTGTTCTCCAGCAGGGCTGCCACGATGCGGGGTAGGGCGAGTGCCGAACCATTGAGCGTGTGGCAGAGCTCAGTCTTCTTGGTCTCGCTATTGCGATAGCGGCACTTCAGACGGTTGGCCTGATAGGTGTCGAAGTTAGAGACTGAAGAAACCTCGAGCCAACGGCCCTGAGCCTCTGAATAGACCTCGAAGTCGTAGCAGATGGCAGAGGTGAAGCTCTGGTCACCACCACAGAGCAGCAGGATGCGATAGGGCAGTTCGAGCTTCTGCAGCAGTCCCTCCACATGAGCCAGCATCTCCTTGTGGCTCTCCTTAGAGTGCTCGGGCTTGTCGATGCGCACAATCTCAATCTTTGAGAACTCGTGCAGACGATTCAGACCACGCACATCCTTGCCATAGGAGCCAGCCTCGCGGCGGAAACACTCTGTATAGGCACAGTTCTTGATGGGCAGGTCTTTCTCATCGAGGATGACATCGCGATAGATATTGGTGACAGGCACCTCGGCAGTGGGGATGAGATAGAAGTCGTCAACCTCGCAGTGGTACATCTGACCCTCCTTATCGGGCAACTGACCAGTACCGTAGCCAGAGGCGGCGTTGACCACCGTGGGAGGCATGATCTCCGTGTAACCGCTCTTGTTGGCCTCGGCGAGGAAGAAGTTGATGAGGGCACGCTGCAACTGGGCACCCTTGCCGATATAGACAGGGAATCCGGCACCCGTAATCTTTACACCCAGGTCGAAGTCGATGAGGTTGTATTTCTTGGCCAGTTCCCAGTGGGGCAGGGGAGTGAAGCCTTCTGCCGACAGCTTGGGATTCACCGTCCAGTTGCCAACGGTATCGCTCTCGGTGCATTCCTTCAGATTGCTCTTCACTACATGGTTGTCCTCAGCGGCAGCACCCTCGGGCACTTCGTCGTAGGGGATATTGGGAATCTGACAGAGCAGACGAGTCATCTCCTCCTGAGCCTCGTTCATCTGCTGCTCCAGTTGTTTGTTGGTCTCCTTCATGGCTGCAACCTCAGCCTTCACAGCATCGGCCTCGGCCTTCTGTCCCTGCTTCATCAGGGCACCAATCTGGGCGGCCAGCTTCTTGGCGTCGTTCAGGTTCTTATCCAGTTGCTGTTGGGCCTCACGGCGTTTCTTATCAACGGCCAGCACCTGGTCGATGGCTTCTTTAGCGCCTTTGAAATGTTTCTTTTCCAGACCGCGAATCACTCGTTGGGTCTCCTCAGTAATGAGTTTAAGTGTAAGCATATTTGTTCCTTTTTACTATTTTGGATGCAAAGGTACAAATAAACAAGCAAAAAGCAAAAGAAAATGCCGATTTCTTTTGCTTTTTAAAGGAAAGTTTAGGTGTTTTTGACTGGAATCTTGTCAATGTCAGACAGGAATCTTGTCGATGCGTTTCTGATGGCGGCCACCCTCAAATTCGGTATTGAAGTATTCGTCCATGATTTTGCGGGCCATTTCCTCGTCGATGAAGCGTCCTGGCATCACCAGCACGTTGGCATTGTTGTGCTGACGAATGAGGTGCGCAATCTCGGGAATCCAGCACAGTCCGGCACGTATTGACTGGTGCTTGTTGAGCGTCATGTTGATGCCCTCGCCGCTGCCACAGATGGCAATACCTGGGAACACCTCGCCAGCCTCGATACCACGTGCCAATGCATGTCCGAAGTCGCTGTAGTCGCAAGAGTCCTCCGTATAGGTACCGTAGTCCTTATACGCGTATCCCTTCTCCTCAAGATACTTCTTTACGAACTGTTTTAAGGCAAAGCCAGCGTGGTCGCTGGCAATGCCTATAGTCTTAACTTCCATAATTGTCAATCATCAATTGTCAATTAAGCAAGCAGCTTCTTCACCTGTTCGTAAACGTTCTGACCTGTGAAGCCGAGCTTCTCGTCCAACACCTTGTAAGGAGCAGAGAAGCCGAAGCTCTCCAGACCCCATACGGTACCGTCGGCACCAACCAAGCCTTCGAGGTTCACGGGCAGACCAGCGGTCAAGCCGAACTTCTTCTTGCCAGCGGGCAATATCTGCTGCTGATAATCCTTTGACTGTGAGCGGAATAGACCTTCTGACGGAACGCTTACTACACGTACCTTGATACCGTCCTGACGGAGTAGGGTAGCGCCTGCCTCCAGGGTAGAAACCTCTGAGCCAGAAGCCAGCAGGATGACGTCGTAGTTCTCGTCTGAGCCAGCCACAACGTAAGCACCCTTGGTAGCCTGGTTGTAGTCGTTGCCCTCGGGCAGCATCTCGATGTTCTGACGAGAGAAGATGAGTGCCGTAGGCGTATCAACGTTCTCCATAGCCATGCGCCAGCAAACGGTGGTTTCCTCAGCATCTGCAGGACGAACAACCAATACAGAGTTCTTGCCGTGGTGGTTCTTCAGTTTCTCCATCAGACGAATCTGTGCCTCCTGCTCAACAGGCTCGTGGGTAGGACCATCCTCACCAACACGGAAGGCATCGTGCGTCCAGATGAACTTCACGGGCAGCTCCATGAGAGCAGCCATACGAACAGCGGGCTTCATGTAGTCAGAGAATACGAAGAAGGTACCGCAAGCGGGGATGACACCACCGTGCAGAGCCATACCGATGCAGCAGCAAGCCATGGTCAGCTCAGCCACACCTGCCTCGAAGAAGGCACCAGAGAAGTCACCCTTCACGATGTCGTGAGTCTTCTTCAGGAAGCCGTTGGTATTGTCAGAGTTAGACAGGTCGGCAGAAGCGCAGATCATGTTGGGCACCTGCTCAGCCAGCTGACCCAAAACAGCGGCAGAAGCACTACGGGTAGCGCTGCCAGCCTTCTGCTCAACCTTGCTCCAGTCGATCTTGGGAGCCTTACCGCTGAACCACTCCTCGAGCTGGGCAGCCTTCTCAGGATTTGCCTTTGCCCAAGCAGCCTTGGCAGCATAGCGCTCAGCAACAATCTTCTTCAGTTCCTCAGCACGCTTAGCGTAGAGAGCCTGTACCTCTGGGAAGATCTGGAAGGGATTCTCAGGATCAGCACCCAGGTTCTTCATCGTGTTGATATAGGCATCGCCACCGAGAGGAGCACCGTGGGTAGCGCAGTTGCTCTCGTAGCTGCTGTTATCAGCCTTGCGGGCACCTTTACCCATAATACAATGACCGATAATCAGGCTGGGACGCTCTGTCTCTGCCTGAGCATTCTTGATAGCCTTGCGAATCTCGTCAACATCGTTACCGTTGATCTTCTGCACATACCAGCCCCAAGCCTCGTACTTCTTGGCTGTATCCTCACAGGTCACAACTTCGGTACGGGTAGAAAGCTGAATGTCGTTGGCATCGTAGAACATGATCAGGTTGTCAAGACCCAGGTTTCCGGCAATACGGCCAGCACCCTGAGAAATCTCCTCCTGTACGCCACCGTCTGAGATGTAAGCGTAGATGGTCTGGTTCATCACGTCACCCAGACGAGCCTTCAGGAACTTAGCGGCGATAGCAGCACCGACAGCAAAGGTATGACCCTGACCAAGGGGACCAGAGGTGTTCTCAATGCCGCGCTCAATCTCACGCTCAGGGTGACCAGGAGTCACAGAACCCCATTGACGCAGATTCTTCAGGTCTTCCAGCGTGTACTTGCCAATGAGAGCCAGCTGACTGTACAGCATTGGAGCCATGTGACCAGGATCAAGGAAGAAACGGTCGCGGCCTTCCCATGCGGGATTCTCGGGATCATAGACAAGGAATTCTGAATACAGGGTGTTAATGAAATCAGCACCGCCCATAGCGCCACCAGGATGACCAGACTTTGCTTTTTCAACCATTGAAGCAGCGAGGATACGAATATTATCCGCTGCCATGTTCATAACTTTGTTGTCGTTCATAATTTGTTATATTATAAAATAAATAATGTGCAAAACAACAGTATTATATATAAATAATGTGCAAAGTAACTGTATTATAAAACACAAATTGCGCAAAACTTCAACTTGAGTGCAAAGATAACGATTTCTTTTTTAAAGTTTAATAATAGTCAACTTAAACTTTGTTAAACGAGATTGTTATAATCTCCTATTTATCATAATGCCGATTCCACTCAAAAACAACATTTCTTTTTAATGAGTAATAATATTGGTGTCATTTCGAATAAATATTCCTATGTTTTATTTCTTTCAGTTGACATAAATCAAGATATTTGTGGTCGTAAATAAAATTATGGAAGAAAATAGAAAAAAAAGTTGCACAAATAAACAAAAGTGAGTAATTTTGCATCGAATTAAAACAAAATACATTGTTAAAATTACAATTGGTAAGTAAAAACATTGTTTCGATAACAATTATATAGTTCTTATACATTATTTAATTTTAAGGTAAAAGTTATGAATGCTGCACAAGTAGTTGAGAACCTCAAGCAGAGATTCCCCAATGAGCCGGAGTACATCCAGGCCGTGAGTCAAGTTCTTCCCACTATTGAAGAAGAATACAACAAACACCCCGAGTTTGAAAAGAGCAATCTCATTGAGCGTCTTTGCATTCCCGATCGCGTTTTAGAGTTCCGTGTAACATGGGTTGACGACAAAGGCAACATACAGACCAACATGGGTTATCGTATCCAGCACAACAATGCCATTGGCCCGTACAAAGGCGGTCTCCGTTATCACAAGTCTGTGAACCTGGGTATCCTGAAGTTCCTCGCTTTTGAGCAGACATTCAAGAACTCTCTGACAACTCTGCCTATGGGTGGTGCCAAGGGTGGTTCTGACTTCTCACCCCGTGGTAAGAGCGACGCTGAGGTGATGCGTTTCTGCCAGGCATTCATGAACGAACTCTATCGCGTGATTGGTCCTGATGAGGACGTTCCCGCTGGTGACATCGGTGTTGGTGGTCGTGAAGTTGGCTATCTGTTCGGACAGTACAAGAAGCTCACTCACCAGTTCCAGGGTGTGCTCACCGGTAAGGGTATCCCCTTCGGAGGTTCGCTGATCCGTCCTGAGGCTACTGGTTACGGTACCGTTTACTTCCTGACCTCTATGCTTGCTACTCGTGGCATCGAACTGAAGGGTAAGAAAGTGCTGATCTCTGGTGCTGGTAACGTGGCTCAGTATGCTGCCGAGAAGTGTCTGCAGCTGGGTGCTATCCCCATGACCATGTCAGATTCTGATGGTTACATTTTCGATCCCGATGGCATCACACGCGAGAAGCTTGATTATATCATGGAGCTGAAGAACGTAGAGCGCGGACGTATTAAGGAGTATGTTGAGGAGTATCCTACAGCTAAGTACTACGAGGGCAAGCGTCCTTGGTATGAGAAGGCTGACATCGCCCTCCCCTGTGCTACGCAGAACGAGATCAACGGTGACGAGGCTGCCGCTCTAGTGAAGAATGGTGTGATTGCCGTTGCTGAGGGTGCTAACATGCCTTCACTCCCCGAGGCCATCAAGATCTTCCAGGATGCTAAGATTCTCTACGCTCCTGGTAAGGCTTCTAACGCTGGTGGTGTATCGGTTTCTGGTCTTGAGATGTCACAGAACTCTGAGCGTCTGAGCTGGACCGCTAAGGAAGTTGATGACTACCTGAAGCGCATCATGAACGACATTCACGAGAACTGCGTGAAGTACGGTACTCAGCCCGACGGTTATATCAACTACGTGAAGGGTGCTAACGTTGCCGGCTTCATGAAGGTTGCCAAGGCCATGATGGCTCAGGGCATCGTGTAAGCTCGGCGAAGCCAAGGTTTACACAATGATGCCCGCTCAGGGCATCGTGTAAGCATTATTTAGATCAACACAGAAAATCGAATATAGGTAAAAGATTGTTTAAAAGAAATCAGGTGGTGAAGCAAAAACTTCATCACCTGATTCTTTATGATTAATAAGAAAACTATCGGATAATCTTAACAGTACCGTCGGACGATAGCTTGATGATACGACTTGGATCGTGTGGCTTGTGTTCCTGACGACGCGTCCAGCACACATAATCTACCTGTTCGATGATTTTAGGATCAATATTACGATAGTTCTGAGCAGCAGGCTCTCCACTGATGTTTGCCGATGTCGATACAATAGCTTTCTGGAAACGGAAACAAAGTTCTTTAGAGAAAGCTTCCTGTGTAATGCGAATACCGATAGAACCGTCTTCAGCTATCAGATTTGGTGCCAGGTTGACGGCATTGTCAAGTATCAGCGTTGTTGGTTTGTCAATGCAGTCAATGAGTTGCCAAGCTACATCGGGAACATTCCTGACGTATCTTTGCAGTCTGGCATCACTATCTACCAAACAGATAAGTGCCTTAGAGTCATCGCGTTGCTTGATCTGATAGACCCTTCTGACAGCCTCTTCATTGGTGGCATCACAACCAATACCCCAGATGGTGTCTGTAGGATAGAGGATCACCCCACCCTTTCGCATCACCTCAATGGCCTGTCTGATATCTTCTTGTTGTGTCATAATGAAATACGTTTAATAAAGAATGAGCCCGACGTTTGCCAGGCCCATTCTTTTGTTTAGTTGTTAACCGATCCTCCGACAATATCAAGCAGTTCGCTCGTGATGGCCTGTTGTCTGCTCTTGTTATACTGAAGATTCAGTTGTCGCAACAGCTCGTCGGCATTATCAGTAGCCGTCTGCATAGCCACCATACGGGCAGCATGCTCAGAGGCTATACTGTCGAGCAAAGCCGTATAAACCATCAGGTGGGCCAACTTAGGAAGAAGCTGCGTCAGAACGGTAGTCATATCGGGTTCCACGATGAAGTTGTCATTCAATGGTTTCACCTCTTCATTCTCAATTTTACGTTGACGACGATTCTTCTTCAGGTAGTCCTGAGCTTTCTTTGTCACCACATTCGATGTCAGGTCACGTTCATGGTCGCGTTCCAACTCACTCTCCACATCAATAGGCAGGAAAGTCTTATTAGTCAGAATCTGTGAACCGGCACTCTTGAAGTGATGATAGATGAGCTCTACCCTATCGATTTCACCGTTGGCAAAACGTTTGCCCAGTTCCATAGCAAGTTCAATGCATTGTTTGGCATTGGGATGGTCAATCATCTCACTACGATCACCATTCACAATATAGCCTAACTTGCGGGCTTTCTCAGTCACTTTGCGACCAATGGGATAAATCTCCACATTCTCTGCGCCAAGATGCTCAGATAACTCCTTAACCGCATTTGTCATCATCTTGATGACGTTGCTATTGAAACCGCCACACAAAGAAGAGTTGCTGCTGAAGACCACCAACGCAACACGCTTCACAGGACGTTCCTGGTCGTAAATAGTCTGAGCTCCGACCTCGGCTGCCAAGAACGACTTCAAGATATGTTCCAGCATGGTCTCGTAGGGCAGCATATTCTGGATAGCTACCTGAGCATGATGCAGCTTCGATGAAGCCACCATCTTCATGGCACTGGTAATCTTTCGTGTGCTGTTGACTGAGGCAATACGGCCTTTGATTTCTTTCAAACTTGGCATAGCGGTAGCAAATTATTCACTTGTTACTTTTAGCTTATTTGTAAGTGCCTGCGATATCAGCCATCGTAGCTTCAATCTTGGCGGTCGTCTCATCGTCAATCTTGCCGCTACCCAGCGTAGCGATAACCTCAGGAGCAACGGTACGCAGTTTCTCAAGGAACTGATCCTGACACTGGCGGACCTTATCAATGGGCACATCGCGCATCAGACCATGTACACCACAATAGAGGATAGCCACCTGCTCGCCTACGGGCATAGGGCTATACTGTGGCTGAATGAGCAGCTGGTTGTTTTTACGACCACGGTCCAGCGTCATTGCTGTCACAGCATCCATGTCACTTGAGAACTTTGAGAAGGCCTCAAGCTCACGATACTGTGCCTGGTCAATCTTCAACGTACCAGCCACCTTTTTCATGGACTTGATTTGTGCTGAACCACCCACACGAGATACGGAGATACCTACGTTGATGGCAGGACGGAAGCCCTGGTTGAAGAGGTCACTCTCCAAGAATATCTGACCATCGGTAATTGAAATCACGTTGGTGGGGATGTAAGCCGACACGTCACCAGCCTGTGTCTCGATGATAGGTAGAGCGGTGAGTGATCCCCCACCCTTCACATGACCTTTCATGCACTCGGGCAGGTCGTTCATCTGCTCAGCCACCTCCTGCTGTTCGTTCATCTTGGCAGCACGCTCCAGCAAACGAGAGTGCAGATAGAACACGTCACCAGGATAAGCCTCACGACCAGAGGGACGACGCAGAATCAGAGACACCTCACGGTAGGCCACAGCCTGCTTTGACAGGTCGTCATAAACTACCAATGCGGGCAGACCACGATCGCGGAAGTACTCACCGATGGCAGCACCAGCGAATGGAGCATAGTACTGCATAGCAGCGGGATCGGCAGCAGTAGCAGCCACGATGATGGTGTAAGGCATAGCGCCATGCTCCTTCAGGGTCTGCACAAGGGCTGCAACGGTAGAGGCTTTCTGACCGATAGCCACATAGATACAATATACAGGTTTGCCTGCCTCGTAGAAACTCTTCTGGTTGATAATGGTATCAACGGCAATAGCAGTCTTACCTGTCTGGCGGTCACCGATAATCAGCTCACGCTGGCCACGACCGATGGGAATCATCGAGTCAACAGCCTTCAAACCAGTCTGCAGTGGCTCCTTCACGGGCTGACGATAGATAACGCCTGGAGCCTTACGGTCCAGAGGCATCTCGAATGAGTCTTTCAGGTCGATATCGCCCTTACCGTCGATGGCCTGACCAAGTGGGTTGATAACACGGCCCAGCATGTTGTCGTTCACGCGGATAGAGGCAATGCGCTTGGTGCGCTTCACCACCATACCTTCCTTGATGCCCGACGTGGTACCCAGCAGCACACAACCCACGTTGTCTTCCTCGAGGTTCATCACGATAGCCATTGTGCCGTTCTCAAACTCCAGCAACTCGTTGGCCTCTGCATTACGCAGACCGTAAATACGAGCCACACCGTCGCTGACGGTAAGCACAGTACCCACTTCGTCAAACTGTTGAGCATCAGAGATACCCTTTAGCTGGTCGAGCAGCACTTGACTGACTTCGCTTGGTTTAATTTTATCTGACATTTTCTTTCTTTTTTCGTTATCACGTTATAACAATGTATCGTTATGACGCTATTTCTTTAGTGATTGTAGAATGTTATTGAGCTTTGACTTGACACTAGCGTCCATACGAAAAGTGTCATACTCCAGAATAAAACCGCCAATGATGTCGGGGTTTACTTCTGTCTCAAACTCCACAGTACCTTTAGTCTTGCTTTCCACCATCTGGCGCATCTTCTGTTCAGTGGCAGGAGAGACAGCCACAGCGGTGGTCAGTTTTCCACGGATGATGTTCTTTTGCTGACGATAGAGAGTGACGTAGGAATTAGCAATGAACTGAATCATATCCTCGCGGTTCTCTTTGAGCACAAGCACGACAAATGCCTGAGAAAGCGACGAGGCTTTCTTGCCACCGATAGCGGTCTGCAGCAGTTGTCCTTTTGTATCTTTCGACAGCATGGGATTGTCTATTGTACGGCGCAACTCAGGTACCTCAACAAAACACTTGGCCAGCAGTTGCATCTCCTGATACACTTGTTCATCAAGTTTTTGTTCGAGGGCACTCTTCAGTAACGCCCTAGCGTAACGGACCGAAATGATTCCTATATCCATAAAGTTTAAAGTATTGCGTTTTGCGTTTTACGTTTAAAGATTAAAGACTAAAATCAGACTGTTACTGCTTTTCAACATCATCCAGCATGCGATTGATGAAATCCATCTGAGCCTTATCGCCTTGAAGGTTCTGCTTTAAGACTTTCTCGGCAATCTCGACGCTCAGCGCAGCTACTTGCTTGCGGATGTCAGCGATGGCGGCCTGCTTTTCCTGCTCAATCTCGGCCTTGGCCTCACCAAGCAGACGAGCACCCTCCTCGCGGGCTTTCTCCTGGGCTTTCTCTACGATGGCATCGCGCGTCTCGGTGGCTTCCTTCAGCATCTGAGCCTGTTTCTCACGGGCCTCCTGCAGGATGGCCTCGCCTTCCTGCTTGATGTTCTCTAAGCGCTCCGAGGCTTCATGTGCCTTGCGCAGACTGTCGTCTATAAACTGCTTTCGCTCCTCGACCATCTTAGTGATGACGGGGAAGCCAAACTTAGCAAGAACACCAAAGACCACCAAGAACGCCAAAAGCATCCAGAACAGCAGTCCTAGATCGGGCGTGAGTATTGATGGGAGTGATTCCATTTGCTACGTTGTTTAAGATTAAATAAGGAATGCGCAAGCAGCAATAGCGAAGAGGGCACAACCCTCAACGAATGCCGACGTCAGAATCATGTTGGTCTGAATCTTGCTCGTAGCCTCTGGCTGACGGGCGATAGCATCCATAGCGCTGCCACCAATCTTACCAATACCCAAACCTGCACCAATCGTTGCAATACCAGCTCCAAGACCGCAGCCCAGCTTTGCCAGACCATCAGCGGCCAAAAGTGTTGAAATAATCATAATGTTTTAATGTTTTATTTGTTAATACTTAAATATAATCTTTAATTCTTAATTTTTAATCTTATTCTGCATGGTGTTCCTTGTGCGCCAGACCGATGAAGACAGCACTCAGCATCGTGAATACATAGGCCTGTACGAAGGCCACCAGCAACTCAAGACAATTCATAAAGAGCAGCATGATGATGCTGAACGCATTCAATCCCAGTCCGAAACCGACACCCATAGACCAACCAAGGAAAATGACGCATGTGAAAGAAAGGATCACAGCGTGACCTGCCATCATGTTGGCAAAGAGACGAATCATCAGAGCAAAGGGCTTGGTAAACACACCAAACAGCTCGATGACCGGCATCACAGGTGCGGGATAGGCCTTCAGGAACATAGGTACCTCTGGCCAGAATATCTCCTTCCAGTACTCCTTGTTACCAAAGAGGTTAATGGCCAGCATGGTGCATACAGCCAGGAACAGCGTGATGTTGATATTACCCGTCACGTTGGCACCACCTGGGAAGACAGGTATCAGTCCGATGAGGTTACACGTGAGGATAAAGAAAAACACGGTCAGAAGATAGGGAGCAAAGTGCTTGTAATGGCGCTCGCCCACAGAAGGTCTGATGAGGTCGTCATGAATCATCATAACGGTCATCTCGATAGCTCCGACAAATCCGCCTGGCGCATCCTTTCTTACGTTATGACGTTTGTACCAACGGGCACACGACAGGAAGATAACAATAAGTACGATGACCACGATCCATATCTGAGCCACCGTCTTGGTGATACTCAGGTCTATGGGCCGTACGGTAGTGCCGTCGGGCATGCGCTCATAGATCTTACCGTGATGCTCAGCATCAAAGAAGAAACCTTCAGGCAGACTATGAGCCGTACAAAAGTGCCACTCACCGGTATTCTTGCTACGGATGATGATAGGCAGAGGAACGCTGATGTGCTTACCCTCATGGGTGGCGATGTGCCACTCGTAGGCATCAGCCAAATGCTCCAGCACAATCTCCGGTATGTCCAGCTCCTTCTGTTGCTTCTGCTCTTCAGCATGCAACTGCATCGGCGCAAGGGCCACGACCATCAGTAGTAAAAGTGACTTTATCAGTTTCATTATCTATATAAAATAGGTATAATCAGTTAAGAGAATCATCCGCCAAACGGGACACGTGTGAGAAGAAGTAGCTGTGGTGAATCAGTTGAGCGATATAGAATACAGCAAATACCAAGAAGAACGGCAGCATAGCATCGCGACCTACCACCAGATAGTAAACGAACATGACTGCCAGAGCCAACATGAGACGTACTCCCGACACTCCCATGAAGAAGGTGGGCAGACTGTCAGGTGAGGTTGAAGCCACATGACGCCACACAAAAGCCTCGGCTAATGTAACAAACATGTAGAAGCAGAACCCGATAAGGACATTGGCAACAGCATGCTGCAGAGTCCCTGCCAGTGTTAAGCCAGCATAGGCAACTGCCATCAGTAAAACACTAATGGTAAGTCCGATCCATATATATCTGCTAATCAGTTTGTTAAAGTTAATCATATTCAGTTACTCTTTAATCTCCACGCACAGGCTCACAACATTCTTCTGTACTTCTACGAAGCCACCAAGAATCTGGAGCGAGCGGTTTTCACCTTGTGCTGTCTTGTATTCAACAAGTCCCTTTTCGAGTGACGAAATAATCGGTGCGTGGTCGGTCAGTATTTCAAAGATACCCAGCGTACCGGGCACTTTTACCTGCTCGACATCACCCTCATACTCTACCCTTTCGGGCGAAACGATCTTCAGCTTCAGCATAATCCTCTATTATCAATTGTCAATTATCAATTGAATTACCCCTTCGCAGCCTCCAACAGTTTCTTGGCCTTGGCCTTTGCATCTTCAATGGTACCCACGTTGAGGAATGCCTGCTCAGGCAGGTCATCCACCTCACCGTCAAGAATGGCATTGAAGCCCTTGATGGTATCTTCGATAGGAACCATCACACCAGGCAGACCTGTGAACTGCTCTGCCACAGAGAATGGCTGACTCAGGAAACGCTGCACACGACGTGCACGGTTCACGGTCAGTTTATCCTCATCCGAAAGCTCGTCCATACCCAGAATAGCAATGATATCCTGCAACTCCTTGTAGCGCTGCAGTATCTCCTTCACACGCTGTGCACAATCATAGTGCTCCTTACCAACAATCAGTGGATCAAGGATACGCGAGGTCGATCCCAGAGGGTCAACAGCAGGATAAATACCAAGCTCTGCAATTTTTCGGTCAAGCACCGTCGTAGCATCCAGGTGGGTAAATGTCGTAGCTGGTGCGGGGTCCGTCAAGTCATCAGCAGGCACATATACAGCCTGTACTGAGGTAATTGATCCTTTCTTCGTTGAGGTGATACGCTCCTGCATCGTTCCCATTTCAGAGGCCAGCGTAGGCTGGTAACCCACAGCCGAAGGCATGCGTCCCAAAAGGGCTGATACCTCAGAGCCTGCCTGAGTGAAACGGAAGATGTTGTCAATGAAGAACAGGATATCGGCAGCCTGGCCATCCTTGCCACCGCCATCGCGGAAACCTTCGGCAACAGTAAGTCCCGACAGGGCAACTGATGCACGTGCACCTGGTGGCTCATTCATCTGACCGTAAACAAGTGTTGCCTGACTCTTCTTCAATTCCTCGGGGTCAACAAGACTCAGGTCCCATTTGCCTTCGTCCATTGCCTTGCGGAACTTCTCGCCATAGCGGATAACACCGCTCTCAATCATTTCGCGAATCAGGTCGTTACCTTCACGGGTGCGCTCTCCTACTCCGGCAAACACCGAGAAACCGTTGTGACCTTTGGCGATGTTGTTGATCAGCTCCATGATCAGCACCGTCTTACCCACACCGGCACCTCCAAACAGACCAATCTTACCACCTTTCAGATAAGGCTCCAGCAGGTCAATCACTTTGATACCTGTTGCCAGAATCTCCTTCTTCGTGGAAAGATCCTCAAACGTAGGAGCCTCACGGTGAATAGGATAGGCTCCAGCCATATCAAGCTGATTCATACCATCAATTGGCTGTCCTATCACGTTGAGCATGCGACCCTTGATCTGGTCGCCTGAGGGCATCAGTATGGGCGAACCCACGGGAATGGCTTCCAACCCGCGATGAAGACCGTCGGTATTGTCCATAGCTACACAACGAACAGTATCCTCGCCAATGTGCTGCTGCACCTCAGCAATCAGTTCACGTCCGTCGCCACGATCAATACGAAGGGCCTCATGGATTTTGGGTAGCACCTTCTCCGCATCCAGGTCCTTCACGTCGAAATAAACGTCAATGACAGGACCGATAATCTGAGAAATGCGTCCAGTAATTTGTGACATAATCTAAAATGTATTATTTAATTGTTTTGTATGATTCATAGAAATTCCGTGCAAAGATAACAAAAAAAATAGAACGAGCCAAATGTTTTCCAAATATATTTTATATAAAAATAAAATGTGGCGTCATTTTTCCAATAAATCAGGACGTAAGCGACGCGTTCGCTCAAGGGCCTGTTCCAGTTCCCAGTTACGAATCTTAGCCTCGTTACCGCTAAGCAGAATATCAGGTACCTTCCATCCTTTATAGTCGGCAGGACGGGTATAGATGGGCGCTGCCAGAAGATCATCCTGGAAACAGTCGCTCAAGGCGCTCTGCTCGTCACCAATAACACCCGGAACCACCCTGACAACAGCATCAGCTATCATTGCTGCAACAAGTTCGCCTCCTGTCAGCACGAAGTCACCGATGGACAACTCACGTGTAATAAGATGATCGCGCACTCGCTGGTCGATACCTTTATAATGTCCCGCAAGAATGATGAGATTACCCTTCAATGACAGTTCGTTAGCAATGTGCTGGTCGAAGCGTTCGCCATCAGGTGATGTAAAGATAACTTCATCATAATTACGCTCCTGTTTCAGAGCCGTGATACAACGGTCTATAGGTTCACATTGCATCACCATACCGGCACTACCTCCATAGGGATAGTCATCAACGCGACGCCACTTGTCAAGTGTGTAATCACGAAGGTTGTGAAGGCGTATCTCTGCCAGTCCTTTCTTCTCAGCACGTGCCAAAATCGACTCGTGAACAAAGCCCTCTAACATCTCGGGCAAAACGGTGATAATATCTATTCTCATTGTAAAAAATTATCTTAATAAACAATAACGTTCACAGAAGCGTTCGCCCTCTGCAAAACCTTCTTCGTAGAGACGCTCCAATTTGTCTGTGTCGCGACAGATACGGTCCACTTCCATCGGCTTTTGTGGACGGATAACAATGATCTCACCCCATTTCTCCATCCGTTCCACAAGTTCCAGCTGACGGTTATATGCCTCGACACGCCGACTCAACGCTACGCGCAAGCGGGGATAATGATTGTAGATGAATCGCGGCTGTTTGACGTCTCGCTCAGTAGAGCGGTAACCCGCATTTCGCGTCATCACCACTACGTTGAGCGGGTGTCCAGTAGCCACAGCATGTTCCACAGGGATAGAGTCAACAATACCGCCATCCAGCATCGGAATGTCATCGACCATCGTAATCTTACTGACATAAGGGAGAGAACTGCTGGCCCTGACGATAGCCATCATCCTTCGACGATCATGTTTCTCACTAAGATATTCGGCACGTCCGGTCAGACAGTTGGTGGTAACCATCTCGAAGGTTGCGGGATTCTGACCATAGGCTTCATAGTCGAAAGGCGCAATCTCGTTGGGCAGTCGCTCGTAAAGAATGTTGGGATCAAAGATGCTGCCGTGAATCAGCAAATGCTTCAGCGAGATATAGCCATATTTGCGTAGAGCATCAATATTGGAATAGCGGGCTCTACGGGGCTGTTGGCTCATGTAACTCATGCCGTTGCAGGCGCCTGCCGACACAGCAACAACATAGGGAAACCACACATTGTGCTTCATAAAAGCATCGAGCACACCACTGGTGAAGACGCCTCGCATACCACCGCCTTCCAGCACCAATCCCGTGTCTCTTCCTAGCCGTTCCATTGTTAACGGGTGCAAAGGTAACACTTTTTTTGTTATTTCGTCTTTGTTTTTAATATATTTTTCGTATCTTTGCAGTCGCTAATAATTAACAATCGCAATCATGTTTGATAAAGACACATATATTCGCAGAAGAGCGGAGCTGAAAAAGCTTGTAGGTAAGGGAGTTATCATACTGTTCGGTAACAACGAGTCGCCAGCCAACTACCCTGCCAACGCCTATTCACCCATGCGTCAGGACTCATCATTCCTGTATTTCTTCGGCCAGCACCGTGACGGTCTGGTGGGTGTCATCGATATTGACATCGACGAAGAGTGGCTTCTGGGTGACGATATTGACGTAGAGGATATCGTCTGGATGGGCTACACGCCATCGGTTGCCGACCTGGCTGCCGAGGTGGGTGTCACCAAGACCGCTCCGATGGCAAAGCTAAAGGAAATAGTCAATTGTCAATTGTCAAATTGTCAATTAATGCATTTCCTCCCTCCCTATCGTTTTGACACGAAGATTCAGATCATGGATCTGCTGGGCATCCATCCTTCGCAGCAGAAGGAGAAAGCCTCGCTGGACCTTATCAAGGCTGTTGTCAAGATGCGCTCTACCAAGGAGCAACAGGAGATTGAAGCCATTGAGCGGGCCTGCAACGTTGGCTATACGATGCACACCACAGCACAGAAACTGATTGCCCCAGGCGTCACCGAACGCTACATTGGCGGACAAGTGGACGGCATTGCCCGTTCGCTGGCCCAGGGTGTATCTTTTGCCACCATCTTCACACAGCATGGTGAGATCATGCACGGCTCTCCCTCCGACAGTCCGTTGGAAGCAGGAAGACTGGCACTCTGTGATGCCGGATGCGAGCTTGACGACTATTGCTCAGACAATACCCGTACGATGCCTGTCAGCGGCCGTTTCACCCAGAAGCAACTGGAGATCTACCGCATCGTGGAGGAATGTCACGACTATGTTCTCGAGGTAGCCAAGCCTGGCGTGAAATATGCCGACGTTCACTTTGCCGTTTGCCGACGCATGACCGAACGCCTGAAGGAGCTTGGTCTCATGAAAGGCGATGTGGATGAGGCTGTGAGAGCCGGTGCCCACGCCATGTTCCTGCCTCACGGTCTGGGCCACATGATGGGTATGGACGTGCACGACATGGAAGGTCTGGGACAGATCTATGTGGGCTTCGACGAAGAGACACGCCCCAACCTCGAACAGTTCGGTACCAATTGTCTGCGTATGGGACGCCGTCTGCAGGAAGGTTTTGTTGTTACCGACGAGCCTGGCATCTACTTCATTCCCGCCCTCATCGACGAGTGGAAGGCCAGCGGCCACTGTAAGGACTTCCTGAACTTCGACCTGCTGGAGACCTACAAGGACTTTGGCGGCATTCGTATTGAGGATGACCTGCTGATAACGAAGGACGGTTGCCGTTTCCTGGGAGAAAAGAGAATACCTTATCATCCCGAGGAGCTGGGCTCATAAGCCCCATAAGACCTATAAGACCTATAGGCCCCATTAAAGAAAACAAATTTAATCACAAAATAAAAAAACAATGAGAAAGATTTTTGCACTCGCGTTTGTTGGCATGTTTGCCATCGGCGCACAAGCTCAGGAGACTGAGAAGAAGGCTGACAACAAGCCTGTATTCACCATCGTGAAGGAGAATCCCATCACCAGCATCAAGGACCAGAACCGCTCGGGTACCTGTTGGGACTACTCTACCCTGTCCTACTTCGAGGCCGAAATTCTGAAGGCTACTGGCAAGACCTACGACCTCGACGAGTCGTTCGTTGCCAACAAGACCTATATGGAACGCGCCATCCAGGTGGTTCGCTTCCACGGCGACTGTCAGTTTGCACAGGGCGGTTCGGCTGAAGACGTGCTGGCCACCATGAAGACCCACGGCATCGTTCCGCAGGGTATCATGCCTTTCCCTGGCTCTCTTTATGGTGATTCGCTGAACAACTTCAACGAGTTCTTCTCGCTGCTCGAGCCCTATGTGGCTGCTATCGCCAAGAGCGACGCCAAGAAGATCAGCAACGCATGGAAGAATGGTCTGCAGGGCATCCTCGATGCCTATCTGGGCAAGTGTCCTGAGAAGTTCACCTACGAAGGCAAGGAATACACCCCGAAGAGTTTCATGGCTTCTCTCGGCATCAACCTCGACGACTATGTCAGCATCACCAGCTATACCCACCATCCCTTCTACACCACCTTCGCCGTAGAGGTGCAGGACAACTGGCGTTTCCCGCAGTCCTACAACCTGCCGATGGACGAGATGATGAAGGTCATCGACAACGCTGTGATGAACGGTTACACCATCGCATGGGGTGGCGACGTCTCTGAGGACGGCTTCACCCGCAAGGGGTTGGCCTATGCCGTCGATAGCAAGGCTACACAGAGTCTGCGTGGCAGCGATATGGCAAAATGGCTGAAGCTGGCCCAGACCAAGAAGCGCGACATCATCGACTCGCTGGGTTGCACCGTTCCCGAGATCGTCCCCACACAGGAGATGCGCCAGGAGCGTTTCGACAACTGGGAGCTGACCGACGATCACGGCATGCTGATCTACGGTATCGCCAAGGACCAGAACGGCAAGGAGTATTATATGGTGAAGAACTCATGGGGTGAGACTGGCGACTACAAAGGCATCTGGTACATGACCAAGGCCTTCATCGCTGCCAACACGATGGACTTCCTCATCAACAAGAATGCTATCCCCAAGGACATCCGCAAGAAGCTGAAACTCTAAAATTGGTGCGAAAGCATGAACTTCAAATGGAATTACGAGCAACCAACGCCTGAACGACAACTTGCCGCGAAGGAGCTGGGCGACAAGATTGGGATGAGTCCTATTCTTGCCGACCTGCTCATTCAGCGTGGCATCAAGACGGAGTCGGCGGCAAAACGCTTCTTCCGTCCCATGCTGAGCGAACTCATAGACCCGTTTCTGATGAACGACATGGACGTCGCCGTAGACCGACTGAACGACGCCATGGGCAGAAAGGAACGTATCATGGTCTATGGCGACTACGACGTGGACGGTTGTACGGCAGTGGCATTGGTTTACAAGTTTCTTCAGCAGTTCTACTCCAACATCGAGTACTATATCCCCGATCGCTACGAGGAGGGTTACGGCATCAGCAAGAAAGGACTGGACTACGCTGCCGAGTCGGGCATCAAGCTCATCATTGTGCTCGACTGTGGTATCAAGGCCATCGACGAGATAGCCTATGCCAAGTCGCTGGGCATCGACTTCATCATCTGCGACCACCATGTGCCCGATGATGAACTGCCTTGTGCGGTGGCCATCCTCAATCCCAAGCGTGCTGATTCTACCTATCCCTTCAAGGACCTCTGCGGATGTGGCGTGGGCTTCAAATTCATGCAGGCCTTTGCCAAGAACAATGGCATTCCCTTCTCGCAGCTCATTCCCCTACTCGACTTCTGTGCTGTGGCTATTGCTGCCGACATCGTTCCCGTTACTGGCGAGAACCGCATTATGGCGTTCCACGGACTGAAACAGCTGAACCAGAACCCGTCGGTGGGACTGAAGTCAATCATTGAGATTTGCGGACTTACCGGACGCGAGATCACCATGAGTGAGATCACTTTCCGCATAGGTCCTCGCATCAATGCCTCCGGTCGAGTACAGAACGGTACCGAGACGGTCGATCTCTTGGTTGAACGCGACTTCAAGCGTGCGCTGGCCGAGGCTACCCATATCAATGAGTACAACGAGCAGCGCAAGGATATAGACAAGCAGATGAGTGAGGAGGCCAACCAGATTGTGGAACGGCTTGAGAGTCAGGAGCACCAGCCTGCCATCGTGCTCTACAACGAAGGCTGGAAGAAGGGCGTCGTCGGTATCGTGGCTTCACGCCTCACCGAGATGTACTTCCGTCCTACCGTCGTCCTGTCGTGTACCAACGGCATGGCATCGGGCTCGGCACGATCGGTTGCTGGCTACGACATCTACGATGCTGTGAAGAGCTGTCGCGACCTGTTGGAGAACTTCGGAGGTCACACCTATGCTGTGGGCCTCTCGCTGAAGACAGAGAATATACCCGAGTTTCGTCGTCGTTTCCAGCAGTATGTCAGCGAACATATTCTGCCGGAACAGACCGAAGCCCTGTTGGAGGTTGAAGCCGAAATAGACTTCAAGGATATCACCAAGAAGCTGCACAACGACCTGCGGAAGTTTGCGCCCCACGGCCCAGAGAATCCCAAGCCGCTGTTCTGCACGCGCAACGTCTTTGACTACGGCACCTCGAAGGTGGTAGGCAAGCAGCAGGAGCACATCAAACTGGAGCTGGTCGATTCGCGTTCGAGCAATGTCATGAACGGCATCGCCTTCGGACAGAGCGACGCTGCACGCTACATCAAGTCGAAACGCTCGTTTGATATCGTCTACACCATTGAGGACAATATCTACAAGCGTGGCGAAGTACAACTGCAAATAGAAGACATTCAGCCTTCTGAGGATAATTAGTTCATAGTTCATAGTGCATAGTTCATAGTTGGGCTGCGCGCTATGGAATTTGAACTATGAATTATGAACTATGCACTATGAACTGATACTAAAGAAGTACTGGGGATATGATGGTTTCCGAGGCATTCAGAAGGAAATCATCATGTCCATTGGTGCTGGTCACGACACCCTCGGACTGATGCCTACGGGCGGTGGCAAATCCATCACCTTTCAGGTGCCGGCCCTTGCCCAGGACGGTGTGTGCATTGTCATCACCCCCCTCATCGCTTTGATGAAAGACCAGGTGCTGAACCTCAGGAAGCGGGGCATTCGCGCCACTGCCATCCATTCAGGATTGTCGCACGATGCCATGCTGTATGCCCTCGAAAATGCGGTGTTCGGAGCCGTCAAACTGCTCTATGTGTCGCCCGAGCGACTGGCATCAAATCTTTTCCAACAGAAGCTGAGTCACATGAAGGTGAGCTTTATCTGCGTCGATGAGGCTCATTGTATCAGTCAATGGGGCTACGACTTCCGCCCCAGCTATCTCACCATTGCCGATATCCGCAAGCAACTGCCTGGCGTACCCATTTTGGCGCTGACGGCCACCGCTACCCCTACCGTCGTCAACGACATTCAGGAGCGTTTGCTGTTCCGCGAGAAGCGCGTCTTCCGCATGAGTTTCGAACGAAAGAATCTTGCCTACATGGTCAATTATGTCACCGACAAGTTTCAGCAGCTTGTCCATCTTCTGCAGGACGATCCCAGCTGTGCCATTGTCTATGTGCGCAGTCGTCTTCATGCGAAAGAGTATGCGGAGAAGCTGGTCCAGGCAGGAATGGCTGCCACCTATTATCATGCGGGCCTCGATGATCAGGAGAAGAACCAGCGACAGCACGACTGGCAGAACGACAAGGTGCGCATCATCGTGGCAACGAACGCCTTTGGCATGGGCATCGACAAGCCCAACGTTCGCCAGGTAATCCACATGGACTGTCCCGATAGCATCGAGGCTTACTTCCAGGAGGCGGGTCGTGCCGGTCGTGACGGTCTGCCGGCGCGTGCCATCCTGCTCTACAACAACAACGACCATGCCAAGTTGCAGAAGCGCATTGTCGATACGTGGCCCGAGAAGGACTATCTGCGTCAGGTTTACGACCAACTGGCCTATTTTTATCAGATTGCGGTTGGTTCGGGCTATAACGCCACCTTCGAGTTTCCCATGGAGAAGTTCTGTGCTGTCTATCATCACTTCCCCATCCAGGTCGATGCTGCCCTGAAGATTCTCAACCGTGCGGGCTACATCGAATATACCGAGGAAGAGGAGAACCAGGCCCGCGTGATGTTCACCGTAGAACGCGACAACCTGTATCGCTTGCATGGCAACACGCCCGATGAAGACCTCGTCATCGACACGCTGTTGCGCAACTATTCGGGACTGTTCGTCAACTATCAGTATATCGATCTGTCCTATCTGGCCATGCAGACCAACCAGACCGTCCCCGTGGTCTATCAGACGCTCAAGCAGCTCAGCAGCAAGCATATCGTTCACTTCATTCCCCAGAAGAAGACGCCCTATATCCGATACATGCAGCGTCGTGAAGACTCACAGTACCTCAGCTTCCCGCCTGCCATCTACGACGACCTGAAAGCACGCTATACCGATCGCATCAACGAGATGATCCGCTATGCCACGACCACCAACCGTTGTCGCAGCCGCATGCTTCTCAGTTATTTTGGGGAAGAACAGACCAAGGATTGTGGACAGTGCGATGTCTGCCTGCGCGACAAACCGTTATCGCAAGAAGACATCAACCGTGCGAAGCAAGCCATCCTGCAACTGCTGGCCGAACATCAATCGTGTCACATCACCATGCTCCAGCAACTCAACCAGCCTTTCGACCTCCTTGACGCCGCCCTTCAACAGCTCGTCAATGAGGATATCGTCATCAACGATGACGGAGAACTTTCTATCTAATGTCCGTTAACTCCACAGGCTGAAAGCCTGTTAACTCCCGTTAACTCCCTTTTATCTATTATCCACATACTTATAGCCCTTCGAGAATTTCTCTCGGGGAAAGACAAACAGATCGTCGCTGATACCACCCGACTTGAAATTGCTTATCTTGATGTTTGCCCAGAACAGCATCACCTTCACACGAGCCATCTCCGGAGTGTGCGTCTTGGCGTCGAGTATCACCTGAGCCTCCTTCACCGTACCCTTCGCACCCTTCTTCTGCTTCAGCACCAGCACCTTCTTGCCGTTTTTCTCCTTGAGAGAATAGTTGAAGTCATCAAAAGTGAACTTGAACTTGCTCGTATATTTGTTCATCTCCTTCGAGTTGGCGTCGTAGATATTGATCACCTTCTTCTTGTCGTTCACCATATAGACCGTCTTCCCGTCGTTCCACGACGTGCCTCGGGCGTCGATGAACTTCATCTTCTTGCCGTTGTCCTTGTACCAGATGGTACCCTTGGTCTTATACACGCCCACCAGGTTCACGTCGTACGACAGCAAACACCCCTGCGGTCCATAAACCTTATTATATACCTCCTCAAACAGCTGGCGCGCAGCGTCGTCTTCCGTTGTATGCGAATACGCGGTTGCCGGTATCATCATGCTCAGCAGAAGCAAGCTCAATCCTACTATATTCTTCTTGATCATCATCTTTGTTTTTTTGAAAACGATGGAGGCAGTCATTGGGCTGCCTCCTGTTTGACGCTGCAAAAGTACACAATTATTCTGCATTCACCAAATGTTCCACCGTTTTTCTTACATTTCTCGTCTTCTCGTCTTCTCGTCAAAAAACTCGTCATCTCGTTCTCTCGTCAAAAAAAACATTCGTTCTTTCGTTCTCTCGTCAAAAAAAACATTCGTTCTTTCGTTCTCTCGTCAAAAAAACATTCGTCATCTCGTCTTCTCGTCAAAAAACTCGTTCTCTCGTCTCTACGGCTCTCCCAGATACTCAATGATCAGGCGCACGGCCTGTGCCGAGAAGTACTTGGCAAAGCGGGGTTGGTTGCAGGCGATGAGCGCTTTCTGCAGATCCGGACAGCGCTGTATCCAGCTGTTCAGGCGGTTCAGTGCCACGTGGGCATCGCTGTCGGGGAAATACAGCAGGGCGAATTCAGACTTGGGGTAGCATTTGATGGTCATCATGATAGGTTTGTCGGTTATTGCAAGAAAGTGACGCACTTTACGGGAGAGAATGACGCACTTTGCGGGAGAAAGTGACATACTTTATAAACGGATCAGAGGAACGGATGTATCGGATGTATCGGATAATAATTAGGAATATCTCGCGTACGTACATGCGCACGTACGCGTAGCCTCCTTAGAAAACGTCCGTTCCATCCGATACATCCGTTCCATCCGATACCACAGCCATGAGCCTCTGACGGGCCTTTATTTCCTCTGGAGTGCGCTGTACGACGACATATCCGCGAACATGGCTAAGAATCTTTTTGATAAAGCCGAGTTCTGTAAAGGCCCGTCCCAAAGATGCATGGGTCAGTTTCTGCGTAAGATTCCCACCTACGATCTGTAGGGCACGGGCCACACTCATGAACTCTCCCTGTTCGGTCCCTGCAGGCTTTCTGAAGTACATGTCAACGAGCTCCACCTCCAGCCGTGGCGTCTCGTACTGGCGGTTGTGCTCCTGCAGCCTCATGATCTCCTCGCGTGTGAACCAGTAGCGGAAGCCCTGCTGGTAGAGGGCATAGGCCTGCGCATAGACGCCCTCATAGTTGAACGGGTGCTCGCGTGGCGATTCTATCGACTCCACCTCAAACGGCAGCCAGCGGCGGTTGCCGGTGGGGTCGCTGAGGAACTGCACGTTGTTGCCCGTACCACAGAACGAGGCGATGTGCTTGCGGTGCTCATGGTAGTGGTCGTAGGCCGCACGCTCGTTGATGGGCTGCCAGTCGGTGGCTTCATGCTCGTAGCTCGACGGCAGCCGGTACTCCGCACGACACCTCACCACGTTATAGCGCAGCAGCATCCTGTCCTCAATGAAGTGCTGGATGTCCTCTATCGTGGCCATGTATTCCCTCCAGTTGGGTTTTCGTTCCTTTTTCTCTTTTTTGTTCATAGGCAAAATAGATTGTGCCTACAAAGTTACAAAATCAAAGGAGCGAAAACAAGCATTTGCGCCACGACTTTCCGTTGCAGCGCAAAATGACAACCCCACAGGTTGCACCCTATTCATCAAAGAGGTCGCGAACGCGCACTCCAAGCACATTCGCGACCTCATGCAGGCGTCGGACAGTGATATCCTTTCGGCCATTCACCACTGCTTCTATGGCCTGCCTACTCACTCCGAGACTTCTCCCCAGTTCGGCATCACTCACGTTTTTTGTTCATCACTTTGCGCAGGTTCAGCTGCGACTCATACTTCATTCTTTTCATTGTTTTGTTTGATTTAATAAATATGGGAACGGTTCTGAGTGATACCATCTCCATTGGAAAAGGATCATCAGAACCGTTCCAGTAATTTTTGATGATTTCTATTATGTCAATCTTTCAAGCAACCGATTGGAACTACAAATATTTCGTCTGGCCGCTGGTATGCATAGGGACCAACTGCTGTCAGTACCATCTTGAATGAAGGCTTCTTCATCTTCGTGGTGTCAATAGTATCGGCAAGCGTATTCAAAGCCTCGGCACCATCGTTTATCAACTTCTCGCCACCAAGCTTTATTTCTATCAGTCCATACGTGCCGTTACGACGATGCAGCACGGTGTCGCACTCCAGTCCTGAACTGTCGCGATAATGATAGAGTCTTCCGTCGAGTGCCTCGGCAAAAACACGCAAGTCACGCACAGCCAAATCTTCGAAGATGAGTCCGAACGAATCTAAATCGTTTATCAGGTCTTGGGGACCCAAACCTAATGATGCCGTACCAATGCTTGGATCAACGAAATGACGGGTGTCACTGGTACGAATAGCTGCCTTGCTGCGGATATTGGGATTCCACGCGTCAAGGTCTTCAATCACGAAAAGTTTCCTCAGCGCCTTGATATAGTCGGCAACGGTATCCTCGTCAAGCGTTTTTGCGTCGTTGGACAGCATATCGGCTTTGATGGTGCTGTAGGGTACTTGCTGAGAGATATTGCGGGCATACGAACGCAGCAGCAGACGTGTACGCTCTGGACTGCGTTTTACGCCATCTACACGTTGTATATCTCGTTCTGCAATGTCGTCAACATAGCCAAAGGCCTGATCCAAAGCAATATCACCTTCGAGCAGCGTTGCCTGCGGCCAGCCACCACGGCAAGTCAGAAAGGCAATACGCTCCAAATCGATGCTATTGGATTGCGGTTCGAACGTTTCGCCATCGAAGAGCTTTGCCAGACTGACGCTACCAGTAGATTCTCCAGACTCATACAGACTCATCGGGCGCATCTTGACTCTGCCAATACGCCCCGTTCCGCTGTGAACAGTGTCTTCAGCCTGTGGTGCAACTGTAGAACCCGTCAGGATGAATTGAGAAAACGCACTTCGCTTATCCACTTCATTTCTGATAGTATCCCAAAGTTCCGTTATCGTCTGCCATTCGTCAATCAGTCTGGGCGTTTCGCCTTGAAGGAGTGTTTTCGAACTGATTTCCATCATTTGCCTGCTCTGTTTCAAGACTTCCGTATCTCCCAAATCAAGCAGACTCTTGGATTGCTGGCGTGCTGTCGTTGTCTTACCGCACCATTTAGGTCCTTCAATCAATACGGCACCTTTACCTGCCAGCTTGCGAGCCAACAGTCTGTCGGCAATTCTTGGTTTGTACATATTCTCCATCGTTTTATTCGTTCTGTTTACAGGGCGCAAGGACAGTGCAAACCGAATGCAGATAGCTTGCTCTATGCTGAGGTGCTGCCTGTTCTCGCACGCTTTTGCGTGCAAAGTTACTGATTTATACTGAATTATCCAAATGTTTTTGTAACTTTTCGGTTGATTGTAGCGATTTTGTTCGGTTATTTGTGGTTATTTTATTCGGTCGTTTGCGGTTGTTTTGGGGGACAGGTTCCATTGACATTACTTAGCTGCTCAAAAAGATACGGTATGAATGCGTATGTATTGTCTTGCTTCCCGATTCTAACCATAATGAGATTTTTATAGGGATTGACATAAAGCACCTGCCCACGAATGCCATGAGCATAAAAGCCTGGATATTGAGGCTTATCGGCACCGATGCTGCTCAGGTTGTACCAATTGAAATGATAGCCGTCATTGTCGGTTGCATAGTCGGTGGACTGGCGTATCCATTCTTCACTGACGATGCGCTTACCATTCCACACTCCACGGTTAAGGTAAAGACGGCCAATCTTCGCAAGATCCAGCATTGTGCAGGATATGCCGCCGAACGCATGGGCGACATCGTGCTTGCGACTGTCTATATTAATAATGGCCGGGGACTCCATCTGCAACGGCTTCCACACCTTCTCGCTGAGATAATCGGCATAGCGTCGGCCCGTAGCCCGTTCGATAATCACGCCAAGAATTTCTGACGTCATACTCTCATAGCAATACTCCTTGCCAGGTTCGCAACGGAACTTCAAGCCACGAATCTGCCTCATCAGGTTGTGACCATAATTCAGTTTCGCCATCGCGTTGAGCCGTTTGAAATGCTTCAACCGCAGGGAATAGGTGTCGTCGAAGTCCAGTCCGCTCTGCATGTCAAGTAGATGGCGAATGGTGAGACGCTGCCACATGGGGTCTCGTTTCTTCAGTTCCGGCAGATAGTCGGTGACTGCATCATCCACGTTTTTGATGCAACCCTCATCAACGGCAATCCCACACAATAGCGAGGTAATTGATTTCGAGACAGAAAACACCGTTGCCATCCTGTCAGCGGAAATATCTCCCCAATATTTCTCGTAGATGATGCTGTCGTTCTGGATGACGAGAACGCCCTGTGTGTCAGTTTTACCAGTCACAGCCTCCTGCAATGTGGTGTTCTTGTAGTGCTTTCCTTGATTGAAGAAATGCAGGGTGTCAATCCAGATGGCTTGTTGCTTTGCGTATGGGAAACGAAAAGGAAACGTCCCATTATCAATGGTGTCGTGAACATGATGCTCAAAACTATAAATATCCGGGCCGCTCTTGCCATCTGCCCTATAGCCTCTTATAATAGAGCATGAGGCGAGGGAGAGCATAGCAGCGGTCATCACGAGGATGGTTTTCTTGTTCATTATTCTTTTTGTTTGTTTTTCTTGCAAAATTACGCTATTCACGCGTATCTGCTGAATCTGAGCTTGTTAAACTATCTTAAAGGACAAAAATCTTTACCTGATTAAGGCTGGGTAAATTCTAATTCCCTTTGACAATTCCTCCCACCACGTCATCGTTCTCGATGGTGGTTTCAGTCTTTTTCACACTGGCTTTGAGTTTGCCGAAACGATAGGATATGCCTATACGGAAGTAGCTGCCGTTTTGGGAATTGATATTATCACCCC
>CAMVDU010000030.1 GCA_947166345.1 uncultured Prevotellaceae bacterium
CTGGCCTACGACAACAAGCCCTGGGGTCAGCATCGCATCTCGAAGGACTCGTTCTCTGGCAAGGTCACCCTCTATTACAATATGGTGATGTGCGGAACGCCCAACAAGTGCCGGGCCTTCTTTGCTGATGCCGAGAGTGGCCTCGTAAGCCGCGTGACGCCTGTGGTACTGCCTGATATGGTGGGCGCCAAGATGCCAGAGTTCAAGGCGTGGAGTCAGGAAGACGAGGAGAAGGTGAAGCGCCAGTGCCTCTGTCTGATGGACGAAGAAGGTGAGGTGAATCTGCCCCTCATCAACAAGGCCATCGAGGAATGGGATGAAGGGAAGCGTCAGGAGTATCTGCAGACATTGCGCTACTCACTCGATGTGTTCCGTCGTCGTGCTGCCCTCAACGGTTTCCGAGCCGGCATCATCGCTTACTTGCTGGAAGGTCGTCAGGAAACGGAGCGCGCCATCAAGTTTGCCCTCTGGTATGCCGAGCGCTGTATGCACTACCAGTTGCAAATCTATGGCGACAAGGTTGACGGCATTTACAACAAAGCCATCAGTCCCCAGGCCTCGAAGGGTAACATCCGCTATCTGGATGCGTTGCCCAACGAATTCACGAAGGAAGACCTTGTGAATCTCCGTCTGGCCAACAACGAGTCGCCAGTGGTGAAAACCATCATCTACCGTTGGGTGAAAGAAGGTCTCGTCGTTAAGATTGGCGCCAATCTCTGGAGGAAAAACCTGTCTTGAAAATGTCACAAAGGGTCTGACCCTTTGTGCGATGAAAGCGAAAAAGAATGACGACTGGGACAATGCCTGGCCGTCATTCTTGTGTGTGGACTCCACAGGAGTGGAGTGGGGGGGGCGTTAGTGCAGCAGCTTCTCGATCTCTGCGGCAATGACGTCGATCTTGGTGGTGGGCTCGAAACGGGCGACAACCTGACCTTTCTTGTTGATGAGGAACTTGGTGAAGTTCCACTTGATGTCGGGCTTCTCCTTATAGTCGGGGTCGGCCTTCGACAGCATGTCGTCGAGGATGTGGGCGATGGGGTGCTCCATGTCCCAGCCTGCGAAGCCTTTCTCTTCCTGCAGGAACTTGAACAGGGGCTCGGCATCGTCGCCGTTGACCTTCACCTTCTTGAAGCGGGGGAACTCGGTGCCGAAGTTGAGCTTGCAGAACTCGTGGATCTCCTCGTCGCGGCCAGGGGCCTGCTGGCCAAACTGGTTGCAGGGGAAGTCGAGGATGACGAAGTGGTCGGCGCGGTACTTCTCGTAGAGCTTCTCGAGTTCGTCGTATTGGGGTGTGAAGCCACACTTGGTGGCGGTGTTGACAATGAGCATCACCTGGTCGGCATATTCCTTGAGGGAGACGTCCTTGCCTTTTCTGTCCTTGACAGTGAAATCGTAAACGGTTTTCATTTCTGTTTGGTTTGTTATTTGGTTGCGAAAATTTTCTCGTTCTTTCGTTTATGCTTGCAAAGATAAGCAAAGTTTTCGAATTGACCAAACGCAAATGTGATTTTTTGCTTTGGAGTTAACGGGAGTTAGCGGTCTGCGACCGCAGGAGTTAACGGGAGTTAATGGACGATAGTCTGTTTGACCCCCATTCTGCAGCATAAACATTTGTCCGCTAACTCCACAGGCTGAAAGCCTGTTAACTCCTGCTAACTCCCGTTAACTCCTAACATACGAAAGTATGTTTTTTAAAAGTTCCAGTCCTCTAAAATTTTGGTGCGGGAGGTGCTTTCGACCTGTTTTTCGATGTCGTCGGGGAGGTTGCAGAAGAAGTCGATGTCGGTGAGCTCTTCCAGACGGTCGATGTTGACGACGTACTGACGGAGGTCGCGCGACTGGTCGCTGTTCTTGTGCTCTATCCAGAAGCCGAGGGCCTTGTAGGTGCCGTCGTCCTGCTCGCAGAGGATGGCCATGAAGAAATAGCGGGGGATGATGAGGCCTGTGGAGGTGGTGCCGAGGGTCTGGAAGGTGTTGTCGATGGTGCCGCCCTTGCAGACGTAGAGGCGCTTGCGGAACTTGTTGGTGTTCCACTTGTTGCGCAGCTGGCCTTCCATGTCGGCCCAGACGCCTGCGTTGAAGATGTTGCGCTGGGGCTGCATGTTGGAGATGTAGAAGGTCTGGGTGTTGGCCTCGACGCTATACTGGCGGTCGGCCGAGGGGCAGATGTGTCCGTGGTCGTAGCCTGTGCCCCAGTAGGGGTCGAAGTTGAACCTCTTGTCGGCAGGTATCTGGGGGTCCTGGGGATAGCCGTACTGCTGGGTGTCGTAGCGTCCTACGTAGCCGCCCGAGTTGCCTGAGTACATCTGGTAGCAGGACCAGCGCTGGGTCTTCTTCTCGCAGTCCCACTCGAGGGAGTAGTTGATGCCGTACATGTCGCTGGTGCGATGGGTGACGACGATGCTCTGTCCGCCCTTGACGTGGGGGAACTCCAGTCGTGCGAGGTCGGCATTCTCGCTGGCGTCGTTCTTGTTGACGTTGGCGCCCTTGGCATCGAGGCCATTGTTGTTCTTGAAGTTGCTGCTGTCGTCTTCGCAGGCGGTGAGGATGAAGCCGGCGACGAGGATGACTGTGCAGAGGACGGAGAGAAGGGTCTTTAGTTTCATGTTGATGGGTGTCGGGGGTTGTAAAAAGGTGCGTTGGGGGCATATGCAACTACCCTGAACGCACCTTTATAATAAATAATAATGTGTAAAAAGTATATCTTACTTCTTCGCAGCCTTACCGTAGCGGCTCATGAACTTATCGACGCGACCTGCCGTGTCAACGAGCTTGCTCTTACCTGTATAGAAGGGGTGAGAGGTGCTAGAGATTTCTACTTTTACCACTGGGTAAGTTTCGCCTTCGAATTCCACGGTGTCGTTAGTCTTTGCAGTGGACTTCGAGAGGAACATATCGCCGTTGGACATGTCCTTGAACACGACGGGGCGATAGTTTTCTGGATGAATACCTTGTTTCATTTTGTTGTTTATTATTTGTTGATATGTTAATTTCGGGCTGCAAAGTTACGATTTTTTTTTTGAATGCGCAAACTTTTTTCTCCTTTTCTTTTTCTTTGGTCCATAATTGATTTGATTTTGGGCAATGTGAGTACCGATACGTGGTAATGTATCTTTATGTTTTTACGCACAAAGCGACAAGCTTTGCGGTACAACGGACGTCAGTACGCTATCCTTTATACCGTCAAATGACGACGATTAAAAAAAGCTACAACATGACGTTGCAGCTTTTTAGTATGGTTAAAGTGTCAATGATTACTGAGCATAAATAATCTCAATCTTATTGAAGCGGAGCTGGGTACCGCCGCTGCTAGTGGAGTGCTCATTGACGATTGTCCAAGTGTTCCCGCTGGCAGTTGCAGTCAGTGTACTGTTACCAACACAGGGGGCGCCATTGTTGGTGGTGCAGCTGAAGATTACTTTGGCAATAGGCTTGCTAGCCTGAATCGTGACAACGTTCTTGGCATAGCAGCGGGCCTCATCGAAGTCGCCTGATTTCCAGTATTTGGCGTCGTTACTACCTTCGCCTTTTGCCAAAGAAATAGTTACGCCATTTACAGTAGCCGATGGGTTGGACTGCTGATGTACCCATCCAAGCTGAGGAATCTCGATGGTTTGTGTTTCTGATGAAGCAGTTGCGGCATTGTCGGTCACAGTTAGTGTTGTATTATCCACTGTAGGCGTCAATTCGCTGCCGCCCTCGCCACCACCTTGCTGACCACCTTCGCCTCCTTCACCACCTTCGCCATTGAGCGTGACGATGCTGCTGCCTGTTGCGATTTCAGGTGTGACAACTTCGTTCTTAACATACTTCTGCAGCTTACCCTTGATGACTACTATATCACCAACTTTAATTTCATCTTCAGAAGTGAACTGTGCACCGTCAAGGCTCTTGCCACGGAAAACGGTGAGCTCGTTATCGACATTTTCATCAGAGATGATATAGGTTGCATTGCCATAGCTGGTGGAAATCTCGGTGATAGATTTGATCTTACCTTTGACGTATGCCTCGGTTTCTGTGGTGCTACCATCTCCAAGACCATTGATAATCGTCAGTGCGGCTGCTACTGTGATGGGGTTGCTTGCAGTACCCATCTCGTTGCCAGAAGGTGTATTGCCACCCTCGTTGGTAGCCTTACCGTTGACAGTAACGATATAGGCTGCGCTCTTGCCAGCAGTCTCGGGGGTGTTGCCGCTGTAGTTGTAGATGGGACCATAGACCACGACCACGTCGCCCTTCTTGATGGAGAAACCGGCAGGCAGTTTCTCGCCATTGGAGCCTGCTACCTGGTAGCACTTGAACTTAGCACCACCCTCGCTATCAGCGATGTCGAAGGTGACGTTGCCGTAAGTGGCGTCGGCAGTAGCCTCGCTCTGGGCAATACCTGTGACGTAGTACTTCTCGCTGGATGCTGTCTGGCCGATGGCCTGACACTTGGCAATGGCACCAGCCACGTTGAAGGGATCGGCCTCGGTACCTGTACCCTTGGCTTCGCCGGCAGGTGGGGTGTTGCCACCCTCGGTGCTCTGACCGTTGACGGAAACGACATAGGCTGCGCCCTTACCTACGGTCTCGGGGGTCTTGCCGTTGTAGTTGTAGATGGCACCATAGACCACTACCTCGTCGCCCTTGTTGAAGACGAAGCCGTTGGGCAGTTTCTTGCCGTCGGTACCAGCCACCTGGAAGCACTTGAAAGCGTCGCCGCCCTCGTAGTCCACGAGGTCGAAGGTGGCGTTGCCATAGCTGTCGTCAGAGGGTGTGGTCTCAGCCACCTTACCCTTGATGTAGAATTTCTCGGTTGACTCGGTGTTGCCCACCTCCTTACATTTCTCGATGGCGGCAGCCACGTTGAAGGGGTCGGCTGCGGTGCCGCTGCCTGCAGGCTCTATTTCTGACGGGTCGGCCTCTTCTTCGTCAAAGACGTTGTAGGGTGCGGGCACGTCTTCACAGGCTGTGAATGTCATGGCGGCTACTGTGAGGGCCATGAAGCTAAAAAGGATCTTTTTCATATCTTTGTTTTTGTTTTTAATTATCAATTGTGAATTGTCAATTGTGAATTGTCAATTATCCATTATCAATTCTCAATTATTTCAATGTCGCTGCTCTTGCGGATGCTGATCTGCCAGTCGTTGTTGAAGCGAGTGGCGATGCCGTAGATGTTGCAGGCACGCTTCTTGCCGTTCTCAACGTCGTAGGGCAGTTTCATTGCGGCGAAGTCAGCATAGCTGCTGGTGCGCACCACGACCTTGTAGGTCTTGCTGCTCTTCGTCTTGTTGGGGAACTGGTCCATCTGCACACTGTAGTAGTTGCTGCCCGACGAGGTGCCGTTGAGGAACGTTGTCTCGCCGTTGGCAATGGTGAAGGTGACATTCTTCAGTACCACCAGCTTGCCCACGTTGTCGTTCTTGCCATCGAAGATGTCGTTGCAGATGGTTAAGAAATCGGTGGGCTGGAGGGCCGATGCATCAGGTTCGCCAATGAGCTTGAAGTGCTTGTCCCAGACGTCCTTCGACATGCGGCCGATGCTGCCGTTGTAGGGGGCGCCTACCTCGGGTGTAGAGCCGTAGCCGCCTACGTAGAGGCCTTTCAGGTCGATGAGAACTTCTTGACCTTCAGCCAGATAGCCGTTCAGACCACCCTGGTTGACGGCGATGATGAGGGCGCCAGTCTCGTCCTGCAGGGCAAACTGCTTGTAGATGTTGCCACCCAGGTCGTTGCCTGTGACGCGTCCCTTGATCTTGATGTCCTTGGTCACCAGTACGCAGCCGTTGTTATTGAAAGCGTCCTTGTAGTCGGCATCAGCCTTCAACTCAGCAATGGTCACCAGACCGTCCTCGGTGATGTCGTTGTTGCCGTAGGGTGCGCCGTTCTCGAAGTTGGGCTCATCCCAGTCGCCATCCTGACAGGCTGTGAACAATCCGCAGAGGAGTCCAAATAATAAATAATGTATATGTTTCATAATCGTCGTCGTGTTTAGAATTTATACGTAATCAGCAGCATACCGTTGATGCCGTTGGCATAGAACTTCTTGGGGCTGTCCTTGAACGAGTAGGTGCGGATGGTGTTGCCCTCTTCGTCCTTGTCGCGACGGTTCTGCTCCATACCACCAGTCACAATCTTGGTGTTGTTCAGGATGTTGGTCAGCATGAGGTTGATGCTCATGGTGCGTCCGTGGCTCAAGCGGAAGCTCTTGCCGATAGAAGCGTCGAGCATGAAGCCGCCCTTGCCCTTGGCCTGCTTGAGGTCCTCCTCAGGGATGATCTTGTTGCCATCGCCGTCCTCGGTGAAGTCACCATAGTAGCGTGTGATGGGCGAGTAGTACAGGTAGATGCGGTCGTAGTAGTTGCCGATGAGGTCGATGAACCAGCCGCCAGCGTGGTAGCTGAGGTCGATGCTGGTGGCTGTGAGTGGTGTGCCACCCTCGCGCATATCCTTATTCAGACAGACATCGTCCTTGTACTTGCCGTTCTCTGAGAGCATGTAGCGTACCTTCGAGTTGTTGGTGTACTTGGCGTCGCTGATGGTTGCCAGCGCCTTGATGTTGAAGTCGCTGCTCACCTTGACATTCAAGCCCAGCTCGGCACCTACGTATTCTTTCGAGATGCCTGTCAGCGAGATGTAAGAGAAGGAGTTCTGTACGTCAGAGTAGGCCATCGAGTACTCGCTGACGTCGTGCAGACGGCTGAAGAATGTGTTCAGGTTGGCCTTCAACCAAGAGGTGGTCAGCTGGTAGCCTACTTCTGCCGAGAACACCTTTTCGTTCTTCAGGTTGGTGGTGAAGTCGTTGTTCACCTGGGGGGCAGAGAAGGCGTTGCGTGCCTGGGGAGCCTTCAGCTCGTAGCCCACGCCGGCAGTCACCATGTTGCCGCGAGCAATCTGGTGCTGGATGCCGAACTTGGCGCCTCCGTCGAGGAACTTAGCCGTCTCGCTCTTGCCGAATGAGTTGTTGGGAGCCAGACCGTTGCGCATCTTACCGTCGCGCTGCATGGTGGTGCCACCAATGCGTCCGCTGAAGAAGACGTGCGACTGGTTGGCATCGATGGACCATGTGGCCCAGGCGTTGGCCTTGTTCACGAAGATGTTGTAGTCGTAGCCAAAGCGGTCGCCCTCCTTGATCTGCGTGTCAGCAGGCTGGTTCATATCGTAGCGCACCTCGTCAGAGTTCTCGGCATAGGTGCCGATGGCGAAGGTGTTGAGGTTGCGGAAGCTCGTGGCACCCAGCAGGTCCTCCATCGTCTGGTAGTGCATACCCTTGTTGGTGGACAGGTTGATGCCTGCGCTGAGGAACTGGTTCTTCTTCAGCTGCTTCTGCAGGGTTGACGACAGGCTGAATGCCAGCTGGTCGTCGTGGTAGGCCTGCTGGTAGTACATAGCATCGGCGCCCTGGGCGGAAGCCATCTTGTTGGCATAGTACAGACGGTCCCAGTTGATCTGACGGTTGGCCTTTGAAGCCTTCAGGTAGTCGTAGGCTGTTGCCCAGTTGCTGAAGGCAGCATCGCTGCGGTCGCCCTCATAGGGTGCCCATACGTCGTAGAAGTAGCTGGGCAGCGTGCTGTAGTAGTCAGGTGCAGGGTTGGTCGAGTTGTTGTACTGCAGACGGGTGCTGCTGTACATAGAGTACTTGCCCAGCAGAGAGGTGACCAGCTTGG
This sequence comes from uncultured Prevotellaceae bacterium, assembly GCA_947166345.1. Classification (GTDB taxonomy): domain Bacteria; phylum Bacteroidota; class Bacteroidia; order Bacteroidales; family Bacteroidaceae; genus Prevotella. Next base: position 7,650 of record CAMVDU010000030.1, read on the forward strand.
TGTCTTCATCGACCTTCCAGTCCCATGTGAGCAGGGCGGCTGGTGCAAAGTCGTTGATGATGCGCGAGTTGCGCTTCTTGCCGTTCTGGTAACCCCAGTTGGGATTGTAGTAGCGGTTGTTGGCAATCCAGTACATCTCGTCGGTAGAGGCAGCTTGAGCACCACGCTCTGTGGGGTTACCCCAGGTGACGAGTGACAGTGAGTGGTCACCAAAAAGCTTCTCAACGCCCAGGAAGTAGCTGAGGGCATTGTAGAACGTTCCTTCGATGTTGGCTGTCTCCATGTTGGCCCAACGGTAGGTGAGACTTCCTGTGAAGGCCCAGCCTTTCTCTGTGACGCCCGAGTTGTAGGTGTACATGGCGCGTGCCGTGTAGTTACGGTTGGCACCAGCCAGCGACACACGCTGTCCTGTGGCAAAGCTCGACGGACGGAAGTTGTAGTTGTTAGAGCCAGCCATACCCGTCATAGCGAAGCGGTTGTCCTCGAAGGGCAGAGCCGACTCCTGCGAACGTGTCTGGTTGTTCAATCCGCCTACAAACGAATAGCGGAACTCGCCGCGCTCGACATCGTTCACGGGGTTGCCGTTGATGTAGATGTCGTTGTACTTCGAGTTGAAGGCGCGATACTTGAATCGGGCAGGGCTGAAACGGTAGCCTACCTCACTCGCATACACATTGCGGTTGGACGATATCAGCGTGATGTTCTGCGAAACATTATCATCTTCGCCCAACTGTGCCTCGGTGAATGTGAATGTCTGCTCGTCCTGCATCGATTGGGCCAGGGAGTCAACCTCCTGAGCCATTACTGCAGGCGAGAAACACATTGCTATCACCGCAAGTTTGAGTTTTTTGTTCATAAATATAGATTTGAGTTAATGTAATATTTGGTGCAAAGTTAAATAAAAATTATCATCCGACAAAAATATTTCACAGAAAATCAGCGTTGAAGTAAAAAAAAGACAAATATTGTTGTCAGTTCAAACTTTTTTCGTATCTTTGCACCAATTATTACTAATCGGATTATGAAAAAATATGTAGCATTTCTGGCTCTGACTCTCTTGGTGAGTGTGAGTGCCGCCTTTTCGCAAAACAAAAACCAGCCGCGTCTTAACGGCTATGCCATTGGTTTCTATAATCTAGAAAACCTGTTTGATACTTGTCACGACGTAGGTCATAACGACTATGAGTATCTGCCTGATGGCGGCAACAAATGGAACGGTCTGAAGTATTCGCACAAGTTGAAGAATATGTCGCGCGTGCTCTCTGAGATGGGTACCGACAAGATTCCCTGGGGCTGCGCTGCTATCGGCGTGAGCGAGGTGGAGAATGCCAAGTGTCTGGAAGACCTGTGCAACCAGGAGCCGCTGAAGGCCCGCAATTTCCAGTTTGTGCATATTGAGGGTCCCGACTATCGTGGCGTTGACTGCGCCCTGCTTTACAATCCCCGTTTATTTACGGTTCGCGACATAAAGCTGGTGCCCTACGTCTATGTACTGCCTGAGGACAGCGCCCGTAACACCCGTGGTTTCTTCGTGGTGAGCGGCACGCTGGCCGACGAGCACGTGACCATCATCGTCAACCACCTGCCTTCGCGCTTTGCCGGCTCGTTCTACCGTGAAGAGGGCGGTCGCCAGATCCGCCTCGTCAAGGACTCGCTGCTGAAGGAAGACCCCGACTTGAAGCTGATCATCATGGGCGATATGAACGACGACCCGCAGGATAAGTCGATGGCAGAGGCTCTGGGTGCCAAGCGCGAAATGAAGGATGTGAAGAAAGATGGTCTGTGGAATCCTTTCTGGAACACTTTGGCCAATGGCAACGGCACGCTGATGTATGACGGACGCTGGAATCTGTTTGACCAGATTATCCTGTCACACTCGCTCCTCGACCAGAAGGGCAAGAAAGACTATCGCACGCTGAAATACATCAGCCACCAGATATTCCGTCGCGACTATCTGTTCCAGACTGAGGGTAAGTACAAGGGCAACCCCCTGCGTACCCATGCTGGCGGTGCCTGGCTCGACGGCTATAGCGACCACCTGCCCACTGTCGTCTATCTGGTGAAGGAGGCAAAGTAATAACCGTAAAAATGTCAATACAATGACTATCATTGGAATAGCTGGCGGAACAGGCTCAGGAAAAACCACCGTCGTCAAACAGATTGCACAGGCACTGCCGCCCCATTGTGCTGCCGTCGTGCCACTCGACTCGTACTATAACGACACTACCGGTATGACCGATGAGGAGCGCCGAGCCATCAACTTCGACCATCCTGACGCTTTCGACTGGAAGCTGCTCACTGAGCATATCAAGAAACTGAAGAATGGCGAGGCCGTAGAACAGCCCACCTATTCTTATATCATCTCCAACCGACTGCCCGAGACCGTCCACGTAGAGCCCAAGCCCGTCATCATCCTCGAAGGCATCATGACGTTGCACTACAAGAAGTTGCGCGACATGATGGACCTCAAGATATTCGTTGATACCGATGCCGACGTACGTCTCATCCGCAATATCCGTCGCGATGTGGTGGAACGTGGACGTACCGTTGCCCAGGTGCTCGACCGCTACGAGAAGGTGCTCAAGCCGATGCACGAGCAGTTCATCGAGCCCACCAAGAAGTTTGCCGACCTCATCATCCCCTGGGGTGGCGACAACAAGACGGGCATCCACATCCTCAAGACCTACATTGAGGGTATTGTCACAGGGGTATAACCATTCTCAAGAGGCCATACAAAAATAAGACCAGACACTATTGATACTGAGTAAGATGATGAAGAAGGCGTTTTCAATCGTGGCATTGTCGCTGCTATTGGCAACGGGCGTGCAGGCACAAGGACCGCAGTTTGTGGAAAAGACGTCGGATGCGACGGCACGTAAGTTTACCCTTAACCTGACGGCTGACGGTAAGGCGCAGATAGTGTGCTTCCTGCCAAAGGCTCCTTGTGGGAAAGCTATCGTGGGTATTCCTGGCGGTGGCTATTCGATGTTGTCGAATACGCACGAGGGAACGTTGGCTCACGGTTGGCTGAACGAGCAGGGGATAGCCTATTTCGTAGTGAACTACCGACTGCCCGATGGTGACCGCACCATACCCATCAGTGATGTGGAACAGGGCTTCCGCATTGTACGCGACTCGGCTGCCGTGTGGGGCATCGATTCACAGAAGGTGGGCATCATGGGCTTCTCGGCAGGTGGTCATCTGTCGTCAGTCATCTCTACACACTCAGCACCTGAGGTGCGCCCCAATTTCACAATCTTGTTCTATCCTGTGATCTCAATGGATGAGAACGTGTCGCATAAGTGGTCGTGCAAGAACTTCTTAGGCGAGGAAGGACAGAAGGACGAGGCCTTGGTGCGAGACTTCTCTACGCAGAATGCCGTGAAAAAAGGTGAGGCACCTCCTGCCATCATTATTATGTCGAGCGATGACGCGTTGGTGCCTCCTCTGACGAATGGTCTGGAGTACTATAAAGCTATGAAGAACGCAGGGAACGAATGTGCCATGATGATCTATCCGAATGGGGGTCACGGCTACGGATTCGGTCCCTGGTTCAAGTATCACGATGTGATGCTGGCTACACTTGCGAAGTGGCTGGAAGCGCGCTAATCTTCTTTTTTGTTTACTCGCTAGTCACCACGACGGCATTGGTATTGACGCCTGTGGAGCGACGCACCTGCTCCTGAGTCTGCTCGTAGTTGCGACGCAGGTTGTTCAGAATGAGTGAGTAGATGAGGTCAACAATAGCAAAGATCAAAGCACCCACACCCAGTATCTTTGTGGGCACGTTGGCAGGTTCGAGACCCATCACCATAGCTACGACACAGGCTGCTATGATAACCATTGGGGCTATCCAGTACCAGTCATCTACCTTTCCGAACTTACGGGCAGCGTTGAGGTTCATTACCTGGTTCAGACAACCGATGATGAGGCTCGACCCCACGAGGTAGAGTGACCAGATATCAAACTTGTCGGTCAGCATCAGGGCAAGAACCAGACCCAGGAAAAAGCTGCCTACACCCGCGATGGGGAGCACCGTCGATTCGAGGGTGGACTTCTGGGTCATCTTCTGGCGACGCAGGTTCAGCCAGCCGATGATGGCAACGACGCCGGCTACCAGGAACATCAGGCCTAAGCCAATAGTAAAACCTTTCAGCATGGCACCCTCGTACTTCAACAGCAGTACGCCAGCCACAAGGGCGATAAGGGCGCGAATGAGTGAGAAACGTAAGATTTTCATACTTTATTCCTTCGTGAACAGTTATTTATTGTGGTGCAAAGTTACTCGAAATAATTGAATTTTATCGTGAAAATGCAATTTTTTTTTGTTTTCTTCTATTTTTGATGTAATTTTGTAGGCAAAAACAAAGAAAGAATGACCAAACTCTACTTGGTGCGCCACGGTGAGACGGTGGATAACGTGCGACAGATTCTGCAGGGACAGATGCAGGGACAACTCAATGATACGGGCATCAGACAGGCTGAGGCCGTACGCGACGAGATGGCTGACGTGTCCCTCGACGCTGTCGTTGCCAGCGACTTGCAACGGTCGATAGATACTGCCGCCATCATTGCCCAGCCCCACGGATTGCAGGTGGTGACGACACCCTTGCTGCGTGAACGCGACTGGGGTGACTTCACGGGTACTTTCATCCCCGACCTGAAAGGGAAGGTGTGGCCGGATAATGTAGAGTCGCTGGATGCTATGTGCGACCGTGCACGCCGTTTTATGCGCTTCGTTGTTGAAACCTATCCTGACAAACAAGTGCTGGCCGTTGGTCACGGAATCATCAACAAGGCGATTCAGGCCGTCTTTTATCATCTGAAGATGCACGAGGTGCAGAAGATGAACAATGGCGAAGTAAGGGTGTTGGAATTTGAATGATAAATTAAGAAAGAAAGCGATATGAAGATCTTTGCAGTAGGAATGAACTACATTGAGCACAATAATGAGCTCGATGGTGCGTTATATAAACCAGAGGAACCCGTGATATTCACGAAGGCCGACTCTGCATTGTTGAAGGACCACAAACCGTTTTTCATACCCGACTGGTCGTCGCGTGTGGACTATGAAGCGGAGCTTGTGGTGCGTATCTGTCGTCTGGGCAAGGGCATTCCAGAGCGGTTTGCCCACCGTTACTATGACGCTGTGACCGTGGGTATCGACTTCACGGCACGCGACCTGCAGGAGAAAGCCCGTGAGAAAGGACGTCCGTGGACTATCTGTAAGGGCTTCGACGGCTCGGCAGTCATTGGCGACTGGGTGGAGAAAGAGCGCTTCCGCGATGTGCAGGCTATGCACTTCCACCTTGATATCAACGGACGGACGGTGCAGGAGGGACTGACCAGCGACATGCTGTTCAAGATTGATGAGCTGATCAGCTATCTGTCGCGCTTCTTCACGCTGAAGACGGGTGACCTGCTTTATACGGGAACACCTGTGGGGGTGGGACCAGTGAAGATTGACGACCATCTGGAGGGCTACCTCGAGGATATGAAGGTGCTTGACTTTAATTGTAAATAGAATAAGGTGTAAGATGAGACGGTATGTCTTGATTTTTGTGGCTGTCTTGAGCGTCGTGGTGAAGACTGCGGCACAGGGCTTTTATAACCTGACGGCTGAGGAGGTCAAGATTGACTCGGTGTTGCCAACGTTCCATGTGGCCATCCCCTTGAACGAGGGCTATGCTGACTCGCTCTATACCGTCACCATCGACTATCCTGAGTTCATCGATATGATGGCTGCCGACATCGCTCGCTATCAGCAGATCACCTCCGACACACTGCCGACGATGCCTGTGGTGGATGCTTTCGTCAGCACCTCGCGTCGTCAGGGTACGCTTCATGTCAGTTTCGTGCCCTTGGTCTTTCGTGATGGCCGCTATCAGAAACTCGTCAGCTTCAAGCTTACCGTCCATGCTACAGCTGTGACAAAAGCGCGTCGGGCAGAGGCCGCAGAAACACCTGCCAGCCGCTATGCCGACCACTCCGTGCTGGCATCAGGACAGTGGGCTAAGATCAGTGTTGCCCAGTCGGGTATCCATCAGCTGACGGAGTCCCTGATACGCAAGGCAGGCTTCTCTAACCTCAGTCGCGTGAAGATTTACGGCTATGGCGGTGCTCTGCAGCCCGAGGTGCTCACTGATGACTACCTGCGGACTACCGACGACCTGAAAGAGGTGCCGTCGTGTGTGGTGGGCGACCGTCGTCTGTTCTATGCCGTAGGACCAGTGGGGTGGAGTAGTGCCACTGCCACACAGCGCATTCGTAATCCCTATTCCGACTATGGCTACTATTTCCTGACCGAGAGTGATGAAGAACCGCTGACCGTCGATGCTGAGACCTTCCTTTCTGACAACTATCCGACAGCAGACGACTATCATGAGCTGGTGGAGATGGATGAGTTTGCTTGGTTTCACAGCGGACGCAACCTCTATCAGAACCAGACGCTGTCAACGGCGCCTGTCACCTGTAACCTAACGGCTCACGATGCCTCAGGACAGTTGACCGTCATCGTTACCTATAAAGGAAAGTGCGAAGTTTCGATAGCCTTGAACGGAACAGAACTGGGCACGATAGCCTACAGTAGTAAATGGCCAGACCATACCTATGGTGCCCAACAGATTAGGACTTATGCCGTCGATAACCTAGTGGCGGGAACGAATACTGTCACCCTGACACAGACGTCGGGCGACGGTGAGGTACGCCTCGACTATGTGGCGCTGACACAACCCACGCCGGCTGTTGCCCCACAACTCGATGCCGACATCCTCCCACAGCCACAGTTCGTCTACCGTATTACCAACCAGGACCATCATGCCGACACACCCGTCGATATGGTCATCATTATTCCTACATCACAGAAGCTGTTGGCACAGGCCGAGCGCTTGAAACAGTTGCATGAAGAGGGCGACGGACTGAGCGTGCGCATCGTGCCTGCTGACGAACTGTACAATGAGTTCTCCAGCGGAACACCCGATGCCAATGCCTATCGCCGTTATCTGAAGATGTTCTATGATCGTGCTGAGAACGAAAACGATGTACCCCGCTATCTGCTGCTCTTTGGCGATGGTGCCTGGGATAACCGCATGTTGACTACCGACTGGCGTAATTCGTCACCTGACGACTTCCTGTTGTGTTATGAGAGCGATGACTCGTTTAACGGCATCACCAGCTACGTCAGCGACGACTATTTCTGTCTGCTCGATGATGGAGAAGGGGCTGGACTGACAAACCGTGATGCACCTGATGTGGGTGTGGGACGTCTGCCCGTACATACCAGTGAGCAGGCTAAGATTGTAGTCGATAAGATTATTGGCTATTACCATAACGACTATGCTGCCAACTGGCAGAACGTGTTGATGTTCATTGGCGATGATGGCAACAACAACGTCCACATGGAGGAGTCGAACGCAGCTGCGGAGGTTGTGGAGAGCAACTATAGCGGGTATAATGTGAAACGTGTGTTCTTCGATGCCTATGACCGCGTCTCCACTTCGACAGGTAACCGTTATCCGGACGTGGGACGTGTCATCAAGCAACAGATGCGCGACGGCGCCCTCATCATAGACTATTGCGGTCACGGTGCACCTTATAGTATCTCACACGAACAGGTGTTGCTCCTCGCTGACTTCCAGACGCAGACATCGCTGCGGCTGCCGCTATGGATTACCGCCTCGTGTGACATCATGCCTTTCGACTCGCATGAAGACAATATCGGTGAGTCGGCGATGCTGAACCAGCATGGTGGCGCTGTGGCTTTCTATGGTACTACACGCACCGTGTATGTGGGTGCCAATAAAGATATGAACTGCTCGTTCATCAAACATGTGCTGACACCAGGTAATACGATGGGTGATGCTGTGAGACTGGCTAAGAACGAGGTGTTTAATTCTGGCTCATACCGTTACAACAAACTGCATTACTCGCTGTTGGGCGATCCTGCCTTAGCGCTCGCCAAACCCTCGCAGCAGATTGTCATTGACAGCATCAACGGTCAGTCACCGTCAGATGCAGTCATCAGTCTCGGCGCAGGCAGCGTGGCGACGGTGAAAGGTCATATTGTCGATAATGATGATTTCACTGGTGTCGTCTCGCTCACCGTGAAGGATGTGGAGGAACAAATCGTGTGCAAACTGAATAACACTTCTAGTGACGGTGCTTCTCAGGCGTATATCTACAACGATCGTCCCAATACGATCTTCAATGGTACTGACAGCGTGAAGGACGGTCGCTTCTCTATGTCATTCGCCGTTCCTCGTGACATTAGCTATAACGATGAGTCCTGTCAGTTGATAGCTTTTGCCCTCAATCGTGAGAAGACGCGGTCGGCACACGGACAGAACAGTCAGTTTGTGGTTGGTCAGGGCTCAGAACAAAGCAACGACGGCATAGGTCCTTCTATCTACTGTTACCTGAACAGTACTGCCTTTGTCAATGGCGGCAAGGTGAATCCGACACCCTACTTCTTTGCACAGATAACCGATAAGGAGGGTATCAACGCTTCTGGTAACGGTTTTGGTCACGACCTGGAGCTGGTGGTCGATGACGATATGTCGATGACGTACAGTCTCAATAACTATTTCCAGTACGATTTTGGTGACTATCGTAGTGGTAGCGTAGGCTTTAGTCTGCCCGAGCTGTCGGAAGGTGAGCATCGCCTGCTGTTCAGAGCATGGGATGTGCTGAACAATCCCTCAACGGCTGAGTTGACGTTCAAGGTGGTGCGTGGTTTGAAACCTCATCAGTTTAGTGTGGAATGTACGAAGAATCCGGCTACCGACTACACCTCTTTTATTATTAACCACGATCGTATAGGAAGTGAGATGGATGTGGTGCTTGAGGTGTTCGATACCTCTGGTAGAATGCTTTATAGACATTCGGAATCGGGCGTATCGACAGACCAGACCTATACTCTCAACTGGGATCTTACTGTAGAAGGGGGATCACGCCTACGTACAGGTGTCTATCTCTACAGGGTGCTCATCAGTAGCGATGGTAGTAAGCAGGTTTCGCAGGCCAAGAAACTCATCATCTTGAAGAACTAATAGCGGAATAGAAAGACTGTGCATGAAACGAGCCCACTTCTTCATATTATTATGGCTGATGGCAACTCTTGGTGTGACGGCCCAGCAACGCTACGCCGACCATTCTGTGTTGGCTGAGGGACGATGGACAAAGATTCGTATTCCTGCGACAGGTATCTATGAACTGACTGATAGTCTGCTTGCACAAGCAGGTATCACAGACGCGAAGCAAGTCAAGGTATATGGCTATGGTGGTGCCTGGCAGCCGGAGAAGCTGACTGCCTCGTATCTCAAGGCTACTGATGACCTGAAGGAGGTACCGCAGTATGTTTCGGCAGACGGCCGTCGCCTGTTCTTCGGCGTGGGCCCTTTGAACTGGGAGTCTGCAACAACCCTTCCCCGTCAGTTGAATCCCTATTCTTCCTATGGCTATTATTTCCTGACAGAGACGGCCGACGAGCCCCTGACGCTCGATAGTGCAGCTTTCGTCAGCGCCAGCTATCCCCATCCTAACGACTACCACGCACTCTATGAGATTGATGATTTTTCCTGGTATGACGGTGGACGTAATCTCTACGACGCTCAGTCGTTTGGTGAAGGGGTGGCGCACAGTTATTCGCTTCCAGCCTATGCCTCGTCGGGTGTGCTACAGGTGATGATGTCATACAACACGTATTGCAAGGCTGAGGTACTGGTCAACGACTCGTTGGTGGGTTATATCGATGTAAGCACGACGACCACTAAGGGCAGCGGAAAGAAAGCTTTTCCTGACAGTCACAGCGTGGCTGCTGTCGATAGTTGGGCATTCCCTTTGCCGCAAGGGCTGAAGGCCGACAATACGATTACTATCCGTCAGCTGTCGGGTGGCGATATGCGTCTTGACTATCTGGTGCTGGTGAGTGACAGCGCCCGTGTGTTCGAAGGGTTGTCGGCATCTTTCGATGTGCCAGAGTTTGTGTCGGCTGTGAGTCCGCAGGACCTGCATGCCGATGGTCCTGCCGATATGGTGATTGTCATCCCTGCCAACCGTATCTTCTATGACGAGGCTCAGCGACTGGCACAGATGCACCAGGAGATGGACGGCCTGCGGGTGCGCATTGTGGCTGCCGACGAACTGTATAATGAGTTCTCCAGCGGAACACCTGATGCCAACGCCTATCGCCGTTATCTGAAGATGTTCTACGATCGTGCCCAGACTGATAATGACAAGCCCCGTTACCTGTTGCTGTTGGGTGACGGCGTCTGGGACAACCGCATGATATTGGACACATGGAAGCGTTCTGGGTTGACGCCTGACGATATGCTCATTTGCTACGAGAGCAATAACTCGTTCAGCGAGACCCAGTGTTTTGTCAGCGATGACTATTTCTGTATGCTCGATGATGACGAAGATGCTGCCATCCTGTCGCGTAACCGTAGTGACGTAGCGGTAGGACGATTGCCTGCACGCACTGTCCAGGACGCTAAGACGATGGTTGACAAGACGATTCGTTACAGGAAGAATACCAATGCAGGACCTTGGCAGAATGTGCTCTTCTTTATGGGTGATGATGGCGACAATAATCGTCATATGCGTGATGCTGAGGCTGTGGCCGACTCGGTGGCCAGGAGCTATGGCGCCTATGATATCCGTCGTGTCTATTGGGATGCCTACAAGCGTGTTTTGACAATGATGGGCGATCGCTACCCAGACGTGGAACATATCGTTAAGCAACAGATGGCTGATGGTGCGCTGGTCATGAACTATACCGGTCACGGTTCCGCCAACGATTTCTCGCATGAGTATGTTTTGACTAAAAATGACTTTGCTACTATTGCTACCGACCACTTGCCGCTGTGGGTGACGGCATCGTGTAACATCATGCCTTTTGACGGAAAGTATAGTAGTAACGGAGAGGTGGCGATGCTGAATCCTAAAGGTGGGGCTGTGGCTTTCTTTGGTACCACACGAACGGTCTATGCCACGAAGAATATGCCCATCAACCGTGCCTTCATGCACTATGTGCTGGGTACCAACGAAGAGGGACAGCGCATCACCATTGGCGAGGCGGCACGACTGGCGAAGATTAGTATGATTGATACAGGACTTGATCTTGCTGAGAACAAACTGCAGTATTCACTCTTGGGCGATCCTGCTCTGTCGCTTGTGAGTCCGACGATGGAGGCTGTCATCGACAGCATCAATGGTCAGAGTGTGGACGAGGGTGTGCAGACATTGCCAGCAGGTTCGGTGGTCACAGTCACAGGACATATCGTTGATGGTTCTGACTTCTGCGGACAGGCGACGCTGACGGTGAAGGATGCGCTGGAACACGTGGTGGGACGTCAGAACGAGGGTCAGTCTGTGGCCTACGAATATGATCACCGTCCCAATATCCTTTATGTGGGAACAGACAGCGTGATTGACGGGCGCTTTGCCTTTACTTTTGCCTTGCCCATCGACATCAGCTATGCCGAGGGGGAGGGACAGATGCTGGTCTATGCCGTCAACCGTGAGAAGACGCGGTCGGCACACGGTGAGAGCTTCGACTTTGTCTATGGCATCAACGAAAATACTCCTGACGATGAAGAAGGACCTGTGGTGCAGTGCTATCTGGACTATGCCACTTTTGTTGACGGCGGCATCACAAGCTCGACACCGTTCTTCTATGCCCGACTATCGGACGACGATGGTATCAATGTGTCGGGCAATGGCTTTGGACATGATATGGAACTTGTCATTGATGGAGAACTGATGCGTACCTACAATCTGAACGACTATTTCATCTACGAATATGGTGACTATCGTCGCGGTGAGGTGGGTTTCACGATTCCCTGGCTGCCTAACGGTCTGCATCAGTTAACGTTCCGTGCATGGGATGTATTCAACCATTCCACTGTTGTCACCCTCTCGTTTAAAGTCGATTCCAGTTTCGACCCAACGGGAATACAGGGCGTTATGAACGACAAGTGGTTTGACCGTCGTCGTGAGATGATGCAAGGGCAGGTTTACGATGTATCAGGACACTATGTGGGAACACAGGTTCCACGTAAGCCTGGTCTATATATCTTCAAGTCTAATAGGGGGTTAGTGAAGAAAATCATGGTCCCAGCGCAATAAATGGCGTGTCGCTGCGTTTATTAAACGATGAAACAGAAAAAAATCCTTTTGGCTCTTGGCTGTTGGCTGTTAGCTAATGGCTTTGCTAAGGCCGACGACTACAAGACGACAACGTTCAACCCCGTTGAACATGCCGTCATATCGCAGACCATCGCCCCCGATGCCCGTGCTGCAGGTATGGGTGATGTGGGTGCTGCTACCGATCCTGATGTCAACTCACAGTACTGGAACCTGGCAAAATATCCCTTCTGTATTAGTCGTGCGGGTATTGCGCTTAACTACACCCCTTGGCTGCGCCAGTTGGTCAACGATATCGACTTGGCCTATCTGGCAGGCTACTACCGTATAGGCGACTATGGTGCGCTGTCTGGTTCGTTGCGTTATTTCTCGTTGGGTGAGGTCTATACCAGCGATGCTTTCGACATGACGGTGAAGCCTTATGAGATGTCGTTGGATGTGGCTTATTCGCGTATGCTGAGTGAGAACTTCTCGCTGGGTGTGGGCCTGCGATGGATCTACAGCGACCTGCGCTACGACTATAGTGAGGACTCGAAGCCTGCTTCTGCCTTTGCCGCCGACATCGCTATGTACTATAATAACTATGTGATGCTGGGTTCGCGCGAGTGTCAGTTGAGTCTGGGTGCCACGTTGCAGAATATGGGTAGTAAGATATCCTACTATGGCGACGAGGAGAGTCAGTTCATTCCTGCCAACCTTCGTATCGGTGCCTCGCTGATGATTCCTGTTGATGAGTATAACCGCTTCTCTATCTCGGCAGACGCCAACAAACTGCTGGTTCCCACCGTGCCCCGTCAGGAGGTCGATGAATCCAACTCAGACTATCAAGACCGTGTGCGTCGCGAATATAGTGATGTCAGCAGTTTCAAGGGTATGTGGCAGAGCTTTACAGATGCGCCAGGCGGCTTCAAGGAAGAGTTGCAGGAGGTGCAATGGAGTCTGGGTGCAGAATATGTCTATAATGACAAGTTCTCTATCCGTGCAGGCTATCATCATGAGTCGGAGTCGAAGGGTAACCGTAAGTACTTTACCGTGGGTGGCGGTTTCCGCATGAGCGTCTTCTCGCTTGATGTGGGTTATGTGATCTCTACGGCACAGTCGAACCCCCTTGACCAGACTTTGCGCTTCACCCTCGCCTTCGATATGGACGGCATCAAGGACCTGTTTAGAAAGTAAAGGTAAAAGTGAATAGTGATTAATTTGCTTCTGCACTAAAAAGATTATTACCGCTATGATAAGAGTAGGTTTTGGCTTTGATGTCCACCGATTGGTTCCTGACAGGGAACTGTGGATGGGAGGCATTCTCATTCCTTTTGAGAGAGGCTTGCTGGGTCATAGCGATGCCGACGTGCTGATTCACGCCATCTGTGATGCCCTGTTGGGTGCAGCCAACATGCGCGACATAGGCTACCACTTCCCTGATACGTCGGATGAGACGTTGGGTATGGATAGCAAGATTATCCTGAAGAAGACTATTGCCTTGATTGCTATCAAGGGTTATCGCCTGGGTAATATTGATGCTACTATCTGTGCAGAACGACCCAAGATGAATCCGCATATCCCAGAGATGCAGCAATGTCTGGCTGATGTCATCGGCTGTGACCCTGATCAAATATCCATTAAGGCAACCACTACCGAACGTCTTGGCTTCACAGGTCGCGAGGAAGGCATTTCGGCCTATGCTGTCGCCTTAATAGAAAAGAGCCTGTAGTTGGCCTCAATAGAAAGATTCTGTAGTTGCTTTCTTAGTTCCGTACAACCTTTTTCTTACATCATATACACATCCTCAATGTGATTGATGATGGGGTGGGGGCATCCCAAGCTGCCCACCACGGTGATGATGTCGAGGCGGATGGGGTTGTCAATCTTCCGATATTTTACGTAGTGGTTGATGGCGCGTCGCAGGTTGTTCATCTTTCTGTAGTCAACAGCCTCCTCTGGCGTGTGGAAGATGGTGTCGCGTCGGGTTTTTACCTCAACAAACACCACCATCTCGTCGTGAAGGGCGATGATATCAATATCACGATGACCAGAATGCCAGTCACGATCTATGATAACATAGCCCTTCTCACGCAAGTACTCTACAGCCACTGCCTCGCCCCAGGCTCCCATCTGGTTATGTTCGGCATTGTTGCGTCTGGTGACTTTATCCTCAGCCGTCTCCAACTTCTGTTGACAGCGTTCAAAGGATTCTTTCGCCCATCCTTCCTTGTCGGGAACGTTGGGCAGAAGACGTTCCAGCGCCTTCATGATCTTGGATGCATCCTCCAGACACTCCTCCTCAATGTCGTATCTGACCATATCCACTGCCGTCCAGAACATAGCCCGTACAGCAGCAGGGCTTTTGTCTGTCGCATACAACTGTCGCGCGGCCTCGTAAGCCTCGACTGTCTGTTTGTTTTTGCGCAGTTCAAAGATGCTGTCGGCAGTCATCGTGCTCTCCCAGAAACGGTCAACGACTAAATGGTGATTTCCTTTCCCTCGTAGGTGACCACCTGAGATGTGCCGTCAGGCCAGACAAGGGTGAACTGTCTCTTTTCCAACATACCTGGATACTGACCCTCGCGTTTGCCAATGGTCAACTTGTGGGCTTTGTCGTTCCAGTGTATGGGGATGATGGTATATACACCTTTCTCGTAGTTGTAATTGTCGCCCTCGTCTTCGTAAAGCGTGAAGTCTGCGTCAGCGCCCGGATAGATGCGCAGTTCCAGGTTGTTCCATGATTTCTCTCCCACATACTGCATCTCAGGACCTAACGGCAGGATGCTGCCAGCACGCACAAACATCGGAACTTGGTCGAATGAGGTCTCCAAGACGACGTCCTGACCACCTTTATAACGCTTTCCTGTCCAGAAATCGTACCAAAGAGCGCCCTTCGGCAGGTATTTAGTGGCAGTCTTCTTCTCTGACCAGTCAACACCTCCGACGGAGGAACCGTCGGACACAGTCTTACGGTCCCATCCAGTCATCTCGTTGGTGCGGATAATCTTCTCCTCTGTGTACTGCGGGTTAACGATGGGAGCAGCTAGGATGCTGCGGCCGAACATAAACTCGTCGGTCATGTTCCACACCTTCTTATCGGCGGCAAAGTCGCTGAACAGGGGACGCATATAGCTGTCGTTGTTAGAGGTCACCTGCCAGGCAGTACTATATAAATAAGGTAAGAGACGGTAGCGCAGGCGAATCTGCTTCTCGATGGCGTCATAGACGGGCTCGCCCTTCTTTCCGAACTGCCATATCTCGCGAGGTGCCTCGGTACCGTGACTGCGGAAGACAGGACAGAACAGTCCGTACTGCATCCAGCGCACGTAGAGCTCCTGGAACTGGGGGTTCTTGGGCGCCGAGCCGCTGCCCTTGGTGTTGTACGACCCACAGAAGAAGCCGCCGATGTCGGTATTGAAGTTGGGGTTGCCTGTCAGCGTGAAGCTCAATCCGGCAGGTACTTGCTTGCGCAGCATATCCCAAGATGAGTTGACATCGCCGCTCCACATATTTGAGCCGTAGTGTTGCTGTCCGGCATAGCTTGAACGGGTCATGATGAAGACGCGCTTCTTCTCGGCCTCTTTGCGCTGTGCCTGATAGATACCGCGAACGGTAGCCAGAGGGAAGGCGTTGCGCTGTGAGCGCCAAGTGCCGCCATAGACCTTGTGGGCATAGTCGCTCTCCTTGGGATTGAAGAAGTCGGGGTCGGTAGAGTCCATCCACCAGGCGTCTGTGCCGTAGTTGTAGAGGGTCTTCAGATACTTCCAGTAGATGGCGCGAGCCTCGGGGTTGAAGGCGTCATAGACCTTCACACCAGCAGGATATTCCATGATGGGAGGCCAGACGTGGGAGATTCCGCTCTGTGGCCACGTCTCGATGGGCAACAAGAGTCCTTTCGCGTCGAGTTCGCGGAACTGCAGGGTCATGGGACCAAAGCTGGCCCAGATGGAAATCATGAAGTGGGCGTGCTTCTTGTGGACATTGTCAATCATTTTCTTACCGTTGCTGAAGTCTTCGGCCAGGAAATCCATTGCATTCCACAGATAGTTGGAACCCCAGTACTGCCAGTCCTGAATGATGCCGTCGAGGGGCACCTGCAGGGCACGATACTGATCGACGATACCCTCAGTCTCTTGAGCAGTCTTGTAGCGTTCCTTCGACTGCCAGTAGCCGTAGGTCCACAACGGGAACATGGGCACATCGCCTGAGAGATAGCGCATCTGGGCGATGACGCCGTCAGCCGAACCGCCATACATAAAGTAATAGTCGATGCCCTGACCAGCCTCAGAGGTAAACGACATGCCCTCGGCGTTGTCCTCAAAGACCGTGGGCGAATAGTTCTCCCAGTAGATGCCCCAGCCCTTGATGCTCTGCAGCACGTTCTGGAAGTCCTCCAGGTTGGTCTGCTCCATGCGTTTCTTCTCGCCACGACGGTTCATCTTGCCGTTCTGGATGGTGCCGAGACCGTAGATGGCTTCGTCCTTGTCGAGGAAGAAGCTCTGACTTACCTCGAACTCATCGGCATTCTTGCGCACCATACTGATGCCCTTTTCCTTCAAGAGTACCTTGCCTTTGTTCGTCATGAAGACAAGGGTCTCTGTCTCGGGTTCGAGCTTTACTGTCAGTTCGCTGCTCTTCCAAGTGTTGCCATTCTTTACCACGTTCACCTTTTCGGGTTTTGCAATGACCACCAGTGACTTGGTGGGCTCTCCCTTCACCACATGTACGATGCTGGGCGTTACAAACTCAACCTTCACTTCGTCATCAGCGAAGCCGGATACACACATTAGCCACGTGGCTAAAACGCATAGAAACTGTTTCATCTGTGTTGATTATTTTTTAAGTTCTGGTTTCGTAGATTAGTTCTCTGCAAAGGTACGAATTTTTTTTGAACTGTGCAAATGTTTTCCTCAACTTTTCGCACTTTTTCACCAACGGGTGTCTCCGCACAAAGCAACGGACGTCTCGGTGCACCGCAAGGAGCGTCTCCTTGGTCACCAACGTGCGTCACCTTGTTCACCACGGAGCGTCACCTTGCAGGGCGAGGAGCGTCTCCTTGTTTTGTTGCAACATTGCAACAGGTCGATAAATGTGAGGGTGGGGTACAGAGTTGTAGTCTTATTTGTAAAAATATTCGAATTTTCTTTTTTCTTTGAAAAAAAAACATTACCTTTGCAGCCGGATTCATAAAATAGTGTTAAAGAAAAGTTTGGCTTATGAGTAATATGTTCCGCAATATCATCCGCTGGTATTTTTCCAAGAATGCGCTGCCCTATTGGTGTCTGCTGCTGATGGATATGGTGCTGGTGGTGGCCTCGGGACTGTTGACCTGCTGGGCATTCAACAGGACTGGCGCTATGTTTGAGGCACGTCATGAATTGTTCTTAACCATCATGGCCATAGCCTTGCTGAGTGTCATGGGTGCCAGACTGTTTCGCACTTATTCTGGCATCCTGCGCTACTCCAGTTTCGTTGATCTGACCCATGTGGCCTATGCCAATGGCGTGTCGCTTGTGCTGGCGCTGCTCATGACGTGGCTCGCTGGACATTTCCATATTGAGGTTCTTTCCGCGATGACCATGTCGCAGGTTGTGGTGATGTTTATGATTGCCACCTTGCTGATGACGGGCATGCGTGTTCTGGTGAAGACGCTTTACGACGTGATGGCATCCGACGCACGAGGCATGCGCGTGCTGATTTATGGTACGCTGGCAGGTGGAGTAGGGCTCGCAAAGACCATCCGCACTCAGAACCCGCGCCGTTTTATCCTGCGCGGCTTTATCTCGCACGATCCTCAGGCAAACCGTTTCCAGCTGATGGGACAGCGTGTCTATAATGAGTCGGACGACTTGGCCGAAGTGATTAAGACAGAGCGCATCAAGGCCGTGCTGGTCAGTCCCTTGCGCACCAATGATTTCCGTTTGAACCAGTCCATTCAGGATACACTGATATCGTCGGGTGTGAAGATTTATATGTCTCAGTCGGCTCAAGAGGTTAGCATCGATGAAGACGGTGTGTTGACTAATCCTGGCGACATGCAGTTGCACGAGGTGAGCGTTGAGGACCTGTTGCCACGTGATGAGATAAAGGTTGACCTGAAGTCGGTAGAAGAGCTGCTGAAAGGCAAGCGCGTGCTGATCACGGGTTCGGCTGGCTCCATCGGCTCTGAGATTGTCCGTCAGGTGGCTTCGTTCAAGCCTGCTGCCATGATGCTTCTCGATCAGGCCGAGACACCTCAGCATGATATCCGCCTGATGATGGCCAAGGACTTCCCTGAGATTCCTGCCGAGACCGTTGTGACCAGTATCTGTCATGAACATCGCATGGAATCCATTTTTAAGGCCTTCCTGCCCGATTATGTGTTCCATGCAGCAGCCTATAAGCATGTGCCCATGATGGAGGACAATCCCACGGAGGCCGTCCTTAATAATATATATGGTACGAAGGTGCTGGCTGACCTCAGCGTGAAGTATGGCGTGAAGAAGTTTGTCATGATCTCTACCGATAAGGCTGTGAACCCCACCAATGTGATGGGTTGCTCGAAGCGTATCTGCGAGATTTATGTTCAGAGCTTAGACCGTCGCCAGAAGATGGAGGTGATGAAAGACCTGAAGGACAGAACCAAGATGTCGGACTATACTCAGTTTGTGACTACCCGCTTCGGCAATGTGCTGGGCTCTAACGGTTCGGTCATCCCCCTGTTCCGCGAACAAATCAAGAACGGTGGTCCTGTGACGGTCACAGACGAGCGTATCGTGCGTTTCTTCATGCTGATACCTGAAGCTTGTAAGCTAGTGCTGGAGGCAGGTACCAAGGGTAATGGTGGAGAAATCTTCGTCTTTGACATGGGACAGCCTGTGAAGATTGCAGATCTGGCCAAGCGCATGATTGCCTTGAGTGGTGCCAAGAACGTGAAGATAGAGTTCACGGGCTTGCGTGAGGGTGAAAAGCTCTATGAGGAGGTGCTCAACGAACTGGAGGGCACGAAGCCCACATTCCATAAGAAGATTCGTATTGCCCAGGTGCGCGAGTATGACTTCGACAAGGTGTCGCAAGAGATTGACGACCTGTTTGCCATTTCCAAACACTTTGACAATATGGCTACGGTGAAGAAGATGAAAGACATCGTGCCAGAGTTCAAGTCTAACAACTCCGTCTACGAACAGTTAGACGTAGAAGTGGGGGGGGTAACTCCAAACGCGATTTGATGGTTTCGAAATCGCTAAATAGTTAAATAATCATAAATCTTACTATAAATCATCATTTTTGGGGTGTAAAAAGTACGCAATTTAAATAATTATGTGTACCTTTGCACCCGCAAAGTGTGTATTGCGCTGGCTAAAAGGCTATCAATGCACTGAAAAAGAGCAACTTAACCTTCAGTTTTGAAGAAGTGAGCGTTTCTTTTTAAGTGTATTTGTGTGCAAAAAGCTAAGTTGGATGACACTTAAAAAGAAATATTTATATACATTATTAATTATTTAAAAACTGAAATGCCAGGATTATTAGGAAAGAAAATCGGAATGACTTCCGTTTTCAGTGCCGACGGCAAGAACGTGCCGTGCACAGTTATCGAATGTGGTCCTTGTGTTGTGACTCAGATCAAGACCATTGAGAAGGACGGCTACAAGGCCGTACAGCTCGGTTTTGGCGAGGCAAAGGAA
Source organism: uncultured Prevotellaceae bacterium (assembly GCA_947166345.1). Classification (GTDB taxonomy): domain Bacteria; phylum Bacteroidota; class Bacteroidia; order Bacteroidales; family Bacteroidaceae; genus Prevotella. The sequence goes on from CAMVDU010000030.1 coordinate 27,440, forward strand.
AAGAACACAACAAAGCCCATGATGGGCGTGTTCAAGAAGGCCGGTACAACACCAAAGCGCCACTTGGCCGAGTTCAAGTTTGATGAGGACTACAACCTGGGTGACACGCTCACCGTAGAGCTCTTCGCTGATGCAGAGTTCGTAGACGTTGTAGGTACGTCAAAAGGTAAAGGTTTCCAGGGCGTTGTGAAGCGTCATGGTTTTGGTGGTGTAGGTCAGAGCACTCACGGTCAGGACGACCGTCTGCGCAAGCCCGGTT
>CAMVDU010000031.1 GCA_947166345.1 uncultured Prevotellaceae bacterium
CACACCATGTTTGAGATGCTGGGCAACTGGTCGTTTGGCGACTACTTCAAGGAGGGTGCCATCGATATGGCCTGGGAGTATCTGGTCAATGTGCTGAAGCTGAACCCTGCTGACCTGTATGTCACCGTGTTCGAGGGTTCACCTGAAGAGAATATCCCTCGTGACGACGAGGCTGCCAAATACTGGGCCAAGCATGTGCCTGAGGACCATATCATCAACGGCAACAAGCACGATAACTTCTGGGAGATGGGTGATACGGGTCCCTGCGGTCCCTGCTCCGAGATTCACGTAGACTCTCGCACTCCTGAGCAGAAAGCAGCCTCAGGCAAGACTGGTCGTGAGCTGGTGAATCAGGACGACCCACAGGTTATCGAGATATGGAACCTCGTGTTCATGCAGTTTAACCGCAAGGCTGACGGCTCGCTGGAGAAACTGTCGATGAACGTTATCGATACCGGTATGGGCTTTGAGCGTCTGGTCCGCATGATGCAGGGTAAGCACTCTAACTACGATACCGATGTGTTCCAGCCCATCATCAAGGCTGAACAGCAGATTACGGGATTGAAATATACCACTTTCGAGGAGGAGACCGAGAATCCTATCAGCAAGGAGCAGGACGACATCAACGTCGCTATGCGCGTGTGTGCCGACCACCTGCGTGCCGTGGCCTTCTCTATTGCCGATGGTCAGCTGCCCTCAAATGCAAAGGCTGGCTACGTGATCCGTCGTATCCTGCGTCGTGCCGTGCGCTATGCCTACACGTTCCTGGGACAGAAAGAGGCTTTCCTCTATAAGCTTCTGCCCACACTCGTAGAGGAGATGGGTGATGCCTTCCCAGAACTGAAAGCTCAGCAGCAGCTCATTGCCAAGGTGATGAAGGAAGAGGAAGACTCGTTCCTGCGCACCCTCGATAAGGGTATCACCCTGCTTGACAAGGCTATGGATCAACTGAAGGCTGAAGGTAAGACCGAACTTGATGGCGAACAGGCTTTCCGCATGTTTGATACCTACGGATTCCCCCTCGACCTCACGGAACTGATCTGTCGCGAGAACGGCTTTACAGTCAATGAGGAGCAGTTCAATGCCGAGATGCAGAAGCAGAAGGAGCGTGCACGCAATGCCGCTGCCGTAGAGAATAGCGACTGGGTAGAGCTGAAAGCTGGTGAGCAGCAGTTCGTGGGCTATGACTACTCTGAGTATGAGTGCGAGATACTGCGTTACCGTAAGGTCACTCAGAAGAAGAACGAGTTCTACGAGATTGTACTGTCTGCAACGCCGTTCTATGGTGAGATGGGTGGACAGGTAGGTGATCAGGGCGTGCTTGTCTCTGAGAACGAGACTATCGAGGTCATCGACTCAAAACGTGAGAATGGTCAGACTGTTCACATCGTGAAACAGTTGCCCAAAGACCCCACAGCCCAGTTTATGGCTTGTGTGGATACTGACAAACGTGATGCTTCGGCTGCCAACCATACGGCTACCCACCTGTTGGACTATGCGCTGAAGCAGGTGCTGGGCGACCATGTGGAGCAGAAGGGTTCGTTTGTATCGCCTGACACCCTGCGTTTCGACTTCTCTCACTTTGAGAAGGTCACCGACGAGCAGATTCGTGAGGTAGAACGCATGGTGAACGATATGATCCGACAGGATCTGCCTCGTGACGAACATCGCGACATGCCGATGGAAGACGCCAAGAAACTGGGTGCTATTGCTCTGTTTGGTGAGAAGTATGGTGACAAGGTTCGCGTGATGCGCTTTGGTCCGTCGTGTGAGCTCTGTGGTGGTATCCATGCCACTAGCACAGGTCGTATCGGTTTCTTCAAGATTATCTCTGAGAGCAGTGTGGCTGCTGGTATCCGTCGTATTGAGGCCAAGACTGGTAAGGAATGTGAGGAATTGCTGTATCAGACTGAAGATATGCTGCGTGCCGTGAAGGCGTTCTTCAACAATGCCAAGGACCTGCAGGGTGTTATCCGCAAGTACATTGACGAGCATGATGCGATGAAGAAGGAGATTGAAAGCTTCCAGGCTCAGGCTGTTGACCGTGCCGCTAAGCAGTTGGTGGAGAAGGCCCGCGAGGTGAATGGCGTCAAGGTGATTACCGCTGTACTGCCTATGGCTCCTGCTGCTGCCAAAGACCTGGCCTTCAAGGTTCGTGCTGCTGTCGAGAGCTCTCTGCTCTGTGTCATCGGCTCACATGCTGACAACAAGCCCCAGCTCTCTATTATGATGAGCGACGATATGGTTTCTGATCACGGACTGAATGCAGGTCAGATGGTTCGTGAGGCTGCCAAGCTTATTCAGGGCGGTGGTGGCGGACAGCCCCATTTCGCACAGGCCGGAGGAAAAAATATCGACGGCCTTTCTGCAGCCGTCGATAAGGTTATTGAGTTAGCAAAACTTAAGTAATACTTAAGAAGATCAGTTGAGGATAGCGTCAGCCAATGCTTCGAGAGCAGGGATGTCGCTATCCTTCATTTTTCCACGAAGGGTGACAAGATCGCCCTTTATTTCTACATTCTTCATCTCACCAACCATCTGGGTCATCACCCTGCCTGCAGAAGGTGCCCATGAGCCGTTCTCAATGAGAGCCACCTGGCGACGCTGATAGGTCTTGATCTGAAGATGATGGAGGAAATCGTACATGGGAGGGAACAGACCAGCATCGTAGCTTGATGCTGCCAGAACCATCTTACCATACTTGAAAGCGTCCTCGATAGCTTCGCCCAGATCTTCACGACACAGGTCGCTGATAGCCACTTTCTTGCAGCCTTTCTGACGGAGTATGTCTGCCAGACGCTCTGCTGCCTCAGCTGTGCATCCGTGAATAGAGGCGTGGGCGATGAAAACACCTTCGGCCTCGACATCGTATTTGCTCCAGATGGTGTAGAGACGCAGGGCCTCACTCAGCATCTTGTCTTTCAGAACGGGACCATGAAGGGGAAGTATCTGCTGAATGTCAAGGACTGCAACCTTGTTGAGAAGGGTGCTCACAGGACTGCCATACTTACCACAGATATTGAAATAGTAACGGCGAGCCTCGCATGCCCAGTCATCAGGATCGGCATCGATGACGCCGAACTTACCAAAGGCATCGGCAGAGAACAGTACTTTGTCGGTCTGATCGTAGGTGGTCATAACCTCTGGCCAGTGTACCATCGGAGCCATGATGAACTGCAGGGTATGCTTGCCAAGCGACAGGGTGTCACCCTCCTTGACGGCTAACACCCGATTGGTGAGGTCAAGGTCGTTGAAGTAGAGTGGAATCATGGTCTGTGCCTTCAACGAGCAGACAATGGTGAGGGTGGGAAAGAGTGCCAGCAGACGGGCGATGCCGGAAGCATGATCGGGCTCCAGATGGTGTACAACCAGATAGTCGGGCTGCCTATCGCCAAGAGCTGTAGTTAAATCCTTAAACCACGCATCGAGTGTCCGTTTGTCTGAGGTATCCATGATGGCTATCTTCTCGTCCTTGATAAGGTAGGAGTTGTAGCACATGCCCTCTGGCAGATGATACTGTGACTCGAAAAGTGTTAGTTCTGCATCATCCTGTCCTATGTAGATGATGTCGGGGGTAATAGTAGGTTTCATATAGTCATGATTTGTTGATGGTGCAAAGATACACAATTTATTTGATATTAGAACAAAGATGAGTCAGAAAAAACTGAAGAACGCGTTGCTGAACCTGTTGGTTGCAGCTGTGCGGCATCTCCCATAGTTCCGTTTCCAACATCTTGCCCGCATGCTGGCTGTCCCATACATCGTGCATGATCCTGAATGCCTTCTCAACACCAGCTACAGGAAAGAGTTTGTCTTGTCTGCCGTTGATGAACAACATAGGTTTGGGACATGCAATACTGGCAATGTGAGGATAATCCAGCCAGCGGCGAAGACCTGGGAGACAATTGGCAAAACCACCGTTCTCCGTGCGACTGTACTTGGATGACATCTGCTCGTCGGTAGTCACCATCCAACAGACGGATGCGCCTGCCTTAATGCGGCTGGACAATGCCGAGAGCATCCAGGCACGATAGCCTCCCATGGACCAACCTGTGCATCCGATGCGATTGGCATCTACCTCAGGCATCGATGCCAGGAACTCCGTTCCAGCAATATCATCATATGTCATATAGGCTGAGAGGTCAACACCATACATCATCATATTGCCGGCAATCATGTCATAACGATCACGACGAGGACCTTCCTTCTGACCCCGTTCGCCCCACATAGGAGCATCAGCAGCAAAGACCACAAAACCGTGCTGAGCCAGATAGTCGCCAAAATACTGACCACCATAGCCTGACAACCATTCATTGGCATCGTTGATGACTGTCGAGTCCTCACAGGCCAGCGGACGGATGACTTTCTCCTTACCTATATATAAATGGGCGCCGTGATCGTGAAGCACGTTGATAGCAGGAAAGGGTCCCTTGCCGTCAGGAATGAGCACATAGGCAGGGACGGTATAGTAGCGTGAGAGACGTATTTCAAGTTTCTGGGCCTTGTAGCCGTTGCGTTGCTCTTCATATAAAACCATGGCTTCGTAGTTGGGAGCAGCCGGCTTGGGGGGAGGCATCAGCATACAGTCAAACACTTTCTGCTGAGCCACACGACGCCATTCGTTGAAGTCGGTGATGTCACTATTGCCCCATGCTAATGGGTAGGTGAGGTCGGCTATCAACGAGTCGGCATATACAGGCAGATTGCGTGAGAACTCATACACCTCGCGTCCCTTCTGATGCTGTGAGTTGTTTTGGGACCAACCTGAAGCAAACAAAGCCACGAAGCTGATGATGCATGCGATTCGTTTGAATGACATATAGAATTATTTTAGGCGTAATTTACAAAAAGAGACATTGCCTTTCGGCGATGTCTTTCCTCGTTTTTCTCACAAAGAAGAGACATTGCCTTTCGGCGATGTCTCCTTTGGGGTGCCCGGACGGACTCGAACCGTCGACATTCAGAACCACAATCTGACGCTCTAACCAACTGAACTACGGGCACCATCTATGCTCTTGGTTAAAAAGCGAGTGCAAAGGTACTGCTTTTATTTCAATCTGCCAAATAATTTGGGAGATTTTTTCGAAAAACTTATTGCTGCTGACTGTTGGCTCCCTGCTGAGTGGGGATGTCGTATCCAGCACCCTGCTGAGTGTTCTGCTGCTGAGTGGTCTGAATCTTCTCGATAGCAGTACCAGTCTCATTGGCTTTAGGAGCAACATAAGCACAAACAATACTTACAACAACCATGAAGGCTGCGAGAGTCCATGTTGCCTTTTCAATAAAGTCGGTAGTCTTGCGGACGCCACCAATCTGGTTGTAGGAGGCAAAATTGGAAGCAAGACCGCCACCTTTGGATTCCTGAATCAGCACGATACCAATCATGAGCAGTGCTGCAATCACAATAAAGACGATTAATAATGTGTACATTTTTTTTTACTTTTATTTTTTGTTGTTATTTACTATCAATTTCTCTAAGAAGCGAATTTGGTCTGCAAAGTAAGCATTTTTTTTTGGATTATCCAAACATAATCGCTTAATAATTTCTAAAGCCTGCAAATATCTGCCTTGTTTGATGTAAATTCGGGCTAAAGCTTCAGTATAATAGTCTTCTTCGGGTCCTTTTTCTTCTTTTTCCAACGTTGGCTCAATGTCGGGTGTGAGTATAGGATTAGGATTGAGAACGATCTTTCCTTTGTCATTTTCTATGAAAGTGTCAATCAAATTCTGACCAATCAGCTGAGGTGCTTCTTGCGTCTGTTGACGTTCGTCATCACTCTCGCTCTCCAAGAGGTATGCCACATAGTCGACAGCGGCATCGGCAGGTGTCGGCTTGCGCTTGGTCTTCTTCTCCTGTGGCTCTTCCTCCTCCTTGGGTAATGATTCCAGAAAGTTGTCGATGAGCGACAGAGTGCGACTGTCACGCTCCATAGGTGTTTGAAGCTGGGGCATCTCTATTTCTGCATCCTCCTTCTTCAGCGTCTTTAGCCTGTAATGGGCAGCCTCTATCATTTGGAAGATGACTTTGCGGTCAGTAATATAGATGGCGGCACGTCTCAGTTCTTCGTCAAAGGAAGGGTCGTGAAGCAGGTACAGGTTCTGCAACATGAGCAGGCGTGCTGTCTGGAAATAGGGGTATAGGGCCAGCATGGAACGTAACTCGTACAGCGTCTCGCGGTCGAGTTGTTCTGGGTGGTTGATGAGATGAGCTATTTCCATTGTTGTTCTTTTGGGGCTAATAGGTCTTTATTGGTTTAATGAGTCTTATTGGACTTATGGGTCTTATAGGGCTTATGGGGCTATTGAGGGGGCTACCAGTTGGCTACAGTTGCGTTGAAGATCTGCTCTGTGATGTCTTTGATCATCTGGGTGACCAGCTCTTCCTGTACAGCGTTGAGGCTGAGTTTAGAGTCGTAGCTTTGTGAGGCTGTGAACTGTTTCTCAAAGTCCTCATCGTGGTTGACGTTATTGGTGAAACGCACATTGACCGTTATGGACAACTCTACTTGTGCAGAACTACCTTCTGCCGATACTGACTTGTTACGCTGTTCATAGCGTGTGATCTCACCCTCAAGTTTCAGGTCACCGTTACGTTTCACCTGCTGTAGCTTGGTGTGGTTGGCATATTGGTCTTTCAACTGGTTGTTGAAGATGCTTGCCATTGGTCCCCACACATAATTGGAGCGGATGGGGAAGTCTGATATCTGTATGGTCTTGGTTTTGCTGTAGTCGATACTGGCACCATTGAAACTATAGGAAATGCTACATGCTGACAGAGACAGCAGTAACATACCCATCAGCATGGCCTTACATGCGCGTACCTTATTATTATTTATTGTCGTCCAGATCATACTGTTTCAGTCTTCTATAGAGTGTGCGATCGCTGATGCCCAGTTCCTGGGCAGCCTTCTTGCGGTTGCCGTTGTTGCGTTCCAAAGCCTTCTCCAGCATCTGTCTGCTCAGGATGTTGAGGTTTAGGTTTTCCTGTTCAGGTGTAGGCTCAATATATTCCTCTGCGACAGCATCCTCGAGCGTAGGTGATGAGGCAGGGATGGCAGGCGAGGCAGGCATCGTCGGTATTGTTGATACGGTTGACATGGAGGGGGCAGACACCTGCACGTCCTCCAGTTGCTTCTTCAGCATACTCATCTCTCGACGCATGTCGTTGACATTGCCACGCAGTTCGAAGAGAATCTTATACAGAATCTCGCGTTCGTTCTCAAACGAGTGGTCGCCGCCCTTGTTGATGACAGCCAGCTGTGTACTTTCCTTATCCTGCGGAATGAACTTTGAGAGAATCTCTGGTGTGATGGAGCGTTCCTTACTGAGAATGGAGATCTGCTCCGTGATATTCTTCAGCTGGCGTACGTTGCCTGGCCACTTATAGCGCATCAGCATCTGCTTGGCCTCGTCAGTCAACACCACACGGTCCATGTGGTACTTCTCAGCCATCTGCATGGCAAAGAGACGGAACAGCAACACGATATCCTCGCCACGCTCGCGAAGGGCTGGCATCTGGATGGGTATGGAGTTCAGACGGTAGTAGAGGTCTTCACGGAAGCGTCCTTCGCTGATGGCCTGACGAATGTTGACATTGGTAGCTGCTACGATGCGTACATCAGTCTTTCTGATTTCCGTTCCTCCCACAGGAATATATTCGCCTGTCTCAAGAACACGCAGCAGTCGGGCCTGTGTTGCCAAAGGCAGTTCGCCTACTTCGTCTAAGAATAGCGTTCCCTTGTTAGCGACGCCAAAATAACCTGGTGAGTCGTTGATGGCACCAGTATATGAACCCTTGACGTGACCAAACAGTTCTGAGTCGATGGTGCCTTCGGGTATGGAACCACAGTTGATGGCGAAGTACTTCTCGCGTCGGCGTGGTGAGTTGTCGTGAATCACACGGGGTATGATCTCCTTACCTACGCCACTTTCTCCCACGATAAGCACGCTGAGGTCAGTAGGTGCCACCTGTAGGGCGACATCCAGTACATGATTCAGCGCATCGCAGTTGCCTACGATGTTGTATCTCTGTTTGATGCGTTGTAGTTCGGCACTATTCATAATTGGCTGACAAAATTACACATTTTTTCTGAATAAACTGCAATAATGGCAGAAAAATGTTGTTTTCGCCAAGTTTATTCCTCTGTATCTGCCTGTTTCTTCTCTTTGTCTTTACCAAAGCGGGGGGCACCTTCATTGGAACGGAAACGTACTTTCTCACTATCGTCGCGCTTCTCGTGATAGAGTTTTGGCAGTGGGTTAGCCGTTGGCTCGTCATAATTCTGACGGTTGCGCCAGATGTCGATGGCTGTGTAGATAGCCTGTCTCATAGACTGTGCCTCGGCCTGATTGCGGCCAGCGATGTTGAAGTATGTGCCGTGAGCAGGAGCCGTCCTTACCATCGAGAGTCCTGTGGTGAAACGCACACCGTTTTCTGGAACCAAAGCTTTGAAGGGCGTCTGTCCCTGATCGTGGTACATAGCCAGGACGCCATCGAAACGGAAGTAGTCGCCATTGCCAAAGAAATCGTCGGCAGGATAGGGTCCAAACACCTGCAAGCCTTTCTCTTCCAGTTCCTTGATGGCAGGCATGATGATTTCCTGCTCCTCGTCGCCCAGAGCACCGTCTTCACCACAACGGGGATTGAGAGCGAGTACGGCGATGCGTGGATTAGAGATGCGCAGGTCGCGTTTCAGGCTTTGCAGGAATAGCTGAGCCTTTTCTATGATGATCTGTTTGGTGATGGCTTCAGCTACATCCTTGATAGCTACATGGTTTGTCACAAGTGCCACACGCAGGTCATCGTTGGTCAGGATGGTCAGTCCCTTCTTACCGTCGTTGAGACTTTTCTCGATATAGTTGGTGTGACCATTGAAGCCCTTGATGCTGTTTTTGCAGACGGGTGATGTCACCAATACGTCGAAGGCGCCTCGTTTGTAATCGTCCAAAGCACGATCGATGGCTTTCAGGGCAGCGGTTCCTGCCTCTGGGGTGGGAGTGCCCATTTCCACATTTACCTCGTCATTATATACTGCCAGTAGGTTTAGTTTACCATCTACTGCCTCTTTCGCATTGTTGATGACATGAAACGGAATGTCCATACCCAGTGCCTTCTGATGGTAGGCTGCTGTGCGTGGCGATCCATAGATGATGGGTGTAAAGAGTTCCAGTATGGCAGGGTCTTCAAATGCTTTGAATATCACTTCGTAGCCCACGCCGTTGGTGTCGCCGTGGGTTATTGCTACGCGTATTTTTCTGTTTTCCATATTTGACTGTTGTTTAATCTGTTTTGTTCAATGATTTATCTTTAATGTATAGAGCGTTGCTTCCAGACGTCGTATCAGGTTGCGCTTTTTCATTTCAGGTGCATATACAAACCCTTCGACGCAAATGATGCTGTGCCCCTGTTGAAGGGCAAGGCTCACAAAGGGGCCTCCCATTGCATCGCCTTCCATTTCCCATAGGCCGCGTACGCCCAACTCCTGGATATTCTGTTCTCTTCTGACACGAAACTGCACACTTTCAGTAATGGTCCGCATGTGAACAGAGTCATTTTCTCCTTGCATGTTGACCAACATGACGCTATCGCGTTTATGCAACAATTCCTGTCGTCGTAAACTATCTGATTCATAGCGATATATACAGATGTTCTGCATGCCTCTTGCGGCATTGTTCGAGAACCACAGGAAGTCGTTGCCGCGCTTTACCAGTCTGAGGTCCTCAGGAATCCACAGTCGGCATCCAAAGAACTTCTCAATCATAGTGGAAGCCTCCATACTGTGGTGCTCTCGCAGATTGATGATGGCATTGTTCATCTCTGTACGAGTCAACGCGTCTGAAATCTGTTTGAGACATTGGGGTAGGTCTTTCTGCAACTGATCATTTGATGGTGCATCGACGTGGATGATAAGCTGCGGATAGGCATAGACGTTCTGCTCGTAGCGGATGCATGTCTGTTTCAGTTGGGTACTGTCCACAGATACGAGAATGATGTTGCGTGCATAGCGGGTACCTTGATCCAATTCGCTCCTGACAAGTGCTGACACATCGAAGGCTTCCTCTTCTTGTGGCAGGGCGTCCAGAGTAATGCTTTGGAGGGCTGAGGCAATGGCTTGAACGGACTGGTTGTCAGGTCCTGTCACCAACACCTCGTAGCTGCGTCCGCCACTGGTGGGAAACATAGGGGAGTGGTTGCATGCTGCCAAAAACAGCACACACACTAATCCGATGATATGTTTACTCCAAGCGTTCATATTATTCTCTTTGAGCAATTGCGTCACTTTCTCTGAGTGTTTGCGTCACTTTCTCTGAGTGTTTGCGTCACTTTCTCTGAGTGTTTGCGTCACTTTCTCTGAGTGTTCTTGTTGTTTAGCTGTTGATAGCAGACCACATGCTGCAAAGATGTCTTGTCCACGACTGGCGCGAATCGTGGTGAACACACCATGCGATGTCAAGAAGTCGCGCAACTGTTCCATGCGTTGCTCGTCAGCTCCAGGCAAATCCACACAGGGAATCTCATGGAAGCGGATGAGGTTGACACGACACTCCAATCCCTGTAGTAGCCGTACAATCTCGCGTCCGTGGGCCAGTGTATCGTTCAGTCCACTGAAACAGATGTACTCAAACGAACAGCGGCGCTGGTGTGAGAAGTCGTATTGCTTCAGAAGAGCAACCACGTCTTCTATGGGCATAGCCTTTTCTGCAGGCATCAGACTCATTCGTTGCTCGTGCAGGGGCGAGTGCATGGAGATAGCCACATGACAGTCGCTCTCGTCAAGGAAACGTTTCAGTTTGTTCTTGACACCTACAGAACTCACCGTGATGCGCTTGGGACTCCAGGCGTATCCGTCTTTGGCTGTGAGAATCTGGGTGGCGCGTAGCACCTCATCCAGATTGTCCATCGGCTCACCCTGTCCCATGAAGACGATATTGGTGAGTAGTTCTCTTTCTGGTAGGGCATAGATCTGGTTGAGGATATCGGCTGCCGTGAGGTTACCGTGAAAGCCCTGCTTTCCTGTCTGACAAAACAGGCAGTTCATCTTGCAACCTACTTGTGAAGATACGCACAGCGTGCCTCGATCGCCATCAGGGATGAAAACCGTTTCAACGAACTGCGTGTCATTCGTCTCGATACTTGAACAGCGGACAGGGAAGAGATACTTGATGGTACCGTCCTGAGAGCGCTGACAGTCGATAGGTGCCATTGCCCCCACGCAGTAGTGCTCATTGAGAATGGAACGGTTTTTCTGCGATAAGTTGGTCATCTCGTCGATAGAAGTGACGTGCTTGTCGTAGAGCCATTGGGCTATCTGACTGCCTGTAAAGGCAGGCATCCCCAGTTCGCGTGCCGCTTCTTTCAGTTCGGCAACGCTCATGCCCATCAGTATCTTCTTATTCATTACTTATAATAATATGGCGCAAAGGTACGAAAAAATGTTGAAACTTCCAAATAGGAGAAGAAAATTTGCAAGTCTGAAAAGAAAGTATTATCTTTGCAGGCAGAATTGTGTGATAACGTCAAAAAGATGATGAAAACTCAAATCAACATATTTAATATTGGCGCTCAGGCTTCTTCTGACACCCTCAAGCAGATTGCAGATCGTACGAAAGCTCCCTATACGCTTCTGTTGACAAAACAACAGCAGGTGGATTTCTGCGAGGGTGCTTTGGAACGCCTTCTCAGGGTAGCTATTGATAGTTGTGCTGCAATGGTCTATGCTGACCATTATGACAAAAAAGAGCAGGATGGGAAATGGGTGATAGAGCGTCATCCATTGATTGACTATCAGTTGGGTTCTGTACGTGATGATTTTGACTTTGGCGCTGTGATGCTGGTGCGTTCATCATTGCTACAACAATGGGCACAGCAGGTGGAGACTTCGTGTCAGTACAGTGGTCTTTACGACCTGCGTCTCTTCCTCAGCCGTCAGGGTGAGTTGTTCCATCTGAACGAATATCTTTATACAGAGGTGGAACAAGACACAAGAGCTTCAGGTGAAAAACAGTTTGACTACGTGAATCCTGCCAACCGTGAGGTACAGATAGAACGCGAACAGGTGGCTACTCACCATCTGAAAGCCATCGACGCCATCATTGATGCCTCGTCGCATCGTCCTGTCGATTTCAACGAGCAGGAGTTTGCCTTGGAGGCCTCAGTCATTATTCCTGTTTATAATCGTGAGAAGACCATAGCCGATGCTGTGAAGAGTGCCTTGTCGCAAAAGACATCGTTCCCTTTCAACGTCATCGTGGTGGACAACCACTCTACAGACCGTACGACGGAGATTCTCGAGGGTATCGCAGACGAGCGACTGGTGCATATTGTCCCGGAGCGTACTGACTTGGGTATTGGTGGCTGCTGGAATATGGCTGTTAATGACGAACGCTGCGGACGCTTTGCCGTACAACTCGATTCTGACGACCTGTATTCTTCGCCACGAACGCTGCAACATATTGTCAATGCTTTCTACGAACAGCAGGCAGCGATGATAGTGGGCAGCTACCGTATGTGCGATTTTGAACTGAAGACCTTGCCGCCAGGATTGATTGCCCATAAGGAGTGGACAGATGAGAATGGTCCCAACAACGCTCTAAGAATCAATGGCTTGGGTGCCCCACGTGCTTTCTTTACACCATTGCTGCGTGAAGTACAGTTGCCCAATACCAGCTATGGTGAGGACTATGCGATGGGACTGTGGTTCTCACGTCGTTATCGCATTGGACGTATCTATGACGAACTCTATCTCTGTCGTCGATGGGGTGGTAACAGCGATGCTGCGCTCAGTCAGGAGCGTATCAATGCCAACAACCTTTATAAAGACCGTCTGCGCACCCTCGAGATTCAAGCCCGTCAGCATATGAATCGCAACGAAAAGGGGGAGAGTAGGGAAGAGACGGGGGCTTTAAGCCGTTTCTTCAAACGTCAGATGCAGTTGTGGCCTGAAGCCTCTCGACGTTACGAACAACTGGTTGATGTGCAGACGCACGAGGTGACGGTGGGCACTACGACCTTCGAGGTGCAGTTTAATCCTGCCCGTATCCAGTCAACGGGGGCAACGATTACCAAAGAAGCTTTGGCTGAGCGCCCTTGTTTCTTGTGTCAGAAAAACCGTCCCACGCAGCAGATGCGCAAGGTGCAGGATGGCGATTATGAACTGCTGGTTAATCCGTTCCCCATCCTTCCTGTGCATTTCACCATTCCTATGCTTCGTCATCAGCCCCAGCGCATCCGTCCTATGTTTGGTGAGATGTTGCGTCTGCTGAAAACCTATCCTGAATTGACTGTTTTCTATAATGGACCGCTTTGTGGCGCATCGGCCCCAGATCATGCACATCTTCAGGCAGGCACCAGTGGTGTGTTGCCTTTGCAGAAGGAATGGCAACGCTTGTCACGCAGCATGACTACCCTGCTGAAACTGAACGATGATGCCGAGATAGCTTCTATCGATGACTACCCTTGTGCAGCTTTAGTCATAAAGGCAAAGGATGAGAAGACAGGAAAACGTCTCTTCACCATTCTCTATGAAGCGATGACACAGCGCGAGGGCGAGTCTGAGCCAATGATGAATGTTGTGGCGTGGAAGCAGGACGACGAGTTCCAGACAGTCATATTCCCACGCGAGAAGCATCGTCCTGACTGCTATTATAAGAAAGGTGAAGCACAGTTCCTTGTCAGTCCTGGCGCCCTCGATATGTCAGGTCTGATCATCACACCTCATCAGGAAGATTTTGAACGGCTGGATGCTGGCCTTGCTTTGTCGATTTTGCGCGAATGTGCTTTGTCTGACGAGGAAATGGACCTGCTGAAGGAACGCATCAAAAATATGTCCCTCCATTCAGCAACGTCTAATCCCGATGTTCAGGAGCCGATGGTTTCTGTAGGTATTGTTAGTGCTGAGCGCTTGTCGTTTGTACTCAATAATGCCTATATGGCTAAGGGCGAGGTTCTGACAGGACCTCAGACAGTAGAACTCTCAGAAGGTGGTCTTCTGTGGCGTGGACAACAATATCGCGAGTTACGCTTTGTGCCTCAGAATGCTGATGCTTCATTCTCGCTCGACGATGTCACCATTGGCGTGGGCTTCCACTGGGAACGACAGGAGCGCCAGACATTCCGTGGTTCGCTCCATTTGGTGGTCGAGTCTGACAAGGTGCAGGCTATCAACGTTTTACCTGTTGAGCAATATCTAGAAAGTGTCATTTCAAGTGAGATGAGTGCTACCTCATCGCTTGAACTGTTGAAGGCTCATGCCGTTATTTCACGTTCTTGGTTGCTTTATCAGAAGAATCGTCGCGAGGAGAAGGGTGAAAAGAAAGATGGCTTCTTCTCGTTTGTCAAGAAAGAAGACGAGCTGTTGAAATGGTATGATCGCGAGGATCACACCCTCTTCGACGTCTGTGCCGACGACCATTGTCAGCGGTATCAGGGCATCACCCGTGCCACGCGTCCCTCTGTCGCTGAGGCTGTCAGGGCTACTCGTGGTCAGGTGCTGATGTATGAGGGTGAACTCTGTGACGCCCGTTTCTCCAAGTGCTGTGGCGGACAGACGGAGGAATTCCAGTATTGTTGGGAGGATACGCCTCGTCCATACCTGATGTCAGTTCAGGATCCATTCTGTAATACCAAAGACTGGCGTGTTCTCCGTCAGGTGCTCAACGACTACGATCAGGAAACCCCTGACTTCTATAACTGGCAGGTGGAATATACGCAGGAAAAACTTACAGAACTGATCAACAACAAGCTGAAGCTCGACCTTGGCGACATCATCGACCTGGTGCCATTGAGCCGAGGTAAGAGTGGACGTATCTGGCGTATGCAGATTGTTGGCACCAAGCGTTCCTTTATAATAGGTAAGGAGTTGGAGATTCGTCGTGCTTTGAGTGATACCCATCTCTATAGTTCAGCTTTCGATGTGGAGAAACGCGATGGTCGTTTTATTCTGAAAGGCCGAGGCTGGGGACACGGCGTTGGCCTCTGTCAGATAGGTGCAGCCGTGATGAGTGAGCAAGGCTATAGCTATGAGGACATCCTTCTTTATTATTATCGTGGAGCAGAAATAAACAGAATCTATTAATATGTTACAAAAGAAAAGAAACCCTTGGGCGTGGGTTCCCACACTCTATATGGCAGAAGGACTGCCTTATGTGGCTGTAATGACCATTTCTGTCATTATGTACAAACGACTTGGTATCTCCAATACTGATATTGCCCTTTATACAGGCTGGCTCTATCTGCCTTGGGTCATCAAGCCTTTCTGGAGTCCCTTTGTCGATTTGGTTAAGACCAAACGCTGGTGGACAGTGACGATGCAGTTTCTCATTGCCATCGCCTTTGCCTGCATCGCTTTCTCGCTGCCTACATCAATGTTCTTCCAGTTGACCTTGGCTGCTTTCTGGCTGGTAGCCTTCACTTCTGCCACTCACGATATTGCTGCTGATGGATACTATATGCATGCGCTCGACGACCACGAACAGTCGTTTTACGTGGGCATTCGTAGCACTTTCTATCGTATTGCGACAGTAGTAGGACAGGGCCTTTTGGTTATTCTTGCTGGATGGCTGGAGGGAACGACAGGTAAAATCTCTTTAGCTTGGACTATCACCTTTGGTGCTTTCTCTGCATTCTTCCTATTGGCAGCTATCTACCATCAATTCATCTTGCCGCATCCTGTGTCTGATCATCCCACAAAGGAGGTGAAGGCCAGTACGGTATTTCACGATTTCATAGAGACCTTCAAGTCCTTCTTTGCAAAGAAAGATGTGCTTGTCGCTATTCTCTTCATGTTGTTGTATCGTTTGCCTGAAGCCCAGCTGGTGAAGCTGATTAATCCCTTTATGCTTGATCCTGTTGACAAAGGCGGTCTTGGACTGAACACAGAACAGGTGGGCTTTGTCTATGGTACGGTAGGTATCATCGGACTGACCATTGGCGGTATCTTGGGAGGTCTTGCAGCAGCACGTGGCGGCCTCAAGAAATGGCTGTGGCCGATGGTATGCGCTATAACATTGCCTGACCTCGTCTATGTCTATCTGAGCTATGCGCAACCAGACAGCCTGCTGTTGGTTAATGCTTGCGTGTTTGTTGAGCAGTTTGGCTATGGCTTTGGTTTCACGGCCTTCATGCTCTATCTGATCTATTTCTCTGAGGGAGAACACAAGACGGCCCATTACGCAATATGCACGGGCTTTATGGCTTTGGGTATGATGTTGCCAGGAATGGCAGCAGGTTGGCTGCAGGAAACGATAGGTTATCGTCACTTCTTTATTTGGACCATTATTTGTTGTTTGGCAACATTTGCGGTTACAGCCTTCCTCAAAATTGACCCAGAATTTGGAAAAAAGAAGACAAAATAGGAAAATCCCTACTATTTTATAGGCATTTCTCCCTTGTGGAATGAGAATTATTGCTTACCTTTGCAGCGTAAAACTTTTAAAATAAAAGAATATGAAAAAGATTTTTACCTACACCGTGATGGCTCTGACAGCCTTGGTGATGTTTTCAAGCTGTGAAGATGATGACGGCTATTTGGCAACAACATTGCGTAATCGTGACTGGCAGGGTTATATAGGAACCTACTACCAGAATCGTTGGCGTCTTTCAGGTGATGAATATGCCACTGTGATGCGTTTTGAGTCCAAGGACGAGTTTTATACCAGTGGTCGTGGCTATGAGGTAGACTACGACACGCGTTCACCTTATCAGGATTATGCCTACTGCACATTCAAATGGTTCATCGTGGATGGTGAGATTACACTGATTTATGATGATTCCAAGTGGAGTCCCATTTATATCGTAGATTATCATTTGTCAGGTAGCCGTTTCTATGGTTATATTTATGATGGCTCCAACCGCAAGATCAAGTTTGACCTTACCAGCGACGGCACTTTCGATGGCTGGGATACATATAGAGGTTATGGAACTGGCAGCTACGGTGGCTTCTATGACCAGCAATATTATCATGCACCTAAAAAGAAGATTGACAGCGTAGAGTCATCTGATCAGGTGTTGGTTCTTGATCGCACAGAACAGATTCGTCAGGAAACGGGCATCTCTGATGCTGTCAGCATTGCCAGCGGCAAGTTTGCTGAGGCTATGAGCGAATAATGTTGCTAAAAAATTAGGCATGATGGCAACAAGACAGTGGAAAGAAATCCGCAAGTTCGAGGAAATACTGTTTGAGGCGTATCATGGTATTGCCAAGATAACCATCAATCGCGCCAGATACCGCAATGCTTTTACTCCCAAAACAACGTTGGAGTTGAGTCAGGCATTCGCCATGTGTCGCGAGATGCAGGAAATCTCTGTAGTCATCCTGACAGGAGCGATGAGCGAAGTACCTGAAGGCAAGACCCTTGGCGATGTGAAACACGCCTTTTGTTCTGGTGGCGACATGCATGTAAAAGGACGTGGAGGCTATGTCGATGATGAAGGTGTGCCCCGTTTGAGCGTGCTTGACGTACAGATGCAGATTCGTCGTCTTCCTAAGCCAGTCATAGCGATGGTCAATGGTTATGCCATTGGTGGTGGGCATGTGCTGCATCTGGTATGCGACCTCACCATCGCTTCTGAGAACGCCATCTTTGGACAGACAGGACCCAAGGTCGGTTCGTTTGATGCAGGTTTTGGCTCTTCTTATTTGGCTCGTATCGTTGGTCAGAAGAAAGCTCGCGAGATATGGTTCCTCTGTCGGCAGTATACTGCTGCTGAGGCTGAGCGTATGGGAATGGTCAATAAGGTGGTACCTATCGAACGTCTTGAAGACGAGTGCGTTGAGTGGGCCGAGACCATGATGGAACGCTCGCCATTGGCTCTCAGAATGATTAAGGCAGGCCTTAATGCCGAGCTCGATGGTCAGGCTGGCATTCAAGAACTGGCAGGCGACTGTACAATGCTCTATTATTTCCTCGATGAGGCGCAGGAGGGCGGCAAGGCTTTTCTTGAGAAACGCAAGCCCGACTTCAGCAAGTATCCCAAAATGCCTTAGGACGAGAGAACGAATATTTTTGAGGAGAGAACGAGAGTCTTTACGAGAGAAGGATTGGAACGAATGAAGATTGATATTAAGGAACGATTGTTCCATTTCAAACAACCTGCAGGAACGTCGCGCGGCATCTACACCGTGCGGCGGTCTTGGTTCGTGGAGGTGACTGACGGTGACTATTGTGGGGTGGGAGAGTGTGCCCCATTGCCCGATCTGAGTTGTGATGCACTGCCACCAGAGCAATATGTCAAGGTGCTACGCCAGTTCTGTGATGAAGTTGAGCGCACAGGCGAGATCAACTTTGAGGCGTTACGCGACTATCCCTCGATGTTGTTCGGCTTGGAAACTGCTTTGCTGGATGTGAGATGTAAGAAGGAAGATGCAAGATGTAAGAAGGAAGATGTAAGATGTAAGAGGAAAGAAGGAAGATGTGAGAAGGAAGAGGGGAGATATCCGATATTGTTTAATACAGCTTTTACGCGTGGCGAGGAAGGAATACCCATCAACGGTCTTGTTTGGATGGGGGCTTACGAAGAGATGCTCCAGCGCATGGAGACAAAACTTGAACAGGGGTTTCATTGTATCAAACTGAAGATTGGTGCTATCGACTTCGACCAGGAAGTGGCTCTGTTGAAGCGTATCCGTGAGCGTTTCAGCCATCGTGATGTGGAACTGCGTTTGGATGCCAATGGCGCGTTCCCTTACGACGAGGCTCTTTATAAGTTGGAACTGCTGTCACAATATGCCATTCACTCCATTGAACAACCCATCAAGGCTGGTCAGTGGGCGCTGATGGCTGAGCTTTGTCGTGAAGCCCCCTTGCGGATAGCCCTCGATGAAGAACTGATAGGGGTGAACAATCCTGATCAGAAACGTCAGATGTTGCGTATCATCAAGCCTGCCTATATCATTTTGAAGCCTTCGCTACATGGAGGTATGGTCGGATGTCGTGAGTGGATAGAGATAGCCCGTGAGGAAGGCGTTGGCTCGTGGATTACCTCAGCCCTTGAGAGTAATGTTGGTCTGAATGCCATCGCCCAGTTTTGTAGTGATGTCTATGGTGAACGTATAACGATGTCGCAAGGTCTTGGCACAGGTCAGCTGTTCACGGACAATATTGAGATGGGACTTGAAATACGTGGTGAACGACTATGGGTGTCGAAGCATTCTTAGCAGAATGGCAAAACGATAGTCCTGTGATTCTGGTGCATACCAGTGGCTCTACAGGAGAACCTAAGCCTCTGTGGGTGGAGAAACGACGTATGGAGGCTTCGGCACGCATGACGTGTGACTTTCTGGGACTGCGCCAAGGCGATACGGCTCTGCTATGTATGCCACTCGACTATATTGCAGGCAAAATGATGGTGGTGCGTGCGTTGACCTGTGGTCTGAAGTTGGTAGAAGTGCCAGTTAGTGGACATCCCCAATGGGACGGTCATATTGACTTTGCCGCGATGGTACCCATGCAGGTGTATAATCTTCTCCAGTCGCAAGAAGGCCGTCAACGTCTCATGCAGATTAACCACTTGATTATTGGTGGTGGCGCTATCGATGAGAAGATGGAGGAAGAACTGCGATCATTCCCTCATGCTGTGTGGAGCACCTATGGCATGACTGAGACCCTCTCACACATTGCCCTGCGTCGATTGAACGGTCCTGAAGCCAGCGAGTGGTACACCCCTTTCGAAAATGTGAGTGTCTCTTTGGCTGACGAAGGTTGTCTGCTCATTGACGCACCGTTGGTGTGTGATCACCCCCTAAAGACCAATGATATGGCAGAAATGTGTGATGATGGTCGTTTTCGAATCCTTGGTCGTAAGGACAATACCGTTTGTTGTGGGGGCATCAAGATTCAGATAGAAGAGGTAGAACGTATGTTGCGACCTCTGTTGTCAGAGTCGTTCATGATAACCAAAATAAAGGATGAGAAGTTTGGTGAGGTGTTGTCGTTGCTGACAGAAGACTCAGACCTACAGGCATTGAGAAACCTTTGTGAAGAGCATCTTCCCAAATTCTGGCAGCCTAAACACTATTTTCATGTTGACCAACTGCCGATGACTGAGACAGGGAAGCCAGCTCGTAAACAAGCTGAGTTGATGGCTATGCACCTTCGTGTGCTGCAGTCAAAGTAAACCCTTATTCTTCGTTTTCTGGTCCCTTGAGGATAATACTGGTGGCACCAATGGTGAAGAGTGTGCCGTCTTCAATGATGCGACGCTCACGAGGTGGTATCTCCACGTTGTCAACGAACGTGCCCGTATTGCTGTTGTTGTCGCGTAGGGTGTATTTTAGCCGTCCTTGTTTGTCGCGACTGACGTTCAGCGTACAGTGGTTCAGGTCCACGCTGGGATCAACGGTCTCAAAAGGTGTGTTGATGGGATTGCCTTTCTGATGACGGCCTATCACGTTGTCGCCCATCTGAAGGGGAATCACCTGCTTGTAGTGGAACACGTTTTCAATGATGACAATGCTTCCTATGGGACTGTCGGCTGTCATCTGCTGGCTGTTGGCGTTTTCCTGCTTCTGCGTGTCACGAAGTTTGGAAACACCTATGCGAATGCCGAATTGCTTGCCGCAATCCGGACATTGAAACACCAGCGACTGACCAGTCGCATATTTCGTTTCATCAAAGGTTATGAAATTCTCGCACTTCGGACAGCGTACGCGTTTCATCTACTCTACGGATTATGGATAGGGCAGAAAATTATTCAGTAGTCACTTTCATCACCCACGCTTCTCTGAAGTGGCGACTCTGCTTGCGCAACTGCTGTTGAGCATTGTATGCCTCACTTTCTGAAGCGTACGAGCCATAGACCACACGTGTCATCGTCGTTTTCAGGATGCGTGCATCATTGAAACCGCCCTTCGCAAGGGTGTTAATGAAAATGCCAGCGTTCTTTTCTGAAACCTGACTTGCCAATACCAGCGTGTAGGTGGTCTGAGCCGTAGATGCTGCTTCTTCTGCGTTGGTAGCAGAGGTGTTGGTAGAGACTGCATTCTTGCTGTCTGAGGCCGATGTAGATACTGTACCTGTCGTTGCAGTTGGGGTGCTGCCGATGTGAATGAACGAGCTCTGCTGAATGTCGCTGTTCGAGATAGGCGTGCCTATCATGAAGAAAGCGATGACGGCAGCAGCCACTGCCACCACATTGCGCAACCACGACATCTTAATGGTGATGTTGGGCTCTTCAACAGCTTCGCTGATGGTCTCTGATGCTTCGATGGGAACGACTATAGCTGTCTTCTCTACCTGTGCCAGTGGCTTCATCTCGAACGAGCTGAGACCATAGAGACCAGGCGTCAGGATGCCTGCCTCACAAGGCTCGAATACAATGCTTCCCTCCTCGTTCAGACGCAGGGTACCCAGGTCGTTGAGCTCATAGCTGCCTGTTGTCTCCAGATGCTGACGCAATTCTGCCACCTCGCCTTCCAGTCGGCGAACGGCCTCTGGGTAGCTGATGTCGTAGGCTTCAACATAGGATTGTGCCAACAGCGAATCGTTCATCTTGAGCTGTGGGTTGAAACCAAGCGAACGCAACGGTGGTAAGAAGGTGTGGTCTGCCTCGTCGTAGCGAGCATCAACGTGATGGGCCATAAATCCTCCAAAATCAGGCACTATCACGCAATCGTTGCTCAAAAGCAGTATCTCAATATGTCTGTCAAATTCAATCATGTGTGCAAAATTACGACTTTTTTCCGATATGGGCAAATAAAATCTTTGATTTTTATCACTAGTCTTTAATATTTTTCGTACCTTTGCATGCAAATTGAACCAAAGAAGTTTTAATATGAATTATAGTGAGACTAAAATAAAAGGAGTCTATCTGATTGAGCCTCGGGTGTTTAATGATGCTCGCGGTTATTTCTTTGAAGCCTTCAAGAAAGAAGAGTTTGAGGCTAACATAGGTCCTGTTGATTTCATTCAGGACAACGAGTCGAAGTCATCGCGTGGTGTGTTGCGTGGTCTGCATTATCAAAAAGGTGAATGGTCGCAGGCCAAACTGGTTCGTGTCATCAAGGGACGTGTGCTCGATGTGGCTGTCGATATCCGTAAGAGCTCGCCTACGTTTGGACAGCATGTGATGGTTGAACTCAGCGAGGACAACAAATGCCAGTTCTTCATTCCTCGTGGTTTTGCCCACGGCTTTCTGGTGCTGAGCGACGAGGCTATCTTTACTTATAAGGTTGACAATGCCTATGCTCCACAGGCTGAGGCAGGCATCTGTTGGAATGATCCAGATTTAGGCATCAAGTGGCCTATCGATCCGTCAGAGGTGTTGACCAGCGATAAAGATCTGAAGCAGCCACTTCTGAAGGATGCTTGGCTGTTTGAGTGATTGTGAGGAGATGTTTTGGAGAATGGGAAATTAGCTCCTGTTCTCTGTTTCCAGCCAGTGGTCTATGAGGCGTCTGGCGATAGAAAGCTTTTCTGGAAGATTGGGAAGGTGGTCGCGGTGAAACCAGGCCGCCTTCTTCAGTTCCTCTCGCTGCACGTGCAGTTCGCCTTCAGCATAGTCGGCATTGAAGCCCACCATCAGTCCGCTGGGGTAGGGCCAGGGCTGTGAGTCAAAATAGCGTATGTTCTTGATGCGGATACCCGTCTCTTCCATCACCTCGCGTTCTACTGCCTGTTCCAATGTCTCGCCTGTCTCAACGAAACCCGCTATGAGACCAAAGAAATCGCGTTTAAAGCTACGTCCCTTTGCCAATAGCACTTCGTCTGGTCCTTTGTGAATCAGTACGATAACGGCAGTAGCCAGTTGTGGCCACACCTCCTTGCCACAATGTTCGCAGCGTTTGGATATGTCTGTGTGGAATTTCATGGGTCCGCCGCAGACGCCACAGAAACGGGTGTTATGGTCCCAGTAGAGCAGTTCTGCACACTTACCAGCCTTCAGGTAGAGTGGCTCTGGCAGCTTGTAGTAGCTCTGGCGTAGAGGACACATCTCGTAAAAAATTGAGAGTGGTGAGTCGTCTGTGACAGGTGTGTCGATGGCGTAGGCCTTCACCTCGATGCCGTCGAGTGGGGTGATGTTGAGTATCACTGTCCAGGGTTTTACCTCCGTGGGTGGTTCTTCCTGTAGGGGTATGGTATAGGTGCCGTCCTCCTGTCGTTCCAGCAGCAGGTCGTCTTTGCAGAATACGAAGTAATATTTTTTCATTCTCTCATCTATTCATCAAAAAACTTCGTTCTCTCGTCTTCTCGTCAAAAAACTCGTTCATTCGTCAAAAATCAGTTTGCGGTCGCGTTCAGCAGCAGGCTTTGTCCACTCTTCAGGCACAAAACGCCAGTTGTGGTTAGGCTGCGGGTTAACGTTGTCCATACGTTCTATCTCTTCCATCAGATAGTGGCGCAGGTCGAGGGGCGACTGATAGATGATGCGCTTGTCCAGTTCCTCCTTGGCGATGCCGGCTCCTTTCGTCAGCAGTTCGCCACCACCGTTGCCACGATAGCTGTTCATTACCACACGGTAGGTCTTCTTCTCATCGAAAGGCTCTCCATTGCTCATGCGCAGTATGCGTACCTTCTTACCGTTGGGTTTGGTGACGTCCACCTCGTAGTCGATGCCTGCTGCCGAGTCGAAGTTGAATGTGAAGTTCTGGAAGCCCATGCGCTGCTGGTCGCCCTGGTTGCGAGGAGAAAGCAGCAGCAGGTGGTCGTTGGGACTGCTCATCGTGTTCACCCAGCGGTCGTAGCTCTCTTCCAGATGCTTACGTACCTCCTCTCCAGTCAAGTTGAGCACATACAGCTGGTTTTCGTAGCGATAGAGTTTGAACATATCGCCCACGGTGATGTCGCCAGCCTTGATTTGTGTGTCGAACGACAGGGGTGCGTTCATCGATATGTCAGCTCCTGATATCTTCAGCTGCATGTTGTGGATGAAGTCGGTAAACGACGAGTTGCCGAAATAACTGTCGCGTGTGCGTGCTGTGGTCTCAAAATGTCCGATACGTCGTTCTACATAGGCCTTGACGCGATCCACCAGTGGCTGGAAGTGTGCCATCATCGCCTCGTCGATAGGTTCGTTGCGCACGCTGACAATGTCGCCCTTGATCTCTTTCTTCACCAGTAGTCCACGCTCGTAGGTCATCTCTATCTGTGCGTCGGCCACGTTTGCTGCAAAGCACGAGGGGTCCAGCATTAGTACCTGTTTCCCTTCGCTGTTGTTCACCCATCCGTTGTACTGCCGATGGTCATGTCCGAAGAAGATGATGTCAAAGCCAGGCACCTCGCGTGCCACCCGTTCCGATGCATCCTCCTCGATGCCGTCGTCAGTCGTGATGCCTCCTTCACGTCCGCTGTGGAAGAGTCCCAGGACTAGGTCGGCATGTTCCACCTCTTTAATATATTTCATCCATTGGCGTGCCGACTTGACCATCTCCTCAAATGCCAGTCCTTTCCACAGACTCTCGTTCAGCCACGAGGGGATGGTGGGCGTGAGCAGGCCCAGTACGGCAATCTTCACGCCGTCGCGCACGATGATGGTGTAGGGGAGCACGTAGGGACGTCCTGTCTTGGTGTCAATGATGTTAGCACCCAGCATCGGACACTTCACATCCTGAATCCATTTGTCATAGACGGCATGTCCTGTTTCCACATCGTGGTTGCCGAAGGTCTCTGCGTCGTAGTTCATGTAGTTGACCACCTGTGCCGCAATGTTGGGTTCATCGCTGGCCACGTAGTTCGACCAGTAGCTTAGCGGTTGTCCCTGCAGAATGTCGCCGTTGTCTATCAGTACGAGGTTGTCGCCATACGTCTCGCGTACCTTCTTTATATATGTGTTGGCTCTGGCGAGCGAACCCTGTACGGGTTTCCCCTCGCTGAAGTCGTAGGGGAAGAAGTATCCGTGCACGTCGCTGGTTTCAATCACTCGTAGCTTGATGGTCTTTGTCTGTCCCATTGCTGTGGCTGTTGTCATACATAGTGCTGCTATGCCAATTGCTATAATTTTATTCATGGTGTTTCGGTTTTGCTCGCAAAGTTACAAAATATTCCTCAATAACAAGCCATTTTCCACTTTTTTTGAAAAAAAACATTGAAAAGTTTTGGCAGTTCGGAAAAAAGTAGTACCTTTGCATCCGCAATCGAGAGAGATGC
>CAMVDU010000032.1 GCA_947166345.1 uncultured Prevotellaceae bacterium
TGGGAATGGTCACAGAGGTCAGGCCGCTGCAACCATAGAACGCCTGCTTTCCAATGCTCGTCACGCCTTCAGGAATGGTCACAGAGGTCATAACCGTGCATTCATAGAAAGCCTTCTCTGTAATTCCAATCACGTGCATTTCGCGCCCTATATAATTGAGTTGAGAGATAATGTTTGCTGCTCCCTTAAAGAAAGCATCATTATAACCAGAGACCAGCAAATCCCCCTGGGACGCCGAATATTTGATGTCGTCAATATAGAAGTTCGTATCATCTATTTTGACAAAGCGATGGTTACCATCGGCTTTCCCGTCCGCATCTACCGTGACGATGATGGGATTGGTCTTGGGGTCATCTTTCTGTTCTGACTGCTGAGCACCCTCGTCCTTTTCACAGGACGTTGTGAGGGAAAGAAGCATCATGCTTACCAAAATGCTGTAAAGGAGTTTCATTTTCATATTATTTTCTGTTTGTATCATTGGTTTCTATTTGGTCCAAAAGATTTCTTGTTTTTCCTTTCGTATAGCCCTGCAAAATTACAAATAAATTTCGACATCGAGAACTTTTTTAGCACTTTTTTCCCCAAAAAAACACCCAGAATCACAGGGACAGGTCCCTATGATTAAGACAGTAGGGACAGGTGACTGTCTCGCTGTTGGAAAGGAGCGTGCCCCCTAAAGAAAAAGTACTGCCATGATTTGGGGAACTGGTTACAAAATACTACTCTGTTTGGTATTCAATCTCCCTGATAAACAACTCGTCTGGTCCCATTCCATCTTTGGCGAACATATACTGAACGACCCAGTTGCCGTATTGGTCGTATTCGTAAGTAAATTCTGAAACAAGAGTGTAATGAGGTGTGTCTTGAAATGGATCGAGAACTCCATCACCATAGAAGGCCTGTTCCATGAGAACTATGTCACCTAACTCATTATAATAGTTCTTTTCCAACCATGAGAACTTGGGCATTTTGTAAGTGATAATATTGTAAATGGAATGCAAATGTAGCAATAATAAGCGACAATGTGCAAATTCTTGCAGAAAAATTTGGTTTGTTGGATGATTTGTCGTAATTTTGCCATCGAAATGATGGCATGATGCTATCATAATACAAAAAAGAAAGGTATTATGACACAGTCGGCAGTTACAGTCAGAATGGATTCTGAAATGAAAACGCAGTTCGACGCACTCTGCGAACAATTTGGTATGAGTGCCAACACAGCGTTCAATATCTTTGTGAAGGCGGTGATAAGAAGTCGCAGCATCCCCTTTGTCATTAAGGGCTCACCAAGTGCGCTGGACTTGTTTATGCAGCAAAGGAGTGCTGCAGAGTTGAGCAAGGAGCCGGAACTATCGCTGGATGAAATCAATGCTGAGATTCGTGCGGCAAGGGAAGACATGCGTAAAAGGAAGAGTGAGAAGGTATGATTTACGCTGTTATTGATACCAATGTGCTGGTATCGGCCCTTATCACTCACAATTCGTTGTCAGCAACGGCAAAGGTCGTGAGACTGATGCTTGATGGTGAGTTTACGCCTTTGTACGAAAGCAGTATCATTGAAGAGTATCAGGAGGTACTTCATCGTGCGAAGTTCAAACTAGTGCCAGGTGTTGCTGAAGCGCTGATTTCGTTTATCAAGGAACGTGGAATAGAGACTTCGCGGACGGCTTTTCTGGAGTCTATGCCTGATGAGGATGACCGAGTGTTTTATGAAGTATCGCTGAGTGTCGAGGATTCTTATCTAGTTACAGGCAATTTCAAACATTATCCTCAGACGCCTAAGGTCATTAGTCCAACCGACTTCTTAAGGGTGATGATGGAATCGAAAGGAGAATGAGACGCAGGGAGGATGGCGTGCTACGACAGTCTGCTATTCGTAGTCGTCGATGACGGCATTCATCATGTCCATCATGGGTTTAGCGGCACGGAACATGGGCTCGATGTCGTCGAGCCATTTGTCGCCCTGGAAGAAATCGTCTGAAACTTGATGCCAACAGCAGTAGTCCTTCTGGCGCAGATAATCGACATATTGCCAATCACGAGGGAACCCTGATGGACAGGTCTTTAGACGCTCAAGACCAAAGCCCTGTGGCTGGTCCCAGCTGGAGACATCGGTAGGCGTACTGAAACTACTTGGATTGGGATTGCCGAAATACTTCAGGAACTCGGGATTCTGGACACAGCGAAGCCACTCGTCTGTGTTGCCCATGATTTCGTTACGGCAAGAGGTGAGTATGTTGGTAGGCAACCAATAGTTGCCACAGGCCACCATGCAATGACCAGGCTCCAGGTGCAGATAGTAGCCGCCATGCAGTGCCTTCTTGCCGTGAGCGGCGATATAGGCGCCAAGATGGTTCTTGTAGGGCGACTTGTCGTTGGAGAACCGCGTGTCGCGATAGAACCTGTACGTGCAGTCCTTTACCGTCAGGTGGATGACTGAGGGGTCGAAGGTGATGATGCGGCGAATGGTCTGTTCTACACCCTGCTCGAAATCGGCGCGAATGGCATCGTACTCCTCTTTGTGGTCCTGAAACCACGTGCGGTTGTTGTTCTTGGCCAACTGCCGTAAAAACTTCAATATTCGTTTTGCATCCATATCAAACCACTATTAATTGTTGCATTACTGATATCCCCACACTCTTGACACAGCGGCTTGTCATATTCTATATTCCTCGCTCAGCCCAGTCGCCACGGTCGAGGTTGCGATAGCCGATGGCTTCGGCGATGTGGAGGGACTGTATCTTTTCGCTGCCGGCAAGGTCGGCAATGGTGCGGGCCACCTTGAGGATGCGGCTGTAGGCACGGGCAGAGAGCTTCAGACGTTCCATAGCCATGCGTAGCATGTCGAGCGACTCGGCATCGGGCTCGGCAAACTGATGAAGCATCTTCTCTGTCATCTGGGCATTGCAGTGGATGCCCTTGTAATCCTTGAAACGTGCCTCTTGGATATGGCGTGCCTTAATCACGCGCTCACGAATCTTCTCGCTGGGCTCGCCTGGCTGCATCTTACTCAGCTCAGAGAAGGGTACGGCTTGTATCTCACAATGGATGTCGATGCGGTCGAGGAGGGGACCGGAGATCTTGTGCATGTAACGCTGAATCTGACCTGGCGTACACACGCAGTGGTGGTTGGGGTCGCCATAGTAGCCGCAGGGACAGGGGTTCATGGAGGCCACGAACATAAAGGAGGCAGGGTAGGTCACGCTGTACTTGGCACGCGCCACGGTGATGACGCGGTCTTCCAGCGGCTGGCGCATAACCTCGAGGACGCTGCGCTGGAACTCAGGCAGCTCGTCGAGGAAGAGTACACCATTGTGGGCCAGTGATATCTCGCCAGGCTGGGGGCTCTGACCACCGCCTACGAGGGCTACCTGCGACACGGTGTGATGGGGCGAACGGAAAGGCCGCTGACTGATGAGGCTGGTGTCGCGACTGAGCTTGCCTGCCACGGAGTGTATCTGCGTGGTCTCCAGACTCTCGCTAAGCGACAGGGGCGGCAGGATGCTGGGCAGGCGTTTGGCGAGCATGGACTTGCCTGAGCCTGGCGGACCTATCATGATGAGGTTGTGACCTCCGGCAGCTGCCACCTCGAGGGCTCGCTTCACGGTCTCCTGTCCACGCACGTCGGCAAAGTCGAATTCAAACTCGTTCTGCTGGGCGTAGAACTCCTGACGGGTGTCTATACGCATGGGTTCTGTGGGCAGGGTGCCGTTGAGAAAGAGGATGACGTCGGACAGCGAGTTCATGCCATAGACGTCGAGGTTGTTGACAACAGCCGCCTCACGCACGTTATAGCTGGGTACGATGAGCCCCTTGAACTTCTCTGCCCTTGCCTTGATGGCGATGGGCAGGGCACCACGGATGGGCAGCAGACGACCGTCGAGGCCAATCTCGCCCACCAGCATATAGTCGCCCAACAGGGTGGTGTTCACCTTGTTCTCTGCTGCAAGGATGGCCACAGCCAGAGGCAGGTCGTAGCCGCTGCCTTCCTTCTTGAGGTCGGCAGGTGCCATGTTGATAGTGATGTCGGCTGAAGGGAACTTATAGCCTGTGTTGCTCATGGCAGCACGGATACGGTCGATACTCTCGCGTACGGATACGTCGGCCAGTCCTGAGAAATGGAGGTTGGTGCCACGCACAATGTTCACCTCGATGGTGACGGTGACGGCCTCGAGTCCTGTCACGGCAGCACAATGGGTCTTTACCAGCATAGGCTTGAGGGCTTATTTCTTGATGAGTTCTTTGATGGTCTTTTCCATGTCGGCAACTTCAAGGTTGCGTGCCACGATGTGTCCTGTGCTGTCGCAGACGATATTGGCAGGGACGGTGGCGATGCCGAGCAAACGGACGAAGGGCGAGTTCCACATCTTGCCGTCGCAGATGTTGGGCCAGTCGATGCTGTCGCGTTGCAGCTCGTAGCGACCTTCGTCTGGGGTGGCGTCGAGACATAGTGACATGACGGCGACGCTGTCAGGATGCTCCCGTTGCAGGCGGTGGAGCAGGGCCATCATGTTTTGAGAGGGGTAGCACCAGTGGGTCCATACTTGAATGACGTTGGCACGTGACTTCAGATGGGCGTTGGTGATGGTATCGCCGTTGGTATCGGTGACGCTGAATGGGGGTAGGGTGGGTTGCTGTGCGCCTGCCAATTGTTCCAGCTGATGACGCAGACGGATGAGGTGCATGTTGCCCGGCTGGGCCTTGAGGATGATGTCACAGAGGCGCGACGCCTCTTTGTAGTCGGGGTCGGTGCCCAGAATGAAGTAGCGGCGCAGCAGATAGTGACAGGCCAGCGACTTGGGGTGCTCGGTGATGAACTTGCGAGCCTCGCTCCTGACCTGTGGCGGCAGCATGTTATTGGTCTTCTTGCGGAAGGCCGTCAGCTCTTCGTTCTCCTCGTTGCCTTCAATCTTGGTCTCTTTCAGATGCGACACGTCGCCCTTCACCTTCACCTTGCCACCCGGACGTGCCAGAATGGGCAGTTCGGAGTAGTTGGGGAACAGCAGGATAAGCGTAGTGGTGTCTTTCATCTCCCTGTCGAAAGTGAAAGCGCCGTTCTCCACCTTGATGGTGTCTTTCTGTCCGCTCTCGATGTCGTAGAGATAGAGCTCGGCCTGGTTCATGTTCTTGAACTGCCCCTCTATCTTGAAGCGTCCGTTGTTGCCACCGCAAGAACAGATGAGTAAAGAAAGATGAAAGATGAGAGATATCATTACCGTCAGTCCTGTCCATTTCCTAAAAGAACTGACAAAACATTTTGGGGTTATGGTAATCATATCTCTCATCTTTCATCTTTCATCTTTCATCTTTATTTTGCTACTTTCACCAGTTCCAGGTCCTTGGCAGCGTAGTCGGCCAGTGACGGGTCTTTGGCGATAGCCTGCTGCAGTGCCTTGGCAGCCTCGGTGTTGTTGCCTGTACGGGCATTGAGGATGGCACGCAGGTAGTCGGTGGTGGCATCGGCATTTTTCACACCCTTCAGCGTCTTCTCAGCAGCCTGATAGTTCTTGTTCAGGATCTGAGCGAGGGCAGCCGAGTTGGAAGCCTTGTAGCCGAAGTCCTGTTCAGCCTGTGCATACTTGCCCTGAGCCAGATGAAGGTTGCCCAGCACTTCGCCCAGTCCGTTGGCGGCAGCTCCCTTGGCCATATAGCTCTCGGCAGCCAGCATGTCGCCCTGGCGCAGAGCCAACAATCCCAGGTTGGCGTTGGCCTCGGCCTGATTCTTGTCGACAGCGAGGGCTTTCTTTGCCCATGATTCAGCCTCGGCATAGTCGCCCTTGGCATAGGCCAGCGTAGCCAGGTTGTTGTAAGCACGTGCATCGTTGGGGAACAACTGGATCGTCTTCTTATAGGCATTCTCAGCACCAGTCATGTCGTCCTCGTAGAGGGTACCTGCATAGAGCAGTTCCTCGAGACTGAGCTTCGTGGCATCGTCTTTGATCTGTGCAAGAATCTGCTCGTCATCGCGACCCACCACCTCGTAGTTGATGATCATGCGGGCACGACGCAACTGAGGCAGGATGCCGTCAGCCAGTTCGCCGAAAGCATAGGAGATGTTGCGGATCTGCTGTTCGCGCTCCTCGGGGTCCTGATACATGGACAGAACGCGCAGGATGACATCCTTGTCCTGAATATTGGATGCAGCCACCAGCTCCTGGAAACCCTCCCAGTCCTCAGCCGTATAGCGGGTATCGACGGGACTGTCGAGCTTTGACTGCTTCATCTGCTTGTTGACGTAGTCGGCAGCGACGTCCTGACGTTTGTTGGCCAGACGCTCGTTGATGTCGTAGCCACCATCGGGCGATGCGTATGCCGACACTTCGACGCCATCAAGGATGCGTCCTTCCTGGTCTTTGGCAATCTCGTTGAGCAGGCGAACGAACTCCTTCACAGAGTTGTTCTGCAACTCACTCTGACGCAGGTTGGCCTGTCCGATGAGGAACTTCACGTTGGCCTCCTGCTTCTGGGCGATGACACGCTGGAAAGCATCCTCGGCAAGGGCAGCCTGCGAGGTGGTCATCGTACGCTTGTAGAGCTCGGACGTAGCCACGATGCCTGTAGCCACCTTTACGTCGGGCACCTTCACCGTCTTCTTACCGATCTTGGCCTGGAAGGTGAGGTACATGTCGCTCTGGTGCATCTCAGGGGTGTAGTTGAAGCTGGTCTTCATCGTGTAGCGACCACCCGTGCGGTAGGCGATGGTCTGGTTGTTGCCCAACACCTTCTCACCTTGGAAGGTAGCACCCTCGCCGTTGACGGCCTTCAGACCCTCTGTGGTCTGATAGCGCAACTGGGGAACCACTGTCACCACGGCCTTCTTCTTCATGTACTTCTCGGGGAACATGCCGTTGATGGTAGCAGGCACTTGTCCGGCTTCCGTCTCCAGGGGGTTGGGGTTAACGTTGAAATTGTCAGCAGAGAGTGCTCCAAGTTTCGAGCATGCTGTTGTCAGCAGTACGATAGCTGCCGATGCGAAAAGCAATCCAGTCTTTTTCATATTTTTTATTTGGTGTTTTTTATTCTTCTAAACTCCTATACTCCTAAACTCCTTACTTAAACGTAAACGTCCTGGTGCCAATCATGTTGCCATCGGCAAAGATACTCACGCGGTATTCGCCTGCCGACAGGTATTCGCTCACCGTCCAGTAGGTCACAACGGCAACTTCCTCACCAGTATATTCCACCAGTTTCTTCATGGAGTACTCCAGCTGACGGTTCTCGTAGGGGAACGAGCCGCCACCGTTGAGTACCTCACCGCTGGGCGTCTGGATGCGCACATAGAGGGCGCGCTGTCCGTTGGCTGCCGTCACATTGCGCGAGATGTTGAAGTTCACCTGAATAGTCTTACAGTCCTTGATCTTCTTGGTTACCTTGTTGCGCTTGTTGAGGATGCTCATGCCGATGTTGGTGGCATCCAGCTGAGCGGCGATGGTCACCTTCTCAGTCAGCTTCTCTTTCTCTTCCTGCAGATCCAGGTTCACACGGTGGCTCTCCTCCAGACGTCCCTTGATCTCGGTATTCTCTGTCACCAGTGTGCGGTTCACCTGATTCAGGGAGTCCACCTGACGGATATAATCGCGCAGCACACCACGCACGGTTTCCAGTTCCTTGCGCAGACGGGTGATCTCGCGAGCATCGGTAGCCTTCGTCTGCTTCAGTTCCTCCAACAGCTTCTGGTAGCGCATCTGCTCACGCGTCAGTTGGGCAACCAGCGAGTCGTTGGTGATAGTTCTGGAATATTCGCTGTATTCTCTGGAGAACTGTTCGTACTGTTCCTCAAGGTTCAGCTTGCCCATCTCAAGGAGATCCTGCATGTCTTTCTGCTCCTGTTGCAGTTTCTGGGTCTCGACCTGCTGCTCGTTGATGGTAGAATGCTGGCTCCAGATGATAAAGCCCAAAACGCCCAATAAGATGCCAGCAGCGATGCAGACGATGATAAGAATATGTTTTTTGATAAAGTCCATTGTTGTATAAATATTGGTTCGTACCTTATTATTCGCGTGCAAAGGTACGAAGAAGAAAGCAAAAAAACAAGAGCGGCAGCAAATTTTTCACTCATCACTATTCACTTTTACTTTTATTTATTACCTTTGCAGCCCCAATTAATGACTTTTTACATAAAAAATCGACTGACGACAATGATACAGAACGGTTTCTACACCATCTTACTGCTCATTATGAGCAATGTGTTTATGACCTTCGCCTGGTATGGTCACCTGCGTCTGCAGCAGACGGGCGTGTCCACCAACTGGCCTCTCTATGCAGTCATCATCTTCTCGTGGGCCATCGCCTTCTTTGAGTACTGCTGTCAAGTGCCAGCCAACCGCATCGGCTTTGTGGGCAATGGCGGCCCTTTCTCGCTGGTACAGTTGAAGGTGATCCAGGAGTGTATCTCGCTGGTGGTGTTTGCCATCATTGCCAACATCCTTTTCCAGCACGAGCAACTGCACTGGAACCACGCTGCAGCAGCCCTTTGTCTGGTGGGGGCGGTCTATTTCGTCTTCATGAAATGACCCAATGCCCACCCTGAGGCAAAAAAATAGGCTGTAAATGTTGTGTATATCAAAATGATTGCTTATCTTTGCACACAAACTATTGGCCTATGACGAAAAACAGCTTCTGGTACAGGGTCTATGACCTTTACTACGATGGCTTTCGCAATATGAAATTGGGAAAGACGCTGTGGGCTGTCATTATTGTCAAGTTGATAGTCATCTTTCTGGTACTCAAACTCTTCTTTTTCCCTGATTTCATCGGAAGTCACAGCAAGAAAGGCGAAGAGCCCGACTTTGTGGCCACCCAACTGGAAGAGAGGGGACCTGACTAAGGCATCGAGGCCGTCGAAGGCCGCTAGGACCCCGAAGCCATCGAAGCCTCCGAGGCCATCGAGGTCCCCGAAATTAGCTCAAAACTAAAACCTAAAACGATATGCAAAACCTACTGTTAAACATCGATACCTCAACCATTGACTGGTCGCGAGCCCAGTTTGCGTTGACGGCTATCTACCATTGGCTCTTTGTGCCCCTGACCCTCGGTCTGGCTGTTATCATGGGTATCATGGAGACCAAGTACTACCGTACACGTGATCCGTTCTGGAAAGAGACTGCCAAGTTCTGGCAGAAACTCTTTGGTGTGAATTTCGCTATGGGTGTGGCTACAGGTATCATCCTTGAGTTCGAGTTTGGTACCAACTGGAGCAACTACTCATGGATTGTGGGCGATATCTTTGGTGCCCCACTTGCCATCGAGGGCGTTGTGGCCTTCTTCATGGAATCGACCTTCGTGGCTGTGATGTTCTTCGGCTGGAAGAAGGTGTCGCCAGGCTTCCATCTGGCTTCTACGTGGCTGACCGGTCTGGGAGCCACCCTGTCGGCCTGGTGGATACTCGTAGCCAACTCATGGATGCAGTATCCCGTCGGTTGTGCGTTCAACCCCGATACGATGCGCCACGAGATGGTGTCGTTCTGGGATGTGGCGCTGTCGCCCTTTGCCGTCGATAAGTTCTTCCATACCGTTATCTCAGCCTGGATTGTGGGTGCCGTCTTTGTGGTGGCTGTCTGCTGCTGGTATCTGATGAAGCAACGTCACACCAAGATGGCGCTGGCCAGCATCAAGGTTGCTGCTATAGTAGGCTTGGTAGCTGCTCTGGGTGCTGCGATGACTGGTCATAAGTCTGGTCAGATGGTGGCAGAGACACAGCCTATGAAGCTGGCTGCTATGGAAGCACTTTATAATGGTGGTGAGAAGCAGAGTCTGACGATGATAGCCCTCGTCAACCCCTTCAAGCAGGCCGACTATGAGAACGAACAGGAGCCTGCCATGAAAATTGCGATACCCTATGGTATGTCGCTGATGGCTACCAACTCGTTCGATGGCTATGTGCCTGGCATCAACGATATCCTGAACGGCTACACCAAACCCGACGGTACCGTGGAACCCTCGGCCGACGAGAAGATAGAACGGGGTAAGAAGGCTATTGCCGCCTTGCAGGCCTACCGTGTGGCTAAGAAGGAACATAACTATGCTGAGGCTGATGCGCAGTTGAAGGTGTTCCGCGAGAATGAGAAGTACTTCGGCTATGGCTATGTGCGCGATAAGCACGAGCTGGTGCCCTCGGTGCCCATCAACTTCTATGCCTTCCGCGTGATGGTGGGACTGGGATGCCTCTTCATCCTCTTCTTCGCCGTGGTGCTCTTCTTCGTCTATAAGAAGGATATCACCAAGCCCCGCTGGCTGCATGTGGCTGCCATCGTGATGGTGCCGCTGGCCTATATTGCCAGTGAGAGCGGCTGGCTGGTGGCTGAGTTCGGACGTCAGCCCTGGACCATTCAGGATATCCTGCCCACATGGGCTGCTGTCAGCAATGTGGGGTCGGGTAGCGTGATGCTCACCTTCTTCATCTTCCTCGCACTCTTCACCACCATGTTGGCTGTTGAGATCAGTATCCTCTTGAAGCAAATCAAAAAAGGAATCTAACTATGACATACGTTTTTCTGCAACATTACTGGTGGCTGCTGGTATCATTGCTGGGAGCCCTGCTGGTGTTCCTGATGTTTGTTCAGGGTGCCAACTCCATGATATTCTCCCTCGGCAAGACCGACGAGGAGCGCCGACTGCTCATCAACTCCACAGGTCGTAAGTGGGAGTTCACGTTTACCACGCTCGTCACCTTCGGTGGTGCCTTCTTCGCCTCGTTCCCGCTGTTCTACAGCACATCGTTTGGTGGCGCCTACTGGCTGTGGATGCTGATCCTGTTCTCGTTTGTGCTACAGGCCGTCAGCTACGAGTTCCAGAACAAACTGGGCAATCTGTTAGGGCCGCGTACCTTCCAGTACTTCCTCGTGTTTAACGGTGTCCTGGGGCCACTGCTGTTGGGTGGTGCTGTGGCAACGTTCTTCGACGGCAGTAACTTCGTCATCGAGAAAGAGAACCTACTGGGTGGCGACAGCGGTCCCATTATCAGCGCCTGGGCCAACGGCTCGCACGGTCTCGATGCGCTGCTCGACCCCTGGAACCTCATCTTCGGCTTTGCCGTACTCCAGCTGGCACGTGTGTTGGGAGTGCTATATATTATCAATAATGTCAACCATGAAGCCATCCGCAAGCGTACTAATACGTGGCTCATCGAGAGTACCATTCTGTTCCTGGCGTTCTTCCTGACGTTCCTCATCCGCACTCTGCTGAAAGAGGGTTATGCCGTGGTACCTGAGACGGGCGAGGTGCAGATGGAGTCGATGAAGTACCTGCACAACTTCCTGCAGATGCCTTATCTGCTGGTGCTGTTGCTCATTGGCGTGGGCCTGGTGCTCTATGGTATCATTCGCACCGTCCTTGTCAAGACCTATCGTCGTGGCATCTGGCCAGTAGGCATCGGTGTAGTGCTGGTGGTGCTGGCACTGCTGGTATCTGTGGGTTGGAATAACACTGCTTATTATCCCTCGAACGTTGACCTGCAATACTCGCTGACCATCGACAACTCCTCGTCGAGTGAGTTCACCCTGCGTACTATGTTCTGGGTGTCGCTGCTCATACCCTTCGTGCTGGCTTATATTTTCTACGCTTGGCGCAAGATTGACAGTAAGAAGATTGACAGCGAGGAGATTCAACATGATGAAGCGTACTGATTTTAATTCATAATTCATAGTTCATAGTTCATAATTCATAGTTCATAGTTCATAATTCATAGTTCATAATTCATAGTTCATAGTTCATAATTCATAATTAATAGTTCATAGTTCTAAATGAGAAAGGTATTTTTCTTGGTAGTGGCACTGGCCGCTATGAGTGTGTCGGCACAGACCGCCCGACAGTTTACTGTGAATATCACTCCCGATGGTGAGTCAACGTTGCAAGCTTTTTTGCCTGAGCAGCCTACGGGTCGTGCCGTGGTGGCCTGCCCGGGTGGTGGCTACACTCATCTGGCAATGGCTCACGAGGGTACTGACTGGGCTCCTTACTTCAATCAGCAGGGCATAGCCTTGTTTGTGCTGAAATACCGTATGCCCAAGGGCGACCGCGAGATTCCGATGTCGGATGCACGTCATGCTATCCTTATGGTGCGCGACTCGGCCGAGGTCTGGTCTGTAAACCCCTACGATGTGGGTATCATGGGTTCATCGGCAGGTGGTCATCTGGCTTCTACCATCTCCACGCATGAGGAGTTTGCCTCACGTCCTAACTTCTCCATCCTCTTCTATCCTGTCATCTCCATGAACGAACGCGAGACTCACAAGGGTTCGTGTCAGAACTTTCTGGGCGAGAAAGGACAGAAGGACGAGAAACTGGTCAAGGCTTACTCTAACCAGTTTGCCGTGCGTCGTCACCTGGTGCCGCCAACCATTATCTTGACAGCCAACGACGACCGCGTGGTGCACCCTGTGACCAATGGCATCGCTTACTATTCGGCTATGCGCCGTGCAGGCAACGACTGCGCCCTCTATGTTTATCCCTCTGGAGGTCACGGCTTTGGCTTCCGCAGCAGTTGGACTTTCCACAATCAGATGCTTGGCGACCTGACAGCTTGGCTGAAGACACTCAAGGCTCCTAGGAAAGATGCTATCCGCGTGGCCTGTATCGGCAACAGTATCACCGACGGTGACGGCATCGATATGGCGGAGTCGCGTGGCTATCCTGCCCAGTTGCAGCAGCTGTTGGGCGATGGGTATCATGTAAAAAACTACGGCGTGAGTGCACGAACGATGCTCAACAACGGTGACCATCCCTATATGCAGGAACTGGCGTGGCGCGATGCCTTGGCCTTCAAACCCGATATCGTTGTCATCAAGTTGGGTACCAACGACTCAAAGGACTATATCTGGAATGACCATAAGGGCGAGTTTGAGGCCGACTATCAGTCGATGATCGATCAACTGAAGCCTATGGTGCCTGTGCTTGACAAGAAGGGCAGACCCACCAAGAAGATGAAGCGTGCCGACAATCCTCAGATTCTCCTCTGTACCCCCATCAAGGCTTTCAGCGACAGGTGGGGCATCAGCGACTCGGTTATTGTCAACGAAGTGATACCTGCCATTCAGCATGTGGCCCAGAAGAACGGACTGGAAGTTATCGACCTGCATGCTGTTGTTACCGATCGTGCCGAGATGACCAGCGACATGATCCATCCTAACGAAAAGGGAGCAGGTAAGATGGCTGAGGCCATCAGGAATAGGATTAAGAAATAAAAAAACGGAGCCCACTTTCAAAGGTGGGCTCTCGTTTTGTCTATGGGCTCTGTTTCCTATGCTTATCTTACACCCTCAATGGTGTAGCCGGCGTTGCGAAGAAGCTGTAGCACCCCTTTGTCGCCCACAAGGTGGGCAGCACCAACGGCAAAGAAGGTTGGCTTGGACTGCATGATGGCAGGCATCTGCTGAAGCCAGTTGGCATTACGGTTATAGATAAGCTGTGCCTCTTCCTCAGGTGTGGAGTCGCAGCTGCTTCCCATTTTCTCTTCCATCGCTTTTGCCATAGCCTCCAGGTCCTGGTGCATGAAAGCATCGGTGAGCGCTTCGAGCATCTGCAACTGAAAGTCCAGATGGTCCACCATACACATCAGCATTTCCTTCTGACGTTCGAGAGACTGACTTGCGAAGAGTGCCTTTATCTGGATATCCATCGTCTCAAGGGCAAAAACGCCCTTGCCTTGCTCAAGGGCTTTGTTCTGGAAATAGCCATCGAACTGCTCCTGGATGTTTACGTTAGGATGGTGTTTGAGGTAAAGACTCTGGGTAAACTGCGATGACAAGGCTGCCGGCATGAACCTGTTTATCATAGGGGTATTGAGGTCGTAACCCAAGAGATCCTTCATCACGATATTCAGACGTTCCTGCTCATCGCTGGTAAGCAGAGAGGTGAGTGTGACGTCTTGTGGCAACATCATGGCCTGTGTCATCTTCATCACGTTTTCTGGCGTCATCATCTCTTTTAATACAAGCTCGCCATAAACCTGCTGGGTCTCTGCCAGTGCCTGTTGTACGCCAGGGACAGAGTCTGCAAAAGATGCTGGTGCCAGATGGTGGGTTCCAATGATGTACGAGGGTTCCTTCAGTCCGTTGCCCGAAATTTTGTAGAGCAGTTGGGCCTGCATGTCTGCCACTGCTACTATGAGCAGGAGGGCGAAAGAGAAAAATCGTTTCATGGGAGAGAAGTTACAGAAGTTACAGAAGTTATAGAAGTTATCGAAGTTATCGAAGTTATCGAAGTTAAAGGGGACAGAGAGCCTGCCACAAAGGGTCGTCGGGTAGGGGAGCCTCTATGACGATGGGCTCTTTGGATACAGGATGTATGAATTCGATGCGGCGTGCCATCAGCGAGATGCTGCCATCGGGGTTGCTGCGACGGGCACCATACTTCAGGTCGCCCTTGATGGGACAGCCCATTGCTGCCAGCTGACAACGTATCTGGTGATGGCGTCCTGTCATCAGGTTCACTTCCAGAAGGTTGTAGTTGTCTGAACGGCCTATGACACGATACTTCAGGATGGCTTTCTTGGCATTGGGTTTCTCTGTGTCGTAAGCATAGCTTTTGTTCTGACTCTCATTGCGCACCAGCCAGTGTTCCAATGTTCCCTCAGCGTTTTGAGGGGTGTTTTTGGTGATGGCCCAGTATGTTTTGTGAATCTCACCTGCGGCAAACATCTTGTTCAGTCGGGTGAGCGCCTTCGATGTGCGTGCAAAGACCACCAGCCCGCTGACGGGACGATCCAGACGGTGTACCACACCCAGAAAAACCTCGCCAGGTTTGTGGTACTTCGCCTTGATATAGTCCTTGACAATATCAGAGAGGGGACGATCGCCAGTCTTGTCGCCCTGCACGATCTCCCCGCTCTGTTTGTTGACGATAATGATATGGTTGTCTTCGTAAACGACCTCCATCTCTCAATTGTCAATTATCAATTGTGAATTGTCAATTATCAATTCTCAATTATCAATTAAGCCAAAGGCTTTTACATGTTCATGCCACCATCAACCTGAATGACCTGTCCGCTGACATAGCTGGAGAGGTCGCTGGCCAGGAACGTAGCGACGTTGGCGATATCTTCCACCTGTCCGCCACGACGAAGGGGAATCTTCTTCTTCCACTCCTCGCGCACCTCTTCGCTGAGGGCTGCGGTCATAGCTGTCTCGATGAAGCCTGGGGCGATGGCGTTAGCACGGATACCCTTGGGTCCCATCTCCTGGGCGATACTCTTGGCCAAAGCAATCAGACCAGCCTTTGAGGCGGCATAATTAGCCTGTCCTGCGTTGCCGTGAACACCTACGACACTGGCCATATTGATGATAGAACCGCCACGCTGACGCATCATGATAGGCGTGCAGGCATGGATGAAGTTAAATGCCGACTTCAGGTTGACAGCAATCACGGCGTCCCACTGCTGCTCGGTCATGCGTAGCATCAGACCGTCCTTGGTGATACCGGCATTGTTGACGAGGATGTCGATGCTTCCAAAATCGGCTTTCACCTGGTTCACCACCTCTTCGGTCTGGGCAAAGTCAGCAGCGTTGGAGGCATAGCTCTTAGCCTTTACACCCTTGGCGGCAATCTCTGCTTCAGTCTCTTCGTTGACAGCCAGGTCGGTAAATGCGATGTTAGCACCTTCCTCGGCAAACTTCAGGGCAATGGCCTTGCCAATGCCGCGTGCTGCACCCGTAATCAGCGCAGTCTTTCCACTTAATAGTTTCATGTTGTAAAAATAACTGTTATCTTAATGTTTTTATTCTTTTTATCCTAAATGGTTGATTTCGGTTCTTCGCTCTTGTTCTTTCCGAGTGCACCATACACAAACTTGGCCACCTGGGGTTTGGTAGCTTCTATCGTCAGACCATGTGCTATGCGACCGTAGATATAGGGCACCTCGAGTCCTTTAATACAATAATGTGTGATGTCGGCCACCAGGTTCACGTTTTCAATGTCGAACTCGCCACTCTCCTTACCCTCGGAGAATACCTTGCGGAACAGCTCTACCTCGGCCAGGTCAAAGTGCTTGCGCACTTTCTCTACCATCCAGATGTTGCGGAAGAACTCGGCACGGAGATTACCGTTGCGCACCACCGTCTCGCGGATCATGTTCAAGTGGGTGTATATCAGCTCAATCACCTTCTCATGAGGACTGATCTTGCGCGCAGCAACCTCATCGAGCTTGTCGCTCAAACGCTCCAGCTCGGTCTCGATGACGGCATAATAGATATCATCCTTTGACTTGAAATAGGTATAAAGCGTGCGCCTGCCCTTGCCTGAGGCTTGGGCTATGTCGTTCATCGTGGTGTTTTCAAGTCCGTTTTTTGCAAACAACTGACGCGCCACGTCCACCAGCAGTTGTCTAGTTTTTGATATTGACATCGTTTCCTCCTTTTGCACACATAAGTTATCGTGTGCAAAATTACCGTTTTTATCTGAAACGACCAAGCTTTTTCGCAGAAAAGTGTGTTTTTTTCAAAAAAGAGACAATAAAATTTGGCTAATTGGGAAAAAATGCGTACCTTTGCAGCCGATTTCAGAAATACATCGCGGAGTGGAGCAGTTGGTAGCTCGCCAGGCTCATAACCTGGAGGTCGCATGTTCGAGTCCTGCCTCCGCAACTACAAGAACGCTTCGGCGTTCTTTTTTGTTTTCATCTTTTTCGTTTTGGCTTTCGTTTTCGTTTTGATTTTCGTTCGTGTGTTCGTATATTTATACACAATCAACCTCGAATAATAAGATTTTTTGCATTTTTATATCAAAATGTTTGGTAGTTTTGCAAATAAGCTGTATCTTTGCACCAGTATTCAAATAACCCAAACAATGAAACAAAAGAAATTTATCCTTCCAGAAAGTGAGTTACCTAAACAGTGGTATAACATACAGGCCGACATGCCCAACAAGCCGTTGCCTCCCATTCATCCGGCAACGAAGCAGCCGTTGGGTGTAGATGACCTGGCACATATCTTCCCACGTGAGTGCTGCGTGCAGGAGCTTGATACGGAGCATGCTTGGATAGATATTCCAGAGGAGGTGCTGGAGAAATATCGCTTCTATCGCTCTACGCCGCTGGTGCGTGCCTATGCCCTTGAAGAGGCTTTGGGTACGCCTGCCCACATCTATTTTAAGAATGAATCGACCAACCCACTTGGTTCGCACAAGATCAACTCGGCCCTGCCCCAGTGTTACTATGCCAAGCAGGAGGGTACCACTAATGTTACCACCGAGACGGGTGCAGGTCAGTGGGGTATGGCGCTGTCCTATGCTGCCAAGCTCTACGGACTGGAGTGTGCCGTCTATCAGGTGAAGATTACCTTGCAGCAGAAGCCCTACCGTTCC
Organism: uncultured Prevotellaceae bacterium; assembly: GCA_947166345.1. Lineage (GTDB taxonomy): Bacteria > Bacteroidota > Bacteroidia > Bacteroidales > Bacteroidaceae > Prevotella. The sequence continues at coordinate 17,296 of CAMVDU010000032.1, forward strand.
ATCGCCATGCGCACCTTCGGCGCTGCTGTCACGGGTTCGCCCTCTATGTCAACACGTGCCGGAAAGGATATCATCACCAAGGATCCTACGCATCCTGGTTCGCTGGGTACTGCTATCAGCGAGGCCGTGGAGTTGGCAACGACCACACCCAACTGTAAGTACACGCTGGGTTCGGTGCTGAATCATGTGGCCCTGCATCAGTCCATCATTGGTCTCGAGGCTGAGAAGCAGATGGAGATGGCTGGTGAGTATCCCGACGTGGTGATTGCCTGCTTCGGTGGCGGAAGCAACTTCGGCGGTATCGCCTTCCCCTTCATGCGTCATAACCTGAAGGACGGCAAGACCACCGAGTTCATCGCAGCCGAGCCCGAGAGCTGTCCTAAGCTCACTCGTGGTAAGTTCCAGTACGACTTTGGCGATGAGGCTGGCTATACGCCCCTGCTGCCCATGTTCACGCTGGGCCATCAGTTCAAGCCCTCTAATATCCATGCGGGTGGTCTGCGCTACCACGGTGCCGGCATGATTGTGTCACAGCTCATCAAGGATGGTTACATGCATGGTGTCGATATTCCTCAGCTGGAGACCTTCGAGGCAGGTATGCTCTTTGCCCGTACAGAGGGTATCATTCCTGCTCCTGAGAGCTGTCATGCCATTGCCGCCACTATCCGCGAGGCTAAGAAGTGCAAGGAGACGGGCGAGGAGAAGGTCATCCTCTTCAACCTCTCTGGTCACGGACTCATTGACCTGCCCAGCTACGACCAGTTCATCAACGGCGACCTGCAGAACTATTCTGTCACTGACGAGCAGATTGCCAAGAACGTGGCAGAGCTCGAACAGATTCTGTAATTTTTTATGCGAATAACAGTGAAAGGAAGGCGGCCCGACGGTCGTCTTTCTTCGTTTTTGGGCCATTATCGTGTGCAAAACCATAAAAATATGGTTTAATTTCGAATGTTTTTGTGTTTTTCTTGCTGATATGCTTTTTTTTTGCTAACTTTGCACGTCAAGAAAGATACTAAAAACTAATAATGACTATGAAATTGAAAATGATTCTGGGTGCTATGACACTCGCTGCCGCAATGACGGCCCAGGCACAGCACGTGATGGACATCAATACCAAGAAGGCAGGTGTGCCCGTACAGTCAACCATGTACGGCCTGTTCTTCGAGGATATCAACTATGCTGCCGACGGTGGACTCTATGCCGAGCTGGTGATGAACCGCTCGTTCGAGTTTCCCAACAACTTGGCTGGATGGGATATCTCTGGTAAGGTGACCCTCAAGGACGACGGTCCCTTCGACAAGAACCCTCACTATGTGCGCATGGCACCTGCCGGACATAACGACAAGCACACCATGATTGAGAACCGCGGTTTCTTCGGCATGGGTGTGACTGGTGGCGAGGAGTACCGCTTCTCCGTATGGGCCCGTGTGCCCGATGGCGGCAATGCCAAGCTGTGGATCGACCTGGTGGACAATGCCACGATGGGCGAAGACCAGAAGTTGGGTAGTGCCAGTGTCGAGGTCAGCGGCAAGGAGTGGAAGAAATATACCACCGTCATCAAGCCCAAGCGCACCTTTGCCAAGGCTCATCTCCGCGTGTGGGGCGACAGCAAGGCGACCACCGATGTGGAGCACGTCAGCCTCTTCCCCGTCAATACCTACAAAGGCCGTGAGAACGGTCTGCGCCGTGACTTGGCCCAGGCTCTGGAGGACATCCATCCAGGTGTGTTCCGTTTCCCTGGCGGATGCATCGTGGAGGGTACCGACCTTGCCACCCGTTATCAGTGGAAGAATACCATTGGTCCTGTTGAGAACCGTCCTCTCAACGAGAACCGCTGGCACTATACATTCACCCAGCGCTATTATCCCGACTATTTCCAGACCTATGGGCTGGGCTTCTACGAGTTCTTCCTGTTGTCTGAGGATATCGGCGCCGAGCCTCTGCCCGTGCTCAGCGTGGGTCTGTCCTGTCAGTTCCAGAACAAGAAAGAGAGCGACCACGTGCCTGTTGACCAGTTGGACCCCTATATTCAGGACTGTCTCGACCTCATTGAGTTTGCCAATGGCGACGTGACAACGGAGTGGGGTAAGAAGCGTGCCGAGATGGGACACCCCGCACCCTTCAACTTGAAGCTTATCGGCGTGGGTAACGAGCAGTGGGACGATCTGTACTACGACCGTCTGGAGATCTTTATGAAGGCCATCCGTGCCAAGTATCCCGATATCAAGATTGTGGGCACCAGTGGTCCCGACTCCGAAGGCAAGATGTTTGACAAGGGTTGGGCAGCTATGAAGCGTCTGAAGGCCGACCTCGTTGACGAGCATTTCTATCGCAACGAAGACTGGTTCCTGGCTACAGCCGAAGGAAAGGCAAAGTGGCCCAACTGCGGCGCTCTGCGCTATGACAGCTACGACCGCAAAGGTCCCAAGGTGTTTGCCGGCGAGTATGCCTGTCACGGCAAGAACAACCATAAGTGGAACCACTACGAGACCTCTATCCTCGAGGCTGCCTTCATGACTGGTATGGAGCGCAATGCCGACGTGGTCCATATGACGGCCTATGCACCCCTCTTCGCTCATGTGGAGGGTTGGCAGTGGCGTCCCGACCTCATCTGGTACGACAACCTGCGCTCGTTCCGCTCGGTGAGCTACTACGTGCAGCAGCTCTTTGCCCAGCATGCAGGTACCAACGTACTGTCGCTGACAATGAATGGTCGTGTGGTGGCCAATCAGGACGGACAGGACGGTCTCTGTGCGTCGTCGGTTATCGACAAGCCCTCGGGCAACATCTTCGTTAAGGTGGTCAACACCTCGCGTGAGAAGCAGCCCGTCACCCTCAACCTGCAGGGACTCAAGGGCAGCTATGCCGTCAGCACGCTGACGCTCAGCCACAATGGTATGGACGACGAGAATACCCTCGACCAGCCCAACCGCATCGTGCCGCAGGCAGGCACCGTTGCCATCACGACCGACAAGAAGGGTGCTCAGGTCAACGACGAGCTGGCCCCCATGTCATTCCGCCTTTATCGTATTGAGAAACAATAAATACTCATGGGAAGAAGAATCAAGAAACTTAAGAAAATACGTATCCATCGCGAGGGTACCGACGACCTACTCTACACGCTCTTCGGGCTCATCGCCGTTGCTGTCATCTTGTGGCGCAGCTTCAACTCGCCCATTCCTTTCATCATCTTTTTGGTGATCTTCGGTACTGCCTGGCTGCTGTTGCTCAACTTCTACCGCTGTCCTATCCGCTATTTCAATAACGATACCGATGATGTGGTGGTGGCCCCTGCCGACGGCAAGGTGGTGGTCATCGAGGAGGTCCAGGAGAATACCTATTTCCATGACCGCCGACTGATGATCTCCATCTTCATGAGTCCGCTGAACGTTCATGCCAACTGGTTTCCTGTCGATGGTCTGGTGAAGTTTGTCAAGCATTTCAATGGCAACTACCACAAGGCCTGGCTGCCTAAGGCCAGCGAGGAGAACGAGCATGCCGACATCATGATCGAGACCCCCGATGGTCAGGAGGTGCTGGTGCGCCAGATAGCAGGTGCCATTGCCCGTCGCATCGTCACCTATGCCAAGGAGGGCGAGGACTGCTATATCGACGAACATCTGGGCTTCATCAAGATGGGCTCGCGTGTCGATGTGTTCCTGCCTCTGGGCTCCGAGCCGATGGTCTATATGGGTCAGTCAACCACTGGCGACCTCACCGTCATTGCGAAGATGCCGTTGATCGAGACCCCTGACGAGGATCAGATGTAAAACATCCATTAAGTCAAAAGAACGATGAAACAAGTGTTAAAGCATATCCCCAACGCCATCACCTGCTGCAACCTCATCTCGGGATGCATTGCCATTATGTGGGCCACCAGAGGCGACTTCCGCCTTGCATTGCTGTTTATCGTCATTGGTGCCGTTTTCGACTTCTTCGATGGCATGTCGGCACGCCTGCTGCATGTGTCGTCGCCCATTGGTAAGGAGCTCGATTCCCTGGCCGACGTGGTAACCTTCGGTGTGGCACCTTCGTTTATGCTTAGTTCATGGATGAAAGAGGCCTGCATCTACGAGTGGCTGTTTCTCTTGCCTATGCTGATGGCAGCCTTCTCTGCCTTGCGCCTGGCCAAGTTCAACCTTGACGAGCGTCAGGCGATGGGCTTCATCGGACTGCCCACACCTGCCAACGCCCTGTTCTGGGGTGCACTTGTCACCTCGTTGAGCCAAAATCCTGTCGCATACTACTTCCCTCAGTTGGTTCCCATCCTCATGGTGGTGATGCTGGTCAGCTGCTACCTGCTGGTCAGCGAGATTCCCATGTTTGCCCTCAAGTTCAAGCACTGGGGCTGGAAGGGCAACGAGGTGCGCTATCTGTTCCTCATCAGCTGCGTGCCCCTGCTCCTGTTCCTTGGCGTCTATGGCATCTCGGCCATCATCCTGTGGTACGTCGTACTTTCCCTGGTAACACGGAAGGTGTAATTATAATGGATAATTGATAATGGATAATTGATAATTATCTATAAATAATGTTTGCGCGCGCATGGAATTCCTTTCCGACCTCATCTTCTTCTTTCTGGCCCTAGGGCTTATCTTCTGGCTCGTCGTCTTTCTGACTGGCGTCGTTGGGGCGTGGTTCCTCAGACGTCGTATCAAGAAGATGCAGCGCCACTTTGAGCAACAGTTTGGTGCCCAGGCAGGTGCCGACAACCCTTACTGCACCACCCGTACGGGCGATGGCATCTCCGTTGAGGACCGCCGCTCTTCTAAGGAGGCACAACAAAAAATATTCGCCCCCGATGAGGGCGAATATGTGGAGTTCACGGAAGAATAACTTCGCTCCTGTTATATTAGGTATACTCCTCCCCGTAGCGTATTCCTACCTCGTTGACATATTTGCGGATGAGCGCCGACGAGTCGCCCTTCTTGCATATCAGCAGCACGTCGCCCTGCTCGGCCACGATGTAGCCGTCCAGTCCGTTGATGACGCCCACGTGACCTTTGGGCAGCTTGACGATGTTGTTCGAGCAGTTCTCCATGATCACCTCCGAGTCGATGACCACATTCTCGTCCTCTGTCTTCTGCATCGCCTCAAAGATGCCGTGCCACGTGCCCAGGTCGGCCCAGCCGAAGTCACAGCGCATCACGTAGCCCTCCTCGTTGCGCTCCAGGGCAGCGTTGTCCATCGACACGTTGGGGTAGGCAGGGTAGTATTTGTTCACATAATCCTCGGCCTCCTCTTTCGAGGCAATGTTCTTGATGTCGCTCAGACGGAACGGCATGTCCCTGATCACCTTCTGGAAGAATTCGCGCATGTGGCCCACGTTCATCAGAAACATACCCGTGTTCCACAGGAACTCGCCGCTCTCCATGAACAGCGTGGCAAACTCGCGCTCGGGCTTCTCCGTGAACGACTGCACCTTGTAGATGCCAGCAAACATCGACTCCTCGCCCATCTGAATGTAGCCGTAGCCGGGCTCGGGACGCGAGGGTTTGATGCCCATCGACAGCACGATGTCATTCTCTCCCACAAACCTCAGACCGTCCTCCACGTTCTTGCGGAAGGCCTCCTCGCCGATGATCAGCTGGTCCGAGGGCACCACCACGATGCGTGCATCCTCGCACCGCTTGTGAATGGTCACGCCTGCCAGCGCCACCGACGGTGCCGTGTTGCGGTTCACGGGCTCCACCATGATGCGTTCGTCGCCCACATGGGGCAGCTGCTCCTTCACCAGGTGCTTGTAGTCGCGCGTCGTACATATATAGATGTTCTCGGCAGGCAGAATCTCGGCCATCCTGTCGAAGGTCGTCTGCAGCAGCGTCTTGCCCGTTCCAAAGAAGTCAGTAAACTGCTTGGGGTGGCTCGTCCTGCTCGAAGGCCACAGCCTTCTACCCTTGCCGCCAGCCAAGATGATACAATAGTCGTTCAGTTGTTTTTCCATTATTTTAGATTCTTAGTCATTTTGTGGGTGCTAAGTTACGAAGAAATCATGAAATGACCAAGTATTTTTCGATTTTTTTTACGAAACAGTTGCAAGTTTAGAAAATAATTAGTATCTTTGCACCCGCTTTTGAGGCCCAGATGGCGGAATCGGTAGACGCGCTGGTCTCAAACACCAGTGGGGCAACCCGTGCCGGTTCGACCCCGGCTCTGGGTACAAGGCTTTAAAAAGCAAGAGGATGAGTCCATCGCGTGGCCCATCCTCTTTTTTGCCCTTTTAATTTTTTACTTTTCATGTGTCAGGTACCAGGTCCATGACATTTTTGAAAGTCACTTAATAAAAAAAATGCCATTCAGGGTTTAGTAAATCAGTTTTCGTGTGTATTATAAGTGTATGACAGATCAAAAGAAACTCGAAAAGCTGTTCAAACAGTATTACCGTCAGATGTATCGGCTGGCCACCATGCTTCTGCACGACGATGCTGAAAGCAAGGATGTGGTGCACGACATCTTTGCACATCTGCTCCGTGAGTCTCTGAATTTACGGGAAGATACAGCCGAGTCCTATCTGCTTACAAGCGTACGAAACCGATGTCTGAACG
>CAMVDU010000033.1 GCA_947166345.1 uncultured Prevotellaceae bacterium
AAACTAACAAACTAACAAACTAACAAACTAACAAACTAACAAACTAACAAACTAATAAACTAACAAACTAATAAACTAACAAACTAACAAACTAACAAACCATCAGAACATCTGCGCTACCCTACGGATGCCTGCCACAAGGACATCGACCTCTTCCTTAGTGTTATACAGGGCAAACGAGGCGCGCACGGTGCCCGTCACTCGCAGACGGTCCATCAGCGGATGGGCACAGTGGTGACCCGTACGTACGGCAATACCCAGACGGTCGAGCAGCGTTCCCATATCCAGATGGTGAATATCACCCACGTTGAAACTCACAACTGCATCTCGAGAGTACACAAAAGGAACCGTCCCTTTTGTGTACTTTGGTCCATAGATATGGATGCCATCAATCGTCTGAAGCTGTTCCATGCAGTAATTGGTGAGTTCCTGCTCATGGGCCTGAATATTGTCAAGACCCAGGGAGAGCAGATAGTCGATGGCAGTAGCCAGTCCGTGGGTTGCCACATAGTCGGGTGTGCCTGCCTCAAACTTCAGGGGCGGACGCTCAAAGGTGGTCTTCTCCCAACTGACGCGATCAATCATCTCGCCTCCTCCCTGATAGGGCGGCAACTTCTCCAGCCACTCTTCCTTACCGTAGAGCACGCCGATGCCAGTAGGTCCGTACATCTTATGACCGCTGAAGGCAAAGAAGTCGCAATCCAGGTCCTGCACATCAATCTTCATGTGGGGCGCACTCTGCGCACCGTCTATCAGTACGGGGATGCCCTGTTCATGGGCCATCCTGACAATCTCTTTCACAGGATTAACGGTACCCAGCACGTTGCTCACGTGGGCAATGCTGACCAGTTTTGTTCTCGATGAGAGATGAGAGGTGAAAGCGGAGAGTTCCAACTGACCATCATCGGTAATAGGCAGGTGCTTCACCACGATGCCGCGCTTCCTGGCCTGCAACTGCCAGGGAACGATGTTGCTGTGGTGCTCCATATCGGTGACCACCACCTCGTCGCCCTCTTTCATGAAGGCCTCGCAGAAGGTCTGTGCCACCAGGTTGATAGCCTCTGTGGTACCACGTGTAAAGACAATCTCCTCCGTCGTACGGGCATTGATGAAGCCACGCACCTTCTCGCGGGCAGCCTCATGCAGGTCGGTGGCCTGTTGCGACAGGTAGTGTACGCCACGATGCACGTTGGCATTCACATTCAGATATTCCTCGCGCATGGCATCCAGCACGCACAACGGCTTCTGCGTCGTTGCCGCATTGTCAAGATAGACCAGCGGTCGTCCGTAAACCTCGCGCGACAGGATGGGAAAGTCCTCGCGAACCTTATTTAGTTCATAGTTCATAATTCGCAGTTCATAATTATGGGTGCAAAGGTACAAATTAAATTTGAATTATGAACTATGAACTATGAACTTTCTGATTAAGCGAGAGCAGAACAATGCTTGCATTAGCTCTGCCGAGCGTGAAGAAAGTCAACGAAGTCAACTACGAATTTTGAACTATGAACTATGAATTATGAACTATGAACTATGAATTATGAACTATGAATTATGAACTATGAACTATGAATTATGAACTATGAACTATTTTATCGCTCTCATCGCATTGAGGACGGCAAGGACGGTGACACCCACATCGGCAAAGACAGCAAGCCACATGGTGGCGATACCGAAAGCAGCCAACAGCAGGACGGCAACCTTCACACCGATGGCGAAGACAACGTTCTGACGGGCAATGCCGATGGTGCGTCGGGCTATGCGGATGGCAGTGGCAATCTTCGACGGCTGATCGTCCATCAGCACCACATCGGCAGCCTCGATGGCAGCATCGCTACCCAGTCCACCCATAGCCACACCTACGTCGGCACGTGCCAGCACAGGGGCATCGTTGATGCCGTCGCCCACGAAAGCGACGTTTGATTTGAGATTTGAAGTTTGAGATTTGAGATTGATGATAGAGCTGAGAGCTTCCACCTTGTCGGCAGGCAACAGGTCGGCATGGTATTCGTCGATCTGGAGCTGACGAGCCACACGGTCGGCCACCTCCTGACGGTCACCCGTCAGCATCACGGTCTTCTTAACGCCCAGCGCCTTCAGTTGAGCAATAGCCTCGGCACTGTCGGCCTTCACCTTGTCGTTGATCACGATATGTCCGGCATATTCGCCATCGATGGCAACATGAATGATGGTACCCACATCGTGAGGACAGCAATGCCAGCGCACGCCCTCGGCATCCATCATCTTCGTATTACCCACGCAGACCGTCTGACTGCCAACGCGGGCTCGGATGCCGTTACCAGCTATCTCCTCAACAGCCGACACCTGACAGCCGTCAGTAGCCTCGTCAGGGAAAGCATCGCGCAAGGCTGCACCAATGGGATGCGTAGAGAAATGCTCCACATGGGCCGCCAGATGCAGCAGCTGGTGTTCGTCGTACTTCTCAGGGTGCACGGCCTCCACAGCAAACTGACCATGCGTGAGGGTTCCTGTCTTGTCGAAGACCACGGTGTCCACCTTAGCCAGCACATCCATATAGTTGGCGCCCTTGATGAGAATGCCTTTTCGCGAGGCACCACCAATGCCACTGAAGAAAGTGAGGGGCACGCTGATGACCAAGGCGCAGGGACAAGAGACGACGAGGAACAGAAGGGCGCGGTATAACCAAACTGAGAACTGAGAGTTGAGAGCTGAGAATTGTGCGCTGAGCAATGGCGGGATGATGGCGATGGCAATGGCGGCGAAGACCACGATGGGCGTATAGACACGGGCAAAGCGGGTGATGAAGGTCTCGCTCTGCGACTTATGCTCACCAGCATTCTCCACCAGTCGGATGATCTTAGATACCGTGCTCTCGCCAAAGCTCTTGGTGGTGCGCACGCGAAGCACACCCGAGAGGTTGACACAGCCAGAGATGACCTCGTCATCGACAGCCACCTCGCGCGGCATGCTCTCACCCGTCAGGGCAACGGTATTCAGGGCCGATGTACCCTCGATGATGACACCATCCAACGGCACTCGCTCGCCAGGACGGATAACGATGATGCTGCCTACCTCGACCTCTTCGGGACGCATATCTCTTAGTTGAGAGTGTAGAGTGTAGAGTGTAGAGTTTGCTGTCGCCGTTCCTTTGGCATTTGTCTCATGGGCATTTGTCTCAAGGGCGGTAGCAAACTCTACACTCTCCGTTCTACACTCTACACTCTCAATGTGTGCCACATCAGGCCGTATCTCCATCAGATGCGCAATGCTGTCGCGACTCTTCCCTTCGGCATAGCCCTCAAAGAGCTCGCCCACCTGAAAGAACAGCATCACGAAGACCGCCTCAGGAAACTGCGTCTCGGCACCTGGCAGGAAGCCGATGCAGAGTGCCCCTATGGTAGCCACCGACATCAGGAAATGCTCGTTGAAGGCGTCGCCGTGGGCTATTCCCTCGGCAGCCTCCTTCAGGGTGTCGTGACCTATTATCAAATAAGGTACCAGGTAGAGCAGCAGCAACTGCCATACCGTCCAGTTGCAGTTCTTCTCAATGACGACGGCAGCTATCAGCAAGACCACAGTCAGGATGATGAGCGTCAGTTGGTGTTTCAAACCATGATCGTGTTCGTGATGGTGTTCATGATGGTGTTCATGATGATGCCCGCAGGCCTCGCACTCATGATGATGGTGTTCGTGATGATGTTCGTGTGACATGTTTATTTTCAGTCTTTTGTTTGTTCTGGGTGCAAAGGTATGACAAAAGTTTTGCAACCTGGTTGCATTTTTTCGTCTAAAAGTTTTGATTTCTCTTTTTTTGTTGTATCTTTGCAAGCAGATTACAAAACATAAAGCCAAAACAAGATGATCGTCTAACTCTAAAACTACTTAATATGAAACATTTTACACTCGCACTCATTGCTACCGCCCTGTGCACCACCGCATTGGCACAGAGCAAAGTGAAGAACGTCTATGCCTACAACGACAAGTTGAACATAGAGCAGTTTCAGAACACAGAGCAGACCGTACAGCTGAGCCGCTACTTCTTTGCGGGCTATAACACCCTGTGTCTGCCCATGACGGTCAGCGCCGAGCAGTTGGGCGATGTCAAGGTGGAGCGCTTCGCCGGCATCCAACAGGAGGGCAACGTGCTGAACCTCTATTTCGTGGAGTGCACCAGCGATGGCATTCAGGCTGGCCTACCCTATCTGGTCTATTCACCCAAGAGTCAGTATCTGCGCGTCAAGAACAGCGACGCTATGACCATCGACGACCAGCTGAAGACAGTCTGCATGAGCGACAACAACGGCAACACCGTCACCTTCGGCAGCGCCTGGGAGACCATCGAGAAGGAAGGACGCTATGGCATTCCTGCCCAGCAGGACGTCACGCCGCTGGAGGCTGTGCTGGTGAAGACCCATGCCGACAAGAAGTTCCTGCCCACCCGTTGCGGTTTCACCTGGAACCAGCAGAATGCTGCTGCCAAGGAGTTGCGCATCGTGCACCTTGCTCAGGGTGAGGTGACAGCCATCAAGGGTCTCAACATGCAGAATGGTGCCGACGGCAACCTCTACGACCTGAACGGTCGCAAGGTGAGCCAGAGCGGCAAGGGCATCTACGTACAGGAAGGCAAGAAGGTTGTGAAATAATTATTTCAGCAATACACAAAGAGAAAGGGAGCCCAATATGAGCTCCTTTTCTTTGTGTCTCTCACTTGCAGAGCATCATGTAGAATATAGAATTTCGATGTGTCAGGACCAGTCCCCTTGGCACACTAAACAATTATTACCATCTCTTCTGCATGCGTCACCGCGCCCAATAGCGTTTCTTCAACTGAGAGCGTCTCGAAGCAACGCGCCGAGCGTCACTTAGCTTCGCAAGATGTGTCACTATAGTTGTATCGGAGTATCTCGGTGCGGTGCCGACAGACGCTCGGCACCCTCCACGCAGCGTCTCCTTGCTCGAAAAGTGAAAATAGTAAGGTAAAATGACACACTTGTCAACACAAGAAGACGCACTTCCCTACCGCGTGACTTAAGTCAAAAAGGTTTTCGACTTAAGTCAAAAGGTCTCGTGACTTAAGTCAAAAGGTCGTTCGACTTAAGTCAAGTGGTTGCCTTCTGCGTCACTTGCCCTGAGAAAGTGCGTCACTCTCTCGAAGAAACTGCGTCATTCTCTCCCAGAAAGTGACGCACTTTTTGGATCACAAGACATGAAAAATCCTCGTTTCTACCCAATTTTTTGCGCAAAACATGTCAAAGTGGTGGCATTGCTACCACATATTCAGTATCTACCACCGCACCCTATTTGCCCATATACAGGGCATTTCAGACACCCTGTGGTAGCGTGGTAGCAAATTACCTAAAATTCTCACGCGCGAGAGAACTTGTCATAAATACATCAGGGCTCTTTCTCTGACAAAAATCTTTGTATTTATTTGTTCATATCAAAGATATTGACTATCTTTGCATTCTAAAGAATGAGAGTAAAACCTATACAGAGCCAAGCGCGTGCAGTTAAGGCTGTCAACCAAGAGCAGCTTGCTCTATTACAGCATTGGCAAGTTTGTATCAGAAAACTCTCGCGAAGGTACTTGGGGCACAGGTGCTATCGAAACCATCAGTCAGACTCTACAGAAGGAGTTGCCAGGACTGCGTGGATTCTCGGCTTCGAATATCAAGAATATGCGCCAGTTTTATGAGCAGTGGAGTATGCTTACAAATCGCCAGCCAGCGGCTGTCGAAATGCAATCGTCTGAAAATAAAGATATTATCAACACTACACAGCTTCTAGATATAAATCGCCAGCCAATGGCGGGCGATTTGGATTTGATGGACTTCTTTGCCTTAGGTTTCACTTTACACATGGAGATTCTTGCAAAGACCAAAACCCTCGAAGAACGCGTGTTCTATATCCGTAAGTGTGCAGCCATGTGTTGGGACAAATACGAACTACGCAATATGCTAAAGGCCGATTTATTCCACCATCAAGCACAGATGCCCAATAACTTCCTGAAAACTCTGCCTAAGAAGCAGCAGGCACTAAGGGCTATCGAGATGTTTAAGGATGAGTATCTACTTGACTATATCAATGTAGAAGAGTTGGGCGTTCGCGATCCTCAGGATATTGATGAGCGAGTGATTGAGAATAGCATTGTGCAGAACATCAAGAATTTTATCATGACCTTTGGCAAATCGTTTACCTACTATGGTCATCAGGTGCATTACGACAAGATGGGACACGACCATTGGATAGATCTTCTGTTCTTTAATCGCGAGTTACGATCACTTGTGGTAGTAGAGTTGAAAAAGGGAGCTTTCAAACCAGCTTATTTGGGTCAACTGTCTCTTTATTTGCGCATACTCGACGATGATGAGCGTCTGCCAGGCGAGAATCCTTCTGTTGGTATTATACTCTGTAAGGATGCTGATAAAGCTTACGTAGAATATGTGTTGCAAGACTACAACAAGCCAATGGGGGTTGCTACCTATAAGGTGACGCAAGATCGCCTCCGTGAGTTGCTGCCTTCTGAAGAAGAGATGAAACGTTTATTGGTGGCTGGCGACAGAGATAATGATAATAATTACAATGAAACAAAGTTGGACTAAGCTAAGCGAATCAGGGGTGTCCCACGATCCCTTTTTCGAGTAAGCGATTAATAGATTCCACTCCACAGCTTTCAAGTAACAGGGGGACAGGCACGCTGTTACATTATATAAGAGAGCATAAGTATGGAAGAGAATAAAAGACTAACAGCTACGAAGGCGGCTATAGCCAAGTTTCGAGAAGAGCATCCTCGTTTTACTGACGAGTACCTTGCCGCGTCAGTTGAAAGTACATATCCCAAATTGTATGAAGATAATCTGGAAGTGGCAATTGAAATCGTTAAGGAGTTGTACCGTAGGCAGGAACCGTGGACGGACGAGAACTTTATCGCCCTTCTTAAAGAAATGACAGAGAGTGGTAAATATCGCAAATACGAATTTGAGATAAGGGAAATTAATCGAAACTATCAGAGATGCGATATCTTGTTTGACAAGATTTACAGAGATGGTAAAGAAAAGTCTTTTTTGCTTTCTCAATGTCCTGAATATGATGAGACCTTAAAAGATTTTATCATAAAAATGTATGGTAGAGAGGGTTTTAATCTTGCACAAACGATCTATAATATTTTGAATAGAAAAGCTAAAGAGGAAATCAATCCGAATGGATATAATGATTTATATTTGCAGTTTCATTGCTATCCAGAACAGAATGATGATGTTCTTTTTACAAAGGAAGATAGGGGCCAAACAGATTACGATGAAAGTGGCATTGCCGAAGATATGAAATATTTTCGTCAAGCATCAAAGTCTCACATTCTTATAGACCGAATATACAAAGAGGCACAAACGAGAACTCTTTTTCTTTCTCAATGTCCAGAATATTTTCAAGATGATGAGGTTCAACATTATTATTGTAATCTTTGTTCCCAAAATAACAGGACTCTGGCTCAACAATTATTCTATGAACTGAATCAAAAAGCCCTTGATGAGGCCGGTGAACTCAGTGGCTTCTTGTTACCGTTCCACTGCTATTCGGAACCTAATGGCGACGTCGTGTTTACTAAAAATAAGCGAACAAAGAGTGATTATGATGAAAAGGGACTTCCTTTAGTAAATGAAGAAAATGTTATTAAAAGAGCTAATGCGGTTAATGATGCGTCTAATAAGAGCGGCTGTCTGAGTATTATAGTTTTTGGGATTTTGCTTACATCCCTCATTGCTTTCTTGTAGGTGTTATGGCAAAGCTGACGACAGAAGAATTTATTGCAAAGGCCAAAGCGGTGCATGGGGATAGATACGACTATTCCAAAGCGGTGTATGTGGGTACAAAGTCTCCAGTCATAATCATATGCAAAGAACATGGGGAGTTTCAGCAAACTCCTCAAAAACACCTTGCAGGTCAAGGATGTGTTAAATGTCATCGTAAAGCTATGGCAAAGCGCTATTCTTTAGGAAAAGAAAAATTCATAGAGAGAGCGAATGCCATACATAATGGCTTTTATGACTATAGCGAGGTTGAGTATGTGAATTCAAGCACTTATGTTAAAATAGTCTGTCCGCTTCATGGCCCCTTTCCGCAGATTCCATCAAGTCATCTTAGAGGACATGGTTGCCCTAAATGTGCAGATATAGAGAATGGTAAAAAGAAAAGTAAATGGACTTATGAGACCTGCTGTGAAGTCGCAAAGGAATACAAAACTCGCACAGCGTTTCAGAGAGGCAATCCTGGCGCATATGTATTTGCCAGAAAGAATGGACTCTTGGAAAAGTTTGACTGGTTTGAAGAGATAAAAAAGCCCGATGGATATTGGACTAGAGAGCGCTGTGAGGAAGAGTCGCGGAAATACCAATCAAAAACTGAATTTGTTAAAGGTTGTCCTGCAGCTCATTCCGCTGCAGTAAGAGAAGGTTGGCTAGATGATTTTACATGGCTTGTCGATAAAAGATTTGATATCATAAAAGGTAAAGTAGATAGTGTATATGTCTACATCTTTGAAGAAACCAAAACCGCATATGTAGGAAGAACTCTTATTAGAAGGCAAAGGAAACGCGACAAAGAACATATATTCAATATCGAGGCAGATAGTGTTGCGCGTTATGCTAAGAAGATGAATGTGCCAGTTCCCACAATGATGATTATTGAAACAGGATTGACTTTAGAGGAGGGGTTAGATAGAGAAGATTATTGGAGGAAATGGTATGAACAACAAGGATATACCATGTTAAACAGTAGTGCAACTGGTAGAGGAAAGGGGTCATTAGGGGGTATAAGCAATGGAAAATGGAACCGCAGAACATGCAGAGAAGAAGCCCTAAAATACAAATCGTCAAGCGAGTTTGAAACTAATAGTAGTGGAGCCTATGCAGCCGCGTTGAGAAATGGCTGGTTGAAAGATTATTCATGGTTTGCTGTTTTGAAGAGAGAATGGGATAAAGAAACCTGCATAAGAGAAGCTAAAAGATATAAGACTCGGGGCGAATTTTTCAATGGATGCAGAGGTGCATACATTAAATCACTTAGAGAGGGCTGGATAGATGAGTTTACATGGTTACTTAGCCGTCAAACGAGACCTGCAGGATTTTGGGATATTTATGAACATTGTTATGAAGAAGCTAAGAAATACAAGAATAGACGAGCTTTTTTGAAAGGTTGTTCTGGAGCATATACAAAGGCTTTGAAGAATGGATGGTTGGATGATTATACTTGGTTTAAAGAAATGAAAAAGCCAAATGGTTATTGGAACCAGAAGACATGTTACGAAGAAGCAAAAAAGTATTCCAGTAAAAAAGAATTCAAAGAGCGTGCCAATGGCGCATATCAATTGGCTTATAAGGAAGGATGGCTTGATGACTACACTTGGTTCAAACCACTTACAGGCTTTTGGACATACGAAGCATGTAAAGCAGAAGCTTCCAAATATGAAAAGCGTGGTCAATTCAAAAAGGGTTGTATAGGTGCCTATGCAAAATCACGTATTAATGGTTGGCTGGATGATTTTTTCCCAAAGCATTAAACTTTAATATCACACGGGGACTGTCCCCCTGTGAGGTAGAACTGGCATCTGACACAAAAAACTCCCGCCCTGCTTTGACACAGGACGGGAGCTTTTGATATGATTAGCGTTACATCATTAGAGAAAGGACACGTTGGCAGTCCACATCAGATGGCATCAAGCACACAAAGGGGCTTCTGCGTGGTTGCCGCATTATCCAGATAGACCAGGGGTTTTCCATATACTTCCCGCTGCAGTATGGGGAAGTCTTCGCGTATATTATATTATACATCCTTATTCAATTTTGCATGCAAAAATACAGATAAAAGGCGAAAACAATGCGCAATTTGCAAATAAATTAGTACTTTTGCACCGAAAACAACAAACTATTTAAATTATGAAAAAGCTAACATTATCTATCATTTCCTTATTTCTTATGCTGAACACTTTGACAGCGCAAGAAGAAATGGCAACCTTTCGCACCTGGGCAATGACGCCCCCTATGGGTTGGAACTCATGGGACTGCTACTACTCATCGGTTACAGAAAAAGAGGTTCTTCAAAATGCACAGTACCTGGTTGACAACGACCTGGTGCGCCACGGATGGGAGTATGTCGTGGTGGACATACGTTGGTACTGCCAACATCCGTCACTGGGCGGTGGCAACTACAACCAGCGCGGCGACCAAGGCTACGTTATCGATGAATACGGACGATATCTGCCCTCACCTACTCGCTTCCCTTCGTGCATGGTCAATGGCAAAAACGAAGGTTTTAAGGCGCTGGCCGACAAGATTCACAAGATGGGATTGAAATTCGGAATCCACATCATGCGTGGCGTTCCCAAATCGGTGGTAGGCAGTAGCTACAAGCTGAAGGGAAGCGAGCAGACAGCCTGGTCGCAGGTTTACAATGGCACAACGTCGCCCTGCACCTGGCTAAAGGACAACCTGCTGGTGAGAAACAACGAAGCAGGTCAGCTGTACTACAACTCTATCATGGATCTGTATGCCGAATGGGGTGTGGACTTCCTGAAGATTGACGACCTGAGTAGGCCGTTCTACACGGACGAGATTCATATGATCCGTAAGGCTATAGATCAAACAGGACGCCCCATAGTTCTGTCGCTATCACCTGGAAAAACACAGTATCAGTATGCCGAAGAATGTCTGCAGAATGCCAACATGTGGCGCATGATGGACGATTTGTGGGACAACTGGAGCGCTGTGGATGCCGTTTTCAACGAAGCCAACGAGTGGAGTCAGTATGCCCGACCTGGCAATTATGCCGACTGCGACATGCTGCCATTGGGACAAATTGCCATGACCATTGGCGACCAAGGATTTACGAATGCCGATAAAGGACGGTGGACGCTGCTGACACAGAACGAACAGATGACCATGATGACACTATGGGGCATCTGCCACTCGCCATTATTCTTCGGTGGCGAGATGACCAAGAACGATGCCTTCACACTGTCGCTACTGAACAACGAGGAGTATCATCGCATGCATAAATATGGCATCAATGCGCATCAGGTGAACAACGACGAGGACAACGGACGTGTGGTTTGGACGTCTGAAGACCCAGTGACAGGCAACCGCTGGCTGGCTCTGTTCCAACGCGACAACAACCGCTGGATAGCAGGCAACAAGGCGCTCTACAAGTCGGAGACAGTGGCTTACACGACCGACGGTCATGCTGTTAACGTGGATATCGAATGGCCCCAAGGAGCCAAGACCCTTGTTCTGGTTGTTGACGACGGCGGCGACAACTTTAACTACGACCACGGTGACTGGATTAACCCCACACTGGTGCTGCGAGACGGGACCGAGGTTGAACTGACCGGCACCTACAAGACGCGTCAATACACCAAATCGTACTTTAACCGCGTGTATGAAAACAAAAACGTGGATCATGGCGGAAAGATGAAAGTGATGGGCACAACCTACGATCGCGGTTTCTCGGCAGATGCCAATGCGGCTATCTTCTTCACAATACCTGACGACATGGATGTGGTTCGCTTTAAAGCAATGGCTGCTGCCGATGACTCTGGCATCGGACAGACTGGCGCCACAACTTCCGTGAGGTTTATGGTGTTCGACCAAAACCCATTGACCGACGAACAAGAGGATTATGCCGCGCGCTCTGGCCTTATCTCGCGCACTGGCACCAAGTCGAAAGTGCTTGAAGCCGACATAACAGATGCCGAGCAACTGAAAATCTTTGTGAGCAACTATGGCGATGGTTTTGCCTACGACCGTGCCGATCTGATTAATCCCGTCTTGATTGATGCCAATGGAAACGAGACTTCGTTGACCACCTTAAAGCATGATTCGTATAGCTCGGAGTGGGGTTCTTTACACGTCAACAAAAATGTGGAAGGAAATACGCTGCGCGTTGATGGCGTGAACTATGAGACAGGACTGGGGCTCAACGGTCAGTGCACCTTGATTTACAACCTGCCAGAGGGGCATCAGTTCAAAACCTTTAGGGCATTATGCGGTTATGATTCCAGCTGCGACACAGACAACCCATCGACCACGGGAACTACCATGGAGTTCTTCTTCTATGTCACAAAGAACGACAGCTATGATGTTGACCTGACACAGTTTGGATATTCGGCCGACGAAGACATCCCGCTTTACGACATTTGGGCAAAGAAGGATGTGGGCACCGTCAGCGGCACGCTGAAGACCAAGGTGCCCAGTCACGGCGTGAAGCTGTTCAGATTGGGCAACACACCTGTGCCCTCTGCAATCAAAGACACGCAGAAGGGGACGGCTACAAGCCTGATACACAGCAACAAATATTTCGATCTGAACGGCAGAGAAACAGCCAAGCCGCAGTCGGGCATATACATAACAAATGGGAAAA
The DNA here is from genome assembly GCA_947166345.1 of uncultured Prevotellaceae bacterium. Taxonomy (GTDB): domain Bacteria; phylum Bacteroidota; class Bacteroidia; order Bacteroidales; family Bacteroidaceae; genus Prevotella. The sequence continues at coordinate 12,391 of CAMVDU010000033.1, forward strand.
AGGTCATCAGCAGATGACCTTTTTTCTTTCCCCCCACATCCCGAGCTCTTAATGACAGAGCTTGCAGCCGGTGCATTTGTTGAGCTCGCCACGGAAGCGTTTCTCTATCAGGTAGTGCAGACGGTCGCGCAGGGGTTCCAGCTTCATCTTGTCAACGACCTCGTTGATAAAGGCGTTCTGCAGCAGCATCTTGGCCTCGGCAAGGGGTATGCCTCGCTGACGCATGTAGAAGAGGGCAGCATCGTTGAGCTGACCAACGGTAGAGCCATGCGCACACTTCACGTCGTCGGCATAGATCTCGAGCATGGGCTGGGTGTACATGCGTGCCTCACGGGTGGCCGTCAGGTTCTGGTTGGTCATCTGCGAGGTGGTCTTCTGGGCTCCATGTTCCACCAGCACACGACCAGCAAAGGCACCAACGGCCTTTTCGTCGAGCACGTATTTGTAGAGTTCGTTGGAGGTGCAATGGGGTGCTTTGTGAACGATGAGCGTGTTGTTATCGACGTGCTGCTGTTTGTCGGCAATCACGCAACCATAGCACTGGCACTCGGCACCTTCGCCAGAGAAGGTGAGGTCGAGGCGGTTGCGGGTGGTACCGTTGTGCAGGGTGATGACGTTGTGGTTCACGCGGCTGTTAGCCTGCTGGTCGATATAGACATTGCTGACACGGATGTTCTTGGCATGCGTCTCTTCCAGACAATAGAGATCCAACGAGGCATTCTCGCCCACAAAGGCCTCGATGACCTGTGTGGCCAGGAAGTTCTGGTCGTCGGCAGCGTGGTCGCAGAACAGCATCTTTATTTCTGCTCCCTCTTCGAGAACGATGAGCACACGACGGTTGACCATGAGAGACCCCTCCTGGGACTTAAAGGGGGTCTTTAGGATATTTATCACCTGAATGGCACGATCCACCTTCACGTTCTTGGGTACATAGACGTAGAGGCCATCCTGTGCCAACATGGTGTTGAGGTCGGTCACAGTGTCATTGGCCTTGCCAGCCAAACGGTTGTAGTACTTGCTATCGGCAAAGTTCTTCAGCGATCCGATGATAACGCCTTCTTTAAGTGTAGAATGTAGAGTGTAGAGTGTAGAGTTTGCTGCCGCCGCGGAGTGACGCATACCATCAATAGCGGTAGCAAACTCTACACTCTCCGTTCTACACTCTAAATTATAAAACTGGTCGTTGACCACGAAGTAAAGGCTTGTCGAGAGGTTGGGCACATCGCAACGGAAGGCCTCGTAGGGATCGACAGGAATCTGCAGACGGTTGAGGTTCAAGCCGTAGTTAGGGGCGAAGAGCTTCTGTATGTCTGTGTACTTGTAGCGCTCCACCTTTTTTGAGGGGAAACCAGCAGACGCGAAACGCTCGAAGGCCTCGTCGCGCACAGCGTTCATTGCCTCTGAGGAATGGGAGAAAATGATCTCGCGTGCCTCTTTATACAAATCTATGTATTGTTGTTCGCTATTCATAACTATGAACTATGAACTCTTAACTATGAACTCTTAACTATGAACTCTTAACTATGAACTATGAACTAAAATCTACTCCTCCCCAATTTCTTCCTTAATCCAATCGTAGCCGTGCTCCTGAATCTGGACGGCCAGCTCAGGACCACCCGTCTTCACGATGCGACCCTTGTAGAGCACATGGACATACTGGGGACGAATCATCTCGAGCAGACGGTCGTAGTGGGTGATGACGATGCACGAGGTCTCAGGTGTCTGCAGTTTGTTGACACCCTCGGCCACGATACGCATGGCATCGACATCGAGACCAGAGTCGGTCTCGTCGAGAATAGAGAGCTTAGGCTCGAGCATGGCCATCTGGAAGATCTCGTTGCGCTTCTTCTCACCACCGCTGAAGCCCTCGTTGACAGAGCGGTTGGCCAGCTTCGAGTCGAGCTCCACAATCTTGCGCTTCTCGCGTTGCAGCTTCAGGAACTCGGCAGCATTCATGGGCTCCAAGCCCTGTGCCTTGCGCTTCTCGTTGATGGCGGTCTTCATAAAGTTGGTCATCGACACACCAGGAATCTCCACAGGATACTGGAACGACAGGAACAGGCCCTCGTGGGCACGGTCCTCAGGCTTCATCTCCAGCAGGTTCTTGCCGTTGAACCAGGCTTCGCCCTCAGTCACCTCGTAGAGGGGATTGCCCACGAGCACGGCACTCAGGGTCGATTTTCCTGAACCGTTAGGTCCCATGATGGCATGTGTCTCGCCATCGCGGACTGTCAGGTTGATGCCTTTCAATATCTCTTTGTCGCCAATTTTGGCATGCAGGTTCTTTACTTCTAACATATTTCAAATTTATACGGTAAGATACATAATATAGATAGCGAGGATGACCAGACCAACCAACAAGATCATCGAGAAGACGGCCGTCAGGATCAGAGAGAGCAGTATTCTGAACTTGCCATAGCCCGAGAACTGACTGAACGCCGCCAATGCCATGAAGGCTCCAAGAATGTTGATAATCTCCAAATTCTGTATGTCAGCCACTATCTGATAGACAGTAAACGAGTTAGATATATACACCAGCGCTATCACAAATTCCGAGTATCTGAGGTCGGGGATGGTAGGCGATTTGCGCAGAAACAGATACATAGGCATGAAGAACAACAGCATCATCAGCAATGAGAAGATGGCTTGGTTCTTTTCTTGCAGCCTATCCATGAAGGTGAAGAAATCGTTTCCTACCTTTTTCAGACGCGCCTCCATCTTCTTATCGCCATCTGACATCAACTCGGTCGTGCCCTGCGTCGCCTGTGCCGTCTGTTCGGCCTTCTGTTCCGTGGTCTGTTCCTTGGTCTGTTCTTTTTTAGCGCCAAGAATCAAAGCAGAAGAGTTTTCGACCAGAAGCGACAAGGCCGTCAACAGGAAGAACATCTTGAATGGGGGGAAGTAGGCCGACTGCATGCCGCGGATATAGTCGCGGATCATATAGCCCGGACGCAACAGCAGGTCGCGTATGCTGCGTGTCATGCTGCGGTTGCCGATGCCCCACGTGTCGAAGAACAGTGTCAGCGCTTTCTTGAACGAGAAGCGTCCCACTATTTTCGACTGTCCACAACGCGGACAGTATTGGCCTGTGTACACGGTACCACACGAGGCACATTGCTGCGTCTCTTCCACAAGTGGTGCCACCTCGTGAGGCCTGTGCTGCCATATACGAAAAGCGCGCAGCCACACCTTCCGTTTCTTCTTGTCCTTGATAAAAGTCCAAATATTCATCCCACCGTTCCTTCTAATGATACCGATAATAGTTTCTGAGCCTCCACAGCGAATTCCATGGGCAGTTTCTGCAGCACCTCCTTGGCATAGCCATTGACGATGAGTCCTACGGCCTGCTCGGTGGGTATACCTCGCTGGTTGCAGTAGAACAGCTGGTCTTCCGAGATCTTCGAGGTGGTAGCCTCGTGCTCGAAGACGGCTGTGTCGTTGTGCACATCCATATAGGGGAAGGTGTGGGCACCACAGTCAGAACCCAGCAGCAGCGAGTCGCACGATGAGTAGTTGCGGGCGTTGTCAGCGGTAGCCGCTGCACGCACCAGTCCGCGATACGAGTTCTGCGAGTGGCCTGCCGAGATTCCCTTCGAGATGATGGTACTCTTGGTGTTCTTGCCAATGTGGATCATTTTCGTACCCGTGTCGGCCTCCTGATAGTTGTTGGTGACAGCCACCGAATAAAATTCGGCGGCACTGTTGTCGCCACGCAGAATGCACGAGGGATACTTCCAGGTGATGGCGCTACCCGTCTCCACCTGTGTCCACGACAGTTTTGAATCCACGCCGCGCAGGTCGCCACGCTTCGTCACCAGGTTCAGCACACCACCCCTACCCTGCTCGTCGCCTGGGTACCAGTTCTGCACGGTAGAGTACTTCACCTCGGCACGATCCATCACGATAATCTCCACGATGGCGGCATGCAGCTGGTTCTCGTCGCGCATGGGAGCCGTACAACCTTCAAGGTAGGATACATAAGAGTCGTCGTCGGCAATGATCAGCGTACGCTCAAACTGGCCCGTGTTACGGGCGTTGATGCGGAAGTACGAGCTCAGCTCCATGGGGCAGCGAACACCCTTGGGGATATACACGAACGAACCGTCGCTGAAGACGGCGCTGTTAAGGGCGGCGAAGAAATTGTCCTTGTAGGGCACCACCGTTCCCAGATACTGACGCACCAGGTCGCCATGCTCCTTGATGGCCTCGCCTATGGAACAGAAGATGACACCCTTTTCACGGAGTTTCTCCTTGAAGGTGGTCTTCACGCTGACCGAGTCCATGATGGCATCGACAGCCGTATTGCCACTCAGCGCCAGGCGCTCTTCCAAGGGGATGCCCAGCTTGTCGAAAGTTTTCTCGAGTTCAGGGTCGATCCCAGCAGAAGAACTGCTGGGCACACTTTTGGCTGTGGGATCGGCGTAATACGAGATGGCCTGATAGTCGATGGGAGGCACATGCACGTGGCCCCACTTAGGCTCCTGCTGCTCTTGCCAGTAACGGAAGGCCTTCAGGCGGAACTCCAGCATCCACTCGGGCTCACCTTTCTTCTGCGAGATGAGCCTGACGACGTCCTCGTTCAGTCCTTTCTCTATAATCTCTGTATGTACATCGGTGGTAAAGCCAAACTCATACTTCTGCTCGGCCACCTCACGCACAAATTTATTCTTTTCTTCCATGAATTTTCATTTGGAGTGCAAAATTACGAATAATCGAGCAAAATACAAACAAAATCATCTTTTATTTGCAGTTTCCAAGAAAAAACACTAACTTTGTCGCCATGAAAAGAACTGTTCGTCTTATATTCGCGATGCTTGCCATCTTTGTGTGGAGTACGCTGACTGTAAAAGGGCAGCAGTCGGCAGACACCTTGTGCGTTTTCAGTACCGACAGCATGATGCACCATGCAGAGCATGTGGCAGCCTACTTCATGCGCACTACGCCTGACGTGGGGGCCGACAGCTATGTGGGCGGCAAGCGGCGCAACAGTAAGATATGGACGCGAGGTGTGTTCTACGAGGGATTGCTCAACATGTATCGTCAGAACCCCAGAGCCGACTGGCTGCAGTATGCCACCGACTGGGGCGACTATCACCAGTGGGTGAGCAGTAGCGACAACGAGGCTAAGAACGATAATGCCGACTACCAATGTTGCGGACAGTCCTATCTGGAGCTCTACCAAATGGACACCACCCAGACCGTTCGCATGGAGCATATCAAGATGCGTATCGACGGTATGATGGCCAAAGACAAGATCAACCAGTGGACATGGATAGACGCCATACAGATGTCGATGCCTATTTTTGCACAGCTGGGCACCATCACTGGCGACAGCCGCTACTGGCAACGTATGTACGACATGTACCAATACACGCGCAACAAGCAGGGCGGTGACAAGAAGGGTGGCGGCAAGCCGTTGTTCAACACCCAGACAGGCCTGTGGTATCGCGACTATCAGTATGACCCTCCGTATAAAGACCTTACCGAGACCGACAAGGACTGCTACTGGAGCCGAGGCAACGGGTGGGTCTATATGGCGCTGGTACGCGTGCTTCAGTTTGCTCCAGGCGATGAGAGCCATCGTGAGGACTATATCAACGACTACCTGCTGATGAGTCGTGCCCTAAAAGACTGTCAGCGGCAGGACGGCTCGTGGAACGTCAGCCTGGCGGCTCCCAGCAACTATGGTGAGGCAGGCAGCGAGGGTCCTGAGATGACTGGCACTTCGCTCTTTGTGGGTGGTCTGGCCTATGGCGTCAGGACAGGTCTGCTGGACAGCACCACGTATCTTCCCACCATTCGTCGCGGATGGTATGCCATGCGTCGTGCCGTCCATGACGACACAGGCTTTGTGGGCTACCTGCAAGGCACGGGCGCCAAGCCTGAAGATGGTGGCGTGATCACCTACAACTCCGTACCCAATTTCGAAGACTTTGGCATAGGCTGCTGGCTGTGGGGCGCTGCCGAGGTTTACGAGCTGGCGCAGCAGATAGAGACGGACAACACACAGGGCATCGACCATCATTTTGCTGTCACCCCTCAGCACATGCGTGGCAACAATGCCTCTTCGCAGCCTTACTACGATCTGCAGGGCCACCGCGTGCCCACCCCACAACACGGCCACATCTATATAAAAGGAGGGCGAAAGATTATTTACTGATTGCGTGCGATAAGCGTTTGGAAGACAATTGTAAAGGGTTGTGTATAAGATTGTTGTGGATTGAGGCACTCAAGTTATTTGAGATTATTTCAGAAAAGTCTTGCAGGGCAAAGAAAAAAGTAGTACCTTTGCAGTGTAAAAAGAGAACAAGAAATGAAAAAGTGTATAATCCTGCTGACGGTATTCCTGGGGGCGCTGCTGACGCTGACGTCCTGCTGGGACGACGACCACAAGGACGAAAAACCCGAGTTCGTGGTGCTGGTCTACATGGCTGCCGACAACGACCTGTCGAGTTATTTATATGACGACATCAGGGAGATGATGGTGGGCAGCCACGAACTGAACAGCAGGCAGAAGCTGGTGCTCTTTGTAGACAGGCGAGGACAGAAGCCCTATCTGATGGAGGTGTCGAAAGGCGACACCACGAGGTTGAAGACGTTCGACACGGAGATGAAATCGTCGGACCCCGCCACGCTGCAGTTGGCCTTTCAGAAGGTGGTGAAGTACTATCCCTGCTCGAGCTACGGTTTGGTGCTGTGGGGACATGCCGACGGATGGACATACAAGACGGACGACCAGCAGCAGGCTGCGCCAAGAAGGGCCTACGGCATCGACGTGACGGGCGGCAGCACGTGGATGAACATCCCTGAGATGGCACAGGCGCTGGGTGCGGTGAGAAAGCTGAAGTTCATCTTTGCCGACTGCTGTGCGTTCCAGAGCGTGGAGTCGGCCTACGAGCTGAGAAACGTGACCGACTATATCATTGCCTCGCCTGCCGAGATTCCCAGCGAGGGGGCGCCATACAACACGGTGATACCAGCCCTGTTCAGCAAGGACGAGGCGTTCTACAAACTGGCTGTTGACAACTATTTTGAGCAGGTGATCACAGGCAACAAGGTGCCGCTGTCGGTCATCAAGACCAGCGCCATGAAGCCTCTGGCCGACGCCACACGCCACGTGCTGGCATCGTTTGTGCCCAAGCTGGAGAACAGTCGCTATCCTGATGTCAGCGGACTGATCTACTATTACGACTACACGCTGATTGACATGAACGATTTCATCATGCGCTATGCCAGCGACGATGAATACACGGCATGGAAGAAGGCGTTCGACGAGGCCGTCATCTACAAGACCTACACACCACGCTGGGTGGCCAACCACGTGCTGTTCTATAAATTTGACATCACGGAGGAACGCTACGGGGGCATGAACATGTTTGTGCCGATGGATGTGGAGCGATACGCGGATAGCTACCGCGACAAGATGAAGATACAGAACGAGAACATCAGCAAGATGCAATGGTATCAGGCGGCTGGTCTGGCGGACTTAGGCTGGTAGGGGTTCGACAGCAAAGGTAAGCACATAGTCGTCAGTAAACTCGAAGGAGATGCTGACGACTTTTTGTTTCTTCATATTCTCAACAGGAATACGGCCCTCGCAGGGTGCTGACGAGCGCATCTCGAAGTAGTCGAGCTTGTCGTCGGAATGAAGTTTGTAGAGCGACTCCTTGGCCGACCACACCAGCAGCAAATCGTCGAGGGCAGTACAAGGTTCGTCAGGACGCACAAACTTGTGGGCAATGCGCCCTACCCTGTCGGAACGGTACTCGATATCGACAGCCACGTTCTCGGCATCTGAGAGGATGAGCACGGCATAGCCACGCGTATGGCTGATGCTGACGTGATAGCCCTCGACAACGGGCTTACCGCTGGGCAGATGGTCGATGAGCAGGTCCTCGCGACCCGTCATCTCCTTGAGCAACGCACGCACACAGAGATACTCCTTCTGACGACCTTCGTTCTTGAAGGGCATGGGCAGCAAGGAAAGATGGGGGAAAAGGCTACAAAGACTTGCTGGCGTCTCGTCCATACGCCAGAGGCCCATGCGGGTGTGGGCAGAGAGCTGACGAACCTCAATGAGCGGCATTGTCGTCTTTGCTGATGATAACCTTGATTTTCGAGATACGATGACCGTCGAGCTCTACAATCTCGAACTTGAAATTGCGGTACTCTATACGCTCGTGTTCCTTGGGGAAGTCGCCTTTCAATTCGAGCAGCAGACCTGCCAGCGTGTCGGCATCGCCCTCCACATCCTCAAACACTTCATCGTCGAGCTTCAGGATGCGATAGAAGTCGGCCAGAAGGGTCTTGCCCTCAAAGACATAGGTATTGGCATTCACACGCACATAGTTCTTCTCATCCTCGTCGTACTCGTCGTTGATCTCGCCCACAATCTCCTCAAGGATGTCCTCGAGGGTGATGAGACCGCTGGTGCCTCCAAACTCATCGACCACAATGGCAATGTGCACCTTGTTGGCCTGGAAGTCGCGCATGAGGTCGTCAATCTTCTTGGTCTCAGGCACGAAGTAAGGGGGACGGATGAGCGACTGCCAGCGGAAGGCAGGTTTGTTGAGATGGGGCAGCAGGTCCTTGATATAAAGGATGCCGCGCACGTTGTCGATAGAGTCCTGATAGACGGGTATGCGCGAGTAGTTGTTCTCCACCACACAGCGGATGACCTCCTGGAAAGTGGAACGGAAATCGAGATCGACAATGTCCTGACGGCTGGTCATCACCTCCTTGGCAGTCTCGTCGCCAAAGCGCACAATACCCTCCAGCATGTTCTGCTCTTCCTTCAGATCGCGCTTGTCAGTCAGCTCGAGCGCCTGTTCCAAGTCATCGACACTCAGCACATGACCTTCCGTCTGCACCACCTTGTCGGCCAGCACACTGGAACGAATCAGGATGCTGGACAGCGGACGGAAAAGCTTACTGCAGAAAGCGATGGGATGGGCAAACAGACGGCACACAAAGAGAGCATGCTGTCCGCAATAGACCTTGGGCATGATCTCGCCAAACAAAAGCAGGAGGAACGTAAGCAACACCGTGATACACACAAACTCGAGCCACTGGGCCGCGCCAAAGTCTATCACGCTGGCAAAGAAATAGTTGCACAGCATGATGATAGTCACGTTGACCAAGTTGTTGGTAATGAGAATGGTGGCCAGCGTACGCTCGCTCTGCGCCTTCAGACGCTGGATGATGGCATCGCTCTTACGCTTCTCAGGGTCAAGCTGGTTCAGGTCGTTGGGCGACAACGAGAAGAACGCAATCTCGGAACCTGACGCAAAGCCCGACACCAGCAGGAGCACACCTGCCAGGACAATGGCAATGAGGGCTCCTAAGGAGGGAGCCATCAAATGGACATCGCTGAAAAGTTGTTGAAGATAGTCCATCGCTTACGACTGCTCGTTGGATTGGGGACGTGGACTCAGCATCTCCATATTGTCGGCCCAGATCTCGGTGGCATACTGCTTCTGACCCTGCTTGTTGTCATAAGAAGTATAGCGAATGCGGCCTTCAACATACAGTTTATCGCCTTTGTGAACGTATTGCTCCACGATCTCGGCCAGACGTTTCCAGAGAATGACATTGTGCCAATCCGTACGATCGGGCACCTGCGTGCCATTCTGAAGCGTATAGCCCTTCTCGGTGGTAGCCAGACGGATGCGTGCCACAGCTACGCCCTGATCAACATAGCGTACCTCAGGCTCAACACCCACATTACCAATCAACATCACCTTGTTCATCGTTCATTGTACATTGTACATTGTACATTGTTCATTGTTCAACGGGCTTTGCCTTTCCAAGATAGTGGAAATGGAAATTCTTGCCCTTGACAGAGGGGAACTGGCTGCGTTCGTCAACACGCTCGCGCAGGTGGTCGATGATGCGGTTGTAACAGTCCAAACCTGAATAGGCCTTCACCTGAGCCACAAAACGCGTGTCGCGATACTGGAACTTACCTGTGCCTGGTACCATCTGGACGCGCTTGAAGTCGAGCACACCCTCGTACCAGCCCTCGCGCTCCTCGTTGAGCTTCATCAGGAGGGGCGAGGCACCCTTTTCTTTCAAGGGAGCATCAGCCTTGCGCACGTTGCGCTTCTCCTTGAAGTCCTGCATCGTGGCAGCTTCGGTCTTGATGATGATGAAATAAACACGGGGACGTATCTTGTAACGCTTGGGAAAATAAACATCGCTGGCAGCATAGGCACGGATATCGGCCTCCAATTCGGGGTCCATATCAAATTCGCCAATACTGTTAAGAAAATCAATAGCTTCGTCAACACTCTGAACGAGCGTCTCACGATCAAAATATCTTAAGTATAGATTCATTGTGAATGGTTGTTTTCCAAAAAAAAAAAATCGAAAAAAGAGCGGAAAACGGGACTCGGACCCGCGACCCCAACCTTGGCAAGGTTGT
>CAMVDU010000034.1 GCA_947166345.1 uncultured Prevotellaceae bacterium
CACATTTTCAGTATCTACCACCGCACCCTATTTGCCCATATACAGGGCATTTCAGACACCCTTTGGTAGCGTGGTAGCAAATTTCTCAAAATTCTCACGCGTTAGAAACAAGAGTCACATTTGTCCCTACGTCTCCTTTGTATGTCAGACCTGGTACGCGACACATTGAGGGCACAAAGATTGAACTTGTCTCGCCAAGGATTCTCTTCAGGGAAAGTCATCTGCCACAAGTCCTGTGGCGTTGGGAATTGGTTTATATCATATTCCTTGCTGGGAATGATATACTCTCCCTTGCTGCCCTTGATTCCCATGTCGATGAACCATATCTCATCGCCATTGGAACTATACGTGTAGCGAATCTTCAGGGCATCAGCATAGCGTTTCGCTTGATCCACACCTTCAGACACGTCTTTCTCATCACTCTTAGCTTCAATCACGGCAAGTTTCATACCCTTGTATTCAAGGATATAATCTGCCTTCTTCGGGTTCTTGTTACCCGTCGTCGTGATGCGTCCAGGCGCAATATAAGCGCTTTGTTCCACAAGAATCTTACTTCCTGGAACAATCCCCCAGCCAGCATCCCTTAGCTTAGGGTCAATCTTATTAAATCGTGTCTGCGCTTCGTTCATATTTTGTTACCTTCGTTTTCGTAATTTGTAGAGAAGAACACATGAAATTATCAAAAATATAAATGATGTCGTAAGTGTAATACCACTTAAAGTCTCTAAACAGCCTATATTATCATCCTTTTCACTTATTTCTTCTTTCAATTCAGATATCTTGTTATTGAGCTCTTTATTTTCTCCTTTCAATTCAGTTATCTCGTCATTGAGCTCTTTATTTTCTTCCCCAAGACACTCTATCTTATATTCAGGAGAGTTTAGATATGCTTGTCTATTACATAAATAGATATAATATTGATCGATGGTTCCATTAGGATTGTTATTTTGCCACTCCTTAAAATGAGATGACTGGATTATATTCAAAATCTGATTATAATCCCACGGAGTAACATGGGTTCCCTCACTCATCCATTGTTTATATGCATACGAGTTTATTGCGTCAAAGAAACCTTGAGTGTTCATATCTTATATATTTATTCAAATACTTGTCGTAATATTGCTTGTTTCAATGCGTCACACTCCTGAGAAATCTTGTCGAAATCACAGGGACAGGAACCCTGATCCACGCCGAAGCGTAGAGTCATTGTTCCAGTCCCCATGATTCTCCTTGTTTTAGTTTGTTAGTCTTTTTTTCTTCGCAATTTCGATTGCAAAATTAAAAATAGGATGTCCCATAAGTCAGGACATCCTACTAACATTTAATATCTTTTAAGGAAAAGTAATTTATTCGTTCCTGTCTCCTTCCAGTTGATGACAGATTTCCTCTGCCATTCCGTTCAGTGCGACACACTCTTCACGGCTGATTTTCCGTTTCTCGACATCATAAGGCCAAGGGCTTAAAATCAGCACCCTACCAGCAGCACAGCCATCAAAAAGCGTATCGGAGGGCTTGTAGTAGTCGCGGAAACCATTGTCGGCAAGGAGGATAAACGACAGTTGCTCCTGCAATAACACCTGCATCACCTGCTTCTCGTCTGCAGAGATGAAGGGCGACACCATCACCACCCCCTTGCGAGCTGCCAGCACGCAGCCGTTCTTATAGTCCCGAAGGCTCTGGTTGTCACCATGCTCGGCAGCCTTCACCCAGACGCTGCGCACATGTACCGGCATGAACTGCCCAGCCATCAGCAACGTTGTGTTGCCCACACCATCGTAGCTGCGCCCACCAATCTCAATGCCTTGCTGCACACGGAAAAAACCGGGCTTCAGTCGTTTGGTGGCCAGCCGCTGCGGGTTCATGTCGATATAGCGTATGGTGTTGGGCAGTTGGGTCCTTCGTCCCATCGGCCGGATGAAGGGCATCTCTGTGAAGACAGACGGCAGGTTGTAATAGGCCTCGTCGCCCATCTGCCCTTTCAGCCCCTCAGCGAAAGCTTCCAGGTGGCGCGTAGCCTCCTGCAGCCCCAGCGTTCCTTCTTGGCGCTTGCGGTTTTCTATGCCTTCTTGGCGGTTGCGGTTTTCTATGCCTTCTTGGCGGTTGCGGTTTTCTATGCCTTCTTGGCGCTTGCGGTTTTCTATGCCTTCTTGGCGGTTCCACCGAATGTCATTCGGCAGAATAGAAGAAGCCCTTCCCAGTTTCTTCACGCCCTGCCAGAATCCGCGTACCATCCCCTTGATGCCTGTAGGCATCCTTCGACGGACATACAAAACAGCATGCAGGTGGTCAGGCATCAGGCAGAAATGAAGCACTTGCACCTCAGGATGGTGGTGGGGAATGTCCAGCAGGCAATCAACCAAAGCATTGCCAAGCGGCGTGCGTCTCACCACAGTCATCGTAGGATCACCCCCAGGGATGTCCAGTGTGCCCAACAGCGGCTGACGGTCGGGGATGGTCAGCGTGATGTGGTACAGGCCCACACCCTTCCACGCCGTCCCCGGCTCCTGCCATTGCCATTTCTCCTGTTCTGCCATTTCTGCGGTTGTTTCGTCTATATACAAATACAATAACGTAGAAACAACCACAATTATTGCACCACCCATACGGCCTCTATTTCCTTCTTGGCTGTTCCTCCGAATGTCATTCGAAAACCATCTCCTTCTTGGTCGTTCCTCCGAATGTCATTCGAAACCCATCTCCTTCTTGGTCGTTCCTCCGAATGTCATTCGAAACCTGAAGAATATGTCAGGTACCAGGTCCCTGACATATGCAAAGGAAAAAAGAAGGTGTCCCAAAAGTCAGGACACCACCTAAAATTTTAATATCTTTTAAGAGTTTCGGCTATCATTTGCCGCATTTTCTCACGTAATTCCAGCGGTTCGAGCACTTCGATGCCGTCGCTGTGGCGCAGCAGCTCGCCCAGGAAATCGCTCGTGGGGCGGATGTCGTAGGCGAAATCTGTGTAGTCGGGTGTCGCCTCCAGCTCGCGCTGCGAATGGTGCAGGGGCAGCGTGCGCAGGTAGTTGGGCATCCACTTGTGGGCACGCACCACGACGTGGGCCAGGGGCGTGTCGTTGGTCAGCACGCCGAAATACTCCGCGAAATAGGCCTGCGCCGAGAAGTCGGCAGGCATCGTGAAGGTGTCGTCAGTCAGCTGTGCCGTCGTCATGCGGTCGAGGGCATAGATGCGAAAAACCTCACAAAGGGTCTGACCCTTTGTGCGATTTCCGTCGTCAAGGCTGGCCAGCAGGTACCACCGCTGACGGAACAGCTTCAGGGCATAGGGGCTGACCACCTTCTCGTAGCCCTCGGCCTCGAACTTCTTGTAGCCGATGAGTAGGCGGTGGTTGGTCTTGATGGCGCGGATAATGGTGTCCAGGTACTGCTCGCCGGCAGGGGCACTCTCCAGCACCACGCGTTCTTTCACGGCAGCGCTGTCGGCCAGCATGCCATGCACGGTGAGCGTGGAGAAGAGCCAGCGCTCGATGCTGTCGTCGCTGAGCACCTCGCGGTTGCTGATGAAGTACTGGTAGGTCTTCTTGTCGCAGTCGATGACGATGCCGAACATGTCGAGGATGGCGTCACGATGGCGGTTGAACGACGAGCGCTGCAGCGGGTTGCCGTCGGCCACGCCGTCCTGCTGCCACTTCGCAGAGAGCTGCTCGAAGGTCAGTCTGCGATAGGCCCCGAGCGTGTTGATGATCCAGATGTACTGGCGAAATATCTGAGCTGGTTTCATGCCTGCAAAGATAGTGCAAAATTTCGAATAAGCGAGCAAAGAACCAAAAGAATTTTGAGTTTTTTCGAAAAGACACATCACTCTGCACTCGCTGTTGCAGCGTTGACTACCGTCGACCCTGCCGGCGCTCGGCATAGCTCAAGCGAGCTTGGCTCTGCTCTCGCTGTTGCAGCGTTGACTACCGTCGACCCTGCCGGCGCTCGGCATAGCTCAAGCGAGCTTGGCTCTGCTCTCGCTGTTGCAGCGTTGCAGTTGTTGCAGTGTTGCAGTTCCAAAATAGATTGTGCGAAAGTCAAAAATTAACTCTATATTTATATATAAATATAGAAGTATTTTTAGGGTATGTGAAAAGCTTTTGGAGAACTGCAACAACCGCAACACTGCAACAACTGCAATAGTGCACATGTGCAACGAGACGCTCCCTGCATCGCACCGAGACGCTCCTTGCCCAGCAAGGTGACGCACGGTGGTGACCAAGATGACGCTCCGCACGCACCAAGGAGACGCTCGATGGCAAAAATGTGCCGATAAGAGGGCGATAAGAGAGAGGTGATGATGTGTAACGTATTGTATATTAGATATTTAGCAAGACTCTGATTGAAAGTTTTTTGGATCATCTGTTCAAAATATTTGCCCACCTCGTCATTTTTTCGTACCTTTGCATTGTGAGACGAGAGAACGAGGATTTTTGACGAGAGAACGAGAAGACGAAATATTTTGCTGCCGCTGCAGAGGCCTGCAAGACTATCGTCTAAACTCCGAAACTCCTAAACTCCGAAACTCCTAAACTCCTAAACTCAAAAACTCATCAACTTATCAACTCAAAAACTAAACTATTATGGCACTGAAGTATTTTAAGTATCAGAACAAGAATGAGCACAATGCGAAGGCTTACCAGAAGTGGTACGGCCGCGCCGTCTATGACGAGTGTGTGGACATCGAGCGCATCGCCGACATGATGCAGGAGAACTGCACCGTGAAGCGCGCCGACATCCTGGCAGTGCTGAGCGAGCTGGGTCCCACCATGAAGAAGTTCATGGAGGAGTCGAAGAGCGTGAAGCTGCCCTACCTGGGCACGTTCAAGTACGGCATCTCGACCGAGGGCGCCGAGAGCGAGAGCGACTTCACCGCCCAGAACGTGAAGAAGGTGCGCGTGCTGTTCCAGCCCATCACCACCCGCGAGGCAGGCGGCAAGACCGTTCAGGAGATGACCCGTGGCGTACGCGTACGCGAGTACAAGAACGTGGAGCCTGGCGAGAGCTCCAGCGGCTCAGGTGGTGACGGCGGTCTGACGCCAGTGGAGCCTGAAGAGCCTTAAGCGAGTGTAGAGTGTAGAGTTTAGAATGTAGAGTGTAGAGTGTAGAGTTTGCTACCGCCGCGGAGATCAGCAAGTCTATCGTCTACATTCCTAAACTCCGAAATTCCCAAACTCAAAAACTCAACAACTTATCAACTTAAAAACTTAACAACTTAAAAACTTAAAAACTCAAAAACTCATCAACTATGAAATCTTTCCCTTGGAAGCGGGTGCTGGAGCTGGCCGTGACCATCATCACCGCTATACTGACAACGATTACTACAACGGCTTGCGCGGGCTATTAGTCCTTCTCATCTGGACCGCCAACGTATCGTTCCTGTAAACAATGAACAATGGACAATGGAGAACTGGGGTCTATCGTCTAAACTCCTAGACTCCCAAACTCCTAAACTCCTTAAAAACAAAATCCTCCGCTTCCACTGTAAACACTCTGGAAGCGGAGATTTTTTGAAAGTAGTAAATGTCAAAATGGACACCTGAAACAGGTCATCGTCTATGATTATTCCACCTCTTCATAGGAGATGATGCGGACATCGACAGGGAGCGTGCGCATATTCAGGAGATTGGCGAGGTCGTCTATCTCTTCTTGGGTGAAGTTGCCGGAGATCTGTATGGCTCCGTTGGTAATCTCGGATTGTATGGTGGGAGCAACGTAAACGACGTCGTCGATGACCAATGCAATGGCGCGATGGAGGTTGCTTCTGGTGATTTCGGCAAAGGTGCGTGCACCCTGAGTGTCCATGTTTATTGAGACTGCTGGACTGTGGTTATAATCGACAGTCGACTTGGCATTGACGATGAAGCTGCCGTCAAGGGGTGCACGGCCGGAAGGGTCGGTAACCTTCAAGGCATAGAGTTCCAACATCTCTTTTTGTTTGTTGTTGTCATATTGGTTGGAGGGCTTGGCACCCCATGCGAAACGGACCTCCCAGGGCAGGCTACTCAACACTTGTTTGGCATGCTCGGAGTAAATCATCTGGTTGATGTAGGCTGTATCCCTGACATCGGCAACTCCGACAACGGGCATATGCATATTCATGAAATGAAAACCGTGGTTGCGTTCTTCCACTTGTTGCTCGTGCTCCATGATGGCACGGTCCATCTCGTTAAGGCTGTCGAGAGGAACCTGAGCCTCAACGTGGGGCGCCAGCTGTGAGTTGTCTATGATGCTTTGAAGAATCGAGTACAGCTCGTCACCGTTATAGGTCTCCCAGAATTCCAGTTGTGAACGCATCGTAAGCTGACGCAGCAGACGCTGTCTGTCTTTCGCTTTGCAGCGGGCATAGATGAGCAGACGGGGTTCACCGCCCTCGACTCGTTCCATAGAATAGATACCCAGCTTTGCCGAATCCAAACGCATAAAAAGGATTCGTTCTGTAATGTCAAAAGCGGCATCAACTTTTTCTGGCGTCAGACCGGTCTTGTCCATCTCAAGAACCACCTTGATGTCGCCTTTCTGCGGGAAAGCGTCTTCATCGGCTTTGTCGGACTTGGAATGATTGCCACAGGCAGCAAGGAAAGCGACCATACAGGCCATGCAAAAATAGAAATACAGTTTTCTCATATCATCCTCCTTTGTATTACAGCAATTAACACTCCGAAAACGACCAACAGGAAACGTCTTCGGAGTGAATCACAAAAAAGTACTCTCTCTAATCTTTATCGCCAGCCAGGGGCAGACCCTGGGCCTTGGCAGCAGCCTTACCAGCATCGGAGGCTTTGTCCTTGAGTTTTTGCAAGTCGTTCTTGGCATCTTCGAGCTGTTCCTTAGCCTTCTCGGCTGCCTTCCTTGCATCCTCGGCCTTCCGGGCGGCATCAGCAGCTTTCTGGGCAGCCTTGTCAGCAGCCTTCTGAGCAGCCTGAACCTTCTTCTTGCCCTTCTCAACAGCAGCCTTAGCCTTCAGGTTGGCAGCTACAATCTTGTCGCGTGCCTTGGCTTCCTTGGCAGCTTGCTTCAGTTCCTTGGCACTCATGTTGGAAGCATCCTCCACGGTTACAACTTTCTGTGCACTGGCACAGATGCAGACCATCATCAAGGTCACAATAGCTAATAGTTTCTTCATTGTAATATATGTTTAGGTTAAACAGTTAAAAGTGCAGACGAACATCGAGACCCAATTGGAAGGGAAGACCACGCTGACCGATGAAGCCGCCTGAATAGGTGACGAAGGTGCAGTAGCGGGTATCGGTGAGATTGCGTCCCCAGAAGTCTATATCGACAAGTCCCATATCCAAGCGTGCATGGGCACCCAGGACGGCATAGAGATTCTGCGAAACGGTGTTGGCATCGTCCCAATAGGTGCGTCCCTGACCAGAGACGTTGAGTCCCAGGGTGACGGCACGCAGCAGGTCGTCGTTGACATCGAAGCGATAGTCGGCCATTGCCGAGAACATGTGGGCTGGCACATAGGGGATGTGGTTGTCCTTGTAATCGACCACGTTGCCAGCATCGTCGGTATCAATATATTCGCGGAAGGCGGCATGGGTGAAGCTATAGGTGGCAGCCCAGCTGAGACGGTTGTCGAGGGCCTGTCCGCGCAGAGCCAGCTCGAGACCGCAAGTGCTGCTCTTACCGGCATTCACGGTCATGCGTCCGAAGCCGTAGTTGGGGGCCATCACAGAGAGCTGCTGGTTGCGCAGCTGGGTGTAGAACGTTGCCACATCGGCATGCACCTTACCATCGAAGAGATTAAGGTGGGTACCCAACTCGTAGTTCCAGCTTTCTTCGGGCTTATAGGTGATGGCATCCTCAATGTCGGCATAGTCCTGTTCGGTGTGCTCTATCTCCACGTCGCCACGCTGGGCCTGTTGCTGGGCAGCGGGGTCGTTGAGGTCAGCCTGCAGGATGTCGGAGAAGAGCTGAATGTTGTAGCCGCCAGCCATGAAGCCCTTGCTGACAGAAGCATAGACGTTGCTGCCCTTGCCATCGAACTGCCAGATGAGTCCCACCTTGGGCAGCAGTTGGCTGAACGAGGTAGAGTGATGGTTAGCGATGTGTGAGCTCAGGGTGTAGGTAGCCACAGCGTTGGCTGTGCCGCCTGTCATAGCCATATAGCCCAAGGAGTTATAGTCTATCTCGGTCTTGAAATAATCGTAGCGCAGACCGACGCTGGCAGTCAGACGATTGGTCAGCGAGAAGCTGGACTCGTGGTAGGCGGCAAGGTTGGTCTGAGGCTGGTGGAACACATTGGGAACAGCCATCTCAGCACTCATCGTCACGCCCATGCGATCAACCTGAGCCTGGGCAGCAGCCGTTGCCTGCTGATAGTTCATACCCTGTCCCATGAAACGACCCAGGAAAGCCTGGAGCATAGCCTGCTTCATGCTGTTCTCGATGCTGGTAGAAATGGGACGCAGCAGGTCCTGACCAAAGGAAACGGTAGCATTGGTGCGCAACCACTGGCGCGAACCATAGAGACCGGTGGTGTGCTTCCAGAAGGCATCGTCGGTACTGCGCAGGATGAGCTCCTCGGTAAGGGCCTGCATGTTCTGACGCTGAACAAGGGAGATGCGGTCAGGAGCCGTATAGTCAACATCCATATCCATGCGATCGTTCAGATACTGGTGACTGGTATTGGAGGTAAGCAACAGGTGGTTGAAACGGTAGCTGACACCAAGGCCTGTGCACACCATGTGACGCTTGTAGGCAGGGAGAATGGTGGTAGAGGGCAGAGAAGTCCACGACTCGTCAGCATCGTAGGCACCATAGGGGAAACCGTTCTGATGGGTGTACTGATAGTCGGAGGTGAGGTCGAAGGACAAACGGTCGGTGGGCTTCCACATGAGTCGCACCTTGGCACCAGCCTCATCCATAGCATCGGCTTTCTTGTCGAGGTTCACATTATTGAAGAAACCGTCCTGTCCGTTGTAGAAGCCAGCCACGCTGAAGGCCAGCACGTCGGAAGGACGATGGAAATGGGCAACCTCGGCATGACGGGTAAAACCAGAACCTACGCCCAGTTCCACATCGGTGCCCTGATAGTTCATGGGATTCTTGGAATAGACACGCACGATGCCGCCCTCGGTATTGGCACCATAGAGCGTACCATGAGGACCACGCAACACGTCAACACGGTCGAGCATATAGAAACGACTGTTGAACATAGCGGGCGACATGAGGGGGATATTGTCATAATAGACACCCACAGCAGAATTGCTGATACGGCTGCCAAGACCACGGATATACATGGACGACGTGATGCGCGAGCCATAGGAAGGCATGGCAAACGACGGTGCATAGACAGACAGCTGCCGCAAATCGCGGGCATTGACTGCCGACAGCTGGCGGTCAGTAAACACGGTACTACTCACTGGCTGCTGACGCAGACGGAACTGCTCCTTGGGCTGGGCAACGATAATCACCTCGTCAAGGTCGATAACACGTGAACTGTCGTTGGTCTCACTTGGTTGAACGACTTCTGCCTTGACACCCATTGAGAGTGACATCAGCAGCATAGATCCTAAAAACAATTTTCTTGATGTCATAATAAAGAATTAAATTCGGGTGCAAAGGTACGCATTATTTGGGGTTCTCGCAATCACTATTTATGATGATTTACACATTCTCAGCCCCACAATGCGGACAAATGCCCTTGTCGCGCAAGGGACGGCCACAATTGCCACAAGCATAGCGCATGCGTCCATAACGGAAATAGCGCCAAAGGGCAAACCCGATGTAAACAACCAGCAACGGATAGCCCACATAGATGAGCGTGGAAAGGCTGAAGACCACGTAATCGACAGCACAGACACCCATCAAGCCAAGATAATACACCAGCTGCTGGGATGGCGTCAAGTGCTTGTGAAGGGAGAGAAGTGTAGCGAGAGACACAATCACAATGGCCCATACAGAGCACAGGAAGATGCACAGATGAAGGGGAACGGTGAAGGGATTGAGTGTGGGATGATAGTAGAAATGACTCCACGATTCGGCATCCTGCATCTGGATGCTACTGTAGAACACGGCCGACGATGATACCAGCAGCGTGAGCAACGTGGGATAGAACGACCCTACATCGTTGAAGTGGACCAGACGGATGCCCAGCTTGCGATAACGGCGCACACCGTAGAGAGCACCAACAAGGACCAGGAACACCAGGAAGATGAGCAAGTGGTTATTGGAGAACACGTCGATGAACATCGAGATAGGATTGTTGGGACGTGTGCCTGCCAACAGCTCTTTCTCATGAATCCAGCCAATGGTATTCTCGTCGCGCAACACCTGCACCCACACAGAGTCAATGGAATCGCCAGGAATAATGACGAAGGCACCAACAACCAGACGGTCGCCCGAAACCACCTTTGTCACATCCACAACGTTCGTACTTGCAATCTCGGCAGGATTGGGAACAACTATCAGCGTCAGCGAGTCGGCCTTCACACGGAAATTATAGTCGTGGGCATAGTGATGGACGTTGAAGAAGTTAACAGAGTCACGCTGCTGGGGCGTCATCTCCAGATCGTTCAACGAGGATTTGTCCTGCTGGTAACATGCCGTCAGCATGAGTAAGCAGAAAAAGGAGAAAATCAGTTTACGCATAGACATTCATCTGACATTTGGAACAATCAAACTCAAGACGGAAACGCTGACCATTGGCCAGTTGCAGATAAAGGGGTTCGTGCCAACGGGGACGCTCACCACCATGCTTCACGCAGAAGCCAAGAGCAAAGCGCAGACAGTGGCGGCATTGCATGAGCAGAGCATCCTTGGGCTGATGCAGTTCGAAGGCTTCGGTAGCAGCCGACAAGCCTTGTTGCTTGTAAAAAGCGCGTGCCTCGCCATTCGCAATATTATAAAGGTATGGGAGCGGGTAATGCGAACCCACAGTGCCGCCCATAGGACTGCCTATAGGCCCTATGGGTCTTATAGGTCTTATATGACTCATAGGGCCAATAGGACTCATTGGCCCCACCATCCTTGCCTCTACCGCCTTGCGTCGCAACGTGGCCAGCAGGGAACTGGGAATGAAGTAGTTGAAGTGGTCAGGCAGCTGCACCTCGCTACAAACGAAGGGAGTACCACCCAGACGGGTCAACTGTCGGACGATATTGTCATTCTGTGGTTTCTCAGCCTGTTGATGTTCAGCCTCCACCTCTACGGTCATACCATCCATCGTCAGGGCAAAGCCATTATCAGTTGCCTGAAGACTCATGGTGACAGGAATCTTTCGCTCGGCACTGGGCTTTGACAAAAGACGTTCCATCTCCTGGTCGTTATTGCGATAAAGACGCAAGCCTGGACGTAGACCAACAGGCATCTTCAAAGGGAAAAGACGGTTGCCCTCTACCCTATTCACACGGAAGCCCTCCAGTTCGCGCCTGTCGTTCATGAAACAAAGACCATCGCCATTGGCAAAGGAAGCCGTACCTGCCACGTTGAAAGAGTTGCCACGCAGTTCCTTGACCGTTCCCACAAACTCGCCTACAGCCTTGGGAGTATCGAACGAAGCAATATTAGGCTGGCGTCCATGCAGGAAATAGGTGGTGTAGCCACGATTGAACGTCTTACGAAGGTCGGGACGGAAGGTATAGGTGCAACGGCCTCGCGAGGCGCGTTCATACTTGTCAGGAAAACGGTTGACCAATTCGTTCAGTCGTTCGCTATAGGCTGCCGTCACATTCTTCACATAGCCCACATCCTTCAGACGGCCTTCAATCTTGAACGAGGTAGCGCCAGCCTCAGCCAGTTCCTCCAGATGGTCGCTCTGGTTCAAGTCTTTCAACGACAGCAGATGACGCTGATGCTCGATGACGGTGCCCTCGCTGTCAATGAGGTCGAACTTCATTCGGCACACCTGGGCACAGGCACCGCGGTTAGCTGAACGGCCGAAACAATACTGTGAGGCATAGCAGAGACCACTGTAGCTGACACACAAGGCTCCATGCACAAACACCTCGAGCTCTACATTGGGCAACTCATGATGAATGGCAGCAATCTCATCGGCAGACAGTTCGCGAGCCAGTACCACTCGCTCGAAACCCTGATCATGCAGCCAACGCACCTTCTCTACCGTACGGTTGTCGGTCTGCGTTGAGGCATGAACCGTCAAACCCATACTCTGCGCCATGCGAAGAACGGCCATATCCTGAACAAGGATGGCATCGACACCTGCCTCACGGAGTTGGTTCAACAGTTGTCGTGTCTGTTCTAACTCAGAGTCAAAGATGATGGTATTGACGGTAACATAGACCTTGGCGGCAAACACATGAGCATACTCGCACAACTGTCGGATATCGTCAATGCTGTTGCCTGCAGCTACACGCGCACCAAACTGCGAAGCACCAATATACACGGCGTCGGCACCGTGGTCAATCGCCGCGATGCCGCACTCCAGATTCTTGGCAGGTGCCAGCAGTTCCAGTCGTCGTTTCATCTCTCAACACTCAACATTCAACTCTCAACTAATACTATTGATATCGTAAGGTGTCTCCTGATAGACGTAGTAGTTGATCCAGTTGCTATAGAAAAGGTTCGCGTGGGCGCGCCAACTCACGATGGGCGACTCATCAGGGTTGTCATTGTGATAATAGTTGATGGGTAGCGCCACATCGTCGCGAACACCTCGGTCACGACGATACTCAGTATCGAGGGTGTTGGGGGCATACTCCATGTGGCCCGTGATGAAGAACTCACGTCCGCCACGCGCCATAACGATGCTCACACCGCTGGCCTCTGATTCAGCTATCAGCTGCAGGTCCTTACAACTAAGGATATCCTCGCGTCGTACCTCAGAATGACGACTCTGAGGCATCATGAAGGTATCATCGAAGCCACGGAAGATGGGCAGGCGGGCATCGTTGACCTTTTGCGGGAAGATGCCAAAGAGCTTCTGCGACAACGGGTACTTGGGCACTCCATAGTGAAAGAACAGACCTGCCTGAGCTGCCCAACAGATATAGAGTGTCGAGGTGACGTGGGTACGGGCCCACTGGAACACATCGACAATCTCGCGCCAGTAGCTCACTTCCTCAAAGTCGAGATGCTCTACAGGAGCACCAGTGACAATCATACCGTCGAACTTCTCTTTACGAAGTTCCTCGAATGAGCGGTAGAACATCATCATGTGCTCTACAGGGGTATTCTTGGAGGTGTGGCTTTGCAGCTTCATGAAGCTCACGTCAATCTGAAGGGGTGTGTTTGACAGTAAACGAATGAGGTCAGTCTCTGTCGTTATCTTGAGCGGCATCAGATTGAGGATGACAATACGCAGCGGACGAATGTCCTGGGCATGCGCCCGCGTCGTATTCATCACAAAGATATTCTCCTGACGAAGAAGATCAATAGCCGGTAATCTGTCGGGAAGTCTTAATGGCATCTGACTAATTAACTATTTAGCAATTAATAATGTACAATTTAGATTTCTTACCACAGAGGCAGACGCTGCTCCTTGGGAATATACATCTTGTCGCCAGGTTTCACGCCAAAGGCATCATACCACATATCGATATGAGGCAGAGCACCATTCACACGCCAGCGGCCCAAAGCATGGGGGTCGCTCTTGGTGCGATTGCGAATCTCGGCCTCTGTGATATTACCAGCCCACACACCTGCATAGGCAAGGAAGAAACGCTGGTCGGCAGTCAGTCCGTCAATCGTTGGCAGCGGGTTGTTCTTGGTAGCATTCTTATAAGCAGCGTAGGCCACCTGCAGACCTCCGTGGTCAGCCAGGTTCTCGCCCAGCGTCAGACGACCATTGGCATTCAGGTCGGGCAGCACCTTAATAGCCGAGAAGAAGTCGGCATACTTGTCGGTACGCTCCTTGAACTGGTCACCGTCGTTCTTTGCCCACCAGTCGTGCATGTTACCGTCCTTATCGAACTGACGACCCTGATCATCAAAACCATGAGTCATCTCGTGACCTATGACCACACCGATAGCACCATAGTTGAAAGCATCGTCGGCTGTGGGGTCAAAGAAAGGCACCTGCAGGATTCCTGCGGGGAAACAAATCTCGTTGGTGGTAGGATTATAGTAAGCATTCACGGTCTGTGGAGTCATATACCAGTCATCACGATCGACAGGTTTGCCGGCAGTATGATCTATCTCATAGGCTGTCCAGAATTTACGACACTCACGGATATTCTCATAATAGGACTTCGAAGGGTCAATCTGCAACTTCGACATATCGATCCACTTGTCAGGATAGCCCACCTTTACATAGAAGGTGTTCAGCTTCAGCAAGGCATTAACCTTGGTAGAATCGCTCATCCAGTCCTGGGCAGCGATACGCTCGCCAAGGGCTATCTGCAGGTTCTTCACCAGCTCGGTCATACGCTTCTTGGATGACTCGGGGAAGTACTTCTCGGTATAGATCTTACCAAGGGCCTGTCCCATCTGACTCTCCAACTGGTTGGTAGCATGCCACCACAGAGGGTGATCCTCCTTGCGACCCGACTTGATCTTGCCAAAGAACTCGAAGTTGGCTGCCCGAACCTCAGCACTTAAGAAACTGGCAGCTGACATGATCTGCCCCCACTCCACATAGTCGCGGAACTCCTCGGCCTTCATGGTTGCAAGCAACTGATTGAGGGCAGCAAAGAACTCGGGCTGACCAACAATCAACTCCTGGATATACTTGGAATCGATACCACCGGCATTAGCCTGCTTCTCAAGTTGAATATTCGGATACTGACGGTCAAAATCCTGAAGGGACATCTTGTTGTAGTTACGCTGGGGGTCGCGAAGCTCGGTACGCGAACGTGATGCCTTGGCCAACTCTGTCTCCAAACGCATCAGGTTCTTCATCTTCTTCGTAGCAGCACCTTTACTGAATCCAAACAACTGGAACATTCTGACTACGTGCTTCTTATAAGCCTCACGAATCTTCACAGTCTCTGGGTCGTTATCTACGTAATAGTCTTTCTGACCAAGGGTCAATCCACCCTGTGAAACCTGGAAAATATTCTGAGTTGCATTCTTCTCATCGGCACCGATACCAGCACCCATAAACTCAGAATTACCATAAGGAGCCAACTGGAGAACAATCTCAAACACCTGGTCCTTGGTCTTTGCCTTCTCCAACTGCTGAAGCACGCCCATCACAGGCTGCACACCTTCAGCATCGCGACGCACAGAGTCCATAGCCAGCTTGTAGAGGTCACTCAATTTCTGCTCAATAGTACCTTTCTGATAGCTACCGTTCAGCAGTTCTGTGAGGATACCATTAATGCGTTTGTTATTATCCTCGCGCAGACGGTCAAAAGAACCAAAGCGCGAATAGGCGGCAGGCAGAGGATTCTTCTTCATCCATCCGCCACAGGCATACTCATAGAAGTCATCTCCTGGATTCACGGTTGTATTCATGTCTGTCTGGTCGATACCAGAACGCAACTGCTGTGCCGTAGTTGTCATCGTGATGGTTGATAATGCCATCGTTGTAATCATTGTTTTAATGTTCATAGCTTATATAATTTTAAAATATGTCATGTATGACGTTAGAGCGTAAGTTCTTCAAGTTCTTCTGACAGTTTCTCCCAGCGCTCCACCTCTTCATCCAAAGCACGCTTTGTGTCGGTATATTCCGTTACAAGCGTCATATCTGAGGCGTTCTTGGGATCACAGAGCAGAGTATCAAGTTCTTTCAGCCGTTGTTCCATCTTCGAGATCTTTTTCTCAGAGTCCTCAACGGCACGTTCAGCCTTCTTCAACTGTTTCTGCTGCTCTTTGCGCTGGGCGTAATCGCTGGAGCCACCAGTAGCACCAGCCATACTGTTCGAGTCAGTTGAACCACTTAAACTGCTTGAACTACTTGAACCACTTGAACCACTTGAACTACTTGAACTACTTGAACTACTTGAACCACTTGAACCACTTGAACCACTTGAACTACTTGAACTGCTTGTACTTGTCTTCTTTGCAGCTCCCAACTGACTCAGTTCTGAGATCTGCTTGGATTGCAGGAAGTCGTAGATACCTCCAAGATGCTCTTTCACCTTACCATCGCCAAAGGCATAGACCTTAGTCACGAGACCATCAAGGAACTCACGGTCATGACTGACGATGATAGCTGTGCCATCAAAGGCCTTGATAGCCTCCTTCAGCACATCTTTCGAAGCCATATCCAAATGGTTAGTGGGCTCATCGAGAATCAGCAGGTTCACGGGTTCCAGCAACAGACGGATCATTGCCAGACGGCTACGTTCTCCACCGCTAAGCACCTTCACACGTTTTTCAGAGGCTTCGCCACCAAACATAAAGGCTCCCAGTATGTCGTTGATACGCAGTCGGATATCACCGCGTGCAACATTATCGATGGTCTGGAAAACGGTTAGCGACTCGTCAAGCAACTGTGCCTGGTTCTGGGCAAAATAGCCTATCTGTACGTTATGGCCTATCTTCAAGTTACCATCAAAAGGTATCTCGCCCATTATGCATTTTACCAGCGTAGATTTACCCTCACCGTTCTTACCCACGAAAGCCACCTTCTCACCGCGTTTAATGGTCAAGTTAACATGATCGAAGACTTTGTGGGCATAGCTCTTCGCTACCTCATCACAGATGACGGGATAGTCACCACTTCGCAGACAGGGCGGGAACTTCAGATGCATAGCTGAGTTATCAACCTCATCGACCTCGATGGGTACAATCTTCTCCAACTGCTTCACTTTCTGCTGCACCTGAACAGCTTTTGTCGCCTGATAGCGGAAGCGCTCAATAAACTGACGCATGTCGGCTATCTCTTTCTGCTGGTTCTCATAGGCACGCAACTGCTGTTCACGACGTTCCTGACGAAGCACAACATATTCGTTGTACTTAACTTTATAGTCGATAACATGACCACAGGAGATCTCCAGGGTACGGTTCGACACATTATTGATAAAGGCACGGTCGTGACTGACCAGCACTACTGCCCCACTCCACGTGGCCAACAACTGTTCGAGCCATTGAATGGATTCGATGTCAAGGTGGTTGGTGGGCTCGTCGAGCAACAACACATCGGGACGTCGCAAAAGAATCTTTGCCAGTTCTATACGCATACGCCAACCACCCGAGAACTCGCTCGTAGGACGGTCAAAGTCAGTACGTTCGAAGCCCAAGCCCATCAACGTGCGCTCAATCTCAGCTTCGTAGCCCTCAGCACCTAACATCTGGTAACGCTCGTGTTCTGCTGTAAAGCGTTCTACCAGCATCATGTAGTCTTCCGACTCATAATCGGTACGTTCGCTGAGCTGCCGCTCCATCTTACTGATACGCTCAGCCATCTTCTGGATGTCGGCAAAGGCTTTCTGCGCTTCCTGACGTACGGTGGTCTCGTCTTGCAGTATCATCACCTGCGGCAAGTAGCCTATAGTAGTGTCTGTAGGCACAGCGACAAGACCCTCTGTAGGTTTCTCCAGCCCACAGAGGATCTTTAACAGCGTCGATTTTCCTGCGCCATTCTTGCCGACAAGTGCTATTCTGTCGCGCTCATTGATGACGAAGTTGACGTCGCTAAACAGGGGTTTCACCCCAAATTCAACTTTCAGTCCTTCAACTGCAATCATCTATTAAAATTCAGCAGACTTTGGTGTGCGTGGGAATGGAATGACGTCACGGATATTCTGCATACCAGTCACAAAGAGGATGAGGCGCTCGAAACCGAGACCAAAACCGGCATGAGGACAAGAACCCCAACGACGGGTATCAATGTACCACCACAGGTGGGTCTTATCCATCTGGCGGCGATCAATCTCTGCCATCAGTTTGTCATAGCTCTCCTCACGAACGGAACCACCGATGATCTCACCAATCTGTGGGAACAACACGTCGGTGCCCTGCATGGTAGGACCAGGAGCCACGGCTCCCTTGTAGCCAATCGAACCAGATTCTCCAGTATCTCCGGATTGTCCGGAAAGTCCAGGATTCTGTTTCATATAGAACGACTTGAAGGCACGCGGATAGTCGGTCATGATAACAGGCTTCTTGAAGTGTTCCTCTACGAGGTAGCGCTCGTGCTCGCTGGCAAGGTCGTCGCCCCAGTTGCAGGGGAACTCAAACTTCTTGCCGTTCTTGATAGCCTCCTGCAGGATATTGATACCCTCAGTATAAGGCAGGCGAACGAAGGTCTCCTTGAGGACACCCTCCAGGCGCTGAATCAGAGTCTTGTCAATCATCTGGTTCAGGAAGGCGAGGTCGTCCTTACAATTGTCGAGGGCCCATTTCACGCAGTACTTGATAAAGTCCTCTTCGAGATCCATCAGCTCTTCCTGGTCGAGGAAAGCCACCTCAGGCTCAACCATCCAGAACTCAGCCAAGTGGCGTGGAGTATTAGAATTCTCAGCACGGAACGTAGGACCGAAGGTGTAGATAGCACCCAGGGCAGTAGCACCCAGCTCGCCCTCCAACTGACCAGATACAGTCAGCGAGGTCTGCTCGCCAAAGAAGTCGTCGTCGTAGATAATCTTACCCTGCTCATCCTTCTTCAGGTCGTAGAGGTTCTTGGTAGTTACCTGGAACATATTGCCTGCTCCCTCACAGTCGCTGGCAGTAATCAGCGGGGTGTGGAAATAGTAGAAACCATGCTCGTGGAAATAGGTGTGGATGGCCATCGCCATATTGTGGCGAATGCGCATCACAGCACCAAAGGTGTTGGTACGCAGACGCATATGGGCGTGCTGACGCATATATTCAAAGGTCTGTCCCTTCTTCTGCATGGGATAGGTGCTGTCGCAAAGGCCATAGACAATAAGTTCCTTGGCCTGTATCTCCGAAGCCTGACCAGCACCCTGACTCTCCACCAGCGTACCAGTCACGCCGATACAGGCACCAGTAGTCACCTGCTTCAGCAGTTCCTCATCAAACTTCGTCGGGTCAGCTACCACCTGCACATTCTTGATGGTAGAACCATCGTTCAGCGCGATGAAGTCAACGTTCTTATTTCCGCGGTGCGAACGAACCCAACCCTTCACACATACTTCTTTTCCAAAATCAGTACTCTTCAGTACATCAACTATCTTTGTTCTTTTCATAATCTTATTTGTTATGTAAGCCGAGGCTGAGCCTCGGCCAACTGAACTGTTTACTCGTAAGCTCCCATTCTCAGGCGATCTACCTCCTCCTCTGTGAGGTAGCGCCAGTCACCGCGACGCAGGTTCTTCTTGGTCAGACCGGCAAACTGCACGCGATCAAGCTTGGTAACCTTGTAACCCAGACTCTCAAAAATACGGCGCACGATACGGTTCTTACCAGAGTGAATCTCGATACCCACCTGTTTCTTGTCAACAGGATCAGCATACTGGATATCGTCGGCCTTGATTTCGCCGTCCTCCAGAGTGATACCCTCGGCAATCTGCTGCAGGTCGTGGGCAGTCACGTTCCTATCAAGATAGACATGGTATATCTTCTTCTTCAGATACTTAGGATGGGTCAGCTTCGAAGCCAGGTCACCATCGTTGGTCAGCAGGAGCACGCCTGTTGTATTGCGGTCTAGACGGCCAACAGGATAGATGCGCTCAGGACATGCATCCTTCACAAGGTCCATCACGGTCTTACGCTGCTGAGGATCATCGCTCGTGGTCACATAGTCCTTGGGCTTGTTGAGCAGTACATACACCTTCTTCTCAAGCGTAACAGGTTCGTCGTGGAAACGCACCACATCAGTACGGAGAATCTTCGTTCCCAACTCAGTAACCACCTGTCCGTTGACGGTGACAACACCTGCCTGGATCATCTCATCAGCCTCACGACGACTGCACTTTCCTGCATTGGCAAGATATTTGTTCAGACGGATGGGTTCGCTGGGATCATAGTTCTGCTCCTTATACTCGATACGCTTCTTCAAGCTGTACTTGGCATTGGGATCGTAGTCAGCTGTACGGGGACGAT
Source organism: uncultured Prevotellaceae bacterium (assembly GCA_947166345.1). Lineage (GTDB taxonomy): Bacteria > Bacteroidota > Bacteroidia > Bacteroidales > Bacteroidaceae > Prevotella. The sequence goes on from CAMVDU010000034.1 coordinate 19,861, forward strand.
AGCCGCCCTGAGGACGCTGGCCATAACCACCCTGTTGGGGACGACCGTAGCCACCCTGGGGACGCTGACCATAGCCACCACGCTGCTGGTAACCGCCCTGCTGGGGACGCTGACCATAGCCACCCTGGGAACGCTGACCATAGCCACCACGCTGCTGGTAACCGCCCTGCTGGGGACGCTGACCATACTGCTGACGGGGCTGATAGCCACCCTCTTCACCGTCCTGATTGTAACGGGGACGATAACCCTGCTGAGGACGCTGACCATAACCACCACGTGACTGACCATAGTCGCCCTGCTGAGGACGCTGACCATAGCCACCGTTATTATAGTTATTTGTACGTGGACGATAGCTGGGACGCTGTGAAGCCTGACTCTGCAGACCTGCACCAAAGCCCTCGGGACGGAAACCTCCATCCTCATCCTGACTATTTCTACTGTAATTTGGCCTTTCGTAGCTTGTGCTTCGCGTTGCCGCATTGTGAATACGCGGACGGGGCGAACGACCTACTGGTCTAAATTCTTTCTGACTGCCTTCATGGTTAGCATTCTGTTCCATGTTAGTTCCTTCGTGTTGTTTCTCGTTTTCGAAATCCATAATTCTTGTGTCTTTTGTTTATTACCTATATTTATTATTACTACAGAGCCTCACGGCTCATACTCTCTTATCAAAAAACTAAAACTCTTATAACTTTAAACTATTAAACTTTTAAAACTCATAAACACTTAAACGTTTATTCTATAACTTATATTCCAGTATAATTCCAGGGCGTAATCACCATCAGTTCCTCTTTAACCTCGTCGCTGACATCCAACGTCTGAATGAAAGCATGAATGGTTTCTTCCGTCATCTTCTCGTTGGTACGGGTCAGCGCTTTCAATGCCTCATATGGATGCGGATAGGCCTCACGGCGCAGAATGGTCTGGATGGCCTCGGCCACCACTGCCCATGTATTCTCCAAATCCTCATGCAACTTGTCCTCATTGAGGATCAGTTTGCGCAAGCCCTTCAGCGTGCTCTGGAAGGCAATCAATGCATGTCCCATTGGCACGCCCACGTTGCGCAGCACCGTTGAGTCGGTCAGATCACGCTGCAAACGACTTATAGGCAATTTCTGTGCCAGGAAAGCCAAAATAGCGTTGGAAATGCCCAGATTACCCTCAGAATTCTCATAGTCGATGGGGTTCACCTTGTGCGGCATAGCACTCGAACCAACCTCGCCAGCCTTAATCTTCTGCTTGAAGTATTCCATCGAGATATACATCCAGAAATCACGGTCAAGGTCAATAACAATCGTGTTAATGCGGCGCATGGCATCGAATATGCCTGCCAACCAGTCGTAGTTCGATATCTGAGTGGTGTATTGTTCGCGCTCCAAGCCAAGTTTCTCGCTGACAAAGCGACTGCCGAACTCCTTCCAGTCATACTGGGGATAAGCCACATGATGTGCATTGTAATTACCCGTAGCGCCACCGAACTTAGCCGTTACAGGCGTATCCTTCAATGAGCGGAGCTGTTCTTCCAGACGATACACATAGACCATCACCTCCTTACCCAGACGTGTGGGTGATGCAGGCTGTCCGTGAGTCTTGGCCAACATGGGCACGTTCTTCCATGCCTCGGCATAGTCATTCAACTGCTCAATCAGCTCTTCAAGCAAAGGAATATATACATTCTCCATGGCCTCTTTGATACTCAAGGGCACACTTGTATTGTTGATATCCTGACTTGTAAGGCCAAAGTGAATGAACTCCATATAGCTATCGGCTATCAGCTGCAGGCTTTTAGTCTTTTCCTTGATGAAGTACTCCACGGCCTTCACGTCGTGGTTGGTCACAGCCTCAATGTCCTTCACGCGCTGCGCATCAGCAGGCGTAAACTGACGATAGATGTCACGGAGAGGCTCAAACAAAGCGTGGTCGAAATCCTGAAGCTGAGGCAAAGGCAGTTCGCACAAGGCAATGAAATACTCTATCTCCACTCTTACACGATAGCGTATCAATGCATACTCAGAGAAATACTCACTCAGCTGTTCTGTCTTACCCCGATAGCGACCATCAATAGGCGAGATGGCCGTCAACAAACTTAAATCCATTTTTCTTGTGTAGATAATTATCTTTCTGACTGCAAAGATACTACTATTTCCTCAGAATTCATCAAGAACATACAAGTTTTTTTGCTTTTTACTGTTTTTTTTGTTTTATAACAGCTATAGAACTACAAACGACATCGGAATTTTACGAAACTTATTCGAGTACTAACTGAATGAAAACACTCATTCACTTCAGTTCGTAAATATATTTAAATAAAAAAGGGAGCCACATCAATTGATGTAACTCCCTTTAGTGGGCGTTGACGGATTCGAACCGCCGACCCTCTGCTTGTAAGGCAGATGCTCTAAACCAACTGAGCTAAACGCCCAAAGATGGCGGCCTCCTACTCTCCCGCATTGCATTGCAGTACCATCGGCGCAAGC
>CAMVDU010000035.1 GCA_947166345.1 uncultured Prevotellaceae bacterium
TCCTCAACGGCCTGCTTGGCAGCAATCAGGGCCAGCTGGGTGTAGCGGTCCATCTTGCGAGCCTCCTTGCGATCAAGAAAGTCGTTGACGTTGAGGTTCTTCACCTCGCAGGCAAACTTGGTCTTGAAGTTGGTTGTATCGAAAGATGTGATAGGTGCAGCGCCGCTAACGCCGTCGAGCAGGTTCTTCCACATCTCTTCAGGAGTGTTGCCTACAGGAGTCACTGCGCCCAGCCCAGTTACTACTACTCTTTTTAGTTCCATAAATAAAAAGGTATAGCGAAATAACGAAAAGTGAAAAATTTGCTACCGCTCACCAAAGTGAAAGTATATGGCGGCAGCAAATTCTTCACTTTTTCACTATTACTTTTGACTTTATTTCTGGTTCTCCTCAATATAAGCGATAGCGTCGCCTACAGTACCAATCTTCTCAGCCTTGTCATCGGGAATAGAGATACCAAATTCCTTCTCAAATTCCATAATGAGTTCTACGGTATCCAGTGAGTCAGCACCAAGATCGTTTGTGAAACTTGCTTCGGGCTTAACCTCTGCTTCATCAACACCAAGTTTGTCTACAATAATAGCCTTTACTTTGCTTTCAATTTCTGACATGATTTTTCTTCTTTAAAGTTAATAATTTATGATCTTTCTTTTACGAAATCGTGAAAATCGAGTGCAAAGTAAGTCATTTTCTTTCAAATACGCAAATTTTTTTGCAGAAAACTGATGTGTGCCTGCACACTTGGGGTAGTGTTGTGCAAAATTTTGGGTGTTTTCTTCACAATTTAAGTAGTTTTTGTTAACTTTGCACCCTGAAAGATGAGAAAACTCGACCATCGGATATTGAGTTTGGCCCTGCCAAGTATCGTGTCGAATATCACGGTACCCCTATTGGGCCTTTGCGACGTGACCGTTATGGGTCACGTAGGGGGAGCGCGTCATATAGGTGCCATCGCTGTGGGGTCGATGATTTTCAATGTGATGTACTGGCTCTTCGGGTTCTTGCGTATGGGTACCAGCGGACTGACGGCGCAGGCTTATGGCGCTCGTCGTCCAGACGAAGCCGCCTCTCTGTTGCAACGTTCGCTGATGGTGGCCTTTGGTATCGGACTGTTGTTTGTCGTGTTACAATTGCCGATACGCCATCTGTCCTTGTGGCTGATGCAGGCATCGGCTGACATCCGTCCTATGGTCTCCACCTATTATAATATATGTATATGGGGAGCCCCAGCTATGTTGGGACTCTATGTGCTGACAGGTTGGTATATAGGCATGCAGAATACACGCATACCGATGGTGATTGCCATTGGCCAGAATATAATCAACATTGCCATCTCTCTTCTCTTGGTGTTGGGGCTGAAGATGGGTATCGAGGGTGTAGCCTTGGGTACCGTTATAGCACAATGGACCGGTTTCATGTCGGCCTTGCTATGGAGTGTAAAGATGGGTGGCTGGCGTCGCTTAGGAAGTGAAAGTCTTTTTGCGTGGGGCAAGTTGTCCTTTTTTGTCGTTCACCTGTCGCTGTTCTTGCGTACGCTCTGTCTGGTAGCTGTCAACCTTTTCTTTACTTCGGCAGGATCGGCACAGGGAGACGAGATATTGGCAGCCAACACGCTGCTGATGCAGTTCTTTACTTTGTTCAGTTATGTGATGGACGGTTTTGCCTATGCTGGCGAGGCACTGGCAGGCAGGTATTACGGTGCCAGAAACAGTAGGATGTTGTCTGCCACGATTCGTCATCTTTTGCTCTGGGGAACAGCCCTCATGCTGCTCTTCACACTCATCTACTGGTGGGGAGGACCTACGATGCTGGGTCTGCTCACCGATGATAGCCATGTGGTGGCAACGGCTTGTCGCTATCTGCCCTGGGCAGTTCTTATTCCTTTGGCAGGTGTGGCAGCCTTCATATATGACGGCATCTTCATTGGCATTACTGCTGCAAAAAGCATGTTCCTATCGTGCCTCGTGGCTGCCATCTTCTTTTTTGCGGTCTATCTGTCTTTGTCATCCACGATGGGGAATGATGCCCTTTGGCTGGCACTCCTCATCTACCTGGCCATACGCGGCATAGTGCTGCACTTGCGAGTGAAGCGCAGCACTATGATGTGATATTGCCAAACAGCCGATGTTTGTTTAGGCGTTGAGTGTCTCGAACAGCTCTTTCATGCCTTCGCTGGCACCTTTCATGATTTGTTTGACGCCAGAGCCGGCACTCACGGGGTTGGGGTCAATCAGATAGACGGGTATACCAGGACGGGCATAATGAATGAGTCCTGCTGCCGGATAGACAGCCAGTGAGGTACCGATGATAATCAGGATGTCGGCCTCCTGCACTTCTTCTGCTGCAATCGTGATGTTGGGCACAGCCTCACCGAAGAACACGATATAGGGACGTAGCAGCGAACCGTCGCCAGCCTTGGTACCTGGTTCCACGATATAGTTGTCGGGTCCCAGTTGCTGGATATAGTGAGGATTGTCCACATCGCGGCTGGAGCATACCTTCATCAGTTCGCCGTGCAGGTGGACAACGTGTGTTGAGCCAGCAGCCTCGTGTAGGTTATCAACGTTCTGGGTCACTACCGTCACATCATATTTCTCCTCCAGACGAGCCACCAGCCGATGACCCTCGTTGGGTTTTACGTTCAGGCACTTTCCACGTAGCATGTTATAGAAGTTGGTAACAAGCGTTGGGTCGGCTTCCCACCCTTCGTGTGTAGCCACTTTGGCAACGGGGTACTCCTCCCACAAACCGTCGGCATCGCGGAAAGTCTTCAGTCCACTTTCTACAGACATGCCGGCACCAGTCAATACAACAATTTTCTTTTTCATAGGCAATTGATTTTCGATATTGCAAAAGTACGACTTTTTTCTTTTGAAACAAAATTTCAACCCACTTTTTTCTAAGAACACAAAAAAAGTCGTAACTTTGCAGCCTTAAAAGTACAAAACATGAAAAAACTATATATTGAGACCTATGGCTGTCAGATGAACGTAGCCGACTCGGAAGTGGTGGCTTCTGTCATGCAGATGGCTGGTTATGAGACGACGGAGAATCTGGATGAGGCCGATGCCGTGTTCTTGAATACCTGTTCAGTACGAGACAATGCTGAGCAGAAAATCTATCATCGTCTGGAGGCGTTGAATGCTTTGAAACGCAAGCGTAGTCTCATTATCGGTGTACTGGGTTGTATGGCAGAACGTGTACAGCAAGACCTTTTGGAGAACCATGGAGCTGACTTGGTGGCTGGCCCCGATGCGTATATGACCCTGCCCGATCTGGTTGCTCAGGCGGAGTTGGGTCACAAGGCCATCAATATTGAGCTATCAACCAACGAGACCTATGCTGACGTAGTGCCTCAACGTATAGGTCTTGGGCATAAGATTGGCGGTTTTGTCAGTATCATGCGAGGCTGCAATAACTTCTGCCACTACTGCATTGTTCCCTATACCCGTGGACGTGAGCGAAGCCGTGATGTGGAGAGTATCCTGCGTGAGGTTCGTGATTTGCGCGACCGTGGTTTCAAGGAGGTAACGCTTCTGGGACAGAATGTGAATTCATATCATCTACCAGACAATCCCAATGTTCCGGACTTTCCTGCATTATTAAGAGCTGTGGCTAACGAGGCTCCTGAACTGCGCATCCGTTTTACCACCTCTCACCCCAAGGATATGAGTGACGAGACGTTGAAGGTGATTGCTGAGATGCCCAATGTCTGCAAGCACATCCACCTGCCTGTGCAAAGTGGTAGCGATAAGATTCTGAAGCTGATGAATAGAAAATATACGCGTGAGTGGTATCTGGACCGTGTGGCTGCCATCCGCCGCATTATTCCTGACTGTGGACTCTCTACTGACATCTTTGTAGGCTATCACGATGAGACAGAGGAAGACCATCAGCTGTCGCTCTCGCTGATGCGTGAAGTGCAGTACGACTCGGCCTTTATGTTCAAGTATTCTGAGCGTCCCGGTACCTATGCCTCAAAACATCTACCTGACAATGTAGCTGAGGAGGTGAAGATACGCCGTCTGAACGAGCTCATTGCCCTGCAAACCGAGATGTCGGCTGTGCAGAACAAGAAGGATGTAGGTAAAACGTTCGACGTGCTGGTAGAAGGTTTCTCAAAACGTAGTCGTCAGCAGCTTTGTGGACGTACCGAACAAAACAAGATGGTGGTCTTCGACAAGGGTAACCGCCATATTGGACAGACCGTCAGCGTGCGCATCAAGGACAGCACCAGTGCCACCCTCCTTGGTGATATTGTAGAATAACCGCTTGCGCTATAGGATAAGTTAATCGAAGTACTCCTCCTCTTCTTCTGGTCGGTCTTCTTCTATGACTAGGTTGTCGATGATGAAGTTCTGACGCTCCATGGTGTTCTTACCCATATAGTACTCCAATAGCTTCTGTACCTGGTCGGTCTTGTGCAGGGTCACCTGTTCCAGGCGCATGTCCGGGCCGATGAAACCAGCAAATTCCTCAGGTGAGATCTCTCCAAGACCCTTGAATCGGGTAATCTCAGGATCGGGTCCCAGTTCCTTGATAGCCTTCAGACGTTCTTCCTCGCTATAGCAATAGCGGGTGATAAAGTCGCTTTTAGCTTTTGGCCTTTGGCTTTTGGCATTCTTCTCGTCCTCTTCAGTCAGCACCTGCTTGTTGCGAATCTTCGTTCGACGGTTGCGTACGCGGAACAATGGCGTCTGCAACACATAGACATGACCCGTGCGGATAAGTTCAGGGAAGAACTGCAGGAAGAAGGTGATGATAAGCAGACGGATGTGCATACCGTCCACATCGGCATCGGTAGCTACAATCACCTTATTATATCTAAGGGTGTCCATACCTTCCTCAATGTCGAGGGCTGCTTGAAGCAGATTGAACTCCTCGTTCTCATAGACCACTTTCTTTGTCAGGCCAAATGTGTTTAATGGTTTTCCCCTTAAAGAGAAAACGGCCTGTGTATTCACATCACGGCTTTTGGTAATAGAGCCGCTGGCAGAGTCGCCCTCGGTGATGAAGATGCACGAGTCTTCCTTATGGTCGTTCTTCACGTCGCTGAAATGGATGCGGCAGTCGCGTAGCTTACGGTTGTGCAGGTTGGCTTTCTTCGCACGTTCACGTGCCAGTTTGGTGACGCCAGCCATCGCCTTGCGTTCCTTTTCGCTCTCCTGAATCTTCTGCATCATCACCTCTGCGGTATCGGGGTTCTTGTGCAGGTAGTTATCCACCTCAGTCTTGATGAAATCACCCACATATTTATTTATAGATGTGGGCATGGGGTGATCGGCATCTATAGTCGTAGGTACAGGAGCCATTGTCAGCGAACCAAGTTTGATCTTTGTCTGACTCTCAAACATCGGTTCCTCAACATTGAGTGCTATGGCTGCTACGATACCAGTACGGATGTCGCCATATTCAAAGTTCTTTCCAAAGAACTCCTTGATGGTCTTGGCGATATGCTCCTTGAAGGCACTTTGATGAGTACCGCCCTGCGTGGTGTGCTGACCGTTCACAAATGAGTAGTACTCCTCGCCATACTGATTAGCATGGGTGAAGGCAATTTCGATATCCTCGCCTTGCAGGTGGATGATGGGATAGAGGGCATCGGCACTCATGCGGTCTTTCAGGAGATCCTCCAGTCCACGACGGCTCAGAATGCGCCTGCCGTTGTACATAATGGCAAGCCCCGTATTCAGATAGGTGTAGTTACGCAACATCGTTTCCACAATGTCATCATGGAACTGATAGTTGATGAACAGCGTGGGGTCTGGTTCGAAATAGATGTAGGTGCCGTTCTCGTCTTGGGTGTCTTCTGTGATGTCGCTCACCAGCTTACCTTGTTCGAAGGTGGCCTTGCGCACCTTGCCGTCACGAAAACTATGTACCTCAAAATGGGTGCTTAGTGCGTTGACAGCCTTCACGCCGACACCATTCAAACCAATAGACTTCTTAAAAGCTTTCGAGTCGTACTTACCGCCAGTGTTCAGTACCGATACCGCCTCAATCATCTTTCCCTGCGGAATGCCACGACCATAGTCGCGTACTGAGACACGCAGCTGATCATCCACATTCACTTCAATGCGGTCGCCAGCCTTCATCTTGAACTCGTCGATAGAGTTGTCTATCACTTCTTTCAGCAGCACATAGATACCGTCTTCGGCCAATGAGCCGTCACCCAGTCGTCCAATGTACATACCTGGACGCAGGCGGATATGCTCCGTACCTGTCAGGGTGCGTATGTTTTCATCACTGTAGTCTACTGTTGTCTGCTGTAGCAGTGTGTTGTTGTCGTCTGCCATTTCTCTTCTGTTAGCGTAATACCCGTGCAAAGATACAACTTTTTCCTGAAATATCGGTGTGTTGAGCGAAAAAATATTCAGATGAACATTATCTCGGCAACTTTATCTCGAAGTGCTGGTAGTCTTTTTTCGTTTTCCAGTTGCCGCCCCATTCGAAGCCAGCCTCGGTGAAGAGACGATAACAAAGGTCTTGTCTGTCAATCTTATAAGGGAAGTTGCCATTGCGATTAGTGTACTTTCTTGCTTTTTGGGGACTCACGAGAAGTGTTCCTTTTTTGTTTTTCCTGCAGTATGGATTGTAGAAAGGATTGATGTCGATAGCCAGACCACGAGCGTGTAAAGACAGTTTGTTGGTGCCACTCACCGTACGATAGCAGAAGCACGAGGTGTTGTTGTCGTCCATCTGCCTATCGTCATCGGCATCATATACGTCGGGCAGCACCATTCGCTGAATAGGGTATTTGGCATTATAAAGTTGTCGGAAGATGCGTACTACGACATCGGCAATCTGTTGGTTGACAATCATCTCACCAATATGAATCTTCTGGTCGTAGTCCCAGTGCAGTACTCTGACATGGCGCAGGTCTTTCCTTCCTATATGAGGATTCTCCTTGTAGGTCTTGCCTTGCATGCGCTGCCACACATGGTCTGGAATAGGCTCGGCAGCAAAACATCTGTCAAGTCCTCCAAAAGCCTCGACAGCCTCAAGCGTCACAGTTTGTCCTGCCTGCCAGCCAGCAAGAGCCAAAGTGTCAGGAGTTGTACCGTTTGTTTTTCCTATAGAGGCATTGGCTATCTGTGAGCAGCTGACGAGAACAGCTACCAGCAACCAGAATCTCATTGTTTTCATACTTTCTTTCATCTTTTTATACAAGTGTGATATCCATCGGGTCGGGGATGAGACGTCCTTGACAGTAGCGGGCCACAATCTGACGGTCATCACCCAGATAGATGAAGCGCTCCAAACGGTGTAGCAATGAATATTCGGCTGGATAGAGCACGGTGTCATCGATAACCAAGGCATCAAAGTCGTATCCTGGCTCGAAGCTGCCAACCTTGCCAAAGAAACTGCCTGCCGACTTCGTGGCAATCCAGAATATTTCCGGCAGCGTGAGGAACGCTTTGCTCTTGTCGTGCTGGTAGTGCATCTTGCTGACCTGAATGGCGTATACCAACATGCGGAACATGTTGAGGTCGTGACCGCCGCTGATGTCGCTGCCAAGACCGATAGGCAGATCCTCGTCGAGGAACGTGCGGACGGGAGCCAGACCTGACGACAGGTTGAAGTTCGATGTGGGACAGTGGGCCACCATCACGCGGTTGCGCTTCATCAATTCCAGCTCGCTGCCGTTGGTCCATACACAGTGTGCCATGATGGTGGGTGTTTGTCCGAAGAGCCCGTAGCGGTTATAGGCGTCGCCATAGCTGGTACTCTCCTTCTCCAGTTCGGCTACCCAGGCAATCTCAGAAGTGTTCTCCGACAGGTGAGACTGTACTGGCAACTGATATTTGGCAGCCAGTTTGCCACAGGCTTTCAGCAACTCTGGTGTACATGAAGGCACAAAGCGAGGTGTGATGATAGGACGTACCAATGCATCAGGTTGGTTAAACTCGGCTATCAACTGTTCGTTGCCTTCAACGGCAGCCTCTACATCTTCGCAAAGGGCATCAGGACAGTTGCGGTTCATCGCGACCTTGCCAACCAAAGCACCCATGCCAGCCTTCTGATAGAGTTTCATGAGAATGCGGGTGCTCTCTGTATGGACTGTTCCGAAGACGACGCTGCGCATGGTGCCGAAGAGCCACTGCGTATGCAGGAAACGCCGATACATGCGTTCGGCATATTGGACATCGGCATACTTCGACTCCTCGGGGAACGTGTAGTTCTGCAACCAAGGCAGCAACTCCAAGTCCATGGCCACCCCCTGGTTGTGTACCTGTGGGGCATGAACGTGCATATCGTTCATAGCAGGGATGAGCAGACGGTCGCCCAAGTCGGTTACAGGGCAGTCTGCCAGATGTGGAGGCAATTTCTGATAGACGCCCTCCACCTTGCCGTCGCTGACAGCAATAAAGCCACGAGGCACCACCTCAAAGTGTTGGCGCTCTGGCGTATACATGATATTTGCTTGGTAGATTTGCATGGTTTCAATATGATTTGTTAGGTTAGTTAGGGTTATTGGTATATGATCGTCTGATGCGTGGGAACATCTTCCGTACACGAAGAATCAGGTGTGTTAGAGTGTCGCTGGCTATGATGAAAGTGACAGCCAGGATAACGAGCAACATTCCTATGGCCAACCGCAGGGTCATAGGCTCATGGAATAGTGTCACCGCGATGGCAACAGCCGTTACAGGCTCAACGGCACCCAGAATAGCCACTGGCGTACTTCCTACTTTCTGAATAGCAGCGCTGGTGCACAACAGCGAAAAGGCCGTAGGGAAGAGTGCCATACATAAAGCAGCCCCCCATAGCCAGCCGTTGCTGTTGAGGATATGGATACACGACGGCTGAAACTTAAAAGCAAACAGAAAGAGGCCGAAGACGATGACATAGAAGGTGAGCTTCAGGGTGGGTATCTCCCTCATGCGCCTTCTGTTGACAGCCACTAGATAGATGGCATAGCTGAGGGCCGACAGGAATACGAGCAACAGCCCCGTAGTGTTGAGCACCTCTCCACCATCGCCCCGATAGAGTAGGGCAATGCCAAAAGTAGCCAGCAACATACAGATGATGGTGCCGATAGAGGCGCGTTCATGGAAAAAGGCAGCCATGATAAGTGTCACCAGAATGGGATAGATGAAGAGCAGTGTTGAGGCGATGGCCGCACCGATATAAGCATACGACACATAGAGTGTCAGCGACGACATAGCCATCAGCAGTCCCATCACCACTAACGGCACCACCTGATAGCGGCGCAATCCAAAACCTCGGCCTCGAGCCACCATCATCAGCGCCAACATGGGAATGGCGAACAGATAACGCAGGAAGAGTACACTATAGGCATCGATGCCTGCCCCTAACAGTGGCAGCGCGAAGAGCGGGTTGGTGCCGTAACTGGCAGCAGCCAGCGCTCCTAGTCCGTATCCTTTAATGGCATCGTTTGTCATCCTCTTATAACCAAAAGACCTCCTCCTGCGAGGAAGCCTTTAAAGTCATTACACAAGTGCTTTCTTGAAACAGCGGCGACGTTTGTGCTGCTCGTAGTCGAAATACATCCACTGGCTCTGTACCTTACCATTGGTTTCCATCTCTACATGGGTCTCACCCCACAGGAAGCCATATTTCTGATAGATGGGAATCAAGTCGTAGAAGAGTAGAGCATTAGCGCCTTTCGATCGATACTCGGGTAGGACGCCAATCAGCAGACAGTCCACGATATCTGTTTTGTGGAACTTCAGAGCCCTTAAGATGTGCCACCAGCCAAAGGGCCACAACCTACCGTTATGGCACTTCTGCAAGGCACGAGTCAGCGAGGGTAGAGTAATGCCGACGCCGATGACGGGATGATCTTCCAGTGAATGGTCCTCAATGAGTGTTACCATGTCGAGATCCAGGAACTTGAAATACATGTTCACGTATTCGTCCATCTGCTTCTCTGACATCGTGGAGTAACCATAGAGGTGACCAAAGGTGCGGTTGATGACGTCGAACACCTTATGACCATACTTGGCAGGCCCAAACACATCCTGCTTCGTCAGCTTCTTAATGCGCAGTTTGTAGCGGTCCATCGTCAACTCGGCTACGCGGCGCATCTTATCAGGCATACCCTCTTTGGGCACAAATACCTTGTACTCTACGTAGTCGTTGTCTTTCTCATAGCCTTCCATCTGCTCCATGTGACGTGGATAGTAGTCGTAGTTATAGAGCGTAGCCATCGTGTTCAACTGGTCAAAACCACGGGTGAGCATACCTTCGGGGTCCATATCGGTGAAGCCCAGTGGGCCTATAATCTCCTTCATGCCCTTTTCTCGGCCATAGTCCTCGACAGCCTTCAGCAAGGCACGGCTCACCTCTACATCATCGATGAAGTCAATCCATCCGAAACGTACGGCATCACGTTGCCACTGCTCGTTGTAACGATGGTTGATGATGGCGGCCACACGTCCTACCACCTTTCCGTCTTTGTAAGCCAGGAAATACTCTGCCTCACAAAACTCGAAGGCTGAGTTTTTTTCTTTACTCAGGGTACGCACCTCGTCACTATGTAGATTGGGGGCATCGTACTTGTCACCACGATACAAATCATAACGGAACTGAATGAACGTCTCTAGGTCGCGCTTGTTCTCCACGCGCTTGATTTCTATGGCAGATGTCATCATATTGTGCTTTAATACTAGAAATAATGTACAAAGGTAACAAATTTCCGCTAAATAGCAATAGAAATACATGTTTTTTTTCATTTTTTCGTTCTTTCATTCTTTCTTTTTCCCAAAAATAACTATCTTTGCATGCAAAATCCATAATTAAAAATAAATCACCATTGTAAATGAAAAACAAAAGATTACTCATGATGGCAGCTGCTACGCTGCTTATGGCTGGTGCTGTCTCTGCCCAGACTGATGAATGGAAATCGTTCTCCTACATTGAAGCACAGGGTGGTGTACAGCTCACTCCTACACATGCCTCTGTCAGTAAGTTGATTACTCCGACAGCAGCCCTGTCGTTTGGTCATTATTTCAGCCCTGTGGTTGGTGCCCGTCTGCATGTGAACGCATGGCAGTCGAAAGCCGGCTTTAAGGATCTTGACCAATATTACAAGTGGAAGTATATTACACCCGACCTCGACTTGATGCTGAACCTCTCGAACCTGTTTAGCAAGAGCAATAACCACGCCTTAAATGTGATTCTGTTGGGTGGTATTGGTCTCAACTATGCTTGGGACAACGATGAGTTGGCTGACTTGAACGTACCTGTTCAGCGCATACCGCTGGCATGGAAGGACAACCACCTGAGCCACAACCTGCGTGCTGGTCTGCGTCTTGAGACCAATATGTCGAAGCCTATTGGTGTATCGCTCGAACTGAACGCCAACTCGCTGGACGACCGTTTCAACTCAAAGACCACCCACGATAACGACGACTGGATGTTCACAGCTATGTTAGGTTTGAACATCCGTTTGGGTCACAAGAAGGCAGAGCCTGTTTATGTGACTCGCATTGAGACCGTTATCGACACCATCTTGGTTGATGAGCCTGAGACAATCAAGGTTAAGGAGCAGCGTCCTGTAACAAAGGAGGAGAAGAAGAGTATCAAGGAAACCATCTTCTTCAAGATTGCCCAGAGCGATGCCGACAAGGCACAGGGTACTGATGAGGCTATCAAGCAGGTGGCTGATTTGATGAAGACCTCTGACGACGCTAAGTTCACTGTGACTGGCTATGCCGATAAGGGTACGGGAACTCCCGCTATCAATAAGGTGTATGCCAAGAAGCGTGCTGAGGATGTTGCTAATAAGTTAACGAAGGAGCACGGCATTGATGCTGCCCGTCTTACCACCGACTCAAAGGGCGACACCGTTCAACCGTTCACAGAGAACGACAAGAACCGTTGTGTCATCATTACTGGTGAGGGCACCTTCAAGGTGACTACCTACGAGGAAGTCGAGGTTGAGAAGACCGTGACAAAGAAAGTTCAGAAGACCGTCACCCGCGAGGTTGAGGTTCAGGAGCGCGTTAAGTAATTCATTCTATCATATTATTGAAGGGCTGGTTCTGTGAAAACCAGCCCTTTTGTATATATATGCAACATTCTTGTTGTATAATGAAAATAAATGCCAAAATATTTGCAGGAATGAAATAAAAATACTAATTTTGCAGGCGAATTAATACAAAAACGATTCATATGATGATGATATCAAACTATTGGTGGTGGCGCAACTCAAGATTCTAATAATCGTGAGAAGATAGTCGCATTCCTGTAGTTTGTAAAGGAAACAAGATGAGGGGCCTGTCGTTCTTACGATGGGCCTCTTAGATTTTTAATGACAACGAAATAACATAATAACGACACAATATGAACTATCAAGTAGACAAAAACGGTTTCTATGGAGAGTTTGGTGGTGCTTATGTGCCTGAGATTCTCTACAAGTGCGTGCATGATTTGCAGGAGGCTTATCTGCCCATCATCGAGAGTGAGGAGTTCAAGCAGGAATATCATGCACTGTTGAAAGACTATGTGGGACGTCCGTCACCTCTCTACTATGCCAAGCGCATGAGCGAGCAGTACGGTTGTCAGCTATATCTGAAGCGCGAAGACTTGAACCACACTGGTGCGCACAAGATCAACAACACCATCGGACAGATTCTGTTGGCAAAGAAGATGGGTAAGACGCGCATCATTGCCGAGACGGGAGCCGGACAGCACGGTGTGGCAACGGCAACGGTATGTGCGCTGATGAACATGAAGTGCGAGGTGTTTATGGGAGCTACCGATGTGGAGCGCCAGCACACGAACGTGGAAAGGATGAAGATGTTGGGTGCCCAAGTCAATCCTGTACGGACAGGCAATATGACACTCTCTGACGCGTGCTCAGCAGCTATTCGCGACTGGTGCTGTCATCCAAAAGATACCTACTATCTAGTTGGCTCGACGATGGGTCCCCACCCATACCCCGATCTCGTGGCTAAGATGCAGAGCGTCATCTCCGAAGAAATCAAATGGCAACTTGAAGAAAAGATCGGTCGCGACTATCCTGATTACTTGATAGCCTGCATTGGTGGCGGTTCGAACGCCGCAGGCACCATCTACCACTATATGGACGATGAGCGTGTGAAGATAGTGCTCGCTGAGGCTGGCGGTCACGGTTGGGAGACCGACTACACGGCTGCTACCATCCACAAGGGTACGACGGGCATTCTGCATGGTGCCAAGATGCTGGTGATGCAGGATGAGGACGGACAGATTCAGGAGGCCTTTACTATTTCTGCAGGTTTGGACTATCCTGGCGTAGGCCCTATGCATTGCAACATGGCAAAGAAAGGTCGCACACAGGTGCTGAGCATCAACGACGACGAGGCCATCTACGGCGGTTACGAACTGACCCGCATGGAGGGTATCATCCCAGCCATCGAGAGTGCCCACGCCATTGCCGCCCTGAAGAAACTGCAGTTTAAGAAGGACGATGTGGTCGTGTTGACCGTCAGTGGTCGTGGCGACAAGGATGTAGAGACCTATCTGAAGAACAAAGAAATGGCAAAAGAATATGGAAACTTTTAAATATACCACAACCAGTAAGACCATTCTGGCCGACCTGTACACCCCAGTAGGTGTCTATATGCGACTGCGTGACCTGTATCCGCAGAGCGCACTCATGGAGAGTTCCGATTATCACGATGCCAACAACTCGCGCTCGTTCATCGGTATCAACCCCATTGCCAGTGTAGCCATCGGCCATGGAATCGCTACCGTCAGTTATCCTGATGGGTCAATCTTCCAGCATGAGGTGAACAAAGACTACCGCTCGGATAAGGCCATTCATGCCCTCATCGATAACATTCAAGTAGAGGGCGAGGATGCCGCTGTCTGCGGACTGTTCGGTTACACCTCGTTCAATGCCGTGCGCTATTTCGAAAATATCGATGTGAAGGACGAGACACAGGCAAAGAACGATGCCCCTGATGTGCTCTATATATTATATAAGGTGGTGATTGAGTTCGACCATCATAATAATATGCTCAAGGTGGTGACGCTGGAAGCCGAAAACTCTGGAAGCACTGGACAATCCGGAATGTCCGATATCGATGCTGTGTTGAAAGCAATGAACAAAGCCAACGTTCAGGCTTACGACTTCCATCCCGTGGGTGATGTGCGTTCGACGCTGACGGACGACGAGCACAGAGCAAATATCCGCCGAGGTATTGCCCACTGTCTGCGTGGCGATGTGTTCCAGATTGTGCTTTCGCGTCGTTTCATCCAGAAATACGAGGGTGACGATTTCAAGCTCTATCGTGCACTCAGGAGCATCAACCCCAGCCCGTACTTGTTCTATTTTGACTTCGGCGGATTCCGCATCTTTGGTTCGAGTCCTGAGACCCACTGTCGCATTGAAGGCAAGAAGGCCTATATTGACCCCATTGCTGGCACAACCAAGCGTACTGGTGATGCTGAGGCCGACCGCAAGGGCGCTGAGTTCCTGCGCAACGACCCGAAGGAGAATGCCGAACACGTGATGCTGGTGGACCTGGCGCGCAATGACCTGAGCCGCAACTGTCACGATGTGAAGGTAGAATACTACAAGGACATCCAGTACTATTCGCACGTCATCCACCTTGTGAGCCGTGTTTCTGGTGAGCTTGACAACGGTGCCGACCCCATCAAGGCATTTATCGACACCTTCCCAGCCGGCACACTCTCAGGTGCTCCAAAGGTTCGCGCTATGCAGCTCATCTCTGAGTATGAGCCACACAACCGTGGCGCCTATGGTGGTTGCATCGGCATCATCGGATTGGACGGCTCACTGAACCAGGCCATCACCATCCGCACCTTTGTTTCGCGCAACGGTGAGTTGTGGTTCCAGGCAGGTGGCGGCATCGTGGCCAAGAGCGATGTGGAGTATGAACTACAGGAAGTGAATAATAAACTGGGGGCTTTAAGGAAGGCCATTGAGAAAGCTGAAGCACTTTAAACGAACACGGATTAAACGGATTTTACGGATATGAAAATTGTCATTATAGATAATTACGACTCGTTTACTTATAACCTGAGTCATTTGGTGAAGGAGTTGGGCGCTGAGGTTGATGTTGTGCGCAACGACCAGTTTAGTCTCGACGATATCGAGTCCTACAGCAAAATCATCCTTTCGCCAGGTCCTGGTATTCCCTCTGAGGCTGGTCTGTTGCTCGATGTTATCCGCACCTATGCAGGACGGAAACCCATTCTGGGCGTTTGTCTGGGTCATCAGGCCATCGGCGAGGTGTTTGGCGGAAAGCTTGAGAACCTGAGCGATGTGTTTCATGGTGTGGCAACACCTTGTCATATCATTGCCGACGACCCCATTTTCAGCGGCATTGAGCGCGATATCACCATAGGCCGTTACCACTCATGGGTGGTGTCGAAGGACGGTCTTCCTGAGTGTTTGGAAGTGACTGCCGTAAGCGACGAAGGACAGATTATGGCCCTGCGCCACAAGACGCTCAATGTGCGTGGCATCCAGTTCCATCCTGAGAGTGTCCTTACCCCTGACGGCAAGAAGATGATTCAGAACTGGCTCTTCCTGTAAAGTCCTTTTAACTTCTCTAACTTCTTTAACTTCTTAACCTCTAAAATATATGGAACAGACAATGAAAGGCTATCTCTTCCGCCTGTTAAACCACGAAGAGCTCTCCCGTGAGGAGATGAAAACCATCCTGATAGGTATTACGCAGAGTGAATATCCCAACGAACAGATTACGGCGCTCTTGACCTGCCTGCAGATGCGTGGCGTCACCGTTGATGAACTGCTGGGCTTCCGTGACGGCATCTTGGAGACGGGTGTGCCAGCCATCCTCGATTGCGACCGCTATATCGATGTGGTAGGAACGGGAGGCGACCGCAAGAACACCTTTAATATATCTACAACGGCCTGCTTTGTGATTGCTGGTGCTGGCTACAAAGTGGCTAAACACGGCAACTATGCAGCCACCAGCGTCAGCGGCGCCTCGAACGTTATTGCCCATCACGGCATCAAGTTCACAGACGACATCGACAAGTTGAACCGCAGTCTGAACGAGGCTGGCATCGTGTATCTGCATGCCCAGCTTTTCGCCAAGGCCATGAAGTTTGTGGGTCCTATCCGTAAGGCGCTGCCTTTCCCCACCATTTTCAATCTGCTCGGCCCCATTGTCAACCCTTCACGTCCTAAGTGTCAGTTGCTGGGTGTTGCCAACCTCGACCAGATGCGCCTCTATCATCAGGTCTATCAGAAGCTGGGCATCGACTATGGCATCGTGAACTCTATCGACGGCTACGACGAGATCTCGCTCACAGGCGACTTCAAGGTAACCACCAAGGACTACGAACGCATCTTCAAGCCTCAGGATCTTGGTTTCGAGATTGCCAAACCCGAGGAACTCGTGGGTGGCGCTACGGAGGAAGAGGCCGCCCAGATTTTCGACTCTGTTCTTGAAAATCGTGCCCTGCCTGCCCAGAAGAACATCGTGCTTGCTAACGCCGCCTTCGGTATTCAGGTGCTGGAGAAGGGACAGAAGAGTATCGAGGAGTGCGTGGAGATTGCCCGCGAGAGTATTGATAGCGGCAGCGCCCTGAAGACCTTTAAGAAATTTGTGGAATTGAACTCGTAAATTCTATGGGTCCTATGAGTCCTATGAGTCCTATAGGCCCTATGAGACCCATTAACCCCATTTGCCTTATGCAAGATATTCTCGAACAAATCATTGCCACCAAGCACGAGGAGCTGGCGTTACTGAAAGCCAAGAAGCCCTCTTTGCGCGAGGCCCTGCTACAGAGCGACACAGGTATCATCGCTGAGTTCAAGCGCCGTTCGCCCTCGAAGGGCTGGATCAAGGAAGAGGGTAGGGCCGACATCATCCCGTTGTCGTATCAGCAGAACGGTGCCGCAGCCCTGAGTATCCTTACCGATGAACAATATTTTGGTGGTCAGGACCGTTTTATTACTGAGGCCAGGAACGCGGGTGTTACCCTCCCCATCCTCTACAAGAACTTTGTGATTGATGAGGCCCAGCTCTATGCCGCAGCCCTTTGTGGTGCCTCGGCTGTGCTGCTTATCGCTGCCTGTCTCACGAAACAGGAGTGTAAAATACTCCTGCACAAGGCGCATGAGTTGGGTCTTGAGGTTCTCCTCGAGATGCACAGCGAACCTGAACTCGAGTATGCCGAGCTGGAGCCCGACCTCTGCGGCATCAACAACCGCAACCTCGGCTCCTTCGTTACCAACGTTGAGAACAGCTTCCGCCTGGCCGAGCTGCTGCCCAGGGATGCCGTGAAGGTGAGCGAGAGTGGCATCTCGAACCCTGATACCGTGAAAGCCCTGCGTCAAGCAGGTTTCCGAGGCTTCCTCATTGGCGAGAACTTCATGCGCGAAGCAGAACCAGGATTAGCATTAAAAGACTTTATAGCAAGGATATGATAGTAAAAGTATGTGGTTTGCGCGACGGAGAGAATATCCGTCAGGTTGCTGAGTTGGACGTTGACTGGATAGGCATGATCTTCTGGGAAAAGTCACCACGCAACGTGACGATGATTCCTTCCCATGCAGGGATTCTTCCAGACCGTGCTATAGATATGGGCGACTTCAAGGCCAAGCGCGTTGGCGTCTTTGTGGACGAGATGCCCCAGAGCATCATTACCCGTGTGGTCAACTTCAAGCTCGACCTCATTCAGTTACACGGTAAGGAGACGCCCACCCTCATCCGCAACCTGCGACGAACGCTCGATCCAGATATCCGCTCAGGTATTCAGGTGATAAAGGCCATTAGTGTGAGTTGTCGTGAGGATATTGCGGCATACAAGAATTATGCCGACTGCGTGGACTACTTCCTCTTTGACACCAAGTGCCCTACGGTTGGTGGCAGCGGCAATCAGTTTGACTGGAGCGTCCTCGAGGCCTACGATGGCGATATCCCCTTCCTGCTGAGTGGCGGCATCGGTCCTGACGACGCTGAGCGTATAAAGGCCTTTCATCATCCCAAGTGCATTGGCATCGACCTGAACTCGCGTTTCGAGATTGAGCCAGCCCTTAAAGATATCAACAAACTGAAAGAATTCCTGGAAAAGGTAAAACAATAAAAGCAAGACTATGGCAAATAAGATCAATACACTTTTTGCAAACAGTAAGGACAAGAAGTTCCTTTCTTTATATTTCTGTGCAGGATGTCCCACCCTCGACAGCACAGCCAACGTCATTCTGACCCTTCAGCGTCGTGGTATTTCCATGATTGAGGTGGGTATTCCTTTCAGCGACCCGCTGGCTGACGGTCCCGTCATCCAGAGCGCTGCCACCCAGGCCCTGAAGAACGGCATGAGTGTGCAGTTGCTTTTCTCGCAGTTGAAGGCCATCAAAGACCAGGTGGAGATACCCCTGGTACTCATGGGCTACCTGAACCCGATCCTACACTATGGTATCGAAGCCTTCTGTCAGAGCTGTGTCGAGGCTGGCGTCAGCGGAATGATTATTCCAGACCTGCCCTTCGATGACTATCTGAACATTGTGAAGCCCATTGCCGACAAGTACGATCTGCGTGTCATCATGCTGATTACCCCTGAGACCAGCGAGGAGCGCATCCGCTTTATCGACGACCATACCGATGGTTTCATCTATATGGTGTCGAGTGCTGCCATTACAGGAACCCAACAGTCGTTTGATGATGCCAAGCAAGCGTATTTCCGTCGCATCAACGCCATGAACCTGCGCAACCCCCGCATGATTGGTTTTGGCATCTCTAACGCCCAGACCCTCAAGGCTGCACAGGACAATGCCGCTGGTGCCATCATCGGTTCGAAGTTCGTCACCTTGCTCAATGAGTCAGCAGGAGACGCTGATAGCGCCCTCGACCAACTCTTTGAGTCACTCAAGAAATAGGAGATCGCGTGGCAAAGTGACGCAGATGCTTACCTTTTGACTTAAGTCGAAAACCTTTTTGACTTAAGTCGGACGATCTTTTGACTTAAGTCAAAAGACTCTTTGACTTAAGTCAAACGGTAGGAAAGTGCGTCTCCTTGTGATGAAAAGTGCGTCTCCTTGAGTAAGGGAGTGCGTCTCCTCTATTGAATTTTTGCTATCCGCTGAAGCGCTTCCTCCAATAGGCTGCGTGGGCAGGCGATGTTCAGACGAATGTAGCCCTCGCCACTCTTGGGACCATACATCGTTCCTGGGTTCACCCAGACGTGGGCCTTTTTCAAGAGCATGTCGGCATAAGCCTGTGACGACAGACCCGTTGCCGTGATGTTGACCCAAGGCAGATAGGTGCCCTCTAGGTTGCAAACGTGCCATTGGGGGAGGGACTTTGCGACAAAGCCGCAAAGCACCTGATAGTTGCCCCACAGGTATTCGTTGAGTGCGTCTATCCAGTCCTCGCTCTCGTTGTAGGCCGCCTGGAGTGCTACAGGTCCGAAGGGGTTCACGTCGCACACCTCGTTGATATTGATGGCACGGTCCAGACGACGGCGCCAGTCGGCACGGGCACAGATGATATTGGAAGTCTGCAGACCAGCAATATTAAACGACTTGGAGGGCGAGTTGAGGATGACGCAGTTCTGACGGCACGCCTCGCTGACGGCAGCGAAGGGTTGGAAGCGATGACCAGGCATGACGAGCTCACAATGAATCTCGTCGCTCACCACCTTGACGCCGTATTTCATGCAAAGGGTGTTCATCCGTTCCAGTTCTTCCTTGGTCCACACGCGTCCTGTGGGGTTGTGGGGGTTGCAGAGCAGGAAGACGGTGGTCCTCTCGTCGGCACAACAGGCTTCGAAGTCGGTCCAGTCTATTTCAAAGGTATTGTTGGGGGTAAACCGCAACACACACTCGAGGACCTCGCAGTCGTTGTTGCGGATGGACGAGAAGAAGCAGTT
Source organism: uncultured Prevotellaceae bacterium (assembly GCA_947166345.1). Taxonomy (GTDB): domain Bacteria; phylum Bacteroidota; class Bacteroidia; order Bacteroidales; family Bacteroidaceae; genus Prevotella. The sequence goes on from CAMVDU010000035.1 coordinate 19,828, forward strand.
GTAGTCGGGCGACAGGATGAGCACTTTGTCTTGCGGCTTTGTCAACGCCTTGATAGCCACCGACATAGCTGGCACTACGCCTGTGGTGTAGAGTATCTCCTCACGATGAATCTCCCATTGGTGACGTCGCCTGAACCAGTTGATGATAGCCTCGTAGTAGCTGTCGCCCACATGAGTATAACCAAACACCCCGTGCTGGGCCCTTTTCCTGATGGCCTCCTGGATGGCAGGAGCTGCCTTGAAGTCCATGTCGGCCACCCAGAGGGGGATGATATCGCTGGGTTCTTCCCCTGACAGAGGCCAGCCCTCAGATGGACGGGGGGCTTCTTCATCCCACTTCACGCAGCCTGAGCCGCGTCTGTTGATTCTCTCGTCAAAGTTGTATTTCATCTTTTCTCTTTATAACACAGTTTGCAGGCTGACGAATGTTCTCGTCGATGGTGACAGAGCCTATCGAGTCGGCATAGATGTGTCCGCTGGTTGGGTTCTTGATGTTCTCGATGTGTCCACGGATATCGGCCTCAACGTTGGAGTATTCGAAAACGCGGTCGCAGGCAGCATCGAAGGTGCAGTTCTCTAGTACCAGCTGGTCGGCATAGCACAACAACTGTTCGCCTGCCAGATGGCAGTTCACCAGTCTGACGTTCTTCGAGTGCCAAGCCAAGTACTCACCATCAATCAGCGAGTCGTAGATAGTCACGTTCTCGCACTCCCAGAACGAGTCTTTGGTGACGATATGGGCATTGTGCAGTTCCACGTTCTTACAATATTGGAACACGTATTTCGAGTCGCTTTTCAAACCATCAATATTGATGTTCTCGCAGAACATGAACGGATAGGTGCCTTCGTGGAGTGTCAGGTTCTTGGCCTTGATGTTGCGACAGCGCCAGAAGGTCTCGTCGGCATCGTTCATCACGACGTTCTCAAGGTACAGGTCGTGCATCTCGCGGAAAAACTTGGGAGCGTCAATCTGCGTGTCGCGCATATCCATGTAGTCACTATACCAGATGGCAGAACGGGCGCCTGCATCAAACTGACAGCGCTTAATCTTGAGGCCGCTGACGTGCCAGAACGGGTACTTGCCCCAGAAGCGACAGTCCTCGGCTTCAATGTCTGAACATTCCTTCACGGCACTCTCGCCCTCACCAATGGTCACCTGTTCCAGACGAACATGATGCACCTCGAACAAAGGTCTTTCCCCCTCAAAATGCTGGTTGCTGATAATTTCCTTGTTGTTAGTCTCTTTCATATTTTCATTACATTTCGCCTGCAAAGATAATGATTTTTCTCATATAATAAAAAGGTAAAGGCGACTTTTATACAAAAATGTTTTGCAGAACCACTAATTCTTGCTAATTTTGCACCCGATTTGCAAACCATCATTAACAAAGACTTATTTATGGCTGAAAAATTGGAAGTGAAAGAGCTCGACCAGGTGGTCGTGAGGTTTTCAGGAGACTCCGGCGATGGCATGCAGCTTGCCGGCAACATTTTCTCTACCGTCTCAGCTACGGTTGGTAACGGTATTTCTACATTCCCCGACTATCCTGCTGACATCCGCGCCCCGCAAGGTTCGCTGACTGGTGTGAGTGGTTTCCAGGTACACATTGGTGCTGGAAAGGTTTACACCCCTGGTGACAAGTGCGACGTATTGGTAGCCATGAACGCAGCTGCGCTCAAGACTCAGTATCGCTACGCTAAGCCCGGTGCTACTATCATCATCGACACCGACTCGTTTGGCCCCAAGGATCTGGAGAAGGCTCAGTTCAAGACAGAGGATTACCTCGGCGAGATGGGTATCGACCCAGACCGCGTCATCCAGTGCCCACTCACCACTATGGTTAAGGACTGTCTGGCCGACACAGGTATGGACAACAAAGCCATGCTGAAGTGCCGCAATATGTTCGCTCTCGGACTTGTTTGCTGGCTCTTCGATCGCGACCTGAACCTCGTAGCTAACTTCCTGCGTGAAAAGTTTGCCAAGAAGCCTGCTATTGCCGAGGCTAACATCAAGGTGATTCAGGCTGGTTGGGACTACGGTCACAACACCCACTCAAGTGCCATCAATGTTTATCGTGTAGAAACCAAGGAGAAGACTCCTGGACGCTATATGGACATCACAGGTAACAAGGCTACAGCCTATGGTTTCATCGCAGCTGCCGAGAAGGCTGGTCTGCGCCTCTACCTGGGTTCATATCCTATCACACCTGCTACTGATGTTCTGCACGAGCTCTCTAAGCACAAGTCGTGCGGTGTAATCACCGTACAGTGTGAGGATGAGATCTCTGGCTGCGCCTCTGCACTGGGTGCTTCGTTCGCAGGTGCACTCGGTGTTACCTCAACATCTGGTCCTGGCGTATGCCTTAAGAGCGAGGCTATGAACCTGGCTGTTATCATGGAGCTTCCATTGGT
>CAMVDU010000036.1 GCA_947166345.1 uncultured Prevotellaceae bacterium
CCCGCCCACATGGCGGTAATAGGCCTGCTGGCCCGTTGCTTCCAATAACCGTGAGTGATGAGAAAGCGCCTGTTCCTATACTCGACACGCGTTTGGGAATGGTTTATAGAATCCGCGCATCTTTTTGATAAAAATCGATAAAAGGACTACTTCTTGACGGGCTGCTCGGTCTGCACGGGCGCCTTGGGCTGCTGGTAGTTGCGATGGTGAAGGAAATAATAGACACCAAAGGCGAGAAGGGCGGAGAGAACAAAGCCGCCACAGAAATAGGGCCAACGGGAACGGACCACCTGAACGGGACTGTCTTCACCACGATCGGGTTCGGGAATGAAGAGGCCTACAAACAGGCCTATGAGGGCCACAAGGAGGAACCAGAAACCGAGACCGAACTCGGTGTTGATTAGGCCGATGGCGGTCTTGCGCATCTCCTGACGGGCAGAGACCACGGCCACCATCCACAGCAGACCGCAAAGCAGGACGAGGAAGGTGGTGAAGCGGGCACGGATGCGGAACTTCAGCACCATGTTGGTGAGGCAAAGGACAACGAAGACAAGCATGACCACCATCATCTGCTTGTTGATAGTGGCGATGTCGAGGACGCTGAGACTTTCCTTCAACGTGTCGGGCGAGGCCTTGCCGCCAAAGAACTGGGTGATGCCGTTGGCAAGGTTGGTCAGGGGTGTGCTCTCGAAGGTGAGACTGGGAAGAAACAGACAGACAATGAGCACGCCCGTGAAGAGCAACTCGACCAGACGGCCTGCGGTCAGTATGGATTTGGGATTCATGATGCTTTTTATTGATGTTTTATGATAATTTGTGTGCAAAGGTAGGAAAAAATTCTTAATTCATAGTTCATAATTCATAATAATTTTCTACCTTTGGCTTTCGCCGAAGGTGTTTTTCGTTCGGAAAAACTCAAATATATTTGGTTATTCGCTCACTTATTTGTACCTTTGTAGGCTGAAACAACAAAAAAACGAAAATGAGATACTACAGCACTAACCATCAGGCCCCTGAGGCCGATCTGCGCAAGGCCGTCGTGAAGGGACTGGCCGAAGACCGCGGACTCTACATGCCCGAACGCATCAACAAGCTGCCAAAGGCTTTCTTCGACGACATGCCCACGATGCGCTTCCAGGATATTGCCTACAACGTGGCCCAGGCTTTCTTTGGCGAGGACGTCGATGGCGACGGACTGATGGACCTGGTCTATGACACCCTGCGATTTGACTGTCCGGTGGTGAAGGTGAAGGACAATATCTATGCCCTGGAGCTGTTCCACGGCCCTACCCTCGCCTTCAAAGACGTTGGTGCAAGGTTCATGGCGCGACTGCTGCAATACTTCCTGAGGAATGGTCGCGGTAAAACCGCGCCCCACAAGGAGGTCAACGTGCTGGTGGCAACCAGCGGCGACACGGGATCGGCCGTGGCCAACGGGTTCCTGGGCGTTGAGGGCATCCACGTCTATGTGCTCTACCCCAAGGGCAAGGTAAGCCCCATTCAGGAGTGCCAGTTCACCACACTGGGACAGAACATCACGGCCATCGAGGTGGATGGTGTCTTCGACGACTGTCAGGCGCTGGTGAAGAGTGCCTTCATGGACCAGGAGCTGAACAAGCACATGAAGCTGACCTCGGCCAACTCGATCAACGTGGCCCGCTTCCTGCCCCAGGCGTTCTACTATTTTAATGCTGTAGCAAGCATGCAGGCTATCGACCATCAGACATCAGACATCGTGATGTGCGTCCCCAGCGGCAACTTCGGCAATATCTGTGCTGCGCTGTTCGGTCACCAGATGGGACTGCCCGTGAAGCGCTTCATTGCCGCCAACAACGCCAACGACATCTTCTACAACTACTTGCAGACAGGTCAATACGAACCCAAGCCCTCGAAGCAGACCCTGGCCAATGCGATGGACGTGGGCGATCCCTCGAACTTTGCACGCATCATCAACCTCTACAGCAAGAACGGCCAGCTGTCGGCAGAAGAAACGCACAAGGCCATCACCGACCTTATCAGCGGCGCCACCTACAGCGACGAGCAGATCAAGGAGACCATGAGGAAGTGCTATGCCGAAACGGGCTATATCCTCGATCCCCACGGTGCCTGCGGCTATCGTGCCCTGGAGGAGCAGCTACATCCTGGCGAGGTGGGCATCTTCTGCGAAACGGCCCATCCTGCGAAATTCAAGGAGAAGGTTGACGACATCCTGGGCATAGACCTGCCCATCCCCGACCGTCTGGCAGCCTTTATGAAAGGCAAGAAGCAGAGCGTGGAGATGTCGAAGAACTTTGAAGACTTCAAGCGTTATCTGATGTCACGATAGCGATCCAGAAGGGTTAAAGTTATCATTGGAATCGAAGAAATAACGGTCAGACAGCCAAAGAATTATCACAACAGTCAAGACCGTTGCCGCAAAGGTGGTCATCATCATCAGGATGGTGACCACTATTGCTATCCACAACTTCACGCCACCCAGCAGCATGCCGCAGAACAACAGGGGCAAGGCCACAATGAGCGGTGAGGTCATGAACTTGAACAGGGGCAGCAGCGATGCCCGCAAGGAGCGACGCACACAAGGGATAATGGCCTCCAGATGGGTGGCTCCGTTGGCTTGCAAATAGCGACGATGGCTGCGCGTATTGCGCAGACAAATGACATATTCACCCAGGGCAAGCGTTCCCGACGACAACAACGAGCCTGCCACGATGGCTATCATGGGTACAAAGAGCTGTTTGGCATTGTCGGCATCAACGCTCAGCAGCAGACTGCCACCCGTCAGCAGACTGCCACAAAGCACCGAGAAGGCCAGAACAGGCCAGAAACGCTTTGACGGCAAACGCACCCTTCGGGTATAGATATAGGCCACAGCGCCTGCCATGACGACGAGCCACAGGAGGTTCACCAACCAGTTGTCGAGCTGGAAGAGTCCCCACACATAGGCAGCAGCCAGCGCCAACTGAAGGGTCATGGCCGACAGCGCCTGCAAAGAACGCATCAGCATTCTGCGGTCCAACAGCCAAAAGATGGCCAGGGCAGCCACAAGCAGAATGACAACCAGTACCACACCCCATACCGAGATTCCGATTATACCCATATCTTCGTTTTGTATTTTAAGTTCAAGTACCTTTATATAATAGTGTTCAAGACAACTCTACGACAGCATCGGCCTGACGCCAGTAGGCCTCGTCATCACTGGTCACCAACACGACACGACCCTGGGCTGCCTGCATCTTCAGATAGTCAAGATAATCGGGCAAAGGCGAATCGACCAGCAGGATGGGACGGTCGCGCAACACGGCCAGGGCGAGCCATTGGGCCTGCTCGTCGTCAGCACTCCCCATCATCTTGATTTCACGGTTCAGCTGACCGGTGGTTACTGTCAGATGGCGGTTCTCCTTCAGATCGAGAATATCCTGAACGGTAGGAGGCTCAAAACGGCGCACCTGTCCCTCGGCACGAAGGCTCTTAGGAACATAGGCCATCAGCTGACGGAAGGTGGCAGCATTGGCCGGCGTCAAGGGTTCGCCATCGATGCTGATATAGCCGCTGCGAACAGGCACAAAGCCCAGAATGCCATAGAGCCAGTCCGTGCGCTGATCGTCGGTACCACCCGTGATACAGGTCAGCTGACCGTCAAAAGCCATCAACGATACCGTCTGGGGCTCGCCTTCCAACAACACATCGTTCAGTTCTAACATAGCTTTAAGTTATTTCTGACTGCAAAGGTAAGAAAAAATTCTTAATTCATAGTTCATAATTCATAATTATTTACTACCTTTGCACGCGAATTTGCAAATTCTGAAAGAATATGATACTTGACAAGATCAACTCATTATTAAACGAAGTACAAACGCTGACCGCCAAGAACGCTGAGGAAGTAGAGCAGCTACGCCTGAAGTACCTCAGCAAAAAAGGCGAGATAACGGCCTTGATGCAGGACTTCCGCAACGTGGCTGCCGAGCAGAAGAAAGAGGTAGGCATGAAGATCAACGAGCTGAAGCAGATGGCTACCGACCGCATCAACCAGTTGCGCGAACAATGTCAGTCACAAGACAATGGCAACGAGGCCGTTGACCTGACCCGCACGCCCTACCCCATTGAGTTGGGCACACGCCATCCCTTGACCATCGTGACCAACGAGATTATCGACATTTTCAGCAGAATGGGCTTTATCCTGGCCGACGGTCCCGAGGTGGAGGACGACCTGCACGTGTTCACCAAGATGAACTTTGCTGCCGACCATCCGGCACGCGACATGCAGGACACCTTCTTCGTGAGTCAGCATCCCAACGATGTGACGAAGAACATCCTGTTGCGTTCGCACACCTCGAGCGTTCAGGCCCGTGTGATGGAACAAATGCACACCGAGGACGGCAAGCTGACCGCTCCTATCCGCGTCATCTGCCCAGGCCGCGTTTATCGTAACGAGGCCATCACGGCACGTGCCCATTGCTTCTTCCATCAGGTGGAAGGTCTGTATATCGACAAGAACGTGTCGTTCACAGACCTGAAGCAAGTGCTGCTGTCGTTTGCACGCGAGATGTTCGGTGCCGACACCAAGATTCGTCTGCGTCCCAGCTACTTCCCCTTCACGGAGCCTTCAGCAGAGATGGACATCTCATGCTTCATCTGCGGCGGCGAGGGTTGCGGTTTCTGCAAGCATACCGGTTGGGTGGAGATCCTTGGTTGCGGTATGGTCGATCCCAACGTGCTGGAGCAATGCGGCATCGATTCGAAGATATACAGCGGCTATGCCTTCGGTATGGGCGTTGAGCGCATCACGAACCTGAAGTACCGCGTCAGCGACCTGCGCATGTTCTCAGAGAACGATACCCGTTTCCTCCGTGAGTTCGAGGCAGCCGACTAATCGTCAATTGTGAATTGAACAAAAGCACTATCTCGGTCTGCCGCTGGCGTTTCTGAAAGGAAAGGCGAGAGGAAAGTCCGGGCAGCACAGGGTGCTCCACTTCTGAAAGTAGAAGCAGTTGGTGACAGCTGGTAAGGGAAGAAGAGAATGACCGCCACTTTGTGGTAAGGGTGAGAAGGTGGTGTAAGAGACCACCAGCCGACGGGCGATCGTCGGGCTGTTCCCGCTGGAGGCTGCAAGTTCATGTAAACCATCGACATGTGAGGGTTGCCCGCCCGAGTTCTTCCGAAGATGCGATGGAGGGTAGAACGCTAGAGACGCATGGTGACGTGCGTAGTAGATAAATGGTAGACGCTGGCCCAAGCCAGTACAGAACCCGGCTTACAGAGATAGTGCTTTTTTACCTTTATTAAGTCAGTAAACGAATGTAAATAAGTGCCTGCCAGACGCAAAGAGATTTTAAACCTGCTTTTTGAAATGTTAAAATGCAAGAAAAGTGACTGCCTTTTTGTCAGAATTTGAACTTTTGCACTTATATTTGCAAGTAGAAATTTTAAAACAAAAAGGATTTTAACAAAACGTAGAATAATATGAAAAAATTATTTAAGGAAGTGCTGCCAGTAGCAGCCATCGTAGCATCAGCGTTTTCAGTATTAACAGTTACTTCAGGATCAACGCAGGCAAACTCTGCCTCTCAGAACACCACATCAACCACTCAGACAACGGCTATGGCAGTTCTGCCCGGTCAGCCTGTCGATTTGTCAGCAGCTGCCGAGAAAGCATTGCCTTCAGTCGTACATATTAAATATGTGCAGAACTCAAAGATTCAGACTGTAGAAGTACAGAGTGACCCCTTTGAGGACTTCTTCAGCGACCCCTTTGCCGATTTCTTCGGACGTGGACAGCAGGGACAGGGCGGCACACGCAAGCGTCAGATTCAGACGCCCAAGCGTACCGCAACGGGATCGGGTGTCATTATCTCGGCTGACGGCTATATCGTCACTAACAACCACGTTGTAGAAGGTGCCGACGAACTGACAGTAACGCTTTCTGACAGCAAGGAGTATTCTGCACGCATCATCGGTAACGACAAGACCACCGACCTGGCTCTCATCAAGATTGACGGCAAAAACCTGCCCGCCATCAGCATCGCCAACAGTGACAACGTGAAGGTTGGCGAATGGGTGCTGGCCATCGGTAACCCCTTAGGTCTTAACAACACCGTGACAGCAGGTATCATCTCGGCAAAGGCACGCACGCTGGGAGCTAACGGCGTGGAGAGCTTCATTCAAACCGACGCAGCCATCAACGCAGGTAACTCGGGTGGTGCCCTGGTCAACACCGACGGTCAGCTGGTAGGTATCAATGCCATGCTCTATTCACAGACAGGCAGCTACAGCGGCTATGGATTCGCCATTCCCACCAACATGATGAACAAGGTGGTTGCCGACCTGAAGAAATACGGTACCGTGCAGCGTGCCATGATCGGTATTGTGGGTGGTGAAGTGAAGAACTTCGTGGATGCCGAGAAGGAAAAGGGTAACGATATTGACCTGGGCACAATGGAAGGTATCTATATCGACAAGGTTGTTGAAGACGGTGCTGCCGAAGATGCCGGTATTGAGAAAGGTGACATCATCATCGAGGTCGATGGCAAGAAGATGACCAAGATGGGCGACCTTCAGGGTGTGATTGCCCAGAAGCGTCCTGGCGACAAGGTGACGCTAACCTATCTCCACAACAAGAAAAAGATTACCAAGGAAGTGACCCTGCGTAATGAGCAAGGCAACACAAAGGTGGTCAAGGATGCCGACCTCGACATTTTGGGTGCCGACTTCCGCGAGGTAACAAAATCACAGAAAGAACAGTTGGAAATCAACTATGGCCTTGAGGTCATCAAGGTGAATGCCGGTAAGATGAAAGATGCCGGTGTACCGAAAGGATTCATCATCCAGAAGGTTAACGACGAATCGATGAAGACGGTCGAGGATTTGCAGAAAGCCGTGAAGGATGCAAACACATCGAAGGATCAGGTGCTGATTATCAAGGGCATCTATCCTACCAGCAAGCGCGGCTACTTCGTCGTTCAGTTGGCAGAGTAAATCAAATCATTACTATATGAACAAATGCTTTAATCATTTTTTGAGATACGCCTTTTTAGCTGTTGTCATGCTTGTTGCAAGTACGGCAACAGCTAAAAAAGTTGTTGTACCCCAGATGTACATGTTCGGCTTTGCTGCCTCGTTCAACGACACTATCGTCCACTTCACCAACATTCAGAAAGTGGACAGCGTGTGGGTTGACGCGAAGACGAAATTCCTTGCCGACCGTGAAGTGTACAGTTCACAACTGCAGCAGTATCTTACCAATCAGGAGATGCCCTATCGCACTTGTGTTGTCGTTTATGCCGAGACACGTGAGAAGGCAGAAAAAAAGTACCTCAAACTAAGACGCTTGTACGTTTCACCCAAAAAGGATCATGGTCAGCGATACGAAGTCCGTTACATTGAAGATGACAAGTTTCGCTTCCATTCCGTGGTTAATAGTGAACAAGAAACGGAGTAACCTCGTGGAAAGGCATTACTTTCATATTGCCGACCATCCTGTCTGCATAGAATGGGAAGATGCATCACAGGACTTCATGCAGCTGTTGCCGTCGTTCAGCGTATTTGCTGACCAGAAGGTGCCAGCTGCAAAGCTGTTGTTTACCCTGACCGTTGACAACAGTCTTCGTCCGGTGGAGGGTCGCAAGAAGGTTCGCAGTTTTGATACTGGCAATGGTGACACGGTAGTCTATCAGCTTCCTGACGGCGGCTATCAGTATATCATCCGCGACATCTACGACCGTGACTGCTGTTTACTTGTATGTAATGCCGATTTCAGCGAATGCCGATGTGCCTTGAACGGTGACCGTGTCATGCAGTCGTTTGGACTGAACGATGCGCTGATGCTTGTCTATGCTTTTGCAGGCTCCTTTCACGACACCCTACTCATCCATGCTTCGACCATCATGAAGGACGGATGGGGCTATCCCTTCATAGCTCAGAGCGGCACAGGCAAGAGCACTCATTCGTCGCTATGGATAAAACATATTGCCGATTGCGAACTGATGAATGACGACAACCCCATCATCAGGATGATTGATGGAGCGCCTTTCATCTACGGAAGTCCCTGGAGCGGTAAGACACCATGCTACCGCAACGTAAAAGCCCGTTTGGGAGCGGTCACCCGTATCGACCGTGCACTTCAGAACAGTATCGACAAAGAGTCACCAGTACAAGCATTCGCTTCGCTGTTGCCAGCCTGTTCCAGCATGAAATGGGACAGTATCATCTACAACAACCTCTGCGACACCATCACTCGCATCATCGAGACAACACCCATATACACCCTTCATTGTTTGCCCGATGAAGAAGCAGCGCAAATATGCCACAAAACGATAGCACGATAAAAACCGTACAGATGCGCAACGATGTGTTGTTGCCATTCGTAGTAGAGCAGTTGAAGGCTGGACACACTGCCACACTTCCCCTGCGCGGTCGTAGTATGCGTCCATTCCTCGAGGATGAACGTGACAAAGCCCTTTTGCAGATTGTGGACAAATACGAAGAGGGCGATGCCGTTCTTGCAGAGATCAACAAGGGTCATTTCGTGCTACATCGTATCATCAAGATTGAAGGAACAAACGTCACCCTTCGTGGCGACGGTAATCTGGCTAACGAATACTGTCAGCTGGCAGACCTGCGGGCAAAAGCCATCGGATTCTACCGCAAAGGCAGAAACACGCTTGACAGCTGTGATGGACGTAAATGGCGCATCTACTCCTGGTGGTGGACACGTCTCTACCCCATCCGCCGCTACCTGCTGTTCACCCTTCACCCCCACATTCCACAATTCCTAAAGCCAACCCACAAGTCACATTAGCCCTATAAGCCAAATAAGACCTATAGGCCCTATAAAACCCACAAGCCACATCAATTAATAACTTAAAATATGAAAACAAAAGAAGGATTCCGACTTCGTACCGTTTGCGGAGAGAACATCATCGTAGCAGAAGGTATTGCCAATATTGACTTCAGCCGTATTATTAGTCTGAACGAATCGGCAGCCTATCTGTGGAATAAAGTTCAAGACACAGAGTTCACCAACGACACTCTGGTGAAACTCCTCTTAGAGGAGTATGAGATTAACGAAGCCACAGCCCGTTGCGACGTTGAAGCGCTGACGAAGAAGTGGTTCGAAGCTGGCATTATCGAGTGATGGTGGGAACAACCCAAACACAGCGCTTCCACTACCACTCATAGCAGCATAGAGAGCCCCAACCTCGTAAAGTTGTTCTTTCACTACACGTATCTCAGGATGTAGTGCAAATACACTTTGTTCGAAATCATTCACCAGCTCATCCTTCCATGTCTCTATGGGCTGCATAACAATATCACGACAATTCTTCAGAGGTCTTTTCGGTTTAATCAGCGAAAAGGCCTCTTTTGTTGAAACAGGAATATCAGGACGCACAACTGCCAACCAATATCCTTTCAAGTCTATGTCAATCGCATGTAGCTGTTCGCCAATACCTTCTGCATAGGCAGGTTTTCCAATAACAAAGAAAGGACAGTCGGCACCCAATCGAGCCGCATAATCAATCAGTTGTTGGTCACTCAAATGCAGTTCAAACATCTGGTTCAACAGCGTCAGCATAGCTGCGCAATCACTTGATCCGCCACCCATACCCGCCTGTGTTGGTATGGCTTTATAAAGATGAGCATGCAGACGGGGAAGTGAAGGGAAATCCTGTTTCAAAAGACGATAGGCTTTCAAAACAAGATTATGTTGCTCATCGCCCTCAACAAGTATATTCGATACTTTCAAATCGCAATCCCACTCAGACGGAAACCGGCAGTCCATCACATTCAACTCTAAAGCGTCCTTGATGGGAACAGGAAAGAATACCGTCTCCAAATTATGGTAACCGTCAGGGCGACGCTCCACGACATTCAACCCCAGGTTAATTTTTGCGATAGGAAAAGTTATCATCGCCCTCTAATTCTTAACGACCTTCCATCAAGGCTGCTGTACGAACACGACTGAGTGTCTCAGGTGTCATCTGCAGATAACTGGCAATATACACCAATGGTGCGCGAAGCACTAACTGCGGACTTGTCTTGACTAATTTCTGATAGCGGTCCTGAGCACTCTCAAATCGCAACATATCTGCACGCTGCTGACTGATGATGAGCGACTCTTCCAAAATTTTACGGTAAAGCATCTGGATATTGACACTCTTCATACTGACAGTTTCAAGTTCATGCATAGGCAGAGCATAGAGCACAGTAGGTTCCAAGGCCTGAAGAATCTGGTGGGACGGCGTCTCTTTGAACAGACTCTCGATACTCATACACACCGTATTCTCTGTGGCCATATACTCCGTCAGTTCCTTCTTGTTTTTGTAATAGAACTGTCGTACTAATCCCTTCACAATCCAGAAGATATGATGACACACATCACCCTCATTGAGGATGATTGCTCCTTTGGGGAACTTCATAGGCACGAGAATACCCTCGAGCAAATCTAGTTCCTCATGAGTCATAGTACTATAGCGCCGTGCAAGTTCGCGGGCTACATCACGTGGGGAAAGGTTAACGGTTGACATAGACTTTAATATAGTTATTGGTTTTGGTTTAATCAAGTTTCAATACGGCAAGGAAGGCTTTCTGAGGTACCTCCACATTACCTATCTGTTTCATGCGTTTCTTACCTCGCTTCTGTTTCTCCAGCAGTTTGCGTTTACGAGACACGTCACCACCATAGCATTTGGCAAGCACATCCTTGCGCACCTGCTTGACAGTTTCGCGTGCAATAATCTTCGCACCAATAGCTGCCTGGATAGCAATATCGAACTGCTGACGCGGTATCAGCTCCTTCAGTTTCTCACACATGCGGCGACCAAACGTCACAGCATTGTCCTGATGGGTCAACGTAGAAAGCGCATCCACAGGTTCGCCGTTCAGAAGGATGTCGAGCTTAACAAGCTTAGAAGGACGGAATGAATCAATATGATAGTCAAACGAAGCATATCCTTTAGATATAGACTTCAGTTTGTCGTAGAAATCTATTACTATTTCGCCCAACGGTAACATAAAATGCAGCTCCATACGGTTTCCGCTAACATACTGTTGATCAATCAGTTCACCACGTTTGTCAAGACATAGCGTCATGATAGGACCGATGAAAGCCGAAGACGTGATGATGGAGGCTCGTATATAGGGTTCTTCGATATGGTCGATCATCGTCTGATCGGGAAGTCCAGAGGGATTGTGCACCTCTTTCTCCTCTCCTTGCTTCGTATAGCAAAAATAGCTAACGTTGGGAACAGTGGTAATAACATCCATATCAAACTCACGATCCAGACGTTCCTGAACAATCTCCATATGGAGTAGTCCAAGGAAACCACAACGGAAGCCAAAGCCAAGAGCAACCGAAGACTCTGGCTGGAAGGTCAAGGAGGCATCGTTCAACTGCAGTTTCTCCAACGATGCACGCAGGTTCTCATAGTCTGTGGGATCAATGGGATAGACACCTGCAAATACCATCGGCTTCACCTCCTGGAATCCCTCGATAGCAGCTGAGCAAGGACGTGCTACGTGAGTAATGGTATCACCCACCTTCACCTCCTTTGAGTTCTTAATGCCGCTGATGATATAGCCCACGTCACCTGTCCGCAGTTCCTTGCGGGGAATCATGTCCATCTTCAGCACACCCACCTCGTCGGCATCATACTCCATGCCAGTATTAAAGAACTTCACCTTGTCTCCTTTAGCTATAGTACCGTTGACAATCTTGAAGTAGGCAATAATACCACGGAACGAATTGAACACAGAGTCAAAAATCAGCGCCTGCAAGGGAGCATCCTCGTCACCCTCTGGATGGGGTATGCGATCAACAACTGCATTCAGGATATCATCAACGCCTTCACCAGTCTTACCGCTGGCACGGATAATCTCAGAACGGTCACAACCAATGAGGTCGACAATCTCGTCTTCCACTTCGTCTGGCATAGCCGATGGCATATCAATCTTGTTGATGACTGGGATAATCTCCAGGTTGTTGTCGATAGCCATATAGAGGTTCGAGATGGTCTGGGCCTGTACACCCTGAGTGGCATCAACAACAAGAAGAGCACCTTCACAAGCAGCAATACTGCGTGAAACCTCATATGAGAAGTCCACATGTCCCGGGGTGTCAATCAAGTTAAGTATATACTTCTGCCCGTCGCGCTCATACTCCATCTGGATGGCATGACTCTTAATGGTAATACCGCGCTCGCGCTCAAGATCCATATCGTCAAGCATCTGTCCCTCCGTAACCTGAATGGTGTTGGTACGTTCCAACAGACGGTCTGCCAACGTTGACTTACCATGATCGATATGAGCTATTATACAGAAGTTCCTTATATTTTTCATTACTTATGTGTCTTTGAAAATGCAAAAATACAAAATATTCTTTAGAATCTCACCATTTTTACTTTTTTTTTGTATCTTTGCACACAAATAAATTGAAAAAGAAAGACTGCGTTTATGACAAGACTGCTTCTTTTTGTAGTTATTTGTGTTTTCTTTGCGTCATGTAGAGAGTCTTTGGAGGAACGTGCCGCCAGAGAAACCAAAGCGCGAACAGAGACATACTGTCCACTCAAAAAGGATGAGTTTACTACTCTTGACAGTATGACTTTCGATAAGGTCAGCCACACTTTCAATTACTACTACACACTATCAAGTACGGCAGATCGTCAATTTTCAGACCAAGAGAAAGCAACATACAGACAAGGTCTTCTTAAGGAACTAATTGACAATACCAAAGAGACAATATATAAAGAAGCGGAATATAGCTACCACTATATTTACCGCTCCCATAGTCGTAAAGATACTATTCTATATGAAGTGATCCTTACCTCAGAAGACTATTGATCTCTTGATTATTTCAGTCCCATCATGTTCCGCTCCATTTTTTCAGCAATCTTATCGGTACACAGATTACCAATACTGCCTTCATGGGTATGATGGACCTCACGTGTAGGCTTATACGTTCCCTCCTGAACCTGATGCCCGATTGTTTTATAAGCCTCTCGGAAAGGTACACCCTCCAAAGCCAGACGATTGACATCCTCAACAGTAAAAAGATAGTCGTAAAGGGGACTGTCAAGGATATTCTCCTTCACACGGATATGCTGTAGAACCTTTGTAGCCATCGTCAGACAGCTATTCAACTGCTCCAAAGCGGGGAAGGTAACGTCCTTCAACAACTGAAGATCGCGGTGGTAGCCAAGAGGCAGATTAGTGGTCAACAGTGACACCTCATTAACGACTGACTGCAGACGGTTACAATGACCACGAATGAGTTCAAATACATCGGGATTCTTCTTATGAGGCATAATACTCGATCCTGTCGTGAACTGGTCGGGGAAACTGATAAAGCCGAAGTTCTGATTATTGTACAGACAGATATCCATAGCCAGACGGCCCAAAGTCGATGCCACAGCATTGATGGCATAAGCAACACTACGCTCCGTCTTGCCGCGACTCATCTGAGCAGCCACTACATTATAATGAAGATCATCAAAGTTGAGCAGACGCGTAGTCATCGTACGGTTCAACGGAAAACTGCTGCCATAGCCTGCAGCCGATCCTAAAGGATTCTGGTTAGCCACACGGTAAGCAGCATTTATCAACTGCATATCATCGCAGAGTGTTTCAGCATAAGCGCCAAACCAAAGTCCGAAACTGCTAGGCATAGCTATCTGCAAGTGGGTATAGCCAGGCATCAGCGTGTCTTTATGCTGCTCACTAAGACTCTGCAGACGGTCGAAGAGCTGCTTCACGTTATCAGCCAGCTGTTTCATCTGTGCTCGGTAGAACAATTTCAAGTCCACGAGTACCTGATCATTTCGCGAACGACCCGAATGAATCTTCTTTCCCATATCACCCAAACGCTGAGTCAACAGATATTCCACCTGAGAGTGTACATCCTCGATACCGTCTTCTATTACAAAGTTACCCGCTTCGATATCATCAGCGATACGTTCTAGTTCCTGTCTCAGTACAGGCAGCTCTTCAGCAGAGAGTAATCCGATGCTCTCAAGCATAGTGATATGCGCCAAGGTGCCCTGAACGTCATAACGTGCCAGTTGGAGGTCTAACTCGCGGTCCTTACCAACAGTGAAGGTCTCCATTAGTTGATCAATGTCGTAACCTTTGTCCCAGAGTTTCATATTGAATTGAGTTTATGAGATTTTTGTTTTTGAGATTTGTTATTTAGATTCTGCCAACCGTTTGATGAAGGCAATATAAGTGTCAATAGCATCAAGGATTTCCTGCTCCCCTACCCACTCATCGGCAGAGTGACTGCGGGCAGAATCGCCTGGTCCCATCTTAATAGTTGGGAACGGCATCTGAGACTGATCGCTGGTCGTCGGCGATATGAATATATTAATACCCATCCCTATGGCCGTCTGCACCAATGGATGTTGTTGACTGATAGCAGAAGCACGGATATGGGTGGATCGTGGTGTCAGCACAGAGTGAGTTACAGCATTTTGCAATATGGAGGCTACCTCTTCGTTCGTATAGACGTCGGTTGTCCTGACGTCCACCACAAACTTGCACTCGGCGGGCACCACATTATGCTGTGTGCCAGCCTCAATCTGGGTAGTTGTCACCTTGACAGGACCCAACAGGTCTGAGTCTTTTTCGAACTCAAACTGTCGTAGACGATTGATATCGTCAATGGCAAAATACAAAGCGTTGATACCCTCGTTACGTGCTGCGTGCCCGGCCTTGCCTGTAGCCACTCCGTCGAGCACCATCAGACCACGCTCAGCAACAGCACATTCCATACGGGTAGGTTCGCCCACAATACCTATTGTCTTGCTTTGGTCAAGTACAGACTGCTGAAACAGAAAAGGAATAAGGGCACGAGCACCATTCAGACCTGTCACTTCCTCTTCAGCAGTTGCCGCAAAAAGTAAGTTGAATGGCAGCTGTTCATGATAGTAATGAAGAAATGTTGCTATTAAACTGACCAAGGAAGCACCATCATCGTTACTTCCAAGACCATATATGCGTCCATCTTCATGAGTTGGTGTGAAAGGATCGCGTGTATAGGCTGGTGAAGGTTTCACCGTATCATGATGTGCATTCAGCAGCAACGTCGGTTTCTTCTTATCCCACGCAGCAGAACGCGCCCAAACATTGTTGTTCAGACGGTTGACTGTTTCCACGCCATTTGCTCTCAGAAACGATTTCAAGATATCAGCCGTTGCCGATTCATCACGCGAGATTGACGGTGTGGCAATGAGTTTGTCCAGCAGTTCAATAAACTGATTCATTTCACAATTGTCGTTCCAATAGTGTTCAATAGGTTGTCGGCATGTTTGATAACCACCGACCCCACTCCACTCTCAACCGCCTTCATGCTCGAAGAAATCTTGGGTAGCATTCCTTTTGAGATGACACCGTCTGTTTTCAGCTGTTCGAAGG
Source organism: uncultured Prevotellaceae bacterium (assembly GCA_947166345.1). Classification (GTDB taxonomy): domain Bacteria; phylum Bacteroidota; class Bacteroidia; order Bacteroidales; family Bacteroidaceae; genus Prevotella. The sequence continues at coordinate 15,403 of CAMVDU010000036.1, forward strand.
ATATTGCATCGATATGCGGAATGACACTATCTTCATTTTCTATATCACTCAAAACTCCTTGTTTTTCAAAACAATAGACCAGTTGTGTTTCATCAATACGTGAAGCAGCAATAGCGACAGCACTTGCCACGCCATCAGCATTACTATTGAGCATAGATCCTTTCCCGTCGTGTGTTAACGGACAAACTACAGGAACGATACCCTGTTGCAACAACGATTGAAGGAAGTCGGCATTTACCTCCTCTGCTACGATATCACCCACAAATCCGTAATCCACAGGAATGGGTGAACGACGATGAGCCGGAATGAGGTTGGCGTCGGCTCCTGATAAGCCTATAGCCTTTTGGCCACGTGTCTGAAGTTGTGCCACAATATGTTTGTTCACCAAGCCTGCATAGACCATCGTCACGACATCGAGCGTATTCTTGTCGGTAACGCGTCGACCGTCAATCATCTGGGTTTTGATGCCCAGTTGTTCACAAAGGCGTGTAGCTAACTTTCCCCCACCATGTACCAACACCTTGGGCGAAGGCAGTTGGACAAAAAGATCCAGGAATCTGCTAAGTATCTGTTCGTCATCAATGACGTTTCCACCAATCTTTACAACACGTATCATAAGGCTTCCAACATTCGTTTTAGTACGACAGTAGCCGATATTTCTCGGTTAGCAGCTTCTGGTATGACCACCGAGCGTGGGCTTTCAATCACGTCGTCCGTAACAATCATACCACGTCTTACGGGAAGACAATGCATAAAGCAAGCATTGTTGGTCCACGCCATGTGTTCGCTGTCAACCGTCCACGACATATCCTTCATCAGTACCTTTCCATAGTCTTGTGGATTGGTTACGCCAGGACAGCTCCAGTTCTTGGCGTAGATAAAGTCGGCACCTTCGAACGCTTTTTTCTGGTCGTACTCCACACGAGCATCACCCACAAACCTCGGATCAAGTTCGTAGCCCTCTGGATGGGTGATAACCAAGTCCACATCGGCAGCATTCATCCATTGGGCAAACGAATTGGGAACGGCCTGCGGAAGCGCTTTGGGATGAGGTGCCCATGTAAGCACCACCTTGGGTCGAGCCGTCTGCTTGTATTCCTCAATCGTGATAAGATCGGCAAAGGCTTGCAGGGGATGCACAGTAGCGGTTTCCATTGCAAACACGGGACGACCGCTGTACTTGATGAACTGTCCCACGATGGTCTCGGCATAGTCGTAGTCGCGATCAGTAAGACCTGCAAACGAACGAATGCCGATGAGGTCGCAATAACAGCCCATCACGGGAATGGCCTCCAGCAAATGCTCGCTCTTGTCGCCATCCATGATGACACCACGTTCCGTTTCCAGTTTCCATGCGCCCTGGTTCACGTCGAGAACGATGACGTTCATGCCAAGATTCATAGCAGCCTTTTGTGTTGACAGTCTGGTACGTAACGAGTTGTTGAAGAAAATCATCAACAGTGTCTTGTTCTTTCCAAGATGCTGATATCCAAAACGATCTTTCTTAATCTCCTGTGCCTCGGCCAGCGCCTTGCCCAGCGGGCCGATATCTTCTACATTGATAAATGTTCTCATAATTATTTGCTTTTGGCTGTTAGCTATTAGCACTCAGCTTATAGCGGCAGCATATTATTCCCTTTTCACTATAACCTATTCACTATTCCCTTATCTGTCCTTCTCCCTCGATAATCCACTTGTAAGTTGTCATCTCTTCCAACCCCATGGGACCACGAGGTCCCAACTTCTGCGTAGAGATACCTATCTCGGCACCCAGTCCGAACTGTGCACCGTCAGTAAACGAGGTAGGAGCATTCCAATAGACACAAGCGGCATCGACCTCCATCTGGAAACGACGGGCTGTCTGTTCATTCTCTGTAATGATGCTTTCGCTGTGTCCTGAGCCGTAAAGGTTGATATGATCCAGCGCTTCATCTAAAGAGGCAACTGTACGGATAGCCATCTTATAGTCCATGAACTCCGTACCGAAACTGTCGGCTGTAGCATGTTCCAGATAAGGATAGCTGCCATCCAAGGCGTTGTAAGCTTCGTCATCGGCATAGATAATGACATTTTTCTTGGCAAGCGGTTCGACAAGTTTGAACAGTTCTACCAGTTTTTCCTTATGAATCAGAAGACAGTCCAGCGCATTACATACCGACACCCTTCGCGTCTTGGCGTTCGTAACGATGCGTTGTCCCTTCTCCAAGTCGCCATCCTTGTCAAAGTAGGTATTCACGACACCAGCCCCTGTCTCAATCACAGGCACCTTGGCCGTATCTCTCACAAAGTCAATCAGTTTTCTTCCACCACGAGGAATGCACACATCAATATATCCCACAGCACCCAGCATCTCGGCAGTAGCCTCATGGGTGGCAGGCAACAGTTCAACGACGTGCTCATCAATTCCCATCTTGCGAAGAACGTTCTTGATGATTTTCACGCCAGCCTCGTTGGATGCCTCGGCATCGCGTCCGCCTTTCAACACACAGGCATTACCGCTCTTGAAACAAAGCGAGAAAACGTCGAAAGTCACATTGGGACGCGCTTCATAGACCACGCCTATCACGCCGAAAGGCACGCTTACACGATGCAGACGCAGACCGTTGGGAAGCGTGCGCTGATCAGTCACCTTACCTAATGGCGAAAGCAACATCGCCACATTGCGCATATCCGAGGCTATCGAATCCAGACGCTGCTCCGTCAGTTGCAGACGGTCGTAGAGCGGATTCTGCCTGTCCATCTTCGATAGGTCAACGGCATTAGCCTCGATCAGAGCCGACTTATTGGCTACAATAGCATCAGCCACAGCACACAGCACTTCATTTCTCTTCTGGTCATCATGAAGTGCAAGGGTTCTGCTGGCCGTCTTCACACACTTGAATGTCTGGTTTAGCTGCATGATATTCTTCCTTTTTGAATGTGCAAAGTTACTCATTTTTGGTCAATTGGAAAAGTATTACAACATATTTTCACAATTACCCAACCATAATGCATTTTTATGATAGATATATACCAATCTTGTTGGTCAACGTCACAAATTCCGGTATAGACAACTGCTCAGGACGTCGTGTCAGGTCAACGTCAGAAGCCAGCGTATTGATAGCCTCCTGCGTCAGCATTTGGCGCAACGATACACGCAACATCTTTCTGCGCTGGTTGAAGGTCATCTTCACGACCCGGCGGAACAGGTCCTCGTCGCAGTCCAGTTTTGCCACGCTGTTGCGTGTCATACGGATGACGGCGCTTTGAACCTTTGGTGGTGGATTGAAGACCGAGGGTTCTACGGTAAACAGGTATTCCACATCGTACCAAGCCTGTATCAATACCGACAGGATGCCGTAGGTCTTCGACCCTGGCTCTGCTGCCATTCTCAAGGCCACCTCTCGCTGAATCATACCTGTACAACAGGGAATGAGGTCACGGTTGTCGAGCATCTTGAAGAATATCTGCGAAGAGATATCGTAGGGATAGTTGCCTGTGAGCACAAAGGGTTGTCCGTCAAACAGTTCATGCAGGTCCATACGGAGGAAGTCCTCGCCTATGATATTGTCATGGAGACGAGGAAAGTGTTCATACAAATAGGCAACCGATTCCGTGTCTATCTCCACAACTCTTAGCGGTCGTGGTTTTTCCGCTAGATACTGCGTCATCACGCCCATTCCTGGTCCCACCTCCAGCACAGGCAGGTCAGGACAAGCATCCACTGTGTCGGCTATTTGCTTAGCTATCGAGAGGTCGGTCAGGAAGTGCTGACCCAGGTTCTTTTTTGGTCTTACTTGCTTCATTAGGGATGTCATTTCCAACAATCACGTTGCAAAGGTAATATAAATTTTCCTAAATCTTTGTTCTTTAATCATTATTCTTTAATCTTTTTTATTATCTTTGCAAGTTGGATATGAAATACGCGAAACAGATACTGAAGATTGCCTTACCACTCTTGCTAGGCGGAGCGATACTCTATTGGATGTATCGCGACTTCGACTTCCAGCAGGTGAAGCAAGTATTGCTCCATGAGATGGACTGGACGTGGATGCTGTTGTCGTTCCCGTTCGGCATCATGGCTCAGGTACTGCGCGGCTGGCGCTGGCGCCAAACGCTGGAGCCTTTGGGAGAGAAGCCCAGACGCAAGGTCTTGGTCAACTCCGTCTTCCTTAGCTATGCGGCATCGCTCGTTGTACCACGCATCGGTGAGTTCATGCGCTGTGGTGTGCTGAAGCGTTGGGAGGGCATCTCGTTTACCAAGGCGCTGGGCACGGTGGTTACTGAGCGTGCCATCGACTCGTTGCTGATCCTGATGATTGCAGGCACCACCATCCTCTTCGAGATGACCACCTTTGGCACCTTCTTCGAGAAAACAGGAACCAGCGTCAGCGGCATGCTCAGCGGCTTCACCTGGGCGGGCTATCTCGTGACGGCCATCTGTCTGGTGGCTATTCTCGTCCTGCTGCATCTGCTACTTCGCCACCTTTCTTTTTATAATAAGGTGAAGACCACGTTAGCAGGTCTATGGGAAGGTGTGATCTCGCTGAAGAACGTTCGCAGCGTGTCGTTGTTCTCCATGATGACCATCGGCATCTGGTTGTGCTACTTCCTGCACTACTACCTGACATTCTTCTGCTTCGACTTTACAGCCCACCTCGGCATTGGCTGTGTCCTGGTGACGTTTATCGTGGGTAGCATTGCCGTCATCGTGCCAACGCCCAATGGTGCAGGTCCCTGGCATTTTGCCGTGAAGACCATGCTCATTCTCTATGGCGTGGCCGACGAAAAGGCGCTCTACTTCGTGCTTATCGTGCATACCGTTCAGACCCTGTTGGTAGTCGTCCTCGGCATCTACGCTTGGCTTAGATTATCTTTCATTAAAAATAGTTCTAAATCCTAATCCTATGAACGAAATTCAAAACCTGATGCCAGCATGCATCTGGCAAAACTTCTACAAACTGACACAAGTACCACGTCCCAGCGGACACTTGGAGAAAATACAAGCATTCCTGCTCCAGTTCGCCAAGGAAGTCGGCGTGGAGGCTTTCAAAGACCCTGCCGACAACATCGTGATGCGCAAACCTGCCACACCAGGCATGGAAAACCGCAAAGGTATCATCCTGCAGGCCCATATGGACATGGTGCCACAGAAGACACCCGAGTCAAAACACAACTTCGAGACAGACCCCATACAGCCTTGGATTGACGGCGAATGGGTGAAGGCAACAGGTACGACACTTGGTGCCGACAACGGACTGGGTGTGGCTGCCATCATGGCCATCATGGAAGACAAGACGCTGAAGCATGGTCCCATCAACGCTCTTATCACGGCCGACGAAGAGACTGGCATGTTTGGTGCCAACGGTTTGCCTGAGGGTGAGTTACAAGGCGACATCCTGCTGAACCTTGACTCCGAACATTGGGGCAAGTTTGTCATCGGCTCGGCTGGCGGTATCGACGTGACTGCTACCCTCGAATACAAAGAGGTGGACACCGACCCTGAGGATGTGGCCGTGCGCCTGACGGTAAAGGGTCTTCGTGGCGGACATAGCGGACTGGAAATCAACGAAGGTCGCGGAAATGCCAACAAACTGATGGTACAGATTGTTCGCGACGCCATCGCCGAACTTGACGCACGACTGGCCTCGTGGCACGGTGGCAATATGCGCAACGCCATCCCCTTCAAAGCCGAGACCGTGCTCACCTTGCCCAAGGACAACATAGCCGCCCTTCAGGAGATTGTGGATGACTACAAGCAGACCTTCAACGATGAGTTCAAGCTCATTGAGCCACAGGGCATCGAGGTTATCTGCGAAGCTGCCGACCTGCCCAAGTCCGAGTTGCCCGTAGAGATTCAGGACAACCTTGTGGATGCCATCTTCGCCTGTCACGACGGCGTCATCCGCTTCATTCCAGCCTATCCCAACGTGGTGGAGACCTCCAGCAACCTTGCCATCATCGACATCGAAGGCGGCAAGGCAGCCATTAAGATTCTGGCCCGCTCCAGCCGTGAGGATATGAAGGGCTACGTGGTAGGCATGCTTGAGAGTTGCTTCTCAATGGCCGGCATGAAGGTGGAGACCTCAGGTTCTTATGGCGGATGGGATCCCAATCCCGACTCCGAAATCCTGCATCTCTTGTTAAAGGAGTACAAGGAACTGTTTGGCGAAGACGGCATCATCCAGGTGGATCACGCCGGCTTGGAGTGCTCTGTCATTCTGGGCAAGTATCCCTGGCTCGACATCGTCAGTCTCGGTCCAACGATGAAGTCGCCCCACACCACTACCGAACGCGCCCTCATCGCCACCGTAGAGCCTTTCTGGACTCTTCTCAAGAAGACACTCGAGGATGTGCCCGTGAAGTAACAGTTTTTCTTTTAAAAACAACTCTATTCTGGAAGTTAAAGGGGAGTTTTGCTTCGCTTTAACTTCCTTTTCATTCGTTTTGCGCCAGTAGGACCAACTATTTTTGAAAAAAGAGAGCAAAAATTTGGTGGTATGAAAAATAATTCGTACCTTTGCATCCGCATTTGAGAGAAAATGCTTTCGGAAGTCCTGAAAAGGGAACCGAGGAAGTTTGGGTGAGTGGCTGAAACCAGCAGTTTGCTAAACTGCCGTACGGGTTCCCGTACCGGGGGTTCGAATCCCCCAGCTTCCGCTTCTGAAATATAAAAATACTGGTCGATTGACGTTCCGTCTATCTCCCTCGCGACTCAGCAAACTTCAAACGAGTTTGAGTTTGCATTCGCTGCTCGGTCGATTCATCTAATGGTTAGGATACAAGATTCTCAATCTTGGCA
>CAMVDU010000037.1 GCA_947166345.1 uncultured Prevotellaceae bacterium
CGAAAACCTTTTTGACTTAAGTCACGCGGTAGGGAAGTGCGTCTTCTTGTGTTGATTAGTGTGTCTGTTTGGTGTTTTTCGAGCAAGGAGACGCTGCGTGGAGGGCGCCGAGCGTCAGTCGGCATCGGGCCGAGATACTCCGATACAACTATAGTGACACATCTTGCGATGTAAAGTGACGCTCGGCGCGTTGCTTCGAGACGCTCCTTGCCGCAGAAATGCTATTGGGGCGGGTGACAGCATGCAGAGAAATTGGTAACAATTGTTTACAAACAAGAAAATAAGTGCTGTGTTCCGTGCAAGAATAATATCTTACTCATACACAAATCCGTATTTTTCATATAGTTTACGAAGGGAGCCGTCGGCCTTCATCTGACGGATAGTGGCGTTCACCATCTGTAGCAGGTCGTCCTGTCCCTTACGCATCAGCACGCCGATCTCGCCATGATTGAACGGAGCGTTCAGCAGCGGGGCAGCGAGCCGGGCGTCGGTCTGCACATAATAGGGAGCCTCGGTAATTTCCGTTATCATCACGTCGGCCTCGCCATCGGCAATGAGCGACGGGATTTCCTCGTTCTTAGGATGGACGATGATGGTGGCATGCGTCAGGTTCTCGTTGGCAAACTTCTCGTTCAGTCCGCCAGGGTTCACCATCACGCGGACTTCGGGCCTGTCGATGTCCGCCTGCGACTGGTAGCGGTCGGCCTCCGATGCACGGCAAAGGATGGTCTTGCCGTTGGCCAGATAACCCTCGCTCATCAGCATCGTCTCGCGGCGGGCATCAGTGATAGTGATGCCGCCGATGGCGAGGTCGAAGATCTGGGGTTCAGCCAACACATCTGCCGTCAGCGTAGGCCATGAGGTTGGCACGAACTGGATGCCGACGCCCAGCCGTTTGGCAATCTCCCCTGCCACCTCGATACCGAAGCCCCAGTAGGTGCCGTCAGCCTCCCTAAAGGACAGCGGACGGTAATCGCCAGTAGTGCCAATGAGGATGGTGCCCCGCTCAACGATGCGCTCAATGGTGGATGGGTGTGCTGGCTTTTCCTCGTTTGCAGAATGTTGAACCAACGAGGTCGTACCGCATGAGCACAGGAACACTATCTGTGCTATCAGGATAAGGAGACGGAGGAAGAGGTGACGCATATCACAAATCTAATAAAATCAGCCACAAAGGTAATCAAAATTCCCAATTTTTCCGTACCTTTGCAGCGAATATTAACAAAAGTTGCAAGATGAAGTGCGAAGAGATACAGAGAATTGATCTGAGCAGAAAATTGCACAATTGTTTTAGCAGACAACATGCGATTCACTTGAACACCATCATGTCGGCCAGCTGCAGGAAATAGTCGTTAGACCAGATGTCGAGTTCGGACTTGTCGAAGACATAGCGAAGCGCATCTTCCTTAACGTCGTTGATGTCCGTCTCAGTAAGACGTTGCTTCAGAGCTTCAAGGAAATCGTTCTTAGACATTTCAATACCATTAAACTCGCTGATACGCTTCTGCAGATGCTCAAAGTTCAATGGAATACGATTGGCCACATACCATTGGAAATCGTACCAGTCACGTCCCTTCACTCTGGTTTTCCAATTACGCAACAGGAGAGCATGCATCTTCCCTGCAAAGAGGTCAGGAAGGCAAACACAGCGCACCATCGACGAAGAGGGCTTGAACAGCATTTTTTCTTCTGTGAGGAAGCCTAAAGGGGGATTGGTGTCGAGTTCAATCTTCACCTTAGTAGTTTTCTCCGTCTGGAAGGCAATGTCATAAACATCGGTATTGTCCTTTAGGAAGGCTGACTCCACCTTGCCGAAAGTCTTCTTATCCTTCTTTTTAATGGTTACCTCCCTGCCTGTCAGCTTGAATGTCTCGACAATTGATTCGAAATAATTGTCGAGATGTATGTCTGGATTCTTCTCTGTCTGAGTAAAGTCCATATCTTCTGAGAAACGGTTCAGGTCATGGAAGATACGGAGGCATGTACCGCCATAGAAGGCCGCATGCTTGAAGAAGCCTCCACGATATAGTCCTGTCAGTACTATCTTCTGCATGACTTCACGTTGTGCGTTCTCTCTTTCGAACTTGTTCCGTGGGTGTAGTTCATCCACCATCTTCTCATATATTGTCATCTTTCCATCAGTTTTAATAAGTTTGCCAATACAGTCTTTTTCTTACCTACTTCCATACATTGTTTGATGATGCTGCAATCCATCGCCTTCAAGTCATCCAGTTCTATTCTCATATCCTCTTCAAAAAACACTTCAAGTGCAGATAGTGATTGCGAGGGAACATGATGTTCCACCATAATCATGTCACACAAAGCCTTCTCCGGTGAAGCAATCATGTATGAGATATCGCCCTCTGTTGCCATCGTAACACCTATAGGAAAATAATCGTCTGCAAAGTTACGGAAGGTAAAACGTCCTATTGATGTCTGAAACGTCTGGGTATGCATGGTGGTTGCCGACGTTACTGTTACCACACGCTCGGGTATGAGACCGTAGTAGCTGAGTGCATAGTGCAGCGACACATAGGACGGCCCATAAAGGTGGTTAGCTATCAGTTCTGGTGAAAGGGGCTTTTTGCTAATCTCTGGTGAGACGACATACAGATCCTTTTTGATTCGGATAATAATACCGTCACGAACCATCGCCTGAATCTTCATCTTTGGAGCCTTGTAGTTGCAAAGCATGTTATTCAGCACATTGGCAGTAATGGGTACATTCCCATATTGGCTCAGCGATTGTATCTCATGGATATAATTCATGGCTTTTCTCTGTTTTTGATTGCAAAGATACAGTTTTTCGCATAGATAGTAAAGAAATCACTTACTTTCTCTGCGAAAATTAACAACTTTTATCCCTTCTTCAAACTCTTGAGGATGCTGTAGGCCTCGTAGAGCCCCAGCTCGCCTGCCTTGCTGAGATCGGCGACGCCTTCGGACGCCTGGTTGCTGCGCACGTAACAGAGGCCACGGTTGAAGTAAGCCTCGGCCAGCGTGGGCTCGAGACTGAGGGCCTGCGAGAAATCTGCGATGGCCTGGGCGTAACTGCCGTTCTGCGCATGCAGGCAGCCGCGGTTGTAGAGCAGATAGGCATTGAGCGGCTGCAACATAAGGGCGTGGTTGAGGTCGGCCATGACGTTGGCACTCTTCAACTGGATATTGGTGCCCTCGCTCGCCTGGAACCGATTGATGCGCGACTGGCAGACGGCCCTTTGCCAGAGGGCCAGAACGGAGGCGGAGTCGATCTGGAGGTAGGTCGTAAGGTCCTCGATGGCCGCGTCGTGGTTCTGGATGACGGAATAGGCAACGGCACGCATCAGCAGCAGGTCGGCGGCGCGCTGCGTACTGGGCGAAGTGGTGATGGCCGACGACAGGGAGTCTATGAGGGCGAAGAAATCGGAGGTGCGGGCGTCGTCGAGGGTCTGGTGCAGGTTGTTGATGTAAACGCGGCGCGAGAGGTGGCGGCTGTTGAGTGCCTCCACCTGATGGTCGAAGGCAATGTGGCTCTTGACCTCGCCCTGTTGGGGCAGGAACGAGAGCCAGAACATCGGGCGGTAGTCCACCTCAACCTTTCGGTTCTGCACGCGTCCTCTGTAGGCCGACTGGTACTCCATTTCGGGCTCCTCCTCGTCTTCGACCACCAGCTGGCTGTATTTTTCCAGGTCGTCGTCGCCTCGCTTGCGCAGCTGTTCCTTGCTCAGCTTGGGCTGGGTGCCGTAGAGGGTCTTGTAGAGGCGTGCCTTGTAGATGGTGAACTCGTCGCTCTCGGCCTGGGCGGTCATCCCCAGCCGGCGGTAGCAGGCAGCGCGATAGGAAAGGCCCGTCCAGAAGTTGGGATAGACGTCGATGACCTTGGAATAGTCGCGGATGGCGCCGCGCAGGTCTCCGGTCTTGTCGAGCAGCACGGCACGGTTGAAGAGGGCCAGCATGTTCTCGGGTTCAAGCTGCAGCACGAAGTCGAAGTCCTCGATGGCGCGGTTGTTGTCGCCCACCTGTGAGCGCAGCAGACCGCGGTTGTAGTGGCCCAGAAAGTTCTGGGGGTCTATGTCGAGAGCCATGTCGTAGTCGGTCATCGCGCCACGCAAATTGTTCTGATAGTAGCGTGCCAGGGCGCGGTTGATGTAGCTGCTGACGTGTCGGGGCATCAGTCGGATGGCCTCGCCAAGCTGCTTTTCGGCATCGGCCCACTCCTTGCGCCCCAACGAGATGAAGGAACGCGCTGCCCACGTCTGTCCGTCGTAGGGATCCAGCTCGAGGCTCTTCTCGATAGCTTCCAGGGCGTGAACGGTGTCGCTCTGCTGCATATAGACATTGGCACGCATGGCATAGCCCTGGGCAAAACCGCTCCAACGGGTGAGGATAGTGTCGAGCTCGGCCAGGGCCGCATCAAACTCGTCGTTGCGGATATGGCAGAGCACGCGGTTGTGCCACATGTTGCGGTTGTCGGGGTCATATTTCAGGGCTCGCGTGTAGTCCTCGATGGCTTCAGAGAACTTTTCCTGACGAATACGCGCCAAGCCACGCAGGTCGTAGAGGTTGACAACAAAGGGATTGCGCTTGATGGCCTCGGTACAGTCGCTTTCGGCACCGGCAAAGTCATCAAGGTAGAACTTGGCCACACCACGGAAGAACCAAGGTTCGTAGAGATAGGGCTTGGCGTTGATGGCCTGATTAAAATACTGGATGGAGAGGACATAGTCCTCGTAATAGAGCGCCGACCGCCCGATGGTGACGAGCCTGTCGGTATTATATTGTGCAAAAACAGAAACAGATGAAAGATGAAAGATGAAAGATATGATGAGGAGCCATCGAACAGGAACAGAAGGTCCCTGCCGGAAAAGAATCCTTGCATATCTAATCATATCTTTCATCTCTCATTCCCATTTCATCTTTTCACCGGCTTAGGCCTTTTTACTTTTTCCCTTTTTACCTTTTCACAGGTTTTGTCCTGTAGCCGCAGCGATAGCGGCCGAGGGTGAGCGCCTTCAACTTGTTCTTGATGAGCTGACGGCGCAGGGGCGAGATATGGTCGATGAACATTTTGCCGTCAAGATGGTCGAACTCGTGCTGCATGACGCGCGCCAGATAGCCCTCGATCCACTCGTCGTGCTGCCGGAAGTCCTCGTCCATCCACTGCACTCGGATGCGCGTAGGACGAACCACCTTTTCGTGGATGGCGGGCAGCGACAGGCAGCCCTCCTCTGACGACGAGGTCTGGCTATCGTCATACTCCACGATGTGGGGATTGATATAGGCGCGGCGGAAGTCTTTGTATTCAGGGTAATCCTCTGCCAGAGGGTCGAGGTCGATGACCGACAGGCGGATGGCCCTACCTATCTGGGGCGCGGCCAGTCCGATGCCTTCGCTCTCGGCCAGCGTCTCCCACATATCGGCAATGAGTTGCTTCAACTCAGGATAATCGGGGGTGATGTCTTCAGCAACCTTTCTCAGCACGGGCTGCCCGTAGATATAAATTGGTAATATCATTTCTTTTCGTAATAACGTTATAACGGTATTTCGTGAAAACGAAAACCATTAAAATTTCTTTGCTCGCAAATAGTCCTCGAGGATAATCGTGGCCGATATCTCGTCCACCAGCGCCTTGTCCTGACGGGCTTTCTTCTTCAGACCACCAGCCAGCATAGCCTGATGGGCCAAGACCGACGTGAACCGTTCATCGTAATATTCAATCGGAATATGAGGAACAGCCTTGCGCCAACGGTTGACGAACTGCTGGACACGTGCCAGATTCTCGCTGGGCTGCCCATTCGGCTGACGGGGCTCGCCTATGACGATGCGCTCCACCTGCTCGCGGGCAATGTAAGCCTGCAACCAATCGAACAGCTCAGAAGTAGCGACAGTCGCCAATCCTCCAGCGATTAACTGCAGAGGATCGGTGACTGCCAGTCCGGTACGTTTACGTCCGTAGTCGATGGAAAGAATCCTTGACAAGCGGAAACGTTTATTTCACGTTGTAGAGCAACCAAGCATCTCTGTCGCGATTGAACTCGGTGCCAAGAATGGCATCACGAGAGCGAGCAGCCTCAGCCTTAGTAGCAAAAGTAGAGGCGATGACACGATACCAAGTAGTGCCGTTGACAATAGCCTTCACAATCTGGGCGTTGCCATAGCCACCGTTCTTCAGACGCTGCTGCAGACCTTCGGCATTAGCAAAAACGGTCATAGAACCAACCACCACGCTGTAGTCCTGAAGACCATTGCCGCTGACAAGCGTTACAGACTCGCGACGAACCGACACGTTGTCGTAGTTGTCAACAACCTGAGTCTGGGTGACAGGCTGGGTCTGGGTCTGGACAGGGGTCACAGTCTGAACCTGCTGAACGACAGGAGTCTCATAGGGATCCTGGATAGCCGACTGCTGCTTAGCCTTGTCGTAAGCCTGACGATAGGCCTTGTCACTTGATTTACAACTGGTGAAAGAAAGGGCGAGGCAAAGACCTGCACACAACACAAGATACTTCTTCATAAGATTAATAATGAATTACGTTAAAAATTTTGTGCGAAGTTACTAATTATTGATGAAATATGAAGCGAAAAGGTGCATAAACTTTGTTAAATGACCCAAAACTTTTGGTTTTGACAAAAAATAACAGCATTTTTTTGCTGTTTTCGGAGAATATTTTGTAAATTTGCCATCGAAACAGTTTTAATTATTAACCCTTTAAACCAAAACAATATGAAAGCATTAGGTTATATCGGTGCATTCCTGGGTGGAGCCATCGCAGGTGCAGCTATCGGTCTTTTGGCAGCCCCCGAGAAGGGACGCGACACACGTGCAAAGATTGCAGGAACCGTTGAGGAGTTCATGAAGAAGCACAACATCAAGTTGGGCCGCAAGGACGTGGGCGACCTGGTTGACGACCTGGAAGAGGTGGCTGAGGACTAAGCCCCAACACATTACCTCACACCCATTGTGACAGCTAAACAAAAGAAAGGGAAAGAGCATGTTGTCGAGCGACAAGAACGTTGAGACCATCGCACAACTCATTGAGGTGCTGAAACACTACTTAGGGCTTCAGGCTGAATACGTGAAGCTCGACGTGGTAGACAAGGTGGTGCGCCTGCTGACGGCCGCCGCCCTGTCTATCGTGCTCTTCCTCATCTTTATCGGCGTTCTGCTGTTCTTCTGCTTCGGACTGGCCCACTGGCTGTCCACCTTTATAGGACTGACAGCAGCCTACTTCGTGGTGGCTGCCGTTCACCTCTTATTATTGATTCTGATATTTGCCTTCCGCAAACCGCTCATCGAACGACCTTTGGTACGTTTCCTGGCCAACATCCTGCTCAACTGATTCATCATGGCAAAACTCAACGCATATCGCACACTCGAAGAGATTCGCGAACGTAAGGCTGATCTCAGCGAAGCCCTTGGTAAGGACACAACCAAGATTCAGGAGCTGTGGGGCAAGGTGTTTGTGAAACGCGAAGAAACAAGCAAGGGCGACTTCATAGCTTCCATGATTTCGAACGGCGTGATGGCTGTCGATGCCTTCCTGCTCTACCGGAAGCTACGGAAGAACTACCAAGCCCTTTTCGGCAGAAAAAAATCAAAGAAGCGGTGAGCTTCTTTTTTTTCCTATGAGTCCTATGGGGCTTATAGGCATAAAAAAAGGAGTACCGCTGTACTCCAATCTTGTTAACCTTAAATCTAATACTATGAAAAACACGGTGCAAAGGTAATGCATTTTGTTTTAATCTGCAATACTTTTGGTCAAAAAACTTTCATATTATAACATTTCTTAACCGAAAACTTCCATTTTTTGACCATCATAGGCCAATTTGATATCATTTGGAAGCATTTTGTTGACTTCTTCATGCAATCCCACATCATGGCACATGTGCGTCAGGAAGGTACGCTTTGCCCCCACCCTACGCGCAAAGGCAATGGCATCGTCCACCAACTGATGTGAGTGATGGGGTCTGTCGAAGCGCAAGGCATTGACAACAAGGGTCTCTACGCCATTGAGCAGCTCAACCTGATCGTCTTCGATGGTCTTCATATCGGTGATATAGGCAAAGGTTCCAAAGCGGTAGCCCAGAATGGGCAGTTTACCGTGCATCACCCTGAAAGGCAGAATGTCGATGTCGCCAATGCGGAAGGAGCGTCCTGCCTCTATCTCATGCAGACCGATGGCAGGCACGCCAGGATAGCGGTGGTCTGCAAAACAATAGGGCAGCATCTGCAGCATGCCCTCACGGGCTATTGGGTCAGCATAGACGTTGATCTCACCAAACTGACAATAAGGACGAATATCGTCCATACCACCCACATGGTCGTAGTGGGAATGGGTGACCAGGATGCCGTCGATACGACGGAAGGGCTGCGGAAGCATCTGCGTGCGGAAGTCGGGACCGCAGTCAACCAACAGGCGGGTAGTCTCCGTTTCTACGAGGATAGAACAGCGCAGGCGCTTGTCTTTGGGGTCGGCACTCTGACAGACGCGACACTGGCAACCAATGACAGGCACGCCACATGAAGTGCCCGTGCCCAAGAATGTTACAATCATATTATTGTTTTTTGATATTTCAGACGATGTTCACCTCAGGATGTATCTCTATGCCAAACTGCTGTTGCACATCCTGACAGATGAGATTGCAGAGATGAAGAACCTCCGACCCAGTAGCGCCACCACGATTGACCAGCACCAGAGCCTGCTTGTCGTGAACGCCAGCACGTCCCAAGGTCCTTCCTTTCCACCCGCATTGTTCTATGAGCCATCCGGCAGGTATCTTCTCCTGACTGTCGCTCACATGATAGTGGGGCATCTGGGGATAACGCTTCAGCAAGGCCTCGAACTGCTGACGAGGTACAACGGGATTGACGAAGAAGCTGCCTGCATTGCCCTCCACACGATGGTCGGGCAGCTTTGCCTGACGAATGGCAATGATGGCGTTGCGCAACTGTAGGGCCGTAGGTGTGGTGATAGCCTGGCGCTCCAGCTCGGCACGAATATTGCCATAGTCCAACAGCGGACGGAACACCTTCGAAAGGCGATACACCACATGAGTAATGAGATAGCGTCCCTTCCACTCCTGCTTGAAACGACTCTGACGATAGCCATAGTGACAAGCCTCAGCAGGAATGGTTTCACATTCGCCATCATTCAGACGAACGGCTTCCACCTTATATATAATAGTAGCCACCTCAGCGCCATAGGCACCAATATTCTGTACGGCGCTGGCACCCACATCGCCAGGTATCAGCGACAGGTTCTCGGCACCATACCAACCACGTTCCACGCACGTAGCCACAAAGTCGTCCCAGCATTCGCCGCTGCCCACACGGGCCAGCACCTCGCTGTCGTTCTCCTCAAGCACTTCTATGCCTCGTATCTCGGAGCGCACTACAGTTCCCTCGAAGTCGTGTGTCAGCAGCAGATTGCTACCTCCACCAATGATGAGCAGGGGCTGGTCGGCATCAGTCAAGACACGAGCCAGCTGACGGGCCTCATCGACGCTCTCATAAGCCACAAAACGACGGCAGCGGGCATCGATGCCGAAAGTATTGTGAGGTAAAAGACTGTAATCGCGGAAATCCTTCATAGTGTCAGCTTATCTGGATAGTTTAGTCAGTTTCCAACGCTGACCCTTACGCTCAAACGTCAGCTCCTCCTCCAGACCGTTGGCCACACCACGCAGCATCAGGATCTTTTTCGACGAGTCAGCTTCAGGATGGCCGTAAACAATATTATACAGGATGGTCTGAGGCAGCTCGGGGGCAAAGTCATCCCACAGGTCGGGCGAGATAAAGCCCTCCAAAGCGTCCTGTTCCTCTTCATCGTTGCCAGCCATATCCAGATAGTCCTCGTCGCCTGACTCATAATCGCTGTCAGGATCAGGACCTGAATAGTCAATCTCGTTGCTCAGACTGGCACGCTGGAAAGAAGAGTCGGTCACAAACTGCTGGTAGAACTTGATGAACGAGGCATTAGGATTGCGAGGGAGCGTCTGGTTGCGAATCTCGCACAGCATCCAACGACCGTTCTGTCGGCTGAACAGATACTGACGAACGAAGTCACGGTCCAGGAAGATGCGTTCCACCGTCACATTGTCAATCTGGGTATCCTTGATGCGTTCCATCTGCTCCTGATTGTCAAACAAGATGGTATAGACGCCGTCGTCCATGAAGAAACGCTCCATCTGCCAGTCGTCTTTCTGTATTTCTTCCTCCTTATAGCCAGAGTTCACCTTCAGAGGGAACACAATACGCTCCATCTGCAAGCGCTTGCTTGATGCAAAGTTAAAGATAAAATCGTCGAACAGCTTCTCAGCCGAGCTGGGCATAGGCTGCGAGGCAAGCAAGTCTTCCTCCTCGACAGTCTCTTGAGGCTGTTCCTGAGCTTTCTGCGTCGTGTCGGTATCAATATTCAACTTCACGACGTCCACCTTGTCATTCTTACACCCCGTCAGCAACCATACGATGCCAAACAGGGCAACAAGCCACCTTTTCATCTCCTATTTTCTATGCATAGCTCTATTTCGGGTGCAAAGGTAATAAAAGATTTGAGAATTGAGAATTGAGAATTGAGATTTTTTTGCAAACAGGCTATTTTCTTGCGCGTTTTCTAGTCCACCAGTGTTAAATAACCATAATCTACCCCCAAATCTCAAACCTCAAACCTCAAACCTCAAATAAAAACATTACCTTTGCACACACATTTTTGCAAAAGGTCCCGTAGCTTAGCTGAATAGAGCGTCAGATTCCGGTTCTGAAGGTCTTGGGTTTGAATCCCAACGGGATCACAAAGGAAAATGAGAATAGCGAATGATTCTCAGACAGAAGCTATATACCACTTAACTAAAAACTAACTGATTATGAAGAAACTGATTACAGCATTGATGCTTGCATTTCCCCTTGCAATCTTTGCACAGATACCAGAAGTACCAGAAGCCGTGTGCGCACATTGTGGCGTACTAATGACACATAACCACAAGTTGATGGAAGGTGTCCAACACAAGAAGGGTTGCCCCTATTATGAGTCCAAGGAAGAGGAGCATCAAAGCACGAGTCTGAAGGACTATACGCCTGCCCAGGAGAAGCCCACCAGTCCTACTCCCAGGTGGCCTTTTATTGGAGGGAAATGCCCTGAATGCGGCAGACCCTGTACTCATGACAGTTATATCAGTAGTGACAACATCCATAGCGGATGCCGTTTGGGTGAGGCCATCAAAGAGTACTGGCATCTTATTCATTTATCACTTACGGCAAAGAAGAAAAAAGACCGAGATGCTGCGTGGAACAAATCGTGGGATGCTGAACAGAATATTCTGAAAGTGGCTGAGGATGCGTTGAAGAGAAAAAATACTGCCACCACAACGCCTTCATATTCCAGTTCGTCATCCCCTACCCCATCCTACACACCTTCTGTTCCCTCCAGCGGAGAACACCTCTCCAGCGTGAATATTCGTAATGAGTATGACAAGAAGCTGACAAATGAGTTCAAATCGACAGCCTACGGCAAGACCTATCCCAACGGACGTGAGGAATGGGCGCTCTACGACTATAACGACAAGAAGATAGGCGAATATGCCAAGGTGGAAATGGTGGAGAACTATTTCAAGGTGAGGGATTTCCAAGGCAATTATGGCCTTTGCGATGGACGGCGAGAGCTATTCGCCCCCCAGTTCGGCAGCATAGAAGTCGTGTACGAGCCAGGATATTATGATGGAAAAAGATTCCTGATGCTCGACGTGACGAAAAGAGGCAGCGACGGGTTGATGAAACACGGCTTGCTGAATCCCAACACGCAGGCTCTCTATGGTGGTAATGCAGGCTACATCCTGCCCTGCGAGTACGACCGCATAGAGCTCACCTCCTTTGGCAATGCCAAGGTGACCAAGAACCGTCGCATGGGCATTGTCAGCACCACCAGCACCTCGCCTGGAAAGGTCATCGTCAAGCCCGAGTACGAATACCTGAACACCTACTATGTCCCCACCACCTACTATGACGCAGAAAACAGAAAGGTCACAAGAAACACCGTCTATTACATCGTTGGCAACGGTGGCAAGTTTGGTGCCTGGGACAGCAGCGAGTGGCACAAAGACCTAACAGTCCCCATGGAATACACCATTGACCAAGTCAAGAGTATCCTTGACAAGAGGTAGAAAACGCTGATCGTGAGGCGAAGTGACGCAAAAGGCAACCGTTTGACTTTAGTCACAAGACCTTTTGACTTAAGTCGGAAGATCTTTTGACTTAAGTCACGCGACTCTTTGACTTAAGTCAAAAGGTAGGAAAGTGCGTCAGTTTGTGTTGAAGAGTGACTCTCCTTGTGTTGAAGAGAGTATCAGGCTGTGTTGGAAAACGTGTTACGGTGCAGAGAATTTAAGCATTCGACAATAAAAAAAGCCTCCGCTTCCAGAGTGAAGAAGCGGAGGTTTTTTATGCTAAATGTAGCTATGTCAAGCCCAAAAGGATTAATCCTCGGGGATGATGGGCTTATACTTAGGCACGAGTGACTTCATAATGAACCAGCCGATGAGATAGGCTACGGCACAGATGCAGAATACCACCATATAAGCAGCGGGCTTGCCGTCGAAGCCGAAGAATGTGAAGGCGTTGTCTGCCCCGACTTTCTCTATAGAGAGACCATCGGCCCATGTAAAGAACGAACCAGAGCCCTTGTTGATGGCAAACGAGCCGAGACCACCTGCCATAGAGCCGATACCTGTGATGGTACCGATAGTGCTCTTGGGAAACATGTCACCAATTGTTGAGAAGAGGTTTGCCGACCAAGCCTGATGACCAGCGCCCAACAATCCTATCAGGATGGCAGGCCACCATGCGCTGTAGGCTCCCAAAGGCTGTGCAAACACGCCCAACAGGGGGAAACAGGCAAAGATCAACATGGCACGCATACGACCCAGATAGGGGTTCATGCCACGTTTCTCAACAAGATAGGTAGGCAGGTAACCACCTCCAATACTGACAACTGTCACGATAAGGTAGAGGGTAAGAATCAGCAGGATACCCATCGTAGAGTCACTGGTGTAGCCATACTGGTCGCTGAAATACGCAGGTGCCCAGAAGAGGAAGAACCACCAAACACCATCGGTCATGAACTTACCCACAACAAACGACCACGTCTGCTTGTATTTGAAGCACTCCCAGAAAGGAATGGGCTTCTCCTCTTTAACATTGTCACGATCCTGCACATCGGCTATATCACGATCCTGTTCGATATAGTTGAGCTCAGCCTGATTAACACGCTTGTTCTTGGCAGGTTTGTCATAGAGCCATGCCCAAAGGCCCATCCAAAGGAAACCCAGGGCACCGATGATGATGAATGCCATCTCCCAGCCCCAAGCGCGAGCCAAGAGGGGAATGGTGGCGGGAGCAGCCAAAGCGCCCACAGAGGCACCACTATTGAAAATGGAGGTAGAAAACGCACGGTCTTTCTTGGGGAAGTATTCTGCCGTCACCTTGATGGCAGCAGGGAAGTTGCCTGCTTCACCCACAGCCAGAATCATACGACAGGCCAGGAACAACCATACGGAGATGGTGGTCAGAGCCACAATACTGCCGCCTGCAATACCCAGAGCTGCCCAGCCGCAGAAAGCATGCAGACAGGCACCTACAGACCATACGAAGATGGCGATGAGATAGCCTTTCTTGGTACCCATCCAGTCGATGAACTTACCAGCAAAGAGGTTGGCCACAGCATAGAAGATAGAGAAAAGACCCGTAATGGTACCATAGTGGTCATCGGTCCAGTGGAAGTCGGGAGCGATGAAGTCTTTCCACGTCAGCGAGAGAACCTGACGGTCCATGTAGTTGATGGTGGTTGCCAGGAAGAGCAACCCACAGATAACCCAACGGAAGTTGGACATTTTAGCAGTTTGAATTGGTGTCATAATTCAATTGATAATTGACAATTGATAATTACTTGATATCGATTACGGGAATATTGTCCTTGTCGTTATAGTAGAGGTTCTCACCAGCCATGCCCCAGATGAAGGTATAGTAGTAGGTACCAGCAGCAGCGTGCATAGACCACTCAGGCGACATGATGGCCTGCTCGTTGTGAAGCCACACCACGCGGCTCTCCTCGGGCTGTCCCATGATATGGGCGATGGTCTGGTTCTGAGGCAGGTTGAAATAGTAGTAGGCCTCGATGCGACGACCGTGGGTGTGAGGGGGCATCGTGTTCCAGGCAGCACCCGGGTTGAGCTGCGTCAGACCAAGCTGCAACTGGCAGGGACCTTCCTCCAGCACGTCATTGACGATGAGCTTATAGACCGTGCGGTTGTTGCACTCCTCCAGCGAACCGACAGGTCCCCAGACGGCGGCCTTCAGCGAGCCCTTACGACCGTCGAGGGTAATCCACTGCGTCTTATAGTGCTGGTGGGCGGTGGCGCTGTTCAGATAGAATTTGGCAGGCTTAGCGGCATCCTTCGAACGGAACAGCACTTCCTTGTTCACATCCTTGTCCTTGCCGATATGTCCGCGACCGATATAAAGGGCCTCCTTGGGTGAGAGGGCATACTCCTTACCATCGACGATGACCACACCGTCGCCCTCGCCGCAGTTCACCACGCCGAGCTCACGGTTATAAAGAAAGTACTTGTCCTTGATGGTAGGATCCACATCGAGACCCAACTCGAGGAAGTTCTCCAGCTTCAGGGTTTTGTTTACTGGCATCGCACCACCGAAGATGAAGCGGTCGTAGTGCGAATAGGTGAGGTTGATCTTGTCGGCCTCCATCACCTTCTCCATCACGAAGCGCTCACGAAGGGTCTTCGTGTCATAGTGCTTCACATCCTCTGGATGACAAGCCGTCTGGAACTGTACGCTCTGCTGAGCATTGATGCCCAATGTCCCAAGGAACAGGGCTAAAGAAAAAAGTGTTCTCTTCATATCTTTTATGCTTGATTTTGTTTGTTTGCTTTCTCCTCGGCCACAATACGATGACGGTTCCACAGCAGCATGCCAAAAGTGATAAGTGTGAGAATGCCGGCCCCAAAATATTTCCACACAGATGTGAACTTGTAAATCACCCATGAGAAGAGCGAAGAGGCGAAATCAAGGGCACCGGCTTCATACTGCACCATTTTGCCCGTGACCTTATCCTTGTATTCTTCAATCTTTGCAGCCTTGTCGCCAGTATTGGCAAAAACATCATTGGCTGCTGACTGGAAATCCTTACCCATATCGGTGACAAATAATAATCCAATAACTATAGCGATGAGGCCGATAATGAAAGTCTTCACCACATTGCCCTTCGTATAAGGAAGGATCATGGGGAAAACGTAGAAGATACCTGCTAGCGATGCAACAGGCAAAAACTGGTTGCCTGGCAGGATAACGGCCATAACCAGGATAACAGGGATTAGCAATACGGAACACACCAACGTAGTCGGATGGCCAATAACCAGTGCAGGCGACATACCTATGTGAATAGTCTTGCCCTTGAACTTGCGACTGACCAACTCACGGGTTTTGTCGGAAATAGGCATCAGTCCATCGATGAACAGCTTGGTGATACGGGGTATGAGCTCCATCACAGCCCCCATGGTGACACCGAGGAAGAGAATGTCCTTGATAATGTATTTCACCCATAGATCGGTCATAGAGAGTACTGCCAAGGGATTGGACTCCTGAAGTTTGGCCTCCTTAGCGGCACGGAACGCCTCCATGTCGGCAAAATCGTTAATATGAGCCAAGGCACCGATGAGTGCGCCCACGATGACACCCAATACGATGGGCTCGCCCAACACACCGAACTTCTTCTTCAGTCCATCGGCATCAATATTCAACTTCGAGAAACCTGGAATTTTGTCGAGCAGCCAGTTAATGGCGACGGCAAACGGCGTAAAGCCTTGTACGAATGGTTGGGGAATGGAGATACCTTTCAAATCGCTGTAGTAGCCCTGAAACTTCTCTGCCGTACGATCAGCCATTACCAACGTGATGATATAACAGATGATAGCGGCGAAATAGCCCCATGCCAAACTGTGGCCCATGACAAAGTAAACAACAGCCCCTATAAAAGCGAAGTGCCAGTAGTTCCACAAGTCGATATTAACGGTACGTGTACACTTAGTTACGAGTAGTAGAAAGTTTATCAGCAGACATACGGGTATGATAAGTGCTCCCACCAAAGTATTATAGGCCACAGCTGCGGCAGCAGGCCAGCCCATATCAAAGACATGCAAATCTATGTCAAAGACATTGGAGAACTTGTTTATAGGTTCAGGGAAAAAGTCGGTCAACAGTCCTGTAATAACACCTAGTCCTACAAAGCCCACACCTACGTAGAGGCCGCTCTTCATAGATTTTCCGAACTTCAGCCCAATGCAGAGACCGATGATTGTAAAGAGTATCGGCATCATCACCGGTGCTCCCATCTGGTTAATGTAACTAAAGAATTGTTCCATTATTCAATTGTTGTATTGATTGTTTTAAACGTAGTCGGGTGCAAAATTACACATTTTTCTGTCAAAAACACGTAAAATACCAAAAAAAGATTAGTTTTGGTACTTTTTCCTTATCCTCTCAGCTTCTTCTTGACGATGCTCGTCAGAGTCAATAGCGTCAAGGCCAATAAGATATTCTTTTCTTACAAGAAAACAATGAATAAGTGAAACAACCCATCCTACACCTACAATCGCCAAAACAACATTCTTAGAATCGTAAGACAAATAGATAGGCGCATCGTCAGGCACAGTGAGGACACCAACAGCAAAAATAGCTGCATAAATGAGTGCAAAACAAGCCCACACCTTATTCTTCAACTTATTACTAATAATAGCAAAACTAATAAAACCGAAGCCGAAAAAACTCCATAGAATCCAAAGAGAGTGCATTGTTTCCCACTCTTTTGTTCTTCCTTTTACAATAGCCATAATAATCTTATATTTAAAGTTAGTCTTGATAATACACGCGTTTCACTCGGTTTGAGACACCCGTCAGCACCTCGTAGGGAATGGTTTCAAGGACGTCGCTCAGCACGGTGACAGGCAGGTTCTTACCGAAAATCTCCACGCTGTCACCCTCCTGACAGGGGATGTCAGTAACGTCAATCAGAGCAACGTCCATACAGATATTACCCACATACTCTGCCTTCTGACCGTTTACCAGACAGTAGCAATGACGGTTGCCCAAACGACGGTTCAGTCCGTCGGCATAACCAATAGGAATAGCAGCAATCATACTGTCACGTGTCAGAATGCCCTTACGACTGTAGCCCACGGTCTCTTCCTTCGGCACACGGCGCAGTTGGAGGATGGTGGTCTTCAGCGTGCTGACGCACTGAAGTGTAGAGTGTAGAGTGTAGAGTGTAGAGCTTGCTACCGCCTTCTCAGTTCTAAACTCTCCATTAGGAGCATAGGGATTCACGCCATAAAGTCCAATGCCCAATCGGCACATATCCAGTTGGTGTTCAGGGAAGTGTTCGATACCCGCCGAGTTGTCTATATGACGAAGAATCTTGTGCGAGAAGGCACCTTGCAGTTTCTTGCTGGCCGTATCAAAACGTTCAAACTGCAGACGCGAGAAATTGTCGAAGTCATCGCTGTCGCTGCCCACGAAATGTGTGAAGACGGAACGTGGAATGATGGCCGACTGGTGTTTCAACAGGTCTATGAGTTCATCCATATCGTTGTGTGGGTCGAAGCCCAGACGATGCATGCCCGTGTCAAGCTTGATATGGACAGGCCATCCCGTGATACCCTCATGACGGGCTGCTTTTATCAGAGCATTCATCAGTCGGAAGGAATAGACCTCAGGTTCCAGGTCATAGTCGAAGAGTGTCTTGAACGATGACATCTCGGGGTTCATCACAATGATATTCTGCGTGATGCCTGCCTTGCGCAGGGTCACACCCTCGTCAGCCACAGCCACAGCCAGATAGTCCACACGATGGTCTTGCAACGTCTTGGCAATCTCAACGGCTCCTGCACCGTAGGCATCAGCCTTGATCATGCACACCATCTTGGTATCTGGCTTCAAGAACGAACGGAAATAATTCAGGTTGTCCACCACAGCATTGAGGTCAACCTCGAGGATGGTCTCATGGACCTTCTGTTCCAGCATTTCGCTGATGCGCTCGAAACCAAACGAACGAGCACCTTTCAGCAACACAATCTCGTTGTGAAGTGAACGGAACAGACTGCTCTGCAGGAACTGTTCCACATTGTCGAAGAACCACTTCTGACCAATCTCTATCTTCGCAGCCTGACTGGTAATCTCAGGACCAATACCGATGAATCGGTCGATACCACGTTTGACCACCAGTTCGGAAACCTCACGATACAACTCTGCCGACGACTCACCAGTCTGATAGATATCACTCAGAATCAGCGTCTTACGCTTTCCCGTCTGCTCCGGACGCCGATTCATGAAGTCGAGTGCAATATCCAACGAGTTGACATCACTATTATAGGAGTCGTTGATCAATGTCAGACCACGTTGTCCTTCCTTTACCTCCAGTCGCATAGCGATAGGCTCTAAGCGGGCCATACGGTCAGCAATTTCCTCTGGCGTCAGTCCCAAAGTAAGGGCCACAGTAGCACAGGTGATAGAGTTCTCGATACTTGCCTCATCAATAAACGGGATGTCGTAGCTACCCTCTACACCTTTATATACATAGGAGACTTGAGATTTCTCGACACGTCTCACATACATGGGAGCCTTGCTGTTATAGCGTGACCAGCCTATTCGCTCGCCCTGATACTGCGAACGACGCACACAACGGCTCACGGTGTCATCGTCAGAAGGATAGATGATAACCTGAGTATCGCGGAAGAGTTGCAGCTTCTCCATACATTTCTCTTCCATATTACGGAAATTCTCCTGATGGGCACTACCCAACGATGTCAGCACACCGATTGTGGGCTGAATGATGTCGTGCAACGCCAACATCTCGTCGGGCTTGCTGATACCGGCTTCAAACAGAGCTACCTTGGTCTGTTCGTTCAACAGCCACACGCTGAGGGGTACACCAATCTGTGAGTTATAGCTCTTTGGCGAGCGCGTCACCTTCATGGAGGGCATCAGCAACTGGTAAAGCCACTCTTTCACCCACGTCTTTCCGTTAGAACCCGTGATGCCTACCACAGGGATATCAAACTCATCACGATGGCGCTCGGCCAAGCGCTGTAAAGCCGCCAATGGCGATGGTACTTTCAGGAAATTGGCATCAGCATACTGGACCTGATAATCCTCCGGCACCTGTTCTACGACAAACGACCGAACCCCACGGCGGTAGAGTTCGGAAATATATTTATGACCGTCATTGCGTTTTGTGCGCAAGGCGAAAAACAATGTCTGCTCAGGGAAACACAGAGAGCGACTGTCAGTAAGCAACCAACCTATGGTTGTCTCATGATCACCATAACGGCGCGCCCCGATAAGGGTAGCCACCTTCTCAATTGTGTATGTCATCATATGTAGTTTTTAGCATTCAAGTTGCAAAGGTACAAAATAATTTTTAATTCATAATTCATAATTCATAATTATTTTGCACTTTGATACTCGAAGGTACTTTCGCTCGGAAAAATCCAAATAAAATTTGGTTTTTCGCTCGCTTATTCGTACCTTTGCACGCAAATTTCAAAACATTAGATAATCAGGTAATATGATTCTTTTCTTCAAGACCCCACAAAAGAGCGTGATTGCCACGCAGGTGGACCATCAGCTTAACCAGAATGAAGTACAAGAACTTTGTTGGCTCTACGGCAATGCCGAACTCGTTGACGCCCAGACGATGGATGGATTCTTCGTTGGTCCGCGTCGCGAAATGGTGACCCCGTGGTCGACGAATGCTGTTGAGATCACACAGAATATGGGCCTCAAGGGCATCAGCCGTATTGAGGAGTACTTCGCGGTGGCGAGCAAGGATGCAGAGCACGACGAGATGTTGCAGCGCATGTATAATGGTCTGAACCAGGACATCTTTACGATTAACATCAAGCCTGAGCCCATCAAGTATGTGGACAATCTGGAAGAATATAACGAGCAGGAAGGTCTGGCTCTTAGCCCTGAGGAGATTGAATATCTGCATGGACTGGAGAAACAGAACGGTCGTCCTCTGACCGATTCTGAGATCTTCGGTTTCGCCCAGA
The DNA here is from genome assembly GCA_947166345.1 of uncultured Prevotellaceae bacterium. Taxonomy (GTDB): domain Bacteria; phylum Bacteroidota; class Bacteroidia; order Bacteroidales; family Bacteroidaceae; genus Prevotella. Next base: position 20,095 of record CAMVDU010000037.1, read on the forward strand.
TTAACTCTGAACACTGCCGCCATAAGATCTTCGGTGGTACATTCATCATCGATGGTCAAGAGATGGAGAGTTCGCTCTTCGCGATGATTAAGAAGACTACACAGGAGAATCCTAATAAGATTCTTTCGGCTTATAAGGATAATGTTGCTTTTGCACAGGGTCCTGTGGTTGAGCAGTTCGCTCCAAAGGATCAGAGCACCAGCGACTACTTCCAGGTAAAAGATATCGAGAGTGTCATCTCGCTGAAGGCTGAGACACACAACTTCCCTACAACAGTAGAGCCATTCAATGGTGCCGCTACAGGTACTGGTGGTGAAATCCGCGACCGTATGGGTGGTGGTGTTGGTTCATGGCCTATCGCTGGTACAGCTGTTTATATGACGGCGTACCCCCGTTTGGATGAATCCGGAGAATCCAGAATCTCTGGAAAATCCGGAGTTTCTCGCGATTGGGAGAACATTCTGCCCGTTCGTCAGTGGCTGTATCAGACACCAGAGCAGATTCTGATTAAGGCATCGAATGGTGCTTCTGACTTCGGAAACAAGTTCGGTCAGCCACTGATTTGTGGTT
>CAMVDU010000038.1 GCA_947166345.1 uncultured Prevotellaceae bacterium
GTCGCCGCCGTCAAGAGCAGCGCGAGCAGAAGTAATAATTTGTTTTTTCTCATAATTTTAATTTTTAAAAATGTTAATAATTAAGTGAATTATATATATGTTTTCTTTTTGTCTCGCCCCCGGATTATTCGGATTCATCTTCCTATCCGTCTCCTCCGCGTGCTCCGTCTTCGTTTCATCTTGTCTTCTTCGTCTCCTCCGCGTGATCCGTGTTCGTTTCATCTTGTCTCTGAGACCAAACGGATATCCGCGCCCCCGACCCATTCTTTGCTAGCAAAGCGTCGCAAGCGCCGAGCGCTCCAAAGGGCGAGGGGAGTGAATACAATTCGCCGAGCCATCTCCCGATGTCTCGGCGGATATTTTTGACCTTTGGTCGAAATCGCTCACGCTCGGCAGAATGAGCAAGCTCTTCTGCTCTCGCTTACTCGCGATTTTCTGTGGGGGAATTAATGTGCGGCGCGTCAGAACAAGTCTGCGTGTGTGCCGGTTTGCAGGAACAGAAGTGTCAGCTGTGTGTCGTTCTGCTCCCACGTCATCAGCCAGTCGGGCTGTATATGGCATTCCCACTGTCCGTTCTTGTCACCCGAAAGCTTGTGGGGGCGATACTTAGCAGGCAGAGTGCCGGTAGTTCTGAGCAGGGCGATCGCATCAAGAATCAGCTGTAAGTCAAGGCCTCGCTTCATACAGCGCTTCAAATCTTTATTGAAGCGCTTGGTGTAATCGATGCTATACATTGCTTCTGCGGATTTTGCTAAATGCCTCCTCGCCAAGTATCTGCTTGAACATATCGTCCACGCTCTCTGCGTGATACACTCTGCCGTTTTTCACGTCGTCCATCGCCTCGCGGTAGCCCGCGGTCTTGGTGATGTCGTACTCCTTTTCCTTTGCAGGTTGCTGCACCTTTACCGAAGCCACGCCCACAATCATCTTGCAGGCCTGCTTTACCTTCTGCACGAGGCTCTCGTCGGGAATCTGTAATACCAATGTTGCCATAATCGTCGTTGTTTAATTGTTTCTGCCTGACAAAGCTGCGGTTAAGCGAGGGCAAAAGAGCTTGCTCATTTTGCCGAGCATGAGCAGCTTCGCACGTCTTTCGCGTGCAAATATACACAAATTTCTCGAAAGTTCTTCTTTCTTTAACATATAATTTTCATGTAATTGCCCATATAATTTCTCATTCATGAAAAATTCATGTTCAATTCGTGGTAATTCGTGTTTAGAAAAATTCCCCCAGAAAATATCCGTTTGTCTCAATAACTCAAAGATCGCTTGTTTACGACGCCTGCCAGCACCGCCATCATCGCCACCGCCCCGTAGAGCGCCACGAAGAGCCAATCGCCTATGCCTTGATGTTCGTACATATTGTTTTCTTTAAATAGTTTTTGCCCCCAAAGTTACGAAATCTTTCCGAATTTTGCAAGAGCAAAACGCCCTCGGATGCATTTTTTGTAAATTCTGCCACATTTTTGTAAATTCTGCCACTCCCCCGCTCCCCTGTACTTTTCGTCCCCGCATCAAAAATCCCCCATTTCATCGAGAAATGGGGGCGCTTCGTCCTGTGCTCGACACTTAAGTGCCGAGAACTGAACTTAAGTTTCGAGCACAGAACGAAGGGAGCGAAGGCTACGCTAGCGTGACGGTAGCCAGGTCGGCGGCGTAGGCATTCATGTCGAGGCATTGAGCCCGGGTGATGCGGGCGGCAGCGGTTTCGGCGCTATAGTCGGCATAGGGCGCCAGCACCAACAGGAAACCATCGGAGCAGCCCGACAGGTCTCTGCCGGAGGGGTAGTTGAACTTGCCGTCCAGCCCGCGGTTGACGATATGTATCATGGGGAGCCTTTCCCGATAGCAGGCCTCAAAGACGGCCTTCTCTGCCGGCGAGATAAACGGCGATACGAGCACCGTACCGCGGTGGGCCTCTCTCAGGTATTTCTCTACCTCCTGCTGTATCTGCTCCGCCGTCAGGTTGCGATGACAGCGCACCTGGAGGCGCTCGGGATAGGTGACGAGGAACGTGTTGCCGACGGCGGTATAGCGGTGGCCCTTCTGGCCGGCGGTGAAGTCATAGACCTTGCGCAGACGGTCGGGGAAATGCCACTTGAGCCAGAGGCGCCGCGGGTTGTCGTCGAGGTAGGCCACCCAGGTCTTCAGCTGGCCCCTGCGGAACAGGATGCGGTCGTTGAAGCCGCGGGAGAAAAGGGCTGTTCTGTGCTCGGAACTTAAGTCCTTCGTCCCGTTCTCCGCACTTAAGTGTGGAGCACTCAATGAAGCCCAAAGGGCGTGGGTGCAGGCGCTTTTCCAGGCGGCGACGATTTTACCCAGGGCGTAATCGGCAGGGAGGGTGTCGCGGACATAGAGGATGCCGTGGAAATGGTCGGGCATGATCTGATAATGGAGCACCTGAACGCGGCAGCCGGTCTTCTTCGTCGTCTCGGCAGCCGTCTGACGGAAGGCCTCCGCGACATAGGCGCCCAGCGGCGTCGGCTCGATGGCGGCAGTGGCGGCACTGTCACCCACCAGCGTACCCAGAAGGCGCTGGCGGCCTTCCGTCGTCACCGTAATCAGATAGATGCAGGACGAAGTGTAGTCGTGCTTCTCCATTCGCCGCAGGCGGTTGTGCTTGACAGGGGCCTTTATCATTGTTTTTGGTTTTCTTTTTTTTGTTCGTTTTCGTTCGTCCCGTTCGTCCCGTTCGTCCCGTGCTCGACACTTAAGTGCCGAGAACTGAACGAAGTGTCGAGCACTGAACGAAGTGCCGAGCACTGAACGAAGGGGCGCTCTTATGCGCTCCCCTCTTCGTTCATCCACGCCGTGACGCTCTGGCCCTTGCGCTCCCTGAAGGCTACGCTGAAGGTGCGGTAGCTGCGGTAGCCGCTCTGGGCGGCCAGTTCCTGGGCGGTGAAGGGACGCTGGGCAGCGTTGGCCTCACGGACGAGACGGACGAAACAGTCGATGCGCAGATCGTTGATATAGCTGTTGTAGGTGGTGCCCTGACGCGAGAAATACATGCCGAGGTAGGTGCGGTTGGTGCCCAGGGCATGCGCCAGATGCGAGAGCGTCAGGTCGTGCTGCAGGTAGAGCTGCGTGTCCTCACACTGCTGCTTGAGCAAGGCACCGATCTGCTCATAGGTGGCATCGGAGTTGGTTTCGGACGACGGAGACTGCGAGATGCTCAGGTCGGCCAGCGTCTCCACACGCCACAGCAGATAGGCCACGAGCGCGATGCCGCACAGCTGGATGATGAACTCGTAGGTGATGCTGCCGTAGCCCGTCACGTAATAGACGAACAGGAACATGATGACGGCCAATACCAGCAGGCTCTGCCACACCTCCTTGTGCTCCAGGTCGGCATAGTTGTCGCGCAGCCATCGGCCGTACTGCCGCACCTCGAACACCATATATATCATAAAGCCGATGCTTGCCAGCAGGAAATAGCCCTGCATCCACGGCAACAGGGCATCGCTGCGGTTAGCAATGTTCACCCCCATCATAATGACCAGCGGCACCATAGCTAGCCACACGGGCCACAGCGGCCGGCGTTTGTCTTGCAACATGCAGAGCATGACGACAAGGGCCACGGGGATGGTCAGCAGACAGTCGAGCAGTCCGCCGATGAGCATCCACAGCGCAGCCGCATCGCCATCGGCCATCATGGTTCCCGGCCAGTACCACACGTGGCCCAAGGCGATGACCGCCAGGAACGCAGCCGTCCAGCGCCTGAGCCGCAATGGCGGCGTGACGTCGGCAGCAAAGGCGTTGCCCCGCCGGAACAACAGGTAAACGCTGCCCAGCGCCGCCAGCACCGTGACGACGGCATAAAGCATCATAAATATCGCATCTTCCAGTATATGTTCGTACATATCGTTTTGTGTTTGCAGCCTTTTCGCGTACAAAAGTACGCATTTTTCTGAAAATGGCACAATAATTGTTCAAAAAAATCTGTACTGCCGGTCAGGAGAATGCCTATGTCGCAGCCGACGAAATAGAATCGTGTCATGACGCAGACACTCGAAGAAAGTGACGTCTAAACTCCTACACTCCAAAACTCCCAAACATTTGTCAAATTGTGGCATCCTGAACAACGAGTCCTGCCAGCATAAATCCGAAGATGGCGGTGATGTGGGCAAGGGTGCCGTTGATTTGGGCTTTGGAAGAACACCACTCATGGTTCAGGAGACTCTGGTCGCCTGGGCCATTTTGGGCTTTGGGACACATACACTGCTCCGTACCACAGGTGGCATTATGACCACGGTTCTCCAATAGTTCATCACTATACACACACTGGAACTTGCGCTTAGGGAACTGCTTCTGCGACTTGAACTTCTTTCGTAAGGCACGTGCCAATGGATCGCCCTGTACCTTCCAAAACTCGGTGACTTTGATGCGCGTGGGGTCGAGCTTCAGGGCAGCGCCCATCGAAGAAAAAAGCTTGGCCTTTGTTTTGCAAGCCAGGAGGATGAGGGCTGCCTTATCCTTCAGCGAGTCGATAGCGTCGATGATATAGTCGTAGTCCTCCAAATGGAAATTGGGGGCGCTCTCCTCGCTGAAGATCTGTTGCAGGGCTGTGATTTCTGCTGAAGGATTGATGGTGAGCAGGCGCTCCTTCAGGGCTTCCACCTTCACCTGTCCAACAGTCTTGGTGGTAGCCATCAGCTGACGATTGATATTGGTGATGCACACACGGTCTGAGTCGACAATTGTCAGATGGCGGATGCCACTGCGCACCAGACTCTCAGCACACCAAGAGCCTACGCCGCCCACGCCAAAGATGATCACACGCTTCTGGGCAATGCGATCCATCGCCTCGCTTCCCAGCAGCAGCTCACTTCTACGAAATATTGCACTGTCTATTGCCATCGTTGTTCTAATTTGGGTGCAAAGGTACAAAAAACAGCAAAAAATTGAGCATTATTCAGCGAAATACGCTACCTTTGCAATGAAAATTGCCAAGATTAAACAAAAACGGCTAACGAGCATGATGCATAGAATACTTTTTGTCTGTCACGGGAATATCTGCCGAAGTCCGATGGCGGAGTTCGTGATGAAGGACCTCGTCAGGCAAGCCGGACGCGAGGACGATTTCTACATTGAGTCGGCAGCCACCTCGACAGAGGAGATAGGCAACGGCGTCTATCCCCCAGCCCGACGCAAGCTGGCGGAGCATGGTATCGGTTGCTCAGGAAAGACTGCTAGGCAGATGACACGCTCAGACTACAACCGCTTCGACCTGCTGATAGGCATGGACTCGTGGAACATCCGCAACATGCAACGTATCTGCGGCGGCGACCCAGAAGGAAAGATTGTGATGCTGATGGACTTCACCCGACGCCCTGGCGACGTGGCCGACCCGTGGTACACAGGTAACTTCGAGGCCACGTGGCGCGACGTATTAGAGGGCTGTCAGGCACTGTTAGATCAGTTGGTTGACTGACTATGCTTTCACGCCAATAATATATAAGGGAAAAAGTTCAATATAATGAAAATTTGCAATAAAACACGCTGCAAAATTAGAGAGAAAAGATGAAGTGCGCAATACCTAAAACGCGGTGTTTTAAGCATTGCGCACCCTCAACAACCTATCATATGAAATTAATCAGATATAGGTATTACTCTGACAGCATCGTCACCTCGATACAACGCTTGGCAGCTAGGAGTTGCTGGGCCATACGCTGTACGTTGTCAGCAGTCATATCGTTGACCATGCGGCAGTAGTCGCGGTCGAAGTCGACGTCGTCATCCAATTCGTGCCAGATGATGTAGCTCCAGTAGTCGTTGGTGATGGCGGCCTGAGCATACTGCTTGATCAAGTACTCCTTCACCTTCTGCATCGACGTGGCGGCAGGGCCGTTGTTTGCAATGTTCTTCAACTGCTGGTAGATGATCGGATTCAGCTCGCTGTAACGACTGGGATCGGCATTGTAGGAGATCTTCATCGTGGCGTTGGGCTTGTCATCCTTGTCGAGTTCGAAGTCGACGCTGACACCGTAGGTGCCACCCTTTTCCTCACGTACGGAGTCAGTATAGGCAATCGACAGACAGCGCTTCAGGAAGTCGAGTTCGAGGTCGCTCTGCGGTGTGAAGGGAACATCGGCAGTGAGGTAGATGCTGACATTGGCCAGCGGCGTGGCCTGTGGCTTGCAGAACTTCACTACTTTCTCGCCACCAACGATCTGCGGAACCTTTGCCCAATCGGTCTGCTCGTGCTTATTGGCAGCAGGCAATGTTGCCAGATACTGACAGAGAAACTGGCGCAGCTGCTGTTCGTCGTAGTTGCCGATGATGACGGTCTTGAAATTGGCAGCATCGCTGAAACGCTCTTTGTAGATCTCGAGGATGCGGTCGTAGCTGACCTTCTCAAGCGTTGACTGCACCACAGGCTGCATACGTGGATGATGATCATAGAGAATAGCACGGATGGAGTCGTTGTAGTCCACCTTCGGCGAGGCGTTGCGGTTGGCCAGGAAAGCATACTGACGATTCATCAGTCCGGCAAAAGCGGCTGTGTCCTTGCGGGGCTGGGTGAAGTAGAGATAAGCCAGTTGGAACATGGTCTCCATATCCTTCAGCGATGCACTACCGCTGATACTCTGGCCGCGACTGCCCACTGATGGGCTAACGCGAACACTCTTACCCGTCAGCATCTTGCGCAGGGTGACGGCATCAAACTGTCCAACACCTCCTTCTGTGACGCCACTTGAAATCAGCGCGAAGTTAGGAATGTCCTCGTCGCCATAGAGCGAGGTTCCCCCTTCGCCATACATACGCATTGAAATGGCATCAGCCTCATAGTCGGTCTTCTTGGCATAGACCTTCATGCCATTGCTCAGCGTCATCTCTATGAAGCCGTGACGATAGGGCTTCTCGCTGATAATTGTTCCAGTCTTGGGTAACTCGCTGACCAGCGATTCTGCCAGCAGTGCCTCCTGATAAGGTGCATAGACCTGCTGTTGGGTGGCGAGAATCACTTGTTCTATCTGCTGTTCTGAAGGAATCTCAAAACCCTCCTTGTCCGGGGCATACATGATGACCACCTGATTCTTGTCGGTGATAAGTTCCTTCACGGCAGCATTCACTTCAGCCAGTGTTACTTCGCGGTCGAGTTTCTGGGTGTTCTCCCACATGAAATCTACGCTTACCAGCGGCTCACCTTCGAGGAAATTGGCTACACACTCATTCACATAATGAGAATTGCGGTAGTCGCCCTGCATCTTCTGTCGGCGCTCGGCAGCATTCAGGCGCAGTTTCTTGGCACGATCCAGTTCTGATTGCGTAAATCCGTGCTGACGGGCACGCTCCGCCACCCCTACAGCGCTGATGATACCACCTAGGATATTGTCCTGCTTACAGCTGATGCTGATAGAGAACGCATCTTTTGTACGACTGAGGAAGAACTGCGAAGCACGACCCGTAGCACTCTGGAAGGGTGGCACGGGCTGTTGGCGAAGTTCCACCAGACGGTCGTTGAGCATTGTGCTGATGAGTCCGTCGATATAGTTGTCGCGCAGATATCTCTCCGTATTTTTCTCACTGTCGGGTGTCGCCTCGCGTTTCTGATAGATGTGGCAGAGCACGATGGGCTGTTCCTTATCCTTCTCGATGTCGATGATCATCTTGTCATTGTCGTCTACAGAATAGTATATGCGCTCGGCAGCATTCTTCGGCATGGGGATAGACGAGAAGGTCTTCTTGATTTTTTTCTCCATCTTGTCGACGTCGATGTCGCCCACTACGATGATGGCTTGCAGGTCGGGGCGATACCACTTCTGATAATAGTCGCGCAGGTCTTGATAAGGGAAATGGTCGACAATATCCATTGAGCCGATGGGCATGCAATCCTCGTATTTGGTACCTTTGTAGATTTTGGGCATAGCCTGCTCCTGTAGTCGCTGCACAGCCATTCCTGCACGGCGGGTGCGCCATTCCTCATGGATCACGCCACGCTCTTTGTCGATTTCAGCATCTTCGAGCAACAGGTAGTGGCTCCAGTCGTGGAGCACCAGCAGACACGAGTCGATAATACCCTCACGCTTCAATGGGGCGGAGCCGATGTGATACACCGTCTGATCGATAGAGGTGTAGGCATTCAAGTTGGCGCCGAATTTCACGCCAATGGTCTCACACCAAGGCACAATGCCCAATTTCTTGCCCTTGCCAGGGAAGTTCTTTGTGCCGTTGAAGGCCATGTGTTCCAGGAAGTGTGCCAGTCCGCGCTGACGGGGTTCCTCCAATATCGAACCCACGCGCTGGGCAATGTAGAAGTCGGCCAGACCTGCCTCTTTTGCATTGTGACGGATGTAGTAGGTCATGCCGTTTTTCAGTTTACCCTTGCGAATAGTGGGGTCTTGTGGCAACTGTGCCGTCGCCTGAAGCGACAGCAACAGCGCCAACATACACAACAGATTTTTCTTCATCTTCTATATGGGTTTATTTCAACAGCGAAGCGGGTGCCTCGGGCGTGAAGTCGTTGGTTGAGTTGTTGGTATCAATATACTTACCGTTGGCATCCTGTTTGCGGATGACTGATTTATTGAAGCGGGTCTCATCGCGATCCACCTTGCCGCAGTAGGTCCAACCAGCATCGATGCTGGCATCTAACACGTTCCACTCGCGTACAGACTCAACACTCAGGTTCACACCGTCCAGAATCCAAGCGTTGGGAACTTTATAGATTCCTTTCTTGGTCATCTCCTTCGAGAAATCTCCGAAGACAAACAGATACTTAGCATCGTAGACGTTGTTCTGCAACCAGTCTTCCTTCGTGGTCTTCATCTTGGCGATGGCCATTGAGTTGAAGCCACGGCTGTGGAACTGGTAGATGGTAGCTGTATAGCAATACCACTTATCGAGGTTGGGAGCCTTACCGTCGGGATCGGTGAAGTTGGCGTTCGACGACTCATCGTAGAACTCGAAGTCGGCACCGCTCAGATCGATGGAGTTGGGCTGCTCAGTCTTGTGATTGATGGCATTGACAGCCAACGTCAGCGATGCACCCGGCTCCACGGGCACACTCTTACCCGTACCAGGAATCATATAGCATGCTTGTACAGAGAAGTCTGTTGACATGATGTCGGGTGTATAGTCCTGTTTCTGCGTGGTCAGGAAGGCTGACTCCAGTACGGCGATGCTGTCGGCATAGAGTGTTACGTCAGAGTTGTTGGTAATTCTGATGTATTGGTCGCCACTGTAGGAGCCCCCCTCAGCGGTGCTGGTGCCAGTGAAGAAGATTTCGCTGATGACAAAACCGCCTTGTGCTGTAAAGGTAGAGACAGTCAGCTTCAGCGAAGCAGACTTCTCAGAAATGCTAACATTTTCTGATTTTACCTCAAAGTCCTTCTGTCCTGCAACTCCGTTCAGCGTGAAGTCGAGGTGTCCCTTCATAGCAACGTTGTAGGTGCCTTCCTCTAAGTTGGCCAGCTGCAGCTGATAGTTGTTGCCATTCTTCAGAAACTGGTCGCCCATGACGTTGACAACCTTCTGTGTCTGCACGTTGGTGACTACGGCGCTGGCATTTGTCAATACGGCATTCTCCAGATTGGAGGGAATCTCCAGCGTCAGGGAAGTCAAGGGAACAACGGGTGTTTCGTCATCACTACTACAGGACGTCATAATGAGTCCAAAACTCAGCATCATCATGATGCTCAAAAGTACTGTCTTTTTCATTTTCTTTCTTGTTTTTGTTAATATTATGTGATTAAAATGTAATTCCTACTGAAGCATGCAGGTCCAGTTGATGAGTTCCCAAAGAACACAAGACCGCTGCCATCGCCACCCCTGCAAAGAGTCCATAATGACCACCTGGCAGCGCATAGTCTGCACGCACACTGGCCCCCAGGTCTGTATAGTTGGCTTTTGAATAGTCGTGCTTGTGGTTCACATAGCCTACGGTCTTTGCGTCCATGTTTGCGTAGGGCATCACCACTTGGTCATCCAAATGGGCGGTATAGGCTGCACGTGCATCTATCGTCAGTCGCATGGCTGATGACAGCGTTGCAAAACATTGACCTTTCAGTTCGCCATAAAGCTGACTGAAATCCATCTGCCGGTGCGGATAGACATATTCCTCGGTCTGATGGCGGTAACCAGCTTGGGCGGAAACGTGCCATAACTGTTGTCCATAAATGCCACCAACCGATGTTTCAAGCAGATTATTCTTATACATCGTCAGACATGCAATAACAGGGAAGTACCGTGCATTGGATGTACCTCCGATATGCTCATCGCCCGTACGTTTGGTATAGTCGATTTTGCCATACAATGCCCATCGACTGTCACCATCATGTTTCCAACCAATGGTCGCTCCCACATGTTCGCGGTAAAGGTCGGTCAGGGGCATGGAGTTATATTCTGCCAACTTACGGTGATAACGATGTTCATCCAGTGAAAGGTCTGCATAGAATCCTTGTGCGTTAATGGGATGGGCGTTCAATAGCAGGGCGACGCCACCTCCATCGTAATACAGGCTTCGCTTGTCGCCCGAGAAACGGCTATACTCAGTACCGAGACCCGTCATCTGATATTCCGGGATGACACCCTCCTCATTATAGAAGTCCACACTGTTGGTTTGCTTATAGATATTGCCCTCAATAGCCGCACCAATATGATAGGTCTCCATCTCACGACCGGCTCCTATTAGCAGTTGAAGTTCGGTCACAACACCCCGCATACGGGGATCCTGGTCGCGGTATTCCTGTTCGGCACGTACCAGCATTTCTGCTCCCAGCGACCATTTCTGTAGGCGGGTGGCATATCCCCCGGAGAAAAGATATTGCTCACGGCGGGTATCACCTCCCAGCGTGTCGGCCAAGATATAGGGTTGCAGGAGGTCATAGTCAGATGTCGAGTTCCATGTTACTTCTTTCTGTTTGCCTGTCATGTACGATGCTGTTCCCCAAACAGACGTACGCTCCGATAGTTTCAAGAACGTCTCCACTCCCAAAGAGGGCAGGGTGTGTCTCTTGCCTTTCTCCAAGACGAAAGCCTCCGACTGATGACGCATATCGAGATTCAGCGACAACTCCGAGAGCGATGTGCTGTAAGCCACGCCGTGCAATGCAGGATTCAGGCGCGTCTCACTGTCGATGGTGCGCCATAGGGAGTGGTGCTCCACCAATGCTGAGTCAGCATTTGCGGCGTGGCATGCCCATGCAGTATGGCAACACATCATGATATATAATAGCAGTCTCTTCATGTCAATCAAGGAAAATGAGGTTTAAACTTGTGGCATTACTTCCCGTTCCAGCCAACTCCACATAGTCGGTCTGTGCCCTGAATTGGCGAAAGCGGATGTTGCCAGTGGCATCCTGACAGGTGGCAACGCCTTCGATGAGCACTTGGTAAGCACCTCGCAGCAACTCGACGCGTAGAACGGCGCCATCGAAGTTGGCTGTCGTGGTTACCTGGCGTGTGTTGACATTCGTGAGTTCTGCCTGTGCCTGTATTTGGGTAATCGTGATGCCATCGTCTACAGCAAGGTTAATGATAGCTGTGGCAAACAGGTCGTTCTCTTCCTGATGACAGGCTGTCATGGAAAGAAAACCCAACATCAATATAATAAAAGTCGTTATTTGTTTCATATCTTAATATTCATTTCCAGTCCAAAATAAGGGGTGACATGTCGGCGGATGGTGGTGCCGCGACTATCGTAATCGGGGGTGTAGTCCCACAGCTTGTTGCAGAACATGGCCACATTCAACCGCTCGTCAAACAATTTCTTTGTTACCTTGAAGTTCAGGTTCATGGCAAAGGGCACACGGTCCTTCTCAAATTGTGATGCCGAGTAGTCTCTGACAAGCCAGCGCAGGTAGGTGTCATTGGCATATTCGTCCTTCCACTCATGTAAGCTACCGTCGGGGGCAATGTACTGCACAGGATAGTTGCTGGTTTCCTTGCGCTGTGAAGTGGTAAACCACAGGCACTGGGCCGAGACCGAGAAGCCCAACTTCAGCTTGGGCACATCGGTATCCAGCGTGAAGTTCGTATTCAGCGACTCACGCACATAGCCATCGTCGCTGGCATAGAGTCCCACGTACTGTATCTGACGATTGTCGACGACCTGATAGGGGCGGTAACTGTCCACGATCGAGTTGTCATAGGTGGTGCGGAAGTAGGCGCCATTGATGGTCAGACGTGTCAGGATGACAGGCAATCGAACGGTTTCGAACGTATATTCCACACCTTCCTTCAGTGTCATGCTGCCATTGGTATAGTTGCTGTAGCCTGAGAGTTCGTTCATCTCCGTATAGGGAAGGTCTGCCAGTGAGGGCTGAGTGGTCAGCGAGGCAGCGTCAATGCCTGATGTGTCATACTGCTTATAGCGATAGGTCTCATAGTACGACTGGCTGCGGAAACCTGATGTCATCTTCTCACGGAACAGGGTTACCGACAGGCGGTTGCCCCCCACCTGAATATCCGTCGACACCTCCCACTTCAGGTTGCGGGCTGGCTCCAGTGTCACGTTGCGAGGGTCACGGATATATGTCATCAGATTGATGCGTCGGTAGTCAGGATTGTCGTGGTAATAGTTCAGTTGTACGAAGTCGATATAGAGCATGTCGGGAAACAGCTGTTCCATCGTGGGCATCTTGGTATGCTGCCCCACACCACCGGCTATACGGATGAACGTTGGCTGGCCGAACAACGTAATGCGGGGGAGGGTGAAGCCGATGTTGGCACGCGGATCCCAGTACCTTTTACCGTGCATCAGGTATTCTGACGGCAGATTCATCATCTGTGTGGCACGAACGCCAGCCAACAGTTCCATCGTGCCTATCGCTGTGGGCCACTTGACGTTCTCCTCAGCGTAGGCAGACAGGCGACGGTTGGCTGGAATATCCGACAGTTTACGCTGACGTGACGAAATACCCGTATAGACGGGCGTATAGGGGTCGAACACCTGTCCACGTCCCAGGTTCTTGTCCAGATTCCAGTCCAACCCTAATAATAGAGTATTCGATACCTTATTGCTGGGCACTTGTAGACGAGCGTTCACCTTTGCATAGACATTCAGCGGCTTGCCTTCTGTCTCATGGTGTCCCATATATTTAAACGGTAGGATATAGGCATCGTTCTCGCCCTCTTCCTTGGCCAATGGAGCTACCGTCATTCGTGATAGTTGCACCAAACGCGTGCGCTCCAGCAGGTCATATTCATAGGACGAAGACAACGTGGCATCTATGGACTTGAGCCATATCTGGCGTTTCATCTTCAGTTGCAGGGAAAGCAATGCTGCATAACGGTTATAGCTCGAACGGTAAGAGTCTTCATTGCTATGGTTGAGGTCTGGGTCTACCTTGTCGTCATCAAACGAACCGGTATAGTCGAGGTTGGAAGAAAGAGCCAGTTTGTATGTTTCCCGTTCCCATGTTTTATGCAGTCGCGCAGAAAAAGTCAGTCGTTTGTAGTTTTCCAGACGATTACGAGGATCGGCCTTGGCGTTCAGGTAGTCGGCACTTAGGTTCAGACTCCATTGCCGATCCTCCCACTCCAACCCCTTAGCGGCATAGAACAACTTCGACCCCATGTCACTTTTTAGACGGAAATTCAGATCATGACCACCCTGACGACGTTCTATTTTCACCAACCCACTGGTTAGGTCGCCATATTCAACAGAAGGAATGCCACGCACCACCTCTACACTTTCAATGTCGTCAGTAGATATGGCACGCATGTCTACGCCACTGTTCACATTATCACGATTAGTGGCTACTGCATCCCACGCTCCAGCCAGATACTGCATATTGGCATTGGTTGAAATGGGTGCGCCATCCACAACGAAGCTGGTGCCCAGCGACGAGGTAGAATAATTGCCACTACTGATGGGTATCTCGCGGATATGGATATTGTTGGGCGTGGTCAATGAAGGGTCGCTGCTGCGTCCACCAGGCAAAAGTTCCAGTAAATCGGCAAAGCTCGACGGCTGTAAGTGGTCCATCGCATGTTTCTCAATGCGCGAAGCACTGGTTAGTCCACGACTCTCCTGTGCCGTTACCACCACCTCGCCCAACTTGCTCACCTCGGCCTCCAATTGAAGTCTGAGACTGGATGTCTGAGGCCTGACGTCAACCACTAACGGTTTATAGCCTATATAGGTTATTCTTATTTGCTGAGGATAATTATTATTAGGTATCACAAACTTACCTTCGCCATCAGTCACTGTCAGTGGCTTGCGTTTTACAGCATCCGATATGGTGGCTCCGATGATGGGGTCGTGCGTGTCTTTATCAAGAACGAGCCCACGTATAACATCCTGTGCATTAACGAATTGCACATTCATAATCACGATGATAGTATATAATAATCTTCGTATATGCATGCTTATTCAAATGATATGCAAAGGTACGTCAAATAAATTAGATGCGCAATACCTAAAATCGAGGTTTTAAGCATTGCGCACCTGCAAAATCCTGCAAAAGCAGGTTAATCAGAAGTAGGTATTTCAAGCCCCTTCACACAATTCTTATTAAATATGAAGGAAAAAGTTCGATAAAATGAAGAATAATTGTTACCTTTGCAATAAAATTATGAAGTTATGAAAAAGGTTTTGACTTGCTTACTGGCCACACTTGGGCTTACTACTGCCTGTGGACAACAGAATTATGACAATTATGATGTGAAGGAGTTTGCCGAACTGACAGTAGACCCTAACGTGGTGATTCTTGACGTGCGGAAAGCAGACGAGTTTGCTGAAGGACATATCGCAGGAGCCGTTCTTATAGACCAGTTCCAAGGCGACTTCGTGGAACAGGTACAGGCAAGACTGCCGAAAGACAAGACGATTGCCGTCTATTGCCGTAGCGGTCGCCGCTCGGCTAACGCTGCAGGGAAATTGGCTGATGTCGGGTATAAATGCGTAAACCTCAAAGGTGGCATCATTGCGTGGAAAGAGGCTGGGATGCCTGTCACTACCGACACATACGAGGTGGATGTGTTCAAGACGAAGAGCGGAAAGACGGTGACGTTTCATGCCCTGACGCATGCCAGCATCCACATAGAGTACGACGGCAAGGAGATACTGATCGACCCCGTGAGGAAGTTGGGCAACAAGGTGATAGACTACAGCGCGATGCCGAAGGCCGACTATATCTTCGTGACGCATGAGCATTTCGACCACTACGACTCCACAGCCATCGCGATGCTCTCGAAAGAGGATACGAAACTGATCATGAACCAGCGCTGCGCTGATATGTATGGTGCAGGTATCGTATTGGGCAATGGTCAATGTATGACGGTCAATGATATTCAGGTAGAAGCCATGCCAGCGTACAACACGACGGAAGGACGAACGCAGTTCCACCCCAAGGGTCGTGACAACGGCTACATACTGACCCTCGATGGGCTGGAGGTCTATATTGCCGGTGACACAGAGGACATCCCCGAGATGGAGGATGCCCAAGGTGTAGATATCGCCTTCCTGCCCTGTAACCAGCCCTATACGATGACACCTGAGCAGCTGGTCCGTGCTGCCAAGATCATCAAGCCCAAGGTGCTATTCCCCTATCACTACGGTCAGACGGACGTCAGCGGCATTCCCGCACAGCTGAAGGACGAAGGTATCGACGTCAGAATAAGACACTACGAATGAACTGCAGTCCCATAATCATTAAGTTTTTAACTGGGCGCAAAATTAGAGAGAAAAGAAACCCCGGCTTGCATTACTGCAGGTCGGGGTCTTGCTGTTTTGAAGTGGAATCACTTTATGATACCTCGATGGCCTTGGTGACCTTCTGCTTCGGCTCGGTCTTCGGCATGGTGACGGTCAGGATGCCGTCCTCGACCTTGGCAGAGATCTGATCCTTCACCACATCATCAGGCAGCGTGTAGCTCTGCTCGTAGTTCGAGTAGCTGAACTCGCGGCGCAGATAGTGATGGTGCTTGTCCTCATGCTTGTGCTCCTGTTTGTTCTCAATGGCGATGGTGAGGTTGCCCTCGTCGTTGATGGCCACACGGCAATATTCTTTCTTAATGCCAGGGGCTGCAAGCTCCATCGTGTAGGCTTTCTCACTCTCCTTGACATTGACTGCAGGTGCTGTACTGTTGGCACGAGGCATCCAATCATTGTTCAAGAAATCCTCAAATACTGTTGGCATCCAACTGTTCTGAAACATTACTGGTAACATAATCAATACCTCCTAATTATAATTTTAGTTTAACGTATGTTCTGAGTGCCTTGACCTTCGGTCGAGCCTGCTCAAGCTCGGCAGAGTCGAAGCGAACTTCACTCTGCTCTCGCTCAATCGCAGCCTTGGCCTTTTGGCTCCGGCTCTCACCAACCAAAAAGCAACTTACGTGCCGAATGCCAAAATGTCAATCGACGAAGGCCAGAATGGCACGGAATTTAAACTCGATTAAACTATGCTGACAATTTATTAAACTCGGTTAAACATTGACAGTATTTTCCAATAGTACATTGTGATTACTTCGGCGGCAGACTTTGGAAATGCCGTGTTGCCCAAACCTGAACAAGGAAGACGAGGCAGAGCAGGATGGCTACCTTGTAGGGAGCAGTGAGGTCGGCTCCAAACAGGTTGTGCGACAGCGGCATGACCACAAGGGGCGAGACAAACTGCCCCAAATAGAGGGCTGCGGAGAGCAGGGGCATGACGGTGGTGGCAGAGTTCTTGCCCCCTTTGATACTGGCAATGGTGTTCAGATAAGGTATGCCCACGCCGTTGGCAATGCCGATAAACGCAGAACCGAGGAGTATCATTGTGACGCTGGGAACGAGATAGGCAGCATAGCCCAAAAGGAAGAATAGCGGGGCGAAGTATTTGATGGGCTGGCGGAACCAGTTCATCAGAGGGCCAAAGACAAGTCCCACGAAGAAGGCCACCACATCGAGTCCCACCATAATCATCGTAATAGCCTCGCTGGAGAGTGCTGTCTGCTGGCGGGCGATGATGGCGAAGTTGGTTGGGAACACGAAGAAAATCATCATCAGCAAAAGCATGCCAACGACTGAGGGATGAAACTTCAGCAGCTGGCGAGGTTCGAAGGGGATGCCACGCTTGTTGGCAGAGCCGAGTTGCTCATTTGGTAGCCACAGCCACACCATCACGACGGCTATCAGTCCCATGAGATAGACCAGGAAGGCGTAGTTCCACTCAATCGTAGCCAACAGTCCTGCCAATAATGTGGCCACCACGCCACCCATCTGATTCATGGCAGCCGATAGTCCCATCAGCTGCGCCTGCTGTTCTGGAGGGAAGTAATAGGCAAGCAGCCCCGTAGAGAGCGGCATGATGAGTCCGACGCTGATGCCAAGCATGGCTCGCATCACCAGCAGCACATAGATGTCGTCGACGAAGAAGCATCCAGCTCCTGCTACCACATAGAGCAACAGACCCGTAGTGGCGATGGCACGTGTCCGCAGCCGTCGGCTGATGGAGAGGAAGAAGAGATTGGTGACGATGATAAGCAGGGCGGGCATGCTCACGATGAGTTGTACGAGCAAGGCGTCTGCCTCAGAGAAATGAGCCTTGATGATGCCCAGTGCAGGGGCGATGGCGGCTCCGGCCATCACGGTGAGCAGCGACATCGACAGGATGGTAGCCGTCACTCTTTTCGTAACGTTTGTTTTGTCCATAAATATCTGTGGAGTTGTAAGCTCTACCAAGCTATAGAGTCGTTTCTAAAAATCGGGTGCAAGGCTGCGATTAAGCGAGAGAAGAGCAAAGCTTGCTTTGAATCTTCCGAGCGTAAGCAGACTCGCGGCTTTCAAGCCGCAAAGGTACAAATAAAAGTTAAAACAAAGGCCGTTCTCATCTTAAAAAATCGAAAAAGTGATGCTATATAGCGTTCGTAAAATCGACTTTTTTTGTTAATTTTGCGGTAGGTTTTAATCCTAATGTATCACTTTAAAAACAAACAGAATTATGTCAAAAACAGTAGAGATTCAGATTGAGAAGAGTCGCAGCCTCGTAGAGGGTCTGCGCCGTCATGTCAAGGAAATGGGTGAGCGTGGTGTTTCCAACAAGGAAATCGACGAGATGGAACAGGCCGTCAAGGAACTGGAGGCCGTAAACGCCGAGGTGGACAGTATTCGTGAACAGCTCACGCCAACGGTGGCAAAACTAAAACTCGTAATGGATCGCGTAAAGGAAGCCTACGCCGAGAAGAAAAAGACGCTGAAGGGCTACTACCCCCAGGAGCGCTGGATGGACTACGGTGTACCCGACAAGCGATAGGACGATTGGTGAGCACCATCGGACAATTGGTGCTCACCATTGTCTTCTATGTTCATTTCGGCTTAGCATTTCGATAATCGGCAATGGGGGCTATCT
>CAMVDU010000039.1 GCA_947166345.1 uncultured Prevotellaceae bacterium
CGTCTTGGAGCATCGCAAGGAGCGTCTCCTTGGTCACCACCGAGCGTCACCTTGCCGACCAAGGAGCGTCATCTTGGTCAGCACCGAGACGCTCCTTGCTTTGCACCGAGATGCCCGTTGCAGGAAATGTGTTGAAGTGGGGTGGTGGTAATACGTAAAAACGAAGAAGAGGATGTCCAGAAATGGCACATCCTCTTCAGTTTAGAAGGAAAAGAGTTCCTACTTGTTCTCAACGGCAGCCTGCTCGATGGCAAGACCACGCTTGTAGGTCTCAATGTAGCGGTTGAAGCCTTCTACATCTTCGGCTGTGGGAGCAATGCTGGTGCCGGTATTGCCTGCGAAGACCACTTCCTCGAGGTAGTCGGCCAGCGACAACTTGTTGGGATTGTTCACCACATAGCCGGCGAGAAGGGCGATACCCCATGCGCCACCTTCGCCAGCGGTCTCCATGACGGAGATGGGCGAGTTGAGGGCTGCTGCCAGCATGCGCTGACCGACGCCTGGCGTCTTGAAGTAGCCGCCGTGACCGGTGATGCGGTCCACGTTGATCTTCTCTTCCTTGAACAGGATGTCGTTACCTATCTTCAGCACGCCGATGGCACCATAGAGGTGGGCACGCATGAAGTTGGCGAGGTTGAACTTGTCGCCAGCAGAGCGAACGAACAAGGGACGACCCTCAGCAAGACCCGTTACAGGCTCGCCCGACACGTAGTTGTAGGCCATCAGGCCACCGCAGTCGGTATCGCCTTCGAGGGCTTTGTTGAAGAGCTTGCCGTAGAGTTCGTTCATATCGACCTTGATGCCCAGCAGCTGTTGGTACTCCTTGAAGAGTCCCACCCAGGCGTTGATGTCGCTGGTGCAGTTGTTGCAGTGGACCATAGCGACGAGCGAGCCGTCGGGTGTGGTCACCATGTCGATCTTCTCGTAGGGCTTGGACAGGGGTTTCTCCAGGACGATCATCGAGAACGATGAGGTGCCTGCGGAGACGTTACCTGTGCGCTGCTTCACGGCGTTGGTGGCTACCATACCTGTGCCTGCGTCGCCCTCGGGAGGACAGACGGGGATGCCTGCCTTGAGGTGGCCAGAGACGTCGAGTTTCTTGGCACCCTCGGGGGTGAGGAAGCCAGCGTTCTCGCCAGCATTCAGGCTCTTGGGCAGGATGTCGAGGAGCTTCCACGAGAAGCCCTTGGGAGCGATGAGCTCGTCGAACTTGCGTACCATCTCGGCATCGTAGGTCTTGGTGGCGGGGTCAACGGGAATCATACCCGAGGCATCGCCCACGCCCAGCACAAACTGACCCGTCACCTGCCAGTGGACATAGCCAGCCAGCGTAGTCAGGTACTTGATGTCGCTGACGTGCTCCTCGTTGTCGAGAATAGCCTCATAGAGGTGGCTGATGCTCCAGCGCAGGGGAATGTTGTAGTTGAACAGCTCAGAGAGCTTGGCAGCGGCCTTACCGGTATTGGTGTTGCGCCATGTGCGGAAGGGCACCAGGATCTGCTCGTCCTTGTTGAAGGCCATGTAGCCGTGCATCATGGCTGAGAAACCGATGGCAGCGAGGGCCTCGATCTCGCAGTCGTACTGCTTCAGCACGTCCTTGCGCAGTTCGGCATAGCAGTCCTGCAGGCCGTACCAGATGGCTTCGGTAGAGTAGGTCCACAGTCCGTCCACGAGCTGGTTTTCCCACTCGTGACTTCCCTGTGCAATGGGTTTGTTGTCCTGGTCAATCAGGACCGCCTTGATGCGGGTAGAGCCAAACTCGATACCCAGAATGGCCTTACCGGCCTCGATAGTTTGCTTTGCTGTCATAGTTATGATATTTGTATGTTATTTATATTTACCTACTCTTTCTCTGTATATGCTTTCGTCAGCTCCTGAACATAGAACGACTAAAAGATCAGCACCACCAGTACCAACTATTGCATATAGCATCTGTTTTTCCCCATCACTATTCTCACCAATGTAATAACGCTCGACAAACTTGTCATTTGTTCCTGAGCGTTTTTCATCGCATAATAGATCTTCTGGAATTTTATCAAGTATGGCTAAAACTTCGTCGCGAGCTTTTGAGTTTGGAGCAATAACTGCCTGGACTTCTCCAAAGTTAGAATATTCAGTTGCTATTTCTTTACTAACGTCTTCAAAGCCCTGTAGATTAGAGATCTCACGGAATGCATTCTCTAACGGTGCTTCACTGTCTTCTTTGTCGTCTTTTGTTGTATTGCTTGAACAACTAAAGAATGTGAAAGCAACAGTAAAGAATAGTATTGCTGACCATTTGATATTGATTTTATTCATAGGAGACTCTGTTTGAACGAGATAAAAGAGAGGGCAGGAAATCTTATTGATAAGATTAATCCAGCCCCATTAGTTTATTAGCGGAGTGCCTTATTCAACATGAAGTAAACCTCGTTGTTGCGGAGGGTCTGCTTGAAGTCGGCGATGTTGGTCTGCTTGTTGATCTTCACATACTCGATGCCGAGCATCTCAGCGAAGTCCTCCCAGTACTCCTCGTTGATGTCGTACGAGAAGGCGCTGTGGTGAGTACCGCCGGCGAGAATCCATGCAGCGGCACCAATCTCGAAGGTGGGCTGAGGAATCCACAGGGCAGAAGCAACAGGGAGTTTGGGCATGGGCTTCGGCTCGATGCACTCAACCTCCTGAGAGATGAGACGGAAGCGGTTGCCGAGGTCAACAACGGTAGCCTTGATACCAGCACCGGTCTTCGAGGTGAAGACGAGGCGTGCGGTCTGTTGCTTGCGGATGCCGATGCCGAGGAAGTGAACCTCCAGTTTGGGCTTGTCGCTGGCAATCAGCGGACAGATCTCGAGCATGTGGCTCTGCAGACAAGATGAGCGGTCGCCGGCGAAGTTCAGTGTGTAGTCCTCGAGGAACGAGCAGCCGATGGGCATACCCTGCTGGATGACCCACAGGGTGCGATAGAGGCAGGCGGTCTTCCAGTCGCCCTCAGCACCAAAGCCATAACCCTCCTGCATCAGACGCTGTGATGCCAGACCAGGAATCTGGTCGAAGCCACAGAAATCGGGTGCATCGATGTCGGCATCACCCAGGTCGTCGAAGTTGGTGGTGAAGGCAGTAGCGCCCTCGTCCTTCAGCACGCGGCGCAGGGCAATCTCGGCCTTGGCTGCATTGTGAACCTTCTCCCAGTAAACCTTCTCGCCGCTCTCGTCGATCTTGATGGTGTAGAGCTTCTTGTACTCCTCAACCAGTGCGTCGGCCTCAGCGTCGGTAACCTTCTTGAAGTAGTCCATCAGCGAAGAGACGGGGTAGTAGTCCACGTGGTAGCCCAGACGCTGCTCGAACTCTACGCGGTCGCCATCAGTCACGGCCACATTGTTCATGTTCATACCGAACATCAGACAGCGCACGTTGTGAGCATCAGCAACACCGGCAGCTACGCGAGCCCAGACGGCAATCTGCTTCTGAGCCTTCTCGTCCTTCCAGTAACCGCAAACCACCTTGCGGGCGATGCGCATGCGAGTGCAGATATGTCCGAACTCGATGTCGCCGTGAGCGCTCTGGTTCAGATTCATGAAGTCCATGTCGATGTCGGCCCAGGGGATCTCGGCATTATACTGTGTGTGGAAGTGGAGCAGAGGCTTCTGCAACTGCTGCAGACCCTTGATCCACATCTTGGCAGGCGAGAAGGTGTGCATCCAGGTGATGATACCCACGCACTTCTCGTCGTTGTTGGCAGCGAGCATAATCTGCTCTACTTCCTTCGAGCTGTTGGCTGTGCCTTTATATACAATCTTCACGGGGATGTTACCGCTCTTGTTCAGACCGTCAACCATCTCCTTAGAGTGACCATCAACGGCAACCACTGCGTCGCCTCCATAGAGCAACTGTGCGCCAGTCACCCACCAAATCTCAAAATTTTCAAACATAGTTTTAAAATTTTAATTGATAATTGATAATTGATAATTGATAATTGGCTGTCGCGATGCCCATTATGTCCTTTTCAACTATCGCATATCGAGGTTAATAATAAGTTTTATTTGTTATTGTTCTTTGTTGATTTTATTATTGTAACCAATAGCTTGGAAATGACCCTACAATCGGTAATGATACTATTGTACTTGTCTTCTGTTATATAATCTGTTCTATGTAACAATCTGAGCCAATAGTCGGACTCGTATGCTTCCTTAAGGGCAATACTCATTTTTGAGAGAAAGTCCATAGGACTTTGAGCCTGTTGAGCCTCGCTGATGTTTGCACCAATACTGGTACCTGAACGGAGTAACTGTTTAGATATGACATACTCTTGTTTCGTAGTAGTAAGGTACTTGTATAGATTGACAATCCTGACAGAGAACTCAAAACTCTTCTCCTCAACGATATTACCTTCCTTCATGGCGCAGCATAATTATCCATTATCCATTGTCCATTATCCATTACAAATGCTTTATGGTCAGCGTTTGTGCTGTCCGTAATAAGCATTTGGACCGTGCTTGCGGTTATAGTGCTTCTCGATGAGCAGCGGATTCATGGTCAGGTTGGGGTTGACACTGAAGGCGATGAATGCCATCTTGGCACATTGCTCCATGACCTTGGCGTTGTAGACGGCATTGTCGGGAGATGTGCCCCACGAGAACGGACCGTGGTTCTTCACCAGAACGGCAGGCGTGTGGTCGGGATTGATCTTGCGGATGTTCAGGATCTCATCGACGATGACGTTGCCCGTCTCCAGCTCGTACTGTCCTTCCACCTCTTCCTTTGTCATGTCGCGTGTACAGGGAATGGCCTGATAGAAGTAGTCGGCATGAGTGGTACCGATGTTGGGGATATCACGGCCAGCCTGTGCGAAGGCGGTGGCGTAGGTGGAGTGGGTGTGTACGACGCCCTGGATGTTGGGGAAGGCCTTATATAATATAAGATGTGTAGGTGTGTCGGAAGAGGGGTTGAGGTCGCCCTCTACCACCTTGCCGCTTTCCAGGTCCACAACAACCATGTCTTCAGCTTTCATGTCATCATAGCTGACGCCGCTGGGTTTAATGACGACGAGGCCTTTCTCGCGGTCGATGCCCGAGACGTTGCCCCATGTGAAGATGACCAGTCCCTGCTTTACCAAGTCGAGGTTGGCCTTGAATACTTTCTGTTTGAGTTCTTCTAACATAATTGTCAATTATCAATTTTCAATTATCAATTGCTTAAAGCTTAAAGTTCGATTCTTCGTTATATGCCTTCTTGTTGAACCGATAGAGACAGGCGCCACGTTTTGACGATTCCTTGTCGATGAGGTCGGTCTTCTCGATGTAGTCCATCTCTTTGATACGCTTGCGGAAGTTGCGCTTGTCCAACTCGTTGTTAAGGACAGCCTCAAAAACATGTTGCAACTGGGTGAGGGTGAACAACGGAGGAAGAAGCTGGAAGCTGATGGGCTCGTTCTTGATCTTCTGTCGCATCATCCTGATGGCCTGCTGCACCATTTTGTTATGGTCGGAATAGAGGTGGGGTAGTGCATCCAACGACATCCACTCCAGTCCATATTTGTGTTGAAGCTTTTCGCTATAGTCCTTGACATTGATCAGCGCATAGTAAGCCACCGAGACAACACGTTCGCCAGGGTCGCGGTCAACGCTGCCGAAGGCACCTATCTGCTGCATGTATAGACGCTTGAGACCGGTGAGTTGTTGGAGCGTTCTTTCAGCAGCCTCGTCAAGACTCTCGTCTTCATTCACGAAGCCGCCATAGAGACTCCATTCGCCTCGTCCGGGGTCCATCTGGCGTCGGCCGATGAGTACCTTCAGCTTGTTTTCTTCAAAACCGAAGATAATCACGTCGACCGACAGCCAGACTTTGGAATGTTCGCTATAGTAGGTCAATTGCATTTACAATTTAATGATTTACAATTGTTTACTACTAGAAGAAGTACCAGTAGAAGCAACCGCAGAGAGCGATGACACCCAGCGTGCCGACGATATCCCATACGCCCCAGCTCTCACGAATCTGTTTGCGGTACTCAGGAGTGAAGGTGATTGCCTCCACCTGAGCCTTTGAGGGAGCAGGAGTGAAGCAGCTGACAACCACCATCAACAAGATGATGAATACCAACAGCCAGCACTCGAAGATGAGCCAGTTGGTCTGCCAGAACCATGTTGTGGCATCCCAGAACCAACCGTTCATAGCCTTGGCGCCCGTGTCGGTGATAACATTGGTCACTAGACGCAGCATGCCGATGATGAAGCCGCCAATAAGACCCCATTCACCGGCTTTCGGACTGATTTTTTTCGAAAGGATACCCAGCGTGAACACAGCCACCATGGCAGGAGCCAACAGCGACTGGATGCCCTGCAGATAGCTGTACAGGTTGCCCATGCCGCGCATGACTGGGAGCCAAAGCAGACCTAGCACCACTACGACGACAGTTGCGATTCGACCTACCTTAACGTAGTGAGCCTCGCTAAGACCTTTCTTCAGAGGCTTGTAGAAATCCTCGGTGAAGAGGGTAGCGCAGCTGTTGAAGAAGGCTGCCAACGAGGTGACGAGGGCACAGATAAAGCCGATGGTCACGATACCTTTCACACCAGCGGGAAGAATGTTCTTGACCATCATAGCGAAGGCACCGTCGGTATCGTCCTTGTTGGTGATATCCATGGTGATGCCGCTCGAAGGATCTTGTGCTAGAGCGATGGCAACCATACCAGGAATGAGGAACATGAACACGGGCAATAGTTTGAAGTAACCGGCTGCGATAGAACCGCGACGTGCGCGCTTCATTACTTCTACGTTGCTCTCGCCCTTCTGTTGTCCAAGCACACGCTGAACGATGTGCTGGTCGGTACACCAGTACCAGAAACCGATAATAGAGGCTCCGATGAACACCACGAAGCCGGGATAATCATGGTAGAGCTCGTCAGGTTTACCTGAAGCGTTGATGTCAGACCAGTGGAACATGTGCGTTGTGCCGTAACCGTTGTGCAGGGTGTCGCAATAAGCTATCATGTTGCTCCAGCCCTCAGCGATACTGCCGCCGCCCAGTGCAGCCAGTCCGAGGAATAGTACGAGGAACGAACCGACAATAAGAATAGGCGTCTGGATAGTAGACATGGTCATGACTCCCTTCATGCCACCAATAACGGTAAAGATAGTGGTGATGATGATTAGTCCGAGAGCGCCCACCCAGAAGTTCAGACCCCACAGGTAGTTGAAGAAAATACCGCCAGTGAAAGCCGTTACGCTGACTTTCGTCAGGATGTAGGCTACCAGGGTGATGATGCTCAGCCATGAGCCCGTGCGCTGGGTGTAGCGGAACTTCAGGAAGTCGGGCATGGTGATAATCTTGCCCATCTTATTGTTGAGCAGCTGATAGAAGGGAACAAACAGCCAGCCGAGGATGAGGATCATCCAACCTTGCATCTCCCAGTGGGCCATACCTACACCGTCCTTGGCACCCGTTCCAGCGAGACCTACGAGGTGCTCAGAACCGATGTTGGCGGCAAAGATAGCCATACCGATTACATACCAAGGCTCGCCCTTACCGAACAGATAGTCCTGCGAGTCGGCTCCCTTCATTTTTGCTTTGTCTTTCTTGATGGCGCGATAGACGAGCCAAACCACACAGGCGATACCTAATGCCAGTACCAGCCAGTCAATCCAAATAAATTCTTTTGCACTCCAATTCATAATGATATTTCGATTTATAAATATTAAATTCTCAATTTATTTAACACTGAACTTATAAGCCGCATGGCTATAGTAAGGCTTGTCTTTTGTTACGATAGGAGAGGGCCACTCGGGATGGTTGGGTGAGTCGGGATACTTCTGGCTCTCCAGACAAACGCTGACATACTGCGGATACTTCTTGTCAAGCTTGTGACGGATATTGGGCTCGTTATCGATACCCTGGAAGTTACCGGTATAGACCTGCACGCCAGGTTCATTGGTGAACATCTCCATGAAGATACCAGTCTTGGGAGAGTAGAGCGTAGCGCAGGGCTTGCTCTCAGGATTCTCCAGACGATAGGTGTTCAGACACCAGTTGTGGTCGTAACCACCGTTGGCATTCTTAATCTGGTCGTAATTCT
This sequence comes from uncultured Prevotellaceae bacterium, assembly GCA_947166345.1. GTDB lineage: Bacteria > Bacteroidota > Bacteroidia > Bacteroidales > Bacteroidaceae > Prevotella. The sequence goes on from CAMVDU010000039.1 coordinate 8,049, forward strand.
TGTCGATGGTCTCCTTCAAAGGCAGGTTCTTGCGCAGATCCATGGGGGTTCCCTCTACTGCTGCGATCTCACCTGTTGGCATATATGAAAAGTCTGCCACCGTGAATGAGTCGGCATCAACGAAAATAACCTGGTCAAGTCCGTCGTGTTCGAAGTCGCCACTCAGGTTGTAGTAGTTGTGGTTGGTCTGGTTGATGATGGTAGTCTTGTCGGTTGTAGCCTCCCAGGTGATGTCGAGGGTGTTGCCGTTGACGATCTTGTAGGTTGTGGTTGCCTCAACGCGACCAGGGAAACCGTTCTCACCGTCCTCAGCAACAATGGTCAACTTTAGGGTAGCGCTGTCAATCTGCTCGGCCTTGTAAACCTTGTTCATCCAACCTGTTGCACCACCTCCATGCAGACAGTGGGTACGCGTATCACCCTTGTGAGGGTCGTTCTGGGTCAGCTGATAAGGCACGCTGTCGAGCATGAACTTACCGTCGCAGATGCGGTTAGCATAGCGACCTACGCTTGAACCATAGTCAGAGGGTGAGTTCTTGGTGTCGGCATACTGAGCGATGTTGTCGTAACCCAAAACCACATCAACAAGTTTGCCAGCCTTGTCGGGCACCATCAGCGAAACCACGCGTCCGCCGTAGTTGGTGATGCACACCTCCATGCCCTTGTCGCCTTTCAGGATGTAGAGTTTCACGGAGTCACCATTGATAATCGTGTCAAACTTGGCAGGGTCAAGACCCGATGCCGTCAGTTGTGGTTCCTGTGAACCACAAGCCGTAAACATGAGAGCCATCATGGTTCCCATTCCCAGCATAAATCCTTTCAATGTTGTCATTGTTTTTTAGTTTTAATGATAATTTGTAGTAATTGTTTTCGGTTTTTGGGTGTAAAGTTATCACTTTTATTTCTGTCTGCCAAATTTTTTCTCATTTAATTTAAATGAGAGGCTGAAATTTGTTCAAAATGACATCATAAAAGGATTAGAATGGTGCAAAAGCGGCATTCTCTTGTTGCTTTACAGCCATACACTCCATCTCTACGAGCCAACCAGAACGGCATACCGGAGCATGTACGATGACATGGGGCGTATTGGGGAAACGAGCCTTGTAGAGTGCGTTCACCAAGTCGTAGTCGGCTGTGTCGCGAAGATAAACTATCATCTGCTTGACATCGTCGTAAGTACATTCAGCCTCGTTCAATAGCGCCTCTACGTTCTCCCACATCCTGTGGGTCTGCTTCTCGACGTCGTTTTCGTACATGATCTGCCCTTTGTTGTTGATGCTGGCAGTACCTGAGATGAACACGTGACGACGATCGCCATAGTCCACATAGGCACCACGCTCGAACGACACCCCGTAGTCGCTGGTGCGGTTGAGGTGCGTAGAGGCATAGAGATAGTGTACCTGATCCTGTTGAATGCCGGCGATGGCGTAGTTGTCCATCTGCGACAACACGTTGGGATCTTGCTGGCGTCCACCGATGCCCGTAGATGCGATGAAATGGGTGTCGTGGGTCAAACCCTGCGTGAAGAATACCTGATTGCGTGCTCTGACTACACCACCATAGTTGAGATCTATGTCGTTGACAAAGAACCACGTACGGATACAGTTGTCTTTCAACGAACAGCCTTCGTGCATCAGTTGCATAATATACTCATTGAAGAGCAGTCGTGTCTGGTATTCGGAGTTGGCAGCCAGATTATGTGCCGAGCCATTCCACAGATGGCGGTAGTTGCCGTGAGCCACCTCACAGAGTCCGCTTTCAAGCAATCGTGAAGAAACGCCCGTCATCAGATAGACCCACAAAGCTATTTTCGTGCCGTCAAGAGGTGCCTGCTGAATGACGCTTTTAGCACAGTCGCTAACATCGGTTATCACGACTCTGTCGGCCTGGTTGGCGGCATCGCTGAGGAAATAGCGCTTGAAGACAGCTACGGCACCCCTCAACTGGTTCTCTATCAGTTGCTGATAGGCATCCATTATGGCGTCAAGCTGTTGCTGGTATGTTAATTGTCGGTTGGCTATGTGAATCATCACGTGATATTCCTTCACTTCGCCTTGTGCTTCGAACTTTGATATCTCTACAAATGCGTTCTTGTACTGAATGGTTTGCTGCATGTCTTGCGTATAGTAATATAGTTTGACGTGCAAAGTTAGTGTTTTTCGTTTGAATAACCAAATTTTCCATCATCATTTTTCTGAAATCAAATTATATGGAACCTTCTTCTGCTAAATATTGTTAATTATTGGCTTTTTCTGACTTGATTGCTTGGCGCTTTCAAAAATAATTTCGTAATTTTGCAATGTGTTTTTCATGGTATTAGATTATTAAGGTTAATTTTTGAAGGCCGGTTTGTCGTGAGATAATCCACTTCATCCTTATCATTTACCACATTTTTTTGGGTAAGTGAAACAGAAAAGGGCGCCTGTGAAGGTGCCCTTTTTTGGTTGATGATATTTCAAGAAAAAAGCCTGCGTTTGATTGGCAAATGCAGGCTTCTCTTTATTCTCTTGCTCGTTTTATTTCTGGTTCTCAGGACGCAGCTGGCGTACCACAGCGCCCGTCTGCCACATCTCCTGATTTCGCAGAGCTGTAAGCTCCTTCTCCAGACCCTCGCGATAGTCGGGCTTTGAGTTGGAGTCGATGCTTTTCTGAGCCTCACGACCGCTCTTCACCTCTTCATAGAGCTGCTGTACCACGGGTTTGATGGCATCGTGGAACGGGCCCATCCAGTCGAGAGCACCACGCTGGGCAGTTGTTGAGCAGTTGGCATACATCCAGTCCATACCTTTCTGTGAGAACAGCGGCATCAGACTCTGTGTGAGTTCTTCAACGGTCTCGTTGAAAGCCTCCGAAGGTGTGTGACCATTCTCACGGAGCACCTCGTACTGAGCCAGCAACAGACCCTGGATTGCACCCATCAGAGAGCCGCGCTCACCGGTAAGGTCGCTGATAGCTTCGCGCTGGAAGGTGGTGCTGAACAGATAGCCTGCGCCAATACCGATACCGAAGGCCAGCGTCTTTTCTTCTGCCTTGCCGCTGGCATCCTGATAGACTGCATATGAGCAGTTCAGACCGCGTCCCTCACGGAACATGGTGCGGAGCGATGTACCAGAACCCTTGGGAGCCACTAGAATCACGTCAACATCCTTGGGAGGAACAACGCCTGTGCGATCGCTCCAAGTGATGGCAAAACCGTGACTGTAGTAAAGGGTCTTGCCAGGAGTCAGATGCTTCTTGATGGTAGGCCAGGTCTCAATCTGGGCTGCGTCAGAGAGCAGCATGCACAGAATGGTTCCTTTCTCGGCTGCCTCTTCGATAGAGAAGAGTGTCTTGCCGGGCACCCATCCGTCCTTTACAGCCTTGTCGTAGGTCTTGCCCTGACGCTGTCCAACGATGACGTTGAAGCCATTGTCGCGCAGGTTGCAGGCCTGACCAGGTCCCTGAATACCATAACCAATAACGGCGATGGTTTCGTTTTTCAAAACTTCACGTGCTTTTTCAAGCGAGAACTCTTTGCTGGTGACAACGGTTTCGATGACACCGCCAAAATTCATTTCTGCCATAGTTTGTTTTATTTGGTTTGTTGTTAATGATTATTTTCTCTTTCTTCCAGGAACTCGCTCACTTGTTCCTGTGTGCCTCGTGTGACGGCGATACGTCCTGAGCGCGTGTATTGCAGCACGCAGCCGAAGGCGTCAAGTGCCCTGTATAGCGATATGATATCGTCGGTCTTGCCATTCTTCATCACGATAACATAGGTGGGGTTCACTTCGGTGATGCTGGCATCGTGGCGACGGATAGTGCGTGACACCTCTGCGTTGTTCAGCACGATGTCGGTTGACAGTTTGTAGAGACCTGTCTCACGGATGAACAGCTGGTCGTCGGTAAAGTAGTTGGCCTTGACCACGTCGATTTTCTTCTCTATCTGCTTGGTGATTTTCTCAATCTGGTCCTCATCGCTCCAGGCGGTGATGGTATATTTGTGTACATGTTCGATGCTCGAGGCCGACACGTTCAGACTCTCAATGTTCACCTGTCTGCGCGTGAAGACTGCCGTTATCTGATTCAGGATACCGGCAATGTTCTCTGAGTAGACGAGCAGCGTGTATAGTTTCTTTTCTTGCATTCTTGGTCTTATGGGTCTTATAGGGCTTATGAGTCTTATAGGGCTAATGGGTCTGAGATTATGAGATTGTTAATTGCATTTCATCGACACTCTTGCCCGGCGATGTCATCGGCATCACGTTGTCATCTTCCTTGATGGCACATTCTAAGAGGAACGGCCCGTCGTGTTTCAGCATCTTTGCAATTTTCTCTGACAGTTCCTTGCGATCGGTGACCACCTCGTAAGGAATGTCGTAGGCCTGCGCTATCAGGGCGTACTGTGGGTTGAGCATCGGCGTAAAAGAGCGTCTTCCTCCCCAGAACATATCCTGCCATTGGCGAACGTTGCCCAAATAGTTGTTGTTCATCAGGATCATCTTTACAGGAGCCTGCTGTTCCATGATGGTGCCCAGCTCTTGTAAGTTCATCTGGAAACCGCCGTCTCCACAGAACATACAGACAGTACGGTTGGGGTCGCCGAAGGTGGCGCCGATGGCTGCCGGCATACCGAAGCCCATGGTGCCCAGTCCGCCGCTGGTGACGATGCTGCGTTTGTTATTGTAATGGAAATAGCGGGCTGCAAACATCTGGTTCTGACCTACATCGGTCACCAGGATGGCATCGCCCTTGGTAGCCTCGGCTACTGTATTTACCACCTCGCCCATCAACAGAGGTCCCTCCTTGGGATGGATGGCGGGTTCTATGACCTGTTTCTGCTCTTGTTGTGCAAAGTCGTCGAACGACGCAATCCATGCTTTATGGTCGGCCTTGTTCACCTGTTGGGTGATGGCGGGCAGCGTCTGCTTGCAGTCGCCGATGACGGCAACGTCGGCCTTGATGCACTTGTTGATTTCGGCCTTGTCTATGTCCAAGTGAATGATCTTGGCTTGCTTGGCGTAGGTAGAGGGCAGACCTGTCACACGGTCGCTGAAGCGCATGCCAATGGCGATGATGACGTCGGCCTCCTGTGTCTTCATGTTGACAGCATACTGACCGTGCATGCCCAGCATGCCTTTGTTCAAAGGATGACGCGATGACAGAGCCGAGAGTCCCAGAAGGGTACGACCCACGGGGATGTCGGCCTTTTCAATCAAGTCCAACAGTTCCTGATGGGCATCGGCCAGTTCCACACCTTGTCCTACGAGTGCCAATGGACGCTGGGCAGCGTTGATGAGGGCTGCAGCCTCGGCGATGGATGTCTCAGAGGGCGTGGGGTAGGGCACGTAGCTGCGCACAAAGTTGATGTGTGCAGGTCCGTTCCATTCCGTTGTATGTGTCTGGGCGTTCTTGGGAAAGTCAAGTACCACGGGACCTGGACGTCCACTCCGTGCTATATAGAAGGCACGGCTGACGGCCCAAGCCACATCTTCAGGACGACGAATCTGATAGCTCCACTTCGAGATGGGCTGTGCCAGACCCACGAGGTCCACCTCCTGAAAGGCATCGGTACCCAGGGCTCCAACGCCAACCTGTCCGGCGATAACAACAATGGGCGTCGAGTCCATCATGGCATCGGCCACGCCAGTCAGCGTGTTGGTGGCACCGGGACCGCTGGTCACCAAGCAAACGCCTACCTTACCGCTGACGCGGGCATAGCCCTGGGCGGCATGGGTGGCTCCCTGCTCGTGACGCACCAGCACGTGGTGGAACGTCTTGTTCTGTGTATAGTCGTAAAGCGAGTCAAAGACAGGCATGATGGCACCACCCGGGTATCCGAAGATGGTTTCCACTCCTTCTGCCTGCAAGGCTCTCATGAGGGCCTCGCTGCCGGTAATGACTGTCTTCTGTTCGTCTTTGTCGGTTTGATTCATATCCTGAAATTTAGAATTGCGTGCAAAGTTACACTAAATAAATGAAAAATCGTCACAAATCTGCGACTTTTTGCATTAAATCGCAATTTTCATGACGATTTTCCTTATAAATAGTTCGTTTTAGTAACTGCGAGCAATGATGACACGTGCTTTTGAGGGCTTGCCGCTCACCATGTCGACACCAGGTGTCTGCTCGTAGGCAAAAGGCACGCATCGAATGGTGGCCTGAGTCTCTTCCTTGATCTGAGCCTCGGTCTCGGCTGTGCCGTCCCAATGACAGAGGAAGAAGCCTCCGTCCTTAATGCGTTCCTTGAACTCTTCGTAGTTATCGCACTCATACACATGGGCATCGCGATAGGTGCGTGCCCTCTCGAAGATGTTCTTCTGGATGTCTTCCAACTGTTGTTCAACGTATTCTGCGATACCCTCCAAAGGACGCGTTTCTTTCTCCAGCGTGTCGCGACGCATCACTTCGATGGTGCCGTTCTCCAGGTCGCGGGCACCCAGCACCAGGCGCACAGGCACACCCTTCAGTTCATAGTCGGCAAACTTGAAGCCGGGACGCTTGTTGTCGGCATCGTCAAACTTCACGCTGATGCCAGCCTTGCGCAGCTTCTCGATGATAGGCTGCACCTCCTTGTTCACCAGTTCCATCTGCTCGGGCTTGGTAGCAATAGGAATGATGACCACCTGGATGGGAGCCAAACGCGGAGGCAGAACCAGTCCGTTGTCATCGCTGTGGGTCATGATAAGGGCACCGATAAGTCGGGTAGAGACACCCCATGACGTTGCCCAAACATATTCAGGCTTGTTCTCCTTATTTAAATAGGTGACGTCGAATGCCTTGGCGAAGTTCTGACCCAGGAAGTGCGAAGTACCGCTCTGCAGGGCCTTACCATCCTGCATCATGGCCTCGATGGTATAGGTATCGAGGGCACCGGCAAAGCGCTCAGTCTCGCTCTTCACGCCCTGCAGCACGGGAACTGCCATCCACTCTTCAGCAAACTTGGCATAGACGTGCAGCATCTTCTTAGCTTCCTCCTCAGCCTCCTCGCGGGTGGCGTGAGCGGTGTGGCCTTCCTGCCACAGGAACTCTGAGGTGCGCAGGAAAGGACGCGTGCGCATCTCCCAGCGCATCACGTTACACCATTGGTTGCACATCAGAGGCAGGTCGCGCCACGACTGTATCCAGTTCTTATAGGTGTTCCAGATGATGGTCTCTGAGGTGGGACGAATGATCAGCTCTTCCTCCAGTTTGGCAGCAGGATCTACCACCACGCCGCCGTCGGCAGCCTTCAGACGATAGTGGGTCACCACGGCACACTCCTTGGCAAAGCCCTCCACGTGCTCGGCCTCACGGCTCAGGAACGACTTTGGAATGAGCAGGGGAAAGTAAGCGTTCTGTGCGCCCGTCTCCTTGAACATCTTGTCCAACTGCTGCTGCATCTTCTCCCAGATGGCATAGCCATAGGGCTTGATTACCATACAGCCACGCACGGCACTCTGCTCAGCAAGGTCGGCTTTTACCACCAAATCATTAAACCATTGGCTATAATTGTCGGCCCTTTTTGTCAAATCTTTTAATTCTTTTGCCATTGTTTGTCTAAATGTTTATTAAATTTTGGTGCAAAGGTACAAAAAAGTTGAGAGTTGAGAGTTGAAAGTTGAAAGTTTTTTCTATCTTTGCACCCAAAAAGAGACTTGTTTAACATTTTATTAATAAAAACCAAAGAATTATGAAGAAAATGAAAGCTATGATCCTGACGCTTTGCGCAGGAATGGTGATGATGGGTTGCAACAACCTGGGTAAAGGTACTGCTATCGGCGCTGCCGGTGGTGCTGTGCTGGGTGCTATCGTTGGTAAGATGGCTGGTAATACCGCCGTTGGTGCTGCTGTAGGTACCGCCGTTGGTGCTGGTACTGGCGCTCTTATTGGTGCCCACATGGACAAGGTGAAGAAGCAGGCAGAGGCCGTTCAGAACGCTCAGGTGGAGTCTGTGACCGATGCCAATGGTCTGCAGGCCGTGAAGCTGACCTTCGATTCTGGTATCCTCTTCGCTACCAACAAGGCCGATCTGAATGCCAACTCAAAGTCTGCCCTCAACCAGTGTGCTACGCTTCTGAAGAACAATACCGACTGCGATATTGCTATCTTCGGTCACACCGACAACACGGGTACTGACGCTGTGAACAACCCGCTGTCTGTCAAGCGTGCCAACTCTGTTTACAACTACCTGCTGTCTCAGGGCGTGAGCGCTTCTCAGATTCGCACCGTAGAGGGACAGGGCTCTACCAATCCCGTTGCCGACAACTCTACCGCTGCTGGTCGTCAGCAGAACCGTCGTGTAGAACTCTACATGTACGCTTCTCAGGCTATGATCAACGCTGCCAACGCTGGTACGCTGAAGTAATCATTTGATACTCCAAAACTCTAATAGGGGTGTGTCAGAATCCTGACGCACTCCTGTTTTTATTCTTGCCTCCTAGAGTATCAAATCACAAATCACAGATCACAGTTAAAAAATAAAGGTACCTTATTACTTGGAACTTCCCTCTATTTGGTATCTAATAATGTTGTAACTTGTTGATTATTAAATATATATATAATATTATATATATAATATTTAAATAAGGAGAGCAGAGGGGGTACCTTAAAAAATAACTGTGATTCTGTGATTTGTGATTGTTTGGTATCAGATAGTTATATAACTATTTGTAAATCAGTTGGTTGTAATTTGGTTGATTACTTGTTTGGTCTTTAGTAACCTCTCTACAGTCTCAAATAATATCACAATTTCTGCTCTAAAAGGCATAAAAACCTCATCATTTTACCAACGAGACGCTCCTTGGTGTGCAAGGTGACGCTCCTTGGAGAGCAAGGTGATGCACGTTATCGACCACCGAGACGCTCCTTACACACCACCGAGACGCTCGTTTGAAGGTACAAATGCTTCGTTTTGGCTATTATAATAAAGAGGTAGTTGTTTTTTGTGTAAAAATTTGGTGCTTTCAAAATAAAACGCTATCTTTGCACCTTAGAATTTTACTAACCAATAAGAACATATAATGGAAAACAAAGAACTTATTGCCCAGTGTGAGGCTGTTGCAAAGGAATGGCTGTCGCCCGCCTTTGACGAAGAGACACGAAAGGAAGTACAAGCTATGCTCGACGCTGAGGACAAAAGTGCCCTCATCGACGCTTTCTACCAGAACCTCGAGTTTGGTACGGGTGGTCTGCGCGGCATTATGGGTGCCGGCACTAACCGCATGAACAAGTATATTGTGGGTATGGCCACCCAGGGCTTTGCCAACTACATCAACAAAGCATTCCCCAACATTCAGCCTGCTGTTGTTGTGGGTCACGACTGCCGCAACAACGGTCGCATGTTTGCTGAGAGCGTTGCCGACATCTTCTCGGCCAACGGCATCAAGGTCTATCTCTTTGAGAGCCTGCGTCCCACGCCAGAAATCTCATTTGCCATTCGTCAGCTCGGTTGTCAGGCTGGTGTCAACGTCACAGCCTCGCATAACCCCCGCGAGTACAACGGTTACAAAGCATATTGGGACGATGGTGCCCAGGTGCTGGCTCCCCACGACAAGGGTATCATCGATGAGGTGAATAAAGTGAAGATACAGGATGTGAAGTTTGAGGGCAACAAAGACCTCATTATCCCCATCGGCGGTGAGATGGACTGGGACTACATTCAGGCTGTGAAAGAGGCTATGGTTGATCAGGATGTCATCCTGCGCCAGAAGGACCTCAACATTGTCTATTCACCCATGCACGGTACAGGTCGCGTCATCATCCCGATGGCCCTGCGTTCTTGGGGCTTCCAGAATATCCACGTGGTGCCCGAGCAGATGGTCATCGACGGTAACTTCCCAACCGTTGTGAGCCCCAATCCTGAGAATGCCGAGGCTATGACGCTGGGTATGAAGCTCGGTACCAAGTTGAATGCTGATTTGGTGATTGCTTCTGACCCCGATGCCGACCGCTTGGCTATCGTTTGCCGCAACTCGAAGGGCGAATGGGAGATCCTGAATGGTAACCAGACCTGCATGATGTTCTCGTGGTATATCATCGCCAACAAGAAGAAGCTCGGTCAGCTGAAGGGTAACGAGTTTCTCGTGAAGACCATCGTGACCACCGAGGTCATCGCCGAGATAGCTAAGAAGAATGGCGTAGAGTACAAGGACTGCTACACGGGCTTCAAGTGGATTGCCAACGAGATTCGTGTCAACGAGGGCAAGAAGAAGTACATCGGCGGTGGTGAGGA
>CAMVDU010000040.1 GCA_947166345.1 uncultured Prevotellaceae bacterium
CCTAAAAATACTTCTATATTTATATATATAAATATAGAGTTAATTTTTGACTTTCGAATAATCTATTTTGGAACTGCAACAACTGCAACACTGCAACAAGACAAACCTCACCTCATTACATTTGTGAGATATTACAATCTTCAAAAATTGCCGATTTCATCGGTGATTTTTATCACTTCACGGTTGTAAAATGTAAGGATATTTGATTCCCTGACAGGTCGTTTGGACACGAAAAAGCCGCCATTCCGATGAATGACGGCTATGGATTTTTGGGCCAAAACGGACCTACCAAGCCAAAACCAACGTCTGACGGGGCTTCAGTTTGTGGTCTTTCGACAGGTCATAGAAGCGTCCTGTAGGCACATCTTTGGCACGACGGGCGTTGCCAATGACCTCCTGATAGCGTGCTACCTCGAAAGTGGCAGGTTTCGTGGTACCGTTAAGAATGGTCATCACCGAGCGACCGCCATACTTGCGTGCAATGACGTAGATGCCGTTGTGGGGGATGAACTGAATCATCTTGCCATTGGTAATCAGCGGGTTGTTCTGACGCCAATGGAGCAGTCGCGACAGCCAGGTGAACATGTCGTTTTCAGCCTTGGTGCGTCCCTCCTTGGTGAAGGCGTTGTGCGTATCGCCAGGGAAGCCGCCAGGGAAGTCCTTGCGCACGTAACCGTCGGTCACCTCCTTGGTGCCGTTCATCATGATCTCGGTACCGTAGTAGAGCTGCGGTATGCGGTTCACGGTGAGCAGCAGGGCGAGTCCCTGTTTCAGGGCCAGCGAGTCCTGACCGTTGCCCAGGAAACGCTCGGTATCGTGGTTGTCGAGGAAAGCCATCACCGACGAGGGATTGGGATAGAGGTAGTCGTAGCAGAACGAGTTGTACAGGCGGTTGTAGCCACGCCACCAGGCGTCGGTCTCCTCGTGCTTGGCCGAGTCGAGGGCTTCCTGGAAGGAGAAGTCCATGACGGTCTTCAGGTACGAGTTGATGTCGCTCAGCTTAGAGTCCTTCTGCCAGGCAGCGGTGTAGGCAGGTACAGTGACCCACGTCTCGCCCACGGTGTTGAAGTTGGGATATTCCTCGTCGAGCTCCTTCATCCACTGGGCCATCGGCTCGCGGAAGGCGTAGGGATAGGTGTCCATGCGGATGCCGTCGATGCCTGCGGTCTCTATCCACCAGATGCTGTTCTGTATGAGGTAGCGCATCAGGTGGGGGTTGCGCTGGTTGAGGTCGGGCATCGTCGAGACGAACCAGGCATCCTGGGTCTCGCGTCTGTCAACCTCCGAGGCATAGGGATCGAGCACGGGTGTCAGCTTGTACGACGTCTGCAGGAAATCGGTGCCGCGGGGGTCGCTGGTGCCACCGCTGGCCTTCAGCCAGTCGGAGAGGTTGAACCAGTCCTTCGAAGGCATGTCGGCCACCCAGGGATGCTCAAAGCCGCAGTGGTTGAAGATCATATCCATCACCACCTTCAGGCCCTTCTCGTGGCAGTCGTCAATCAGTTGACGGTATTCCTCGTTGGTGCCGAAGCGGGGATCTACGCGGTAGTAGTCGGTGCAGGCATAGCCGTGATAGGTGCTCCAGATGTCCATCTGGTCTGGTGAGTCGTTCTCGAGAATGGGCGTGAACCACAGGGCGGTGACACCCAGTTCGGTGAAGTAGTCGAGGTGCTCCTGCAAGCCTTTCAGGTCGCCACCGTGACGCAACGACGGTGCATTGCGGTCTTCCTTGTAGGCGCGCATACCCTTCAGTTGCGGGTTGTGACCGGCCGACTGTGCAAAGCGGTCGGGCATCAGCAGGTAGAGCACGTCGCTGATGTCGAAGCCGCGACGCTCCTCACCTTTCATCTCGCGAGCCTTCAACTGGTAGGCCACCTTAAGGGGCTTGCCTTTCTCGCCCTTGAACTGGAGGGTCATCGTGCCGGGCTGTGCGTCCTTCACGTTCATGTACACCAGGAGATAGTTGGGCGAGTCGAGGCGCACCAGACTGTCAATCTTCACACCAGGATAGTCGGTGGTCACCTGCTGCACATCGCGGATGCCCTGACCATAGACCATCAGCTGCACGCTGGGGTTCTTCAGACCCACGTACCAGTCGGTGGGGTCTATGCGGTCAACGGTCACTTTTGCCTTAGCTGCGCTCATCGTTACTATCTGTCCAAGAAGTACGAAAAGAAAAAATAGTCGTTTCATAGTTATGTCGTTAGTTATGGATTATCAATGCTGACTGTGGTGCCACCTGCACCTTGTCGCCGTTGACCTCGCCCAGTCCCGTCTCGTCAATCTTGCCGTCGCAGCACACCACCGTGTAGCGGCCCTCGGGGATAGCAACGGTCTGTGCCTCGCGGTTGGCATTGAGGATGACGATGATGTCCTTCCACGCATCGCCGCCGGCGTTGTCCTTCAGACGGAAGGCCACCACGGTGTCGTCGGCATCAAGGAACTCCAGGTGCTTCTGCACCAGTTCGGCCTTACCCAGATGGAAGGCGGGATGAGCCTTGCGCAGGGCAATCATGCGGCTGTAGTAATCGAACACCTGCGGATAGCGTTCCTTATTGGTCCAGTCGAGCTGGTTGATGCTGTCGGGCGACTCAAACGAGTTGTGCACGCCTTTCTTGTCGCGCAACAGCTCCTCACCGCTGAGCATGAAGGGCACACCCTGCGAGGTGAAGACGGCCGTCTGTGCCAACAGGTCAAGACGAATCAGCTCTTCCGGGGCTCCGGATTGTCCGGTTTTTCCGGATAATCCGGGGATGCTGGCCATCAGACGGTCCACCAGACACATGTCGTCATGACAGCTCACGTAGGCCATCATCTGGGTGGGCTCCAGGGCGTAAGGCTTCTTCGAGTAGTTCACCTTCGCATAGTCCACCTGCGGGTGGGCAATCATACCGGCAATACCTGCCTTGAGACTTTCCTTAGCCTCCCCTATTCCATCGGCCAGCAGATTTGCAGCCAACCAGCCTGGCTTGGTGTCGTCGCTGAACGGACCACGCAGGGCATCGCGAATATCGTCGCTGAAAGCGGCAATACGCGGCATCTGCGGGATATTGGCCTTCAGACCCAGCGAGTCGCCAGGCAGTCCGCAACCGCCGGCACTCCATCCCTCACCATATATAAAGATGTCGGGACTGATGCTGTCGAGGGCGGCACGGATGGCGTTCATCGTCGTGATGTCGTGACAGCCCATCAGGTCGAAGCGGAAGCCGTCGATGTGGTATTCGTTGGCCCAGTATTTCACGCTCTCCATCATGAAACGGCGCATCATGGGCTTCTCCGAGGCAGTCTCGTTGCCACAGCCCGAACCGTTGGAGTACTGTCCGTCGGCGGTCTTACGATAGTAATAGTCGGGATAGGTCCTCTGGAAATTGCTATTGTCGATGTTGTAGGTGTGGTTGTACACCACGTCGAGAACAACGGCAATGTCGGCCTTGTGCAGGGCCTGCACCATCTGCTTGAACTCATTCACACGACACTGGGGGTCAAAGGGATTGGTGCTGTAGCCACCCTCGGGCACGTTGTAGTTCACGGGATCATAGCCCCAGTTGTACTGCGGCTCGTCAAGACGTGTCTCATCGACCGAACCATAGTCGTAGCTGGGCAGGATATGCACGGCGTTGACTCCCAAAGCCTTCAGGTGTTCGATGGCCCACGGTTCGGTGAATGCCAGGAACTTACCCTTGTTCTGGGCATCCTCGCGACCTACGGAGAAGTCACGGTGGTGCATCTCATAGACCACCAGATCCTGCCAGGGACGCAGCACGTGCTTGTCGGCAGCCCATCCAGCGGGGTCGGTAGCCTTCATGTCGAGCACCACGCCCTTCTGTCCGTTCACCGTCACGGCCTTTGCAAACACACCTGGCGACGACTGACCGTTGACCACAAACTCGTAGGTCTTGTTCTTGTGGTCGCCCTCCACAGCAGCCATATAGACGGAGAGGTCCTTCTGCGTTGTCTGGGTCCAGTTCATCTCGATGCTGTCGCCGTCGAGCACCACACTCACCTTGGCTTTCTCGGGTGCAAACAACTTAAACACAGTCTCTTGAGACGAATAGGTCACCTCGTCGAACGTGAACGTTACTTCTTTCTGAGGTTCACAAGCCATCATCAGTATCATTGTACCGGCATAAGCTAAATTTTTGATACGCATAGTATTCTTATTCGATTTTGTTTGGGTTAGTACTATCTGCTTGCAAAGATAATATTTTTTCTTGAATACCAGCAAACTTTTTGTATTCTTTTTTTATTTCTCGGTGGTATAACGATTACTTACGCCAATTACTTATAGTATTGCTTGTACCTTTAGAGCCCCTTGATAAGGGGCGGCTATAATGCAGGGTTATAATACTCTTTATACCATTGAGCGAATTTACGGAGTCCTTCACGCAGCGTAATCTTCGGCGTAAACCCGAAGTCGCGCTCCAAAGCCTCAGCATCTGCGTAGGTCGTGGGCACATCGCCTGGCTGCATGGGCACCAGCTTCTTGTGCGCCTCGAAATCGAAGTCCTTGGGAAGTACACCAGCTCGCACCAGCTCTTCCTGAAGGATATTCACGAAGTCTAACAGGTTCTCGGGCTGACCGCCACCGATGTTATAGACGGCATAGGGAGGAATGGGAAGACCGTCCTCACCATTCTTGCGCTTGGGAGCGCCCTGCATCACACGCACCACGCCCTCTACAATGTCATCGACGAAAGTAAAGTCACGACGGCAGTTGCCGTAGTTGAAAATCTGGATAGTCTCACCCTTCAGCAACTTGTTGGTGAAGCCGAAATACGCCATATCAGGACGTCCGGCAGGACCATAGACCGTAAAGAAGCGCAGGCCCGTTGTCGGGATGTTATAGAGCTTCGAATAACAATGGGCAAACAGCTCGTTGCTCTTCTTGGTAGCTGCATAGAGGCTCACGGGATTATCCACGCGGTCATCCGTCGAGAACGGCACCTTCTTGTTGCCGCCATACACGCTCGAACTACTTGCATAGACCAAGTGTGCCACAGGATTATGACGACAGGCCTCAAGGATATTGTAGAAGCCAATCATGTTGCTCATGATGTAAGCATCAGGGTTGGTGATGCTATAGCGAACGCCAGCCTGGGCTGCCAGGTTGACAACAATGTCGAAATGGTACTCATCGAACAGCTTATCAATCAAGGCTTTGTCGGCAATGTCACCTCTTACGAAGGTATAGTTGCAACCTTCTGGCTTTAGGGTCTCCAATTCTTTTAAACGAGATTCCTTCAACGACACATCATAATAGTCGTTCATATTGTCGATATTCACAATCGTAGCGCCCTCGGTATCTTTAAACAGGCGCTTAACGAGGTTACTACCGATAAAACCAGCAGCACCAGTAACCAGTATGGTCTTGTTGTTAAGATCAATCTTTTCCATATTTTTCTATTGCTTCATAATACGTATCCAAACTTCCAATATCAAATCGCCCGGCGCTCATGGGCCAAGCATGCATAGTGGTATGCTCCACCATATAATGCGCCAAATTGCCTGGGGCATCCTTGCCGCAACCGTTCTCTACAGAGTGGCGTACCAAATCCAAGTCCTTCTTCAGGTAGATATAGAATGGAGGCACAGCCCAATGGCTCTTGGGTACCTGAGGTTTCTCCTCCATACCCAGCACCTTCATATCAGCATCCAGTTCCACCACACCCGTACGCTGCAGTTTCTCTATCGACGGCTGTTCGTGGCACATGATACACGACGTACCTTTCTGCTTGGCGAAGTCCACAAACTCCTGGAACGAGAAGAACAGCAGATTGTCGGCTGCCACCACCAGCATATCGTCATCGATACTGAGTTTATCCATCGCAAACAGCAAATCACAGACAGCACCAAGACGTGTCTCGTTGGTTTCCGTGCCGTCATCAACCACTGTGATGGGCTTTTTATATTTCGAACACGAATTACTCGAATTACACGAATCTTTTTTATTCGTTTGATTTGTGAGATTCGTGTTCGTTTTAACCCACTCCTCGAATATTCCTGCGAATTTGTGGTTAGTGATGATGATGTGCTCATCGATCTCTGGAATCTGATCGATGTCATCCAACATTCTACCTAGGATAGTGTTCTCTCCTATCTTCAGTAACGGCTTCGGGAAGTTCTTCGTCAACTCCCCCAACCTCGTCGCATATCCTGCTGCAATAACTATATTTTTCATATCCGTATAATCCGTGAAATTCGTGTTCGTTAAACAAACCTTGCGCCATTATCTGGTTTCACCCAGAACACCTGGAACGTCTTCTCGTACTCCGGGAACTGCTCCAGATACTTCTGTGTCAACTCACGTTCAATATTCTCTTTCTGCGCAGGATCAACCAGCGCGATGCAAGCGCCCTTGAAACCTGCGCCAGAGAAGCGTCCGCCATAAACCCCTGGCAATGAGCGCATAATCTCATAGATGGCAATCAGCTCGGGACTACCACATTCGTAGTTATGGATCGAGCTCTCGCAACTATCGAAGCTCAGTTTTCCAAAGAGCTTCAAATTGCCCGTTTCCCAAGCCGTCACACCCTGACGCACACGACGGTATTCCGAATAGAAATGTTCTGCACGACGCGCAAAACGGGCTGGCATAGCAATACGTGTCTTGTCGAACGTGGCCTTGGGAATATCCCTCAGAAACGTCTTGTCAAACGTTTTCAGCGGCTGCTCGGTATAGGCCAGCATGTTCCATGCAGCGGTCTTACACTCATACACACGGAGGTTATAATCCGAGTTCACCAGACTACGTGTCAGTCCTGAGAAGAAAATGCCAATCTCAAACTCCGGCATCTCAGGATTACGCTTGATGATGCGCCAGTCGTTCGAGTCGCAATCCAAGAATAGCAGACCATCTTTCTTACCCAACGCGATACATGCCTGGTCCAACAAACCGTTGTTCAGTCCGATATACTCACGCTCCGCCTCTGAAGCAATCTTCACCACCTCAAACGGCTGCAGCGTGATATCATTGGCTTTGGCAAAGGCCATCACATAGGCGATGAGCACGGCAGCACTCGAAGAAAGGCCTCCGACCGGCAGACTGCCCTGAATAACGCCCTCGATGCCTCGTTTCAGTTCGAAGCGCTTACGGAGCGCATACTTCGCACCACGGGCATAGTCGCCCCAATGCATCTCACGCACCTGTGAGGGTTTATTGATTTCAAACTCCACGTCGCCCTCAAAGGTTCGCGACGAGAGCTTTACCGACGCGTCCTCACGCGTATTAAACCACAGGTCAACGCCCTTGTTAATGGCGAATCCTGTCACCAGTCCGTGCTGGTGGTCCACATGCGCACCCAACGGGCAAACGCGGTAGGGACTAAAGATGTGATACTGATATTCCATTTCCTACAATAATTAATAATGTCTATAACCACTAACCTCTAACCCCTAACCAGCAGGAACGTTGCCTCACCAGAGAGGGTCAGCTCTCCTGCCGTTGCTGGGATGAAGACGGTCTGACCTTTGGTAAACGAGAGCTGTTCGTCGCCTTCAAGCAGGGTGCCGTTGCCAGACAGACAAACCAGCACGCGGAACGACTCAGGCAGCGGTTCCAAGGCGATGTCTGAGGCATTCAGCAGACAGCGGTCAACCTGGAAATAGGGACAGCGACTCAGCGACTCACGGGCAAAACCAGGACTGTAGCGCAGCACACGCATGGGTTGGCGCGGGTTCTGACTACCGCTGAGGTCGGCAACAGCCAATGCTTTGTCAATATGCAGCTGACGGGGTTTGCCGTCCTTGCCCAGACGCCCATAGTCATAGAGACGGTACGTGAGGTTCGAGTTCTGCTGGATCTCGGCAATCAAGGCTCCACTGCCGATAGCGTGAATGGTGCCTGCCGCAATGAAGAACACATCGTCACGATGCACAGGCACATAACGCAGATAGCGCTCTACGGTGCCGTCAGCCAAACTGCGACGCAACTCCTCGGCCGAGGTCTCGCGGTTCAGTCCGAACACCAGTTTGGCACCTGGCTCGGCATCAACCACATACCACATCTCGGTCTTGCCTGCCTCCCCGTTCTCCTCGCGGTTGGCATAGGCATCGTCAGGATGCACCTGCACGGAGAGGTTGTTCTTGGCGTCGATGAACTTCACCAGCACGGGCAGTCCGGGACAGTCGGTCAGCGAGGGCGACGTACCCAGATAGTCGGGATGGGCCTCAAGAATGTCGATGAGTTTTTGTCCTGCATGGGGACCGGAAACCGCATACGACGGACCATCGGGATGCACGGAGCACTCCCACGTCTCGGCAAGGGGGTCCTGCGGCAGGAAGTCCTTACCGAACTCTGCCTTCAGGCGTGTGCCGCCCCAGATATAATCCTTGCCCGTAGGCTTCAGCAGAAACGATTTCATTCAGCGTGTTTCTTTTTGTCGTGAACAGAGATATCCTTACCCAACTGCACCTCGATGAGCGTCAGTGGGGTGATGGCACGCACGCGGTGCTTGCATCCCGACATGATGGTGATCACATCACCCGGACAGATATGCTGCGTCATGCCGTCGATAAGCGTTTCACCCTCGCCCGAGACGACGGTCCACACCTCATTACGATGCTCGTGACTGTGGTAGTTCATCTGCGCACCTGCCTTCAGCGTCACCTTGATGGTCATACCGTCGGGTTGCGCATCGAGCACCAGATACGAGCCCCACGACTTGTCGGCAAACATAAGCTGCTGCTCAATGCCGTCAACATAGGGCTTGATCCAGCCAGAGCCTTCCTTGTCGGTAACGAGGATACCTTCAGCCGAGGCCACCACGATGGTGTCGTGTTGACCCATACAGAGCACGGGGACGTTCAGTTCGTTAATCACGTGAACGTTACTGCAGTCCCTGCCCAGAATCACATTGCCCATCGTCGGCTCGGTCATCTCCTCGGTCAGCGTGTTCCACGTGCCCAGGTCTTTCCACACACCCGCAAAGCGCATCACCGTGATGTCGGGTTCGTGCTCCACCACAGCATAGTCGAAACTGATCTTCTCCAGTTCCTCAAACCTGCTGAACAGCTGCTGATAGTCCGAGAAGCCTATCATCTCCTTCGCACGTCTGAGCACATAGCCCAACTTAAAAGCAAACACGCCACCATTCCACAGAGCGCCTTTGGCTATATAGTCGGCAGCGACGTCCTTCGAGGGCTTCTCGCGGAAGGTCCTCACCTTGCTCACCTCGCCCTTGTCGGCAGGAATAATGTAACCATACTTGTCGCTGGCGTAGGTAGGTTCTATGCCCAACAGCGTCAGGTTGGACGCGCCCCTTCTGGCAAGGTCCGACAGACGCTTTAGCGCCTCAAAGTAGTCGTCCTCCACCAAGGGGTCAACGGGGCATACCACCGCCACCTCGTCCTCGCCAACGCCCTGCTTGTCGTGCAGATAGGCCGTAGCCAGCGCTATGGCAGGGAAGGTGTCGCGACGGCAGGGTTCCACACTGATGCCCACAGCATCGCCCAACTGGTTGTGGATGGACGACACCTGACTCTTCGACGTAGCCACCGTCACCGTAGCCTCGGGTTCCACCTTACGTATCTGACGGAACACACGCTGCACCATCGACTCGTAGCTGCCGTCCTCGCGTTTGAACAGCGGTATGAACTGTTTCGACCTCACGTCGTTCGACAGCGGCCACAGACGTTTGCCCGAGCCGCCCGACAACAGGATAATATGCAATGATTCGTTCATAATCTTAGTATTGAGATTGCAAAGATACAAATAATATCTGATACGCCAAATAAAAAGTCGGGAAATATACAAATGTAGAAAACATCTGCGTTTTTTGTTCGAGGTAAATCTTAGGTCATTCGTCACATTTTTATACAGAATATCCCAGATATTTGGTAGTTCCTGCAATAATTCGTAAATTTGCGGTCGAAAACCGCGAGAACGGGCTGCACCTCGGCAATTTGAGCGAGCTCTATTGCACTCGGTTTGCATCGTCCTTGCAACGTCAAAATATGATAGAACAATGAATGTCAGATTAGAACAACCAAAAGATTATCGCGAGGTAGAGAACCTAACGCGTGAAGCATTCTGGAATGTATATCGTCCTGGATGCACAGAGCATTATGTGCTCAATCAGTATAGAACGAATTCCGACTTCATCCCAGAATTGGATTTTGTGATGGAAGAGGATGGTCATATCATCGGCCATGTGATGTTTTCGAAAGCAGAGATTACGCTTGACGACGGAACAGTGTTTCCTTCCTGGACTTTCGGCCCCATCAGCATCCATCCCGATTACAAGCGTAAGGGCTATGGCTTGAAATTGCTGCAGTATGCGATAGAGGAAGCCAAGAAGATAGGTATCGGTCTTCTGCAGATGGAAGGAAATATCGAGTTTTACAAGCATGCAGGCTTCGACCTTGCCAGTAAGATGAAGATTCACTATCACGCAGAACCGCGAGATTCAGAAGTGCCATATTTCCTCGCCCAAGAACTGATTCCCGGCTATTGGGGCAATCGTGAGGGAACTTACTGTCCCCCCAAGGGTTATTTCGTAGCCGATGAGACCCCAGAGGCTTTTGAGGCCTATGAAGCCACCTTTCCCAAGAACGAGAAAGCATTCCAAGAGGGCCAACTGCCACAGTTCTGTCAGAGCTGCGGCATGCCGTTGACGCGCATAGAGGACTGCGGCACGAATGCCGATGGCAGCACTAACTTTGATTACTGCCAATACTGCTACAAAGAAGGTCGATTCCTGCAGGAGTGTACAATGGACGAAATGATTGAGCATTGCGCTCAGTTTGTTGATGAAGTAAATAAGAACATGCCCAAGCCCATGACCAAGGAAGAGTACAAGCAGATGATGCGCGGCTTCTTCCCGATGCTGAAACGCTGGAAAAAATAATCAGATTACGACTCGGAGCACTGACGCGCATGGCTATCATCACCATCGTTGTGCTCTATAGCCTTCGTGCTCTGGCTGGAGGCATTAGCTGCATCTATTATTTCAGATGGCTGCAATTTATCTCATCTCTCGTTCCTGCCATTATCGCATGGTGCTACTGGCCGGGAGTAAAAGAAAGAACAACGAAGTGTTAAATCCATGTTAAAGTCTTCATTTCCCTTGACTCGTCCCTAAGGTCATGCCTTAACTTTGCGGCTGCTTAGCAAAAACATCGCGCGATATGAGTAAGAAAACAAGGTTAAAAATCGGAGAGTTCTCCCAGTTGATGCAGGTGACGGTAAAGACCCTGCGTCACTACGAACAGAAGGGACTACTCGCGCCTGACGAGGTGGACGAGTGGACGGGCTACCGCTACTACAGCATCGACCAGATGCAACAGTTGAAGGACATTCGCGACCTGCAACGGCTCGGCTTCTCGCTGGACGAGATCAAGGATCTGTTCGACGATGGTTCGCACACGCCAACCATCCGCCAGATGACCGAGAAGATCAGGGAAACGGAGGCACAGTTGAAGGCACTGATAGCCCGTCGCAACCAACTGCTCGACTGGAGGAACGCTCGCAAAGAAATGAAGACAATGGAAAAATTCAGCATTCAATCGCTGCCCGAAATCATCGTGGCAAGTCATCGTGAAGTCATCCCCAACTACGCCGCACTCGGCCCGCTGTGTGTCGAGAAGATCGGCCCCGAAATGCAGCGTCTCGGCTGCAAATGTCTGCCGCCGGGCTACTGTTTTACTATCGAGCACAACAAGGAGTACACGCCGACGGACATCGACATCGAGTATTGCGAACAGGTGGAGGAGATGGGCCACGACAGCGCCATCATCCAGTTCAAGCGCCTGCCCGCCATACCCCGTGCACTCTGCATGAAGCACATGGGCCCCTACGAACGCTTCTACGAGTCGTTCACCGAGGCTTTCCACTACATCGAGGAACACGGCTTCAAGGTCGCAGGTCAGCACCGCACATGCTACATCGACGGAGCCTGGAACCAAGAAGACCCAGAAAAATGGCTGTCAGTGATTCAGATTCCAATAGAGTAATCATCCGTCCTGATCGTCCCATATAGTTTGGGGCGGTCAGGATAAAAAGAGTTACACAATGAAAGAAATATTAAGAAAGATGAAACACAAGATTATTACGTTAGACGGAGTGCAGATTATCGGCATGGCCAAGGAAATAGCATTCTGCAAGGGTCAGAAAGAGTGCCCTAAGTTCTGGGGGGAGTATGTGGAAAGGATCATCAAGCCCGTATTTATGGAGCACAAGGCTCCAGATGCATTTCAGCAGGCGGCCATCGACAACGGCGTCGGCGAGTTCGGACTTTGTACCTGCGACATCCCTAACCACAACTGCATGACCTGTGCCGAGACTAATTTCGGCACTTGCAGCAGCAAGACCTTCACCTATGTGATTGGCGGTATCTACAAAGGCGGCAGCGTGCCTGATGGTATGCGACTCTTCCCCATCCGCAATGGCAAGTGGCTGAAGGTTCATTTCGAGGGTGGCATGAAAGCCTTCCAGCAGCAGTATCAGAAGTTCTATAAGGAGTGGCTGCCCCTGCACCCGGAATTCCATTGCCCCAACAATGCCATGACGATGGAATGGTACAATGGCACCAACATTGAATCACCCGATTACCAATGCGGCGTGATGATACCCATAGAAGAGAAAAGATAGATGATTTGGAGCAGTTCGGCCAAGACTATACGAATCTGACACAGGCGGCCAGCGCGTCCTGCCAGAGCTCCTTCGTAGATGATGCGATGGTGATAGGCACATCGGCGATGACTGCCACCGAACTCGACTGCATCGTCAACCAATACACCGACCAATTCTGCAATCCGATGGTGATGTGGGGTCGCTACCGCAAGGGCTGGCTGAGGACAACCTTGCCCATTTCCTTCCAGTTTCACCATGTTCAGATGGATGGCGGACATGTCGCCCGCTTCCTTGATAAACTCCAAAAGACAATAAACACTATATGAATGAAATGATTGCATGCTATAGAGAAGAAGCCATCGAATGTGTAAAAGATCATGTTCTCCAGATACATAAGCAAATATATGCCAAGTATAATGGGGATTTTGACAGGATCTATACGGAAGGGTACAACAGCAAGTCCTATACGGGTAGGGTGATTGAGCCAGGAAAGATTTATGAACTGAGTTATCTGGAATGTACGTGCCCTAAAGTTAAATGTGGGCTGAGAAACCATCCGCAGCAATGTGAGTGCTCACGACAGAGCATCCTATATATCTTGTCGCAACTTGAACCAGACAGCCATTTCGAGGTTCGGATTGAGAATACGATTCTCAGGGGAAGCGATCGCTGTACTTTCAGAATAATGCGATTAAGCGAAAGTAGAATCAAGCTCGCTTGAATTATGCTGAGCGATAGTATTATGCGCATAAGCGAATAACAAGGCATGAAGGTATGAAGGTTGGCGCCATCTGGGAGAACTGTGCTGAGGCAAAGGAGAATCTGGGGTTAGGGAGAATCCTCGGGGAGCATGCTTCTCCTGCGTCGCAATATGACGCTGTTTACATCACAAACTGCGTCACCCTGTTTTAAATTCTCTAGAGAATTTTGTCCAAGATGACGCTCCTTCCTCAATAAAGTGACGCACTTTGCATAAAATTCTCTAGAGAATTTTGAACGAGGTGACGCTCCTTGGTCAACAAGATGACGCTCCTTGCGATGCAGAATATCCCAGAAATTTGGCTGTCTCGACAATAATGCGTAACTTTGCAAACAAATTTGCGAGCGTCAAACAAATAAAACAATGAAACAGGAAATAAATCCTAAGGATACCAACAGAGCCATCGCCTTCGAGCTGTGGACAAAGTCGCCCATGCCGATGGTGACGTTCACCAAGACCTTCGACGTAACGCGACTGCGTAAGGTGAGTAGGAAGCGAGGCATGAAATTCAACATGCTGCTGTGCTGGTGCATCGGCAAGGCCGCATCAGCGATAGACGAGTTCTACATGCTGCCTAAGGACGGAAAGTTGTACCGATACGACCGTATGGCCATCAATGTGATTATGGATAACGTCAAGGGTGGACTCAGCTTCTGTGACGTGGCCGTCACCGACGATCTGGAGGCATTTAATGCCAACTACCTGCATCTGACAGAGGCCATCAGCCAGACCTGTCAGGACATCCTTGACGATGAAGCCGTCATCGTAGGCACATCAGCCGTCACGGGCACGGAACTCGACAGCATCACCAACCAATACAACGGCATTTTCAATAATCCCTTCCTGGCTTGGGGCCGTTATCGCAAAGGTTGGCTGAAGACCACACTTCCTATATCCTTCCAGTTCCATCACGCCCAGATGGACGGCAAGCACGCCGCCCGATTCTTGGAAGAACTGCAAAAAGCAATCAATACAATATGAACATACTGATCATAAATGGAAGTCCGCGGAAGAAGGGGCTGATCTCGCAGATGCTCGGCATCATGCAGGAAGAGATGGAAAAACGAGGCCACATGGTGGAGATGGTCTATACCAACGACCTGACCGTGAAGCCCTGCACGGGCTGTATGGCCTGCCGCACGAAAGAGAAATGCGTACTCGCAGAAGACGATTCACAGCGGGTGTTGAAGATGATGCAACAGGCCGATGCCATCATTATGGGTGCGCCTTGCTACTGGGGCAACATCCCTGGACAGATGAAACTGATGTTCGACCGTCAGGTTTATGGCATGATGCGAGATACCGACCGTTTCCCAGAGCCGCTGATGAAAGGCAAGAAATGTATCCTCATCAGCACCTGCACCACGCCCTGGCCTTGGAACATCCTGTTCAAACAGTCGCGTGGTACCATCCGAGCCATGAGAGAAATCGCCCGCTATGCTGGTTTCAAGAGGAGGTGAAATAAGCACATAGAGAAATAAGAATACAATATCAAATGGAAAGCG
>CAMVDU010000041.1 GCA_947166345.1 uncultured Prevotellaceae bacterium
CGTACCATATCAAACCGTGAAGATTAAAAACTTTTTCTGTAAGCATCTAATTTTTTCCCGTTTTTTTTCTTTTTGTGCAAAATAATTGCTACTTTTGCAGATGCATTGTGGCATAAACTGATCTCTGTAGGGAGTGAGGGCTGCAAAGCAAGACATCGTGGGTATAAAGAAGAACTCGTGTTCTCTTGTCGAATGACGTTTGAAGTATAAAGGCTCCTACCAAAGCAAATTGTACTAAACACAATGAAAACGATTCGAGAGGGTCACGTCTGTATAGGCGTGCTCTTTCTATATGTGTTTTCATTGTTGGCTATCTGTGGTAGGAGCGGCCTATACTTCGAATACATTGGAAAGTCAGTACGCCTTCTTTTTGTGCCTGCGTATTGAGAAACTAAGAACCAGATTGCTAACAGATTTAAAGCTCCTACCAAGCATGAAAAATCTACTAATAAGCAAAGAGGTCGGTCATAGTTGTATCCTAACCATAGAGAGGGTACAGCTATGAGAAGACGTATTGATAATGAATCAGCATACGCTCATGTGTAACACCGCAGAAAGACAGATTAAATCACGTGAGCGAGTAGCTGAGCGTGGGGAGGTGTTCACAGCCGAGAGAGAAGTGAACGCTATGCTCGACTTGGTGAAGCAGGAAACGGAACGTATAGACTCCCGCTTCCTGGAGCCTGCTTGTGGTACGGGAAACTTTCTCGTAGAAATTCTGAGGCGAAAGCTGGAGGTTGTGAGGCGACAATATCAGAAGCAGTTGGGTGAGCTTGAACTACAGACCACCATTGCTCTGAGTAGCATCTATGGAGTTGATATCATGAAAGATAATGTAGAGGAATGTTGTCAACGACTGCTCGATATTGTTTGCCGCTGGTATTCAGAAGTCCATCCTTTACAGAAAGCTCCATCTCAGAAACTGTCAGATGTTTGGTCCTATCTGCTACATCGAAATATTCTTTGGGGCGACGCACTTACCCTTCGTGAGCCAGTTGGCGACAACGCTACCATCATTGAAAAGCGCGATGCAAAGCCTATCACATTTAGCGAATGGTCATTCATTCGTGATATGGTGATTCGCAAGGATTACCACTTAGCGGCCCTTGTTCAGGCCCAGTCTGCCAGCGTTCCCTTTGTAAAAAACGATCAGGGCAACGAGGTATTTTTACCCCCTGAGCCTATACGCGAATATCGTCCCGTTCATTATTTGAAAATAGCTACCTATTATGATACTAAGCAATAATTATAATCCTGACGTGTTGACCTGTCTGGCCAACCTGTCGAACGATGAGGTGTTCACACCACCTCAGGTCGTGAACCGCATGCTCGATATGCTACCTGCAGAACTGTTTCGTAGCAAAGAGACTAAGTTTCTCGACCCCGTTAGCAAGAGTGGCGTTTTTCTTCGTGAGATAGCCAAGCGCCTGATGACAGGTTTGGAGAGTCAGATACCTGACATTCACGAACGTGCTGACCACATCTTTACCAAGCAGCTGTTTGGTATAGCTATCACAGAACTGACTGCCCTCACCAGTCGCCGTTCAGTCTATTGCAGCAAAAGGGCTAATGGACAGTATTCTATCTGCCGTAAATTCCACGATGAAGAAGGCAACCTCCGTTTTAGGGCAATAGAGCATAAGTTCATAGATGGAAAGTGTAAGTATTGTGGTGCCTCCGAATCGGTTTTTGGCAAAACAAAGCGTAAAGAGTTGGAGAGCCACGCTTACGAGTTTATTCACACAGACAAACCAGAAAAAATATTCGGAAACATGAAGTTTGACGTTATCATTGGAAATCCACCGTATCAGCTGAATGATGGGGGAAACGCTGCTAGTGCAATTCCTCTATACCATCTATTTGTAGAACAAGCGAAAAAGATGAATCCAAGGTATTTGTGTATGATTATCCCTGCTAGATGGTATACTGGAGGACGTGGTTTGGATGATTTTAGAGCAACAATGCTTTCCGATAGACATATTAGCAATCTGGTTGATTACGCTGATAGTAGCGAGTGTTTTCCTGGAGTAAATATAGCAGGCGGTGTTTGCTATTTTCTTTGGGAGAAAGACTATTCAGGGCATTGCAAAATATGTAATATTACTCGTGGAGAATCATTGACAATCACAAGAAGTCTTTCAGAATTCTCTGTTTTTGTTCGCTCAAATCAAGCCATTAATTTAATTCGCAAAGTTTGTTCTCATGGCTTCGAAAGTTTATCCAATGAAGTATATCCGTCTAATCCCTTTGGTTTTAGAACATATGTGAAAGGCGAACAGAGATCATTTGCCGGTTCAACAAAATTGATTACAAGTGAAGGTTTTGGTTTCGTTGAACGTTCTGCTATTGGAAAATGTCTAGACGCAATAGATACATACAATGTAATAATGACAAGAGCAATGTCTGGAGGTAATAAACCCGGCTCGGATGGCAAATATCAAATTATACCTTCAACTATGCGTGTAATGAATCCCAATGAGATATGTGCGGAAACATACATATGTATTGGACATTATGACTCAATTGACTACGCACAAAATTTGATGTCATATTTATCTACTCGTTTTGCTAGATTTCTAATGTTGCAAGCAATGAGTTCGATAATGATAAATAAAGAAGCCTTCCAGTTTGTCCCTCTCCAAGACTTCTCTCATCCCTGGACTGACGAGATGCTTTATGAGAAATACGGGCTAACTGATGATGAGATAGCCTTTATAGAGAGTATGATACGACTAATGGAATAATGACTATGGCACAGAGTAATTTCTTCCCCAGTCGCCCAGATCTGACACCTCAGATTTATGCTTACAGCGACCCGCGCTATGAGGGTATGCTGAAGGTGGGATATACCACACGTGACGTACAGAAACGCGTAGCTGACCAGTATCCCGTAAAGCTGCCGGGCGACAAACTCCCATATAAGATAGTCTATCAGGACAGTAGCGTGCGTGACGACGGTACTGCTTTTACCGACGTGATGGTGCATTGGTGGCTTCGCAAAAACGGATTCGCAAATGTTGGCGGTGAGTGGTTCAAGTGTACTGCCAGCGACGTGCGTGCAGCTATGTATGCTTTGAAGAGTGGTACAGAGAATGAGGAACATCGCACGGAAACCTTCAAGATGCGTGATGAACAGCAGGACGCAGTAAACAAGACAGCAGCATATTTTACCAACTATAAGCGCGAAACAGGTAAAACGCCTCACTTCCTATGGAACTGCAAGATGCGTTTCGGTAAGACCTTTACCGCCTATCAGCTGGCTAAGAAAATGGGATGGAAACGTATTCTCGTTTTGACATTCAAACCTGCTGTTGAGAGTGCTTGGGAAGAAGACCTAATGACACATGTTGACTTCAGGGGTTGGCAGTTTATCTCACGTACCTCAGAACTGACATACGAAACAGCTGACCACAATCGGCCCATTGTCTGCTTCGGCTCTTTCCAAGACTTTCTGGGTAAGAACAAGGCTGGTGGTATCAAGGTTAAGAATGAGTGGGTCCACATGGTGAACTGGGATGTGGTGATACTCGACGAATATCATTACGGTGCTTGGCGCGAGAATGCGAAGAATCTTTTCTATAATGAAGACAAAGCAGAGCAAATGGCTCAGGATGGCGAGGCA
Organism: uncultured Prevotellaceae bacterium; assembly: GCA_947166345.1. Taxonomy (GTDB): domain Bacteria; phylum Bacteroidota; class Bacteroidia; order Bacteroidales; family Bacteroidaceae; genus Prevotella. The sequence goes on from CAMVDU010000041.1 coordinate 3,623, forward strand.
CTTGACTACTTTGACGAGGACAACATGCCCATCACCACCAATCACTATCTCTATCTCTCGGGAACACCCTTCCGTGCTATTGCGTCGGGTGAGTTTATCGAGGATCAGATATTCAATTGGACGTATAGTCAGGAGCAAGAGGCCAAAGAAGCGTGGAAGGGAGAAGAAGAGAACCCTTACGAAATGATGCCCCGCATGGTGCTGATGACCTATCAGATGCCAGAGGACTTGGTACGTGTGGCAAAGGAAGGAGAGTTTGATGAGTTCGACCTTAATGAGTTCTTTGCTGCCGATATTCCTGAAGGTGGAGACCACAATTTTGCAACCTTCCGGCATGAGGATGAGGTACAGAAATGGCTTGACCTGATTCGTGGTGCCTATCGTGCATCTATCAAGGATGACCTAACGCTGCGTAACGAAAAGCCGCCAATGCCTTTCAGTCATGCTCCATTGCTGCGCATACTGAACCATACCTTCTGGTTCCTGCCTTCTGTAGCTTCGTGCTATGCGATGCGAAATCTGCTGGGCCAGCGCAACAACGTGTTCTATCACGATTTCAAGATTGTTGTGGCAGCAGGAACAGAGGCCGGTATTGGTGTAGGTGCATTGCCCCCTGTTCGCAAGGCGATGGATAACCCATTGGAAACACGCACCATCACGCTGTCTTGCGGAAAGTTGACTACAGGTGTTACGGTGAAACCTTGGTCGGGTATCTTCATGCTTAGAAACAGCTCGTCGCCTGAAACCTATTTCCAGGCAGCGTTCCGTGTGCAGAGTCCTTGGGTCATCAAAAATCCGACGGATGACGATCCTAATCGCACAGAGATTATGAAGCGCGAGTGTTATGTGTTCGACTTTGCGCCCAATCGTGCTCTGCGTCAGATAGCGGACTATTCTTGTCGTCTGAATGTAGATGAGACGCAGCCCGAAAAGAAGGTTGCCGACTTCATCAAATTCCTGCCTGTGCTGGCCTACGACGGTATGCACATGAAGCAGATAGATGCAGCAGGAATTCTTGATATTGCTATGAGTGGAACATCAGCCACCTTGCTGGCCCGTCGTTGGGAGAGTGCACTACTGGTCAATGTCGATAACATCACCCTACAGCGTCTGTTGAACTGTGAAGAGGCAATGGAGGCTCTTAAAAACATCGAGGGATTCCGTAATTTGAACAAGGATATCGAGACTATTATCAACAAGAGCGATGCTGTGAAGAAGGCCAAAGCAAAGGCTAACGACGAAGAACTGACCATCAAAGAAAAGCGCAAGCTGACGGAAGATGAGAAGGAAATGAAGTCGAAGCGTAAGGAGATACAGGATAAGCTCATCAAGTTTGCAACACGTATTCCTATCTTTATGTATCTGACAGACTTCCGTGAGCAATGTCTAAAGGATGTCATTACCCAGTTAGAGCCAGGACTGTTCCATAAGGTGACTGGTCTGACAGTGCAGGACTTTGAGCTACTGGTGAGTCTGAATGTGTTCAATTCCGCTATCATGAACGATGCCGTCTATAAGTTCAAGCGCTACGAGGATGGTTCGTTGGAGTACATCGGTTTCGATAATTCTATGAAGGAAAGTAAGCGTGTGGGCGGCTGGGACAGTACATTGCCACGTGATATTTATGAAGAGTTGTATTTCGTAAACGAGGATAGATAAGGTGAATATGTTAGGGACCTGGTACCTGACACAAATTGCTCGATGTTCAGAATGCTTTCTGCAATGCTTCTCTGACGATCTCTACATCCTGGAAACCTGAAAGGGTTGCCACTCTCTCTCCATTCGACGAGAATACGGCGTAGGTGGGATAGCCGTTCCTACCCAGTTGCCGGAAGATGCCGCCCAACTGCTCTTTCGTTAGGAAATAATGCTCGCCTGCAATGTCTGTGATGTATTCTTTCCATTTATCGTATTTCGATGTGGTGGAGGTGAGATAGATGTACACGATATCCTTGTCGCGGAATTCTTCTTTGAGGGGCTTCATCTTTTCGTGTCCCTGCATACAGGGAACGCACCATGTTGCCCAGATATCTATGAGTATGGTCTTGCCCTTGTAACGGTTGAGAATGGTTTGCAGGATGCTGTCGGGTGCTATATCTGTCATGTCGAGATAGTGGGCGTTGACAGCAAGGCCTTCTTTGTTGGTAGTGGTGGTCTTCTGGGCCTCGGCTACATATTTGTCGTAGAGATCAGAAAGCCCTTTGTCTTCGATGAGCGGTTTCTTCACGGGTTTGGCGTCGAGTGCCTGGGGCAGATAGTAGCAATAGCGGGCGAGGTCGGCATTGAAGCCTCGTGCATCGCTCGTCGCATAGTCTTTGCAGGACATTACGAAATTGAAGCCGAAAAATTCGTTCTCTAATGCCAGTATAGATTTTTGAGCCTCATCCTTTGCAATGATTGCCTGATACCATTCTCTGTCGAACTTGGCGAAGTAGCCTTTTATACCCACAAACTTGCTGTTGGCACCAACATCGTCGTGCAGCATGTCGATGAGAAAGGTCACATCCTTACCAGGTGCCAAGTACGCAAAGGCGTATGAGGTATATGGCAGATTGTCGATGCACAATTGTATCATCTGAGGTACGCCTATCGGGAAACTGAAACTCGCCTCCCCATCGTTGTTCAGTTTCACGACTTTATCATCAAACTTTGCAGGATTCTTCAAATCGACATATCCGAGCTGGATTCTCGTGTTCATGCCCTTCCGGTAGTTGATGGACTTGAAATGAATGGTTGCGGGTGTCGCGTCGTACTTCATTTCCGCCAGTTCTTCGTCGGCACCGTCGGCCAGGTATTCATCGGGTACAGGTGTAACGGGCATCGCATAGTCCTTGTCGTGAATGCAGAACACCTGATAGTCATCTTCCGTCAAACCGTCAATAAAGTCAAACTCTTTGGTGTCCATCGGCAAGGGTTTGAAGTAGAGTACGAAGTCCTTCTTGCCTGTGTCGTCCAAGACGATTCTTTTGCCATCCAATTGAATGCTGTCACTCCCGATGCTTTCGTATTGTTTGCCATTGGCTTGCAGATAGCACGTGCTTTTGAGAAAGAATTCCAGGCCTGGCATTAAGCTCATACGGACATGCAGTGCAGTCCGCTCCTTCGTGAGTTCTACCTTCTGAATCTGGAAATATGGTATGTCGGAATAGCCTATAGCGGGTCGTTCCCATAAGATTGCATCCTGTGCCTGTCCAGCCACTGCGACGAAGGCAAACAGGATGATCATGAGGAATATTTGTTTCATTGCAATATCTCTTGTAGATAATTATTGACTTCAGCTGAATTAGAACGGATAGCCGATGGCGATGTGGAGCGTGTGCATGTCGCGGAAGCGGCGGATGTTGAAGTAGCCGCTCTTGCCCGTGTCGTAGGGTAGGTGGAGACCAAAACCCCAGTCCACGCGCAGGATCAGGAAGTCGAGGTCGTAGCGAAGACCGAAACCCGTGCCGGTGGCTATCTCGTTGAGGAAACGCTTGCCGCTGAAGTGGGTCTTGCTGAAATACTTGTTCCACGATGCCACAAACTCGGGGTCGTCGTCGTCTTCGTCGGTCAGCATCCAGTCGGCCGAGTTCCACACATTGCCCGCATCGAGGAACAGGGCTCCGTAGAGGTCGCCGAAAAGCCTGCGTCGGTACTCCAGATTGAGCACCAGCTTCACGTCGCCATTCTGCAGGAGATACGAAATCTGTTTGTTGAAGGGGAAGCCTGCGAAGGCGCCTGGTCCGATGCTGCGCACGGGGAAGGCGCGGATGCTGTTGGCACCGCCCACGTAGAACAGCTCGCTGAAGGGCGCGTCCTCGGAGTTGCCGTAGCTCCACAGGATGCCGTAATTCGCGTGGGCCACCAGTTGTGACTTGCTGTCGAGCGTCCAGGTCTTCGTGAAGTCTGTCTCCAGACGCAAGAACTGCGAGTAGGCGTTCTTGAAGAGGGTCTTGTCCTTCTGATTCCAGCCGTTGCCCTGTATGACGACGTCGTAGAGAGCCGTCAGGTTGCCCGCCTCCTCGATGCTGGTTTCCCAGCGGATGGGATTGCGGTGGTTCTTGGGCGAGGCATAGGTGTAGGTGTAGCGAATCTTGGGGATGAAGTAATCGTCCATGGTGGCCAGCAGATAGGGGTTCGTGGAGACGAGTGAGTCGAAGCGCTCGGTGTGGCTGTTCATGAACTGATATTTCAGCGTCAGTGGCGATAGCTCGTGACGGCTGGTTTCCGAGGGCTGCCATCGGTATATCCACTCGCCCGACACGATGTGCATCTTATAGTAGCTGGGGCGTCGGATGACGTCGGTCGAAACCTTGGCCACCGTCCATGGCGTAGCATAGAAATGCTTGCGGCGACGGGGTCTGCCGGCTGCCCGGTTCTGTCGGCTGCTGCGGCTGGGACCTTCGCTGAGTTTCCAGGGCAGGACGATGCGCGGAAACTCGATCGAGGCGTCGGCACCATACTGATACGTGTTCATGTTGCTGCCCTGACCCGTTGTCTGCCACTCGTACGAGCCGTGCAGGTTCACGTCGAGGCGCTCACCGCCCCTGAACGCGTTGCGGCGGGTGAAACCGATCTTGAGTTCGGGGCCCATTCGCCCGATGGTGCGGTTGACGACGTTGGTCTCTACGTAGAAATCGTAGGGTTTGTCGAGGATGCAGCTCATCGTAAGGTCAAGCGTGTCGTTGGGAACTGACAACTGAGAACTGAGAACTGAGAATTGTGAATTGTCAATTGTCAATTGTGAATTGTCAATTCTGAATTGATTGCGCGGGGTGAACCGGAAATCAACGGAGCTGAAAACGTCGCTCGCGTTGAGCGCCTTCATCGAGGCCACGTAGTTATCGTAGTTGAAAAGCTGGCGTGGGCGCAGCTTCATGTCGCGCATGATGACGCTGGGCCTCACCGGCGATCGCTTCCCATTGAAGCGGGTGGTCAGAATGCGGCGCACGATGGTGGAGTCGAGCCTTTCCATGGCCGAGCGGCGCAATTCCACGTTCACCTTGCCCACATACCACTTCTGCAGGGCCTGTGGCGGCAGCGAGTCGGCCATTTGCAGGCGCAGCTGCACGTGGTTGGCAACGTCGAAGGTGTCAGCCAGGTACGAGGCGTACGACGGCTGGTAATAGTAGTAGCCGTTGTTGCGCATGAGCTGGGCTATGCGTGTGCGCTCAGCGTCCAGATTGCTCACGGCAAAGGGCGAGCCTGCCTTCACCTGCGCCTCGGCAAGCGTGGAGTCGATCAGATGCTGCATCGGAGCAGGGAAATTGGTGTAGGCAAGGCTATCGACGACCATCAGCGAGTCGAACTTGACGGTGTAGGCAATTTTGGCCTTTCGGGGATTCTTCATCGGCACCTCCTCGTAGCTGACGCTGCCATGCAGGAAGCCGTGATTGCGCAGCACCGACTTGGCAACCGAGGCGCGGAGGGCGGGATTCACCTGGCTCATCAGTACGGGGGCCTTGCCAAAGGCCTTTTTCATCCATTTCTTGAATTTGCCGTGAGAGCCGTCGGCCCAATTCCATATCCACAGTCCGTAGGGGAAGGGCGTGCGGTAGTAACTGCTGCCGAAGAGCGCTCCGTTGGGCGCCGTAGCCAGCGCCGCCTCTATTTCTTCCTGGGTCTGCTCGTAATGACTGCCCCCCTCGCCGTCCACGTAGCTGATCGGCCTCAGACCAACGAACAGCTGGTCGTCGTCGGGAATATTCTTCGTCGTCGAACAGGCGAAGAGCAGGCTGAGCAGCAGCAGATATAATAGTCTATTTCTTTTCATGCGAAAATTTGAATATGTCGCCGAACGTGTCGAGCTTGCGTTTCCAGATGAAGCCTGCGCCGTATTCGCCGGTATAGCCCTCCAGCCAGTCATAGACGTTCTGGTTGTAGAACAGCTTGACGTACTGGTTGGCAGTGGGCGACAGACGGTATTCCATCGACACGTTGTCGAAGAACGACTGGTTTTGTCCCTGCACCTCAGCGCCCGTCGACACCTTGCCGCCAATCTGCACCTTCAGGCGATTGTTCCAGAAGCGCTTGGCAAAGCGGAACGAGTAGTCGGTGTGCATTTGTCCGCTGGCGTCGGTGGTGTTGTCGAGGCCCACGCTCAGATCGAGGGTCTTCAGGGCGTTGCCGGTGATGTTGTTGATCTCGCTCTGCAGGAACGAGCTGAGTGCCGAGTTCATGGAGAAGCCGCCCGTGTTGCCGTCAGCCAGATACATGCCTGTGGTCAGCATTGTCACAGCCAGTTTGCCGCGCTGCTCGGCGCCCATCGCCTGCAGCTCGTTCTCCACGCTCAAATCCTCGGGGGCCGAGATTATAAATTGCAGCCCCATGTCGCTGAGGGTCTTGGTGACCACCACGCCGCAGTCGAAAGCTACGCTACGCGTGGCCTCGCCTTCCTGTCCCACGGTGGCGCGCGTGTGTTCTGTTGCCGTGAGGTTAAGCGTGGGGTTGGTTGGATCGCCCGTGAACTCCACGTAGCTGCCGTTTTGGATGGTGAATGTCTTCAGCGGGATGATGGGCAGCGAATATTTCATGGAACCGCTCTCCACCGTGTAGCGCCCCGTCAGACTGAGGCCGTCGCTGTTGTAGCGCAGGCGCAGGTTGCCGCCGCCGTAGAGATCCACGTAGTTTGTCTGCGCGGCGTTGAGGTCGCAGCGGGCATGGGCTCCCTGATCTATGCTGATGCCCAGGTCCATGTCGAGTCCGTTGGGAACGGGGCGCTGGACAACCGTCTGCGTGGTGTCGGTGAAATCTGTGAATCTTACGAGTTCGTCCAACGAGTTGTCGGTGGATAGTGGTGAGTCGAGGAGGATGTAGCGCAGGTCGGTGGTGCCCAGTACGTCGAGCTGTCCGCGCACCCTCAGCATCTCCATGGGGCCGTTGAGTCTGGCAAAGAAGTTGACGAACATCTTGCCGAAGGCTACCGACTTGGCGTTCTGCTTGGAATTGATGAGCAGGAAGTTCTTGGCCTGTATCTGCATGTCCATCCGCATGCGGTCCAGGTTGCTGAAGTCCACTGAGCCCTGGATTTTGAGCGGGTTGTCGTCTGTGGAGCGGTCGTCGCCCGAGCGGACGGCATACATGGCGAAGTTGTTGAACAGTAGCTTGGAGCCCTCAATGCTGACGGGCGCATCGTTGAAGCGGAGACGTATGCCGTAGGGCTCGCTGACCATTCCTGCCGAGTCCAAAAGTATCTGGCCGTTCACGTTGGGACGGCTCAGGGTGCCTTTGATGCTCAGCGTACCGTCAGCATAGCCGTTGAAGCCGATGAGGTGGTCGGGAATAAAGCCGTTGGCCATCAGAAGCGGCAGGCGGGTCAGCTGCAGGTCGGCGTCGATGGCTTTGACGCCCGTGCGGTACTCGCCCTGCAGCGTGCCGATCTCCATGCCGTTGCGGGTAAGGGTGGCATCGACGGCGTGGGTCTCGTCCTCGCGCTGCATATACACAAACTGCACGGCGATGTCGCCCATGGGACTGTCTTCATAGACCATCTGCCTCACCTCCATGTCGCTGGCTACCGAGATCTGGTGATCGGTGTTCATCATGAGGTGATAGTCGCCGTCGAGTATGCCCGTGATATGGGGAAAATAGGGGATGACTGCCGTGAGATCGTTCAGATCGAAGCGGTTCAAGCTGATGGTGAGGTCCTGCAGCAGGTCCGTATCCTGCTCCTCGGAATAGACCTTGATACCTGTGCCGTCGTCGGCAATGAGATCGATCTTGGCCTGTAGTTTGCTGTCGTTGCGCAGGAAAATGTAGTTGTCCTTGTTGAGTGCAAACTCCTTATAGCCCAGCGTGGGACGCTCGGGCATCAGACGGAAGCGCACGCCCTCGTCCTCGATGGCTACGTAGGCTCCCAGACGCAGACCCATCTTCCCCTCGGAGTCATAGAAGCGTAGGCCCGCAACGGCGCCGGAATCGTAGATGCGTCCGTCGAGCAGGGCTTTGAACACCATCTGCGGATTGCGTTTGTTGTTTCTCACCAGCAGCTGGTAGCTCAGCCCCTCGGCGCGGTCGCTCAGGGTCAGGCGGATGGTATCGATGCGGGTGGAGTCTGCATTCAGCCCGTAGATGTAGGCGCCGCCGTTCAGCCCTTTCTGGGGCGAGGTGTTCAGATCGACCAGCATCTCGTTGAACTGAATGTTGGACGATGTGCGCAGGATATCGGCAAACGGATTGTTGCGTCCGCTGCTGATGTACAGTCGCATGTGGGGCAGCATCTGCTTAAGCATGGTCTGGTCGATGACGTGTCGCGTGAACTGGGCTCCAAGCGAGTCGGCAATCAGCGACAGACGGTCGGCCAGCGGTTCGTAGCCTTCGTTGGCATCGAATTTGACGATGAAGTTGCCGCTCTGCATGCGGACATAGGTGGTATCGGGGTTGGTGTTCAGTAGAAGGCCCACCTTCTCGGGGTGGAAGGTCTTCACGCTGTCGCTGATGTAGATGTCCTCGATGAGTCCCGACAGCTTGTGGCTGACGTTCATGTCGCTCTCCACCTCGAAGTCGCCGCAGAGTCCCATGTGCAGAGGTTCATCGCTCAGCCCCAGGTCGTAGAGGTTCAGTCGGGCGAAGTTGGTCTCGACGGTTCCTCGCAGGTCGTTGGTACCCAACAGGGCATCGACGCTCACAGAGCCCTTTGCCATCTTGTTGTCACTGTTGATGGTGGCAATGGCGTGTCCGTCGTTCAGACGTGCTGTGGCGCTGATATTCTCGATGTCGGTATGTCCGTAGCGCAGCTTGCTGACGGTGGCATCGGCTTTCAGCCAACTGCTGCGCTTCATGAAGTCGGTACCCTGTCCGCTGATGGTGGCATTGGCTGTCAAGGTGAACAGCGAGTCGCGAGGCAGGAAGTGATGAATGTTCAGATTGCGGATGTTGACTTTGGCATCATAGGCCATAGCCTGTGTGTTGAAGGTTCCTTTCAAGGTAGCCCATCCGTTACCGTCCTGCAGGGCGACGTCGGCCTTGTAGGTGGGTCCGTCCATCTCCACGCGTCCCTCAATATTCAGTCCGTGGGGGATATTGAAGTCGCGTCCAAGACCAGGAAGGAACGGCTGCAGGAACTTCAGGACCAGCAGTTTTACCTTCCAGTTGAGCTGGCCCAGCAGGTGGTCGGTATCCAGGAGGTTGCTGATGGTGCCCGATGCTTCGGCACGCAGGGCAAGAGGCAACTCTACGATAAGCTGGGAGATGGTGGCGTGGTGTACATTGCCTGAGAGCGAGCCTTTGATGGTGAGCCGTTGGTCGGGCCACAGCTTTTGGAACATTTCAGGTGTGTCGCCCAGGAACAGCATGAGGTCGCTCTTGCCGATGGCTGCATCCATCTCGATGTTCATCTGACTGCCCGTGTCGATGGAGTCGTTCAGGGCGTCGTAGTCGATGTCGGCCTTGGCCTGGATGGTAGAGTAGGGGGTAGCCAGTCGGAAGTCGGGCAGACGGATGCCCAACGAGTCGATGGCGATGGGCCCTGATGCCTGGGTGACTTGCAGTCCCAGATTTGGCTCCACGAATTGGGCTTCCTTGATGTTCAGTCGGGCGTCAGGGCTTTGCGAGTGCAGGTCGTCGAAGACCAGGTGCAGGTCGTTGAATGCAAACAGACTGTCGTAGGAAAGGTGTCCTTCCTTCCAGTCCAGATGTCCTATGTCATAGCTAGAGATGGCCAGGTCGATGAGTCCGTCCTTGGCAACGGCCTGTCCCATATAAGCTTCGATAGTTGTCGTGGGCTCGTCGAAGTGGGCTGCCGAGTCGAGCAGGATCTTGAACCGTGAGTTCTCAACAGCCAGCTGGTCGAACTTGATCTTCCACTGGATAATGTCGGTAGTGTCGATCACGGCTGTGTCGCTGAGCATAATCGTGAGGTCGGCATTCTTCAGACGGGCGTTGTGCATCTGCAGGATCTCGGTCTTCAGGTCGATGCCCTCGGGTGTGGTGTGGAAGGCCAGCTGGTCGAAGCGTCCCTTGATGCCCATATCCTCGATGAATTCGCGGGTATTGATCTTCGCCTTGTTCAGTTCCAGTTGCTCCAGTTCGATCCTGCTTCCCAGCAAGGGCCAGAACTTCACGTCGGCAACCAGTCGGCGGATGTCGGCAACGGTGTCGCCCTCCTGGATGATGAGCACCCCGTCGGCCCCGATGTCGAGTGGAAAACCAATGTCCACGTGCTGAATGGTAATCTGCATGCCTGTCTTCTCCGACGCATACTCAGCCACCTTCTTCACAGCCCAGTTCTGAATGGGAGGAATATAGAGCAGCACGACCAGCAGTACAAAGAGTACTACCGGACTGAGCAGCGCAATACCCGTCCATTTCAGGATTTTCTTGGTTCTCTGATTCATCGATGTCGTGATTCAGCATGCAAAATAACAAAAAAAAACTGAGACTGCACAATCTTTCGTCATTTTTGTTGCATGGTTGGTGTAAATTGTTTACCTTTGCACCCGCTTAAACTTAAACATATATTGTAAATATGATCAACATTACTTTTCCGGACGGATCTGTTCGCTCGTATGAGCAGGGCGTAAC
>CAMVDU010000042.1 GCA_947166345.1 uncultured Prevotellaceae bacterium
TATCGCGGAAGCCAGGGGTGTACATACCCCAAGACCACTCACCAGGGGCAGCCTGACAGTTGGGGTTACCATTCGGCATGACCACGATCATAGGCTTAGCCTTACCCGTAGCAATCAGGTTGTCCAGAATCTGTGCTGCACGTCCGAGTTCGCTCCAAGCGTTCTCATCACCTCCGGCACCATGCAGGAGGTAGAGCACAGGGTACTTGCCGCCCTTGTCATAGCCGGCAGGAGTGTAGACCGTCATACGACGCTGCATCTTCAGCGTGGGACTGGGATACCACACCTTCGAGAGGTTGCCATGAGGCACTTCGTTCACACGATAGAGGTCACCCTTGTCACCCTTCTCGTCGCTGACAATGAAAATGTTGGTAAACGAAACGATGTCGCGGTTCACGTAGATGTTGGCAGGATCCTTCACTCCCGTCATACCGTCGATGTTGAAGGTGTAACTGTACATCTCAGGGGAGAGTTTGTCGGTAGTATAACTCCACACGCCGTTCTTGCCCTCTTTCAGGGCAGCCACGCCTGGGGCTTCGTACTTGCCAAAGCCCTCCACCTCGATGGTCTGCGTGGGCAGGAAGTCGCCTGTCACCTCGACCTTGACGGCCTTAGGGGCAAAGAGATTAAAGGTCACTGTGCCGTCCTTGTTGACGACGGGAGATTGAACACTGGCACTGTTGAAGAGTTTCTCCTGTGCCGAGGCACTCATACAGCATACGGCTGCAAGGGCCAAACAAACGAATGATTTTCTCATATCCGGTTTCATTTATTGATAGATTTGCTAGTTTTCTCGTTTATCGCCGCAAAGATACGAATAAAATGTGAAGTTTGCAAATTATTAGTGGGTTTTATCTCTTATCCTCTTGGTTAAACCAGAAAAAACTACTATCTTTGCAGCCATGCTGACGGAAAAGACGATGGAGAAGTTGCGAGTACTCGCAGAGTCGGCGAAGTACGATGTGTCGTGCTCGTCGAGCGGCACCGTGCGCAAAGGCAAGCAGGGGATGGTGGGCTCGACGGTGGGAGGCGTGGGCATCTGCCACTCGTTTGCCGACGACGGGCGCTGCATCTCGCTGCTGAAGGTGATGCTGACGAACTACTGCATGTACGACTGCGCCTACTGCATCAACCGTCGCACGAACGACATCAAGCGCGCCACGCTCTCCGTCTCGGAGCTGGAGGAGATCACCATGGAGTTCTATCGCAGGAACTATATCGAGGGACTGTTTCTGTCGAGTGGCGTGGTGAGGAATCCTGACTATACGATGGAACGGCTGACGGCTATCGTGCGCGACCTCCGGACGGTGCACCGCTTCAACGGCTATATCCACCTGAAGACCATCCCCGGGGCGTCGCAGGAGCTGTTGCAGGAGGCAGGGCGCTATGCCGACCGTATGAGCATCAACATCGAGATTCCCAAGGAGGAGTCGCTGAAGGCCCTGGCTCCCGAGAAGAACCATCAGAGCATCTTCCTGCCCATGTCGCAGATTCAGCAGGGGGTATTGGAGAATAAGGAAGACCGTCGTAAGTTCCGCCATGCACCTCGTTTTGTGCCTGCCGGACAGTCTACGCAGATGATCGTGGGTGCCACGAAGGAGAGCGACCTCGATATCCTGAAGATGTCGAACGCCATGTACCAGCAGCCCACCATGCGGCGTGTCTACTACTCCGGCTACGTCAGTGTGAATACCTACGATCCTCGTCTGCCCGTCTTGAAGCAGCCGCCACTGGTGCGCGAGAACCGTCTGTATCAGGCAGACTGGCTCATGCGCTTCTATCATTTCAGTGTCGATGAGATTGTCGACGATGCCCACTCGCACCTTGACCTCGATGTCGATCCTAAGCTGGGCTGGGCGTTGAGACATCCTGAGGCTTTTCCTGTGGATATCAACAAGGATGACTATGAGCGCATCCTCCGTGTGCCAGGCATCGGCGTGAAGAGTGCCATCCTCATCGTGAACTCGCGCCGCTTCAACCGTCTGACAAGTTACCACCTGAAGAAGATGGGGGTTGTGATGAAGAAGGCGAAGTATTTCATCACCTGTGGTGAATTGACCTCCGCCTTCTCACAACCAATTATCGGCATCAACGAACTGCGTCCTGAGCGCCTGCGTCCGTTATTGCTCTCTAAGACCCAGCAGAAGCGAGTCGCTGAGGAACAGCAGCTGACACTCGATTTCAAAGACTGACCTCTGGCACCACCTGACCATCGAGCAGATTGATGATGCGCTGGGCATAGCCGGCATCGCGCTCAGAGTGGGTCACCATCAGTACGGTGGTGCCCTCCTGGTTCAGTTGGGTGAGCAGTTGCATCACTTCCAGACCGTTCTTCGAATCGAGGTTACCGGTGGGCTCGTCGGCAAGGATCAGCTTGGGGTTCATCACGACGGCACGGGCAATGGCCACGCGCTGCTGCTGACCACCAGACAGTTGCTGAGGGAAGTGGTGGGCACGGTGACTGATGGCCATCCGGCGCAGCACTTCTTCAACACGTTGCTTACGCTCCTTCTTCGGCACGCCGAGATAGGTCAGCGGCAACTCAACATTCTCCTCTACATTCAGTTCATCAATCAGGTTGAAGCTCTGGAACACGAAACCAATCTGTCCCTTGCGAACCATCGTGCGCTGGCTCTCCTTGAGCGAGCCCACATCCTCACCATCGAGCCAATACTTGCCACTGGTGGGATTGTCGAGCAAGCCTAAAATATTTAACAAGGTAGACTTGCCACAGCCCGAAGGCCCCATAATGGCCACAAACTCACCTTTCTTCACTTCGAGCGATACGCCGCCCAATGCTACGGTCTCCACCTCTTCGGTACGGAACACCTTCTGAATGTTTTCAAGTTTAATCATCGTTTATTCTGTCTTTATATTGTTAATCGGATTCTCAGAAGCAGCGCGCCAGCTCTGGATGATAACGGTGAGCAGGGAAATGATGAAGCAGGTAAACCCGGCGGCAGCGAATATCCAGGGGCTGAGCGCGATGCGGTAACTGAAGTTGCTGAGCCAGTCGGTCATAATATACCAAGAGATGGGCACAGCAATGACAAACGAAATCAGCATAGGAATCGAGAAGGTGCGGAGCATCAGCAGCAGCACCTCACCCGATGTTGACCCCATCACCTTGCGGATGGCTATCTCCTTCTGCCGCTGGCGGATGAAGAAGAGCGACAACCCCACGTAGCCCAACACCGAGATGACGATGGCAATGAGGGTGAAAAGTGTGATGATTTTCAACGTGTTCTGCTGGTCCTCGAAAGTTTCGGAGATACCCTCTTCCAAACTGCTGACATACCAAACCAATTCTTCTTCAGAGACACCCAGTCCTCTCAGCATTTCGTCGAAAGCGGTCTTCGCCTGCTTATCTCCATTTGTCTTGACGAGGAAGTTGGGATTTTCTACATGCTCCTGCAGGCGGATGGCGAAAGGTTCTGCTTCGTGTAGCACGTTGATGCGATGAAAATCCTTGATAATACCGCTGATAGGTGCCGTCTCGTCTTTGCCCCAAACCATCTCGCGGTCATCATCCGACAACTCCAACCTACGCTTGGCATCCTTATTCAGATAGTAGCCATTGCTGGTGTTACCATAGTCTTGGAGAATATCCAGTCCATAGAGGCTGAAGGCCGTCGAGTCAAGATCGGTCAGGAACAGGCTCGTCAGTTTGTCGCCGTTCGTAATACTTCTTATGCTACTGTTGTAGGTGACAAAGGTCGTTCCACTATACTCTCCGATGCGCTCTACGAAAGGCATCTTCTCCAACAGACTCCTGACGGTCTGGCTTTTATCCTCAGGTGTATTCACATAATAGAGTCGTTCCGTATTGAATCCTAATGGCGCATGAATAAGGTGATTTAGCTGTAACCAGATGACAAGGGCAGAAGTCAGCATCGTGATGGTGACGACGTTCTGCAGGATGATAAACACCTTGCCCAGCACCATCTTGGAGCGATAGCGGAAGCTGCCTTTCACGATGTCGATGGGCTGGAAACGCGAAATCTGCCATGATGGCATGATGCCTGAGATGATGCCTGTCAGCAATACGAACCCCATGCTGACACCTACAGTGTCCAAACGAATATCATTCATCAGGTCAATCTTACCCTTGAACAGTTCGGCAGCTTCGCCTTGGAAACAGCAGGCTAAGACGAAACCTGCGACAAAACAGAAAGTCACCATCAGCGTAGACTCGACGATTAACTTCAGGGAAATGCTGCGCTGACTGCTGCCAAAGAGGCGTCGCGTGGCCATCTCCTTGGCGCGGAAGCCTGTATTGGCGACGGTCAGGTTGATATAGTTACTGACAGCGAAGAATAGGATGGCCAGCACGGCGGCCAAAAGGATATGGAGTCGTGTCTTGTCACCTTTCTGCATGCCTGCACCGTTGTTTTGCGGTGCAAACATAATGTCGGTCAGTGGTGTTGCAAAGAACTCTTGGTTTTCCATGTGTGCCCACATATAGTTCTTGGCCAGATGGTCTTCTATCACTTTTTTCTTGGCATCAAGTGTCGCGCCTGGACGCAACATAAGAAATGCTTTGCAGGCACCTGTACCGCTATATGCGAAAGAACGGGGTCTAAGCGTATAGCCCATCACTTGAGGAAAACGCTCCATGTTGGCAATGATTTGCGTCTCATTGGGCAGCACCGTACGGTCGAAATCCTTCACGATGCCGCTGACAGTATAGACCAGCGTCGAGTCGTACGGATCTTCGTGGTTCATGAAGACAGAGCGCTTGCCAACAATCTGCAACGACTCGCCGATAGGATCCTTCTCACCAAAGAGACGCCGAGCCAGTCTTTCTGTGATAACGCACTTGTCTGGCGCATCGAGAACTGTCCGTTTGTCTCCCTTCGTTAATTCAAAATCGAAGAAGTTGAAGAATGTCGAGTCTGCCAGCATAATGATGCCATTCTCCTTATCTCCATCCTTCACCTCTTGCTGACCATATTTTATCCGTCCGTTCTGACTCATCACGCAACAGGTCTGCTCTATTTCCGGGCACATCTCTTTAATTTCTTGTGCAGCTTGCGGCCACATAAAGAAGTCCTCGCCACTACCCGTCAGGTAGATGCGATCTGCATTCTTGTGCCACGAATCGATACTATACTGGCGCCAGGTGTAGTCGCCCATCAGGATGATGAACATCAGTGACACCACCAGACCTGCTATATTTATTAAGGTATATAGCTTATTGCGCGAAAGGAATCTGAAATAACTCTTCATATTTTAATAATATGTTCTTTTGTTCTTATGTCTAAAAATGACACTGCAAAATTACGCCATAAAAACGAATCCGCCAAGGTTTTTCACCCTGGCGGAAGCAGATTGTCTAATAATTAGACAACTCAGCGTATGATTATTAGACAACTTGAGGTTAAATATGTTAGAAAAAGCGGAGAGAATGTTAAAGGCTGGTGCTCGTCAGTATTTTTATGCCTATCTTTGTACCCGATTACAAGCCCCTCATGGGGGATTCCTAAGATGAAGAAACTACTGTTATTGTTGATGGCTTTGGGCTTATCCGTATTCTGCTCTTACGCTCAGACAGAGCTTAACGACAGCGTTAAGCCCCAAGCTTACCATCTGGAATCAAACTTGAAACCGCAACTCATGATGAGTTCCCCACAATACGATGCCGGTTTACTGCAAAAGCCCCTTGAATCGTTATCACTCAATCCGCAGGCTACCAAACTCGATGTATCGCCTAGTCTCTATGATAACCGTAGGGGAAGTTGGGAAATCAATACCATGCAAGGCGGTAAACTGTTTCAGCCCTGGCGGGGTGCATACATCGTTGCCAGTGGTGGCGTGAATGTCATGCCTGGACTTCTGGACCGTGAGTCAGGAGCCTTGACCCTGCAACAGAATTTAGGACGATGGACATTCTCGGCTTCGGTGCTTGCCGATAAATACCGGTTTTCAAGCATGGGGTTCTTGGAAACGCGCTATGGGGTAGGAGGTACTGTCGGCTATCGGGTTAACGAGCGCCTCTCGCTGCTTGCCTTTGGCTATTATTATGCCAACTCATCGATGATTAGTCCGATGGTAAATCCTTATCTCGCTACTACAACCTATGGCGGCTATGCCGATATCCGGGTTTCTAAGTATTTCGGCGTTGATACTGGTGTGAGACGTTACTTGAATCCCATGACAGGCAAATGGGTTACCGATCCTATTGTTAGTCCATACATCAAGATCAACGGCAAACAGAAGATCGGATTCGATTTTGGCAGGCTGCTTAAAGGTCTTATTTGGGGCAACGACGAGAACATGCTTCCCAGAGGCCCCGTAAGAATGGGACCTCCTCCTCCGAGACGATGAATTGAAGAAGAAAACATGGTTCACCGTTTGGTGTACCACCAATTGGTAGCCTATTTCCCCTTTGTTATGCCGCCCACTACATCACTATTGTCAATGGTGGTCTCAGTTTTCTTGACGCTGGCCTTCAACTTGCCAAAGCGATAGGATATAGAAAAGTTTATCATGCTTGTGCGGTTTGCGCTGTCGCTATAGCCAAGTATGTCGCCCTGAGTGGTGCAGTCTGTATAGTGACGGTATTTGCGGAACAAATCGTTGGCAGTGATGCGTACCGTCAGTCTGTCTTCGTTGAGGAACGACCGCTGCAGCGAGCAGCCATAGCGATTCCAAGGGCGCGAATAGCTATATACATTATTGATCGAATGGCCCATCTCGCCATACGTATAGGCCGTGAGGCGCAGTTTCCAAGGCAGCTTCTGACTGCCGTTAAGATAATAGAAACCAGAATAGCCCTTCTGACTGAGGCCGATGCTTGGATTCTCTATCTTGTCATCCCACAGATTGAAATTGGCAGAGAGCGTTGTACCCTTGAAAGGTTTCCACTGCACATAACCCTCCAGCTGCCATCGCGTCAGCTTCTCAATGTTGCCGTAAGTCTGATAGCGCACATCGTCCTTGGCATAGATCAGCCGCCCGATGCCATCACTATAATACTTAAAGGCAGGTGCCAGTTGTAGTGTCAGCCATTGGCTTATATATGAATAAATAAGGTGAATGGCCTGATTTCTGCTACTGCTCAATTCAGGATTGCCATACTGTACCTGCATGGGCGAATTGATGACAGCAGGATTCAGATAGGAGATGCCTGGGCGATTAATACTGGTGATGTAGCCCAGCTTCAGTGAATGGGCATCGCTGATCTGATATTTCACGCTGACTTGTGGCACCCAGTCATTCAGATGCCTCCCAAAACTCTCATCCGAGCCATCAGGATAAGCCCCCTTCATATAGCTGTGCTCAAAGCGCAGACCTGCACGAGTCGACCATTTCCCTATCTGCATGATGTAGTCGGCATAGGCTGCTGCCACCTGAGTGGTATGCTCGAACTCACTACTATATGACGGATAGGGCGTAGCAGCATAAAAGTCCTGAACCGTATGACTGGTATTACCACGATAGATGTATTTGATACCCGCTTCTAGCTTATGGCCTTCAGCGATAGGTCGAAGCCAGTCTGCCTGAAATGTGTGCTCCGTAAAGCGTTCTCGCAGGTTCTGCAACTTGCTTGTATAATCGAATGGCGCATTCTGAAGGTCTGTATAGCTGCTTTCCTGTTCTGTGTGTTGACGCGTCAGGGCGAGCATGTAAGAGAGAGTGAAAAGCTCGCCCTTCCGTCGCGTCTTGTGCTGATAGTCCAGTCGTCCGTTCCATGAATGGTGGCTGTAGCCAGGCATCCAGTAGTTGTCCCGATACCTATAGAGCAGGCTCTTGTCTGGGGCATACATCTGCGTCAATCCCCCGCCATTCACATCCAGATTATAGAAGTATCCGCCTAATGAGGCCGAAAGCAGGTTCAGCGAGTCGATATCATAGCTGGCATCGATATCGGCATAATGAATATAGCCTGGATTTGAACTCTCATTCATTCCCTTCATGATGTTTCCAGAAGATACGTAGGTACGTTCCACTTCGCTTTTGTTTTCCGTCTCCTTGCTCGACATGCCTCCATACCCGTAATCCACAGAGACGATGACCTTACCCATCTGGGTGGTCAGATAGGCTCCCAGATTGGGGTGATTCAGCGTGGTATAGGCTCCTGTTACGGATCCTGTAACACCATCTATCCTCCTTCCATCCACCATCACTATGTTCAGGATAGCGTTGACACCCTCTGCATCCTCTCGTGCGCCAGGGTCGGTGATAACCTCAATACGTTTTACCATAGAAGCAGGCATCGCTTTCAGCACCTCTTTGGCATTTTTCGTCAGACTGGGGTCATAACGCCCATTCTTGTAGATTTTGAAACCGCTATTGCCCTTCACCTTGATGTTGTCCTCACCGTCAACCGTTACCATAGGCACCTTGCGCAACATATCCATCACGGTGAGCGTCTTCGATTCCTCATCAGCCTGCACGTCATAGCCTATACGGTCTATCTCCTGTTTGATGAGCTGACGCTGAGCCTTGATCTCTACTCCTTCCAATTCCTTGTTCCATGTGATGGAGTCGTTCTTGCTTTGGCAAGCGTCCCTTTGGGCCGAGCGACTTACGTTGGTTGAATCTGCCTGAGTCTGGGCCGCAGCCTCCCCTACTCCCGCTGCCAGAAGCAGCAGGAGTGCCATTATTCCAATATGTTTCATCGGTTTACTTCTTTAGCAGTTCGATACTCGCCTGGAACATTTCTTGTAAGAATTCATCGTTGGTAGCCTTCTTCACTTTTTCTAGTTCTTTGATTACCATCTTCTTCTCCATATCGTCCAATGCGTCGGCCTTCTTACACATCTTGTATATGTGCGAGGCATAGTAATTGGATGCTGTGCTATTGGGGTTCTTCAGGAAGAGATTCTTGAAGGTGTTGAACTGGCTGAGCCATGATTCAGAACCGATGCTACTGCTAACAAAGGTGGAGTCGCTGCCAAAGGCTGACAGGCCCTCGCCCATCGAGAAGAATCTGTTAAATAAATCGGAATCTCCATACGAAAAGCCGTTAGCACTCAGTTTCACGTCATTGCCGTTGATTCTAATGATTCTCCCCTTTTTCCCACCCTCACGATACTGTTGCGTAGTAGCGTAGGTCACGATGAGTTTTCCTACAATTTCTTTTTCGTCTTTACGCCATTCCATAGCGTATGCATAACGATGGGTCTTGGTCATATCTTCCGGATCCAGGAAAAGCGCGTAAATATAGCGCGAACCCTTGATGTCACCCAAAGGATAGCCGCTATCATCACCACCTACGGCCAAACTTGTGTAGTCGTATGACTTCTTGCTGGATACCGTTTTAAGACTGTAGGCTTTCTCTTTGTCCTCTTCGAAGGCACGCTCTACATTATCTACCAAGTCGTGGTGAGATATGGGTATTGTAAACTCGTAGACATCCAATTGTCCCTCCTTGACACCCGTTCCCGGGTTTTTGTTCAGTTTGTGACTACTTTCCACTTGTGCTGGTTCACTTGTTATCAGTGCGTTGAAGGCACGCTTGATAAACCCTTGTGCATGGGATGTGAGAGGCATCAGCATTAGAATGCCGGCTGCCAGAAAATGTTTATTCTTCATAAGCTAAATACTTTGTTTGTTCGTTAATATATAGGATGGTACCATCTTCCTGTTCCACAGGAATATACCCGAGAGACAATAATCGTGCCTCTGTGAGTTCTTGCCGACATTGTGTGATCTGCTCTTCAGCCTCTTGCTGTCCTTTTGCTGCCTCAGCCATCAGATTGTATGTCTTGGCATAATCGTTGATAGTGGGTTCTGTCTTACGCATACGTCGTTTCCTGGACTGCATAGGACGAGGCTCATCACGTATGATTTCTGCAGAATCGGTCTTTCGATCCATTTCTGTCTCTCTCGGCTGCATTGTCCTTGCTGTATCAGTCTTAGCCGTCAGAGAAGTGCCATCAGGTTGCAGGTCAACTTGTTCAGACGATACTGCCATATAAAGCAAGCCTGCGACAGCTGCTGCAGCTACACCCCAGAAAGCCCATCTTCTCTTTTGCCGCTTTGGTTGCATCGCCTCTATCTCACTAAAGAGTTGCCGATAGTCCTCCCACTCTTCGGGTACATTCCCGCTGTGGAAATAATGAGCAAGAATGTCTTCTTCATCCAGCGTCGAAGTGCCGTCCATATACTTGTCCAGCAACTTTGCGATATATTCCTTTGTGTACTTTATCATCGTTTATTCCTCCGTTTTATTTCTTCTAATAATGATCGTCGTGCCCTTGCCAGCAGGGTGCTAACCGATGTCGTTTCGATGCCCAGCATCTGGGCTATTTCCTCGTGACTTCGCCTCTCCACTTGTCGCATATATAACAATGTACGTTGTGTGGTGGGCAGTTGCTGGAGTCTTTTAGTCAGCCAAGCATCGTCTTCTTTCATCTCCAACTCATCGAGTGGACTGGTATTCAGACTGATAATCATGGCCTCGTCCAATGTCTCTGAGGGTTTTCGTCGCCGATGGTTTCTCAGCATGTGCCTAGCCATCAGAGCAACAATGGCCTCTATCGTGCGATATTGCTCCAGTTCGTCGTGCATTTGCCACAGGCGGAGCATCACATCCTGGGCGATGTCTTCTGCTTCGTCTTTGCCCGCTCCGTAGCCGATGCAAACGCTGAGAGCCTTCTGCCGCCACGTGCGGGCTTGCTGTTCAAATGCTATTCTGTCCATGCTTTTATTCCGCTGTACATTGATAAGACACAGAAACAAGTCAATGTCAAACTTTATTTAATATTACTTAACTCTTTTACCCTTCTGACCAGTTATTTGAAACAAAATCTCTTCATACTTGCTTTTTTCGTGCAAAGGTATGAAGAGATTCCTAATCTAATGAATTATCTGCCTGACATTTGTCTGACAATTCGCTGACAGTCGGCTAACTATCTATGTTTCAGCCCGTAAACATAGGTCCTGTCTGATTCTGTCTTGGGTTCGGATTATTCTTCGTTGAGCTGGAAGTAGGTCAGATACCCAAACTCATTGTCCTGCCAGAAGTCATCGAAATCCTGCAACAGGGTGTTTCCTTCGTAAATGCCTGCGACATCAAACTGGAAGACACTTTGGTTGGCAAACGGCTTGCCCGCATCCAGATCGGCTTTCGACAGAAGGAAATAGGTCTGGGAGTTTAGTTTCAACACCAAGTGATGATCAGCCCCGCCGTAATGAAGTGTGAGCGGAATGGCCGCAGGCTCAAAGCCCCAGTTGGCATCGCCGTTGTCCTGCAGATTGTAGAAGCGATAGTCGACCAGAAAGTCCACATTGGGAGCGCCGGCCAGAGCCTCAGCCAAAGCCCGGTCTGCCACCACGTTCGAGAGCAGGCTCACAGGGTAGTCGTGGAAACAGACGGAGTGCATGGTCAGGTCAGTGACCGTCATCTGCACGCCCTCCTTCTTGACGGCCTTGGTGTCGCTGCCGCCATCGTTGTAGATGATGACATAGGTTCCCTTGTATTCGCCCGCTATGGCTTTGGCGTAGTCCTCCTTCTGCTTCGTCGTCATGCCGTGAAACACAGGGTCGCTGCTACAGGCTGCGAAGGTCAGGGCAGCCTGCAGCGCAAAGAAGAGTTTTCTCATCACAGTCTTTCTCATTTTAATTAACTACTATGTGTTAAACGCATTGCAACATCGTTTTATTGTGTACGTAGCCGCTCTTCCCTGTTTGGCGATTGTTTGTTTCAGTCTATTGCTGTAGTACAGCAACATACGGAACAGAGAGTGCGGGCCATGTCGTTCAGGGAGAGGCATTGGCTGCGGCTGATGGTTGTGCGCTCGTTGTGATGCTCCCACGGCGCGAGGATGAGCAGCTGCCCTCGGGCACAGGCCTCCATGCGCTGCCCGCCCGGTTTGGCCAGGTCGGTGAAGCCGTTCTCCTGCAGATAGACAAGGGGGAAGCCCTGCTCAAAGGCGGCACGCATCACGGCCTTCTCGCCCGGCGAGATGGAGGGCGAGACGAGCACAGCGCCCCTTGCGGCGGCTTTCGTAAAGTAAGCCACGCGCTCATGTATCTCAGCCTCCGTCAGTCGGCGGGAGCATTGCACCTGCAACAAGACCGGCCGCTGCAGGAGAAACCGGTTGCCGATGGCAGAGAACGACATGTTTCCAATGGTCAAGCCCCTCTGTACGCGGAAGAGGTCGGGGTGCTCCCGCTTCATCAGCAGTCGGCGCGGGTTGTCACGCAGGTAGTCGTTCCAGCGCTTCAGCTGGTCTTTTTGCAGCAGGAGCTTGTCGTTGTAGCTCGGCTCAAAGAGCAGGCCGTGCTTGCGGTCTTCTTTCTTCTGCCCTGTTTGTTGCTGTAATACAGCAACAGACACAACAGAGGGAACGAGGGCGCGGAAAGCCTTGTTACAGCCCTGCTTGAAGCCGAGCAGCACCTTGCCCAGCGGCTTGTCGATGCGCTCCTTCACAAAGAGGATGCCGTGGAAATGGTCGGGCATCAGCTGAAAGGCCAGCACCTCTATTTGCGGGTAGCGTAGGGCTATTTCATGCCAGCACTGCTCCACGCAACGCCCCAGCTCTGTGGGCTCGGTGCGCGGAAGGTCTGGGGAGCCTGGCTGCCCGTCGCTCCTGCCTACGACCTGCCCTAACAAAGGGCGGCGGTCCTCGGTCACCATCGTAATCATATACATCTGCCGTTCCTGATAGTCGTGCCCCACCATACGGCGATGCATCGAAGGGACCTTCTCGCCGGCAAAGGCTTTCTGCTTCTCGTAGGTTTCTTGGTCCATACAATATCTTCTTACTTTATTGAGAAACGCGATACTCCCCTCTTTTATTGTCAGAACAGGCTGGATAGTCGTCTCCGCCTACTCATTCTTGATGCTGTTCACGGGATTCTCCGTGGCGTTCTTCCAACTCTGGTAAGTTACCGTCAGCATAGTGATCAGGGTGATGAGCAGGAAAGACACTACGAACAGTAAGGGCGATATGGCGGTGCGGACGGCGAAGCCTTCGAGCCAGTGCTGGCCCACCAGGTAGCCGATGGGAGCCGCCACCACGAAGCAGCCCAGCAGGATGTAGAGGTATCGCCGCCAGAACATCATCAGGATTTCCTTCGTAGAACTGCCGAACACCTTGCGGATGCCTATCTCCTTGCGGCGGTACTCGCTCTCGAACATCGTCAGGCCAAACACGCCGATGATGCTGATGAGGATGGCCAGCAGCGAGAACAGCAGAATCTGCTGGGTGAAGAGCCTTTCCTGATGGTACGATTCCTCCAGCACATCGTCCACGTAGCGCAGGTCGCTGATGTCGGGCTTGCTTTCGTGTTCGTATTTCAGCACCACGTCCAGCACTTTCTCTTTGGCCTCGCGCTTGTCCACGCCCTTGGCCACACGCACTAAGAGGTGGTTGCGCCAGAAATCTCCCTTAAAGTAACCGCCACGGCTGGGCACCACGAAGGCGATGGGCTGCTGGCTGTCGTCCACACGCAAGGTGGTGTACTTGATGTCCTCGCAGAAGCCGACGACGGGCATGTCTTCGTCGTTGATGGGCTTATCGACGGCGAGCCAGGGATATTTCTTCTTGGCCGACTCACTGAAGATATACACGTCGCCGTCGGTCTGGCGGAAATTGCGGCCCTCCACGATGTCGATGCCCATCACGCTGAGGAAACGCCAGTCGACGAAGACACAGGTAAACGTCATGTGCTTGTCGCCTTCGCCCCTGCCCCACGTCTGATAGCGGTCGCTACTGCCCAAGACGCTCTGGGCCAGGCTGGCTCCCTCTATGCCGGGAATCTTGCGCA
>CAMVDU010000043.1 GCA_947166345.1 uncultured Prevotellaceae bacterium
TGAAGGTCGGTGCTTCAGTTCTTGTGTGGTATATGTCACCTTATACGGCGTGACCAATGGATAATGTAAAATGGATAATGGATAATGGATAATAATTATCAATTGTCAATTATCAATTATCAATTGATGAATCGCCAGAGTTATTTCAGGTGGTTATTGCGGCGGGGTCCCACCTCTTCCCATTCCGAACAGAGAAGTTAAGCCCGCTTGCGCCGATGGTACTGCAATGCAATGCGGGAGAGTAGGAGGCCGCCATCTTTTTTGAAGAGAGAAGCCCTGATTCAGGAATGAGTCGGGGCTTCTTCGTGTTTTGGGACTTATGGGACTAATAGGTCCTATGGGTCTAATGGGTCTTATGGGGCCTATGGGGGCTTATAGGGCTAATGGGCACTTTTGTAGTTCTTTAAGCCAGTGTTTAGGAATTCAAGATATTCGTCAATGTCTTCGTTGTAGGAGCGAAGGCCGTTGAGAGGACGTCCCGTGTTCGGATCTAGCAAAACGTAGAAGGGCTGGGTGTTGGCACCTATCTTGGTACGTTCCAGATAGCTCCATTTGTCACCAACGGTTCGTAACTTCACAGTCTTGCCATTCTCCTTAACTTCAATGGGTTGCGGGAGTGGTGTCTTATCATCGACATAAAGGGATATGAGGACATATTTGTCGTTCAGTAGTTCCTGAACTTTCGGGTCGGTCCATACAGCAGCTTCCATTTTACGGCAGTTCACGCAGCCGTAGCCAGTGAAGTCGACTATCACGGGCTTGCCCTCGGCTTTGGCCGCAGCCATGCCCAGATCGTAGTCGGTGTACTTGGCTTCCACACCGCCCTGGTAGAGGTTGAAGTCCTGTGTGTACATCGGTGGTGAGAAGGCAGAGATGGCCTTCAGCGGTGCACCCCACAGACCTGGAACCATGTAGACGGCAAAGGCCAGAGAGACGAAACCTAAGAAGAACTGCGGTACGTTAGTCTTATGGCTGTCATCATCGTGGGGGAACTTGAGCCAGCCCAGCAGATAGGCACCGAGGAGTGCGAACAGCACGATCCACAGCGAGAGAAACACCTCGCGGTCGAGCAGATGCCAGTGGTAGGCAAGGTCGGCTACGGAGAGGAACTTCAATGCGAATGCCAGTTCTATGAAGCCCAGTACCACTTTTATTGTGTTCATCCATCCGCCCGACTTGGGTGCCGACTTCAATAATGAAGGGAACAATGCAAAGAGCGTGAATGGTATGGCCAGTGCGATGGCGAAGCCCAACATGCCGATAGTAGGCCCAAGAATGTCGCTTTGGGTGGATACGGCAACCAATAGGAAGCCGATGATAGGACCTGTGCAGGAGAATGATACCAGTGTCAGGGTGAAAGCCATGAGGAAGATGCTCAAGAGTCCTGTTGTCTTCTCCGATTTCTGGTCTATCTTGTTTGACCATGAGTAGGGTAGTCTCAGTTCGAATGCACCGAAGAATGAGGCGGCAAAGACGATGAGCAGCAGGGCAAAGAAGATGTTGAACACAGCATTTGTTGACAGGGCATTGAGGGCGCTGGCACCAAAGAGTAGGGTGACGGCGAGCCCCAACAGCACGTATATGACTACGATGCTCAGTCCATAAGTGGTAGCCTCGCGTATAGCCTTCCTTCTTTCCTTGTTGCGTTTCAGGAAAAATGAGACAGTCATTGGAATAATGGGCCACACACAGGGGGTCAGTATGGCGAGGAATCCGCCTAAAAGTCCCGAGAGGAATATGAACCACAGCGTTGAGTGATGGTCGAGCGTTTTGCCTTCGTACTGCTTCAGGTCATCCACGATGGGTGCCCATAGATCGGCTTCTCCTTCTGTAAGGATGGGGGCATCAGCGTTTTCCGGATTTTCCGGATTCTCCAGATTTTCCGGAGTTTCCGGAGTTTCCGGAGTTTCTAGAGATTCCTTGTTGTCCTTTGTATCCGTTGCCTTTTCAGGAGTCTGTTGCTGCTTCGCTTCTTCTTGCTTGATAGGTGCATCGCCCTCATGCTCGAAGTCTATTGTCGAGGAGGTACACATCTTGTTGTTGCAAGCCCCATATTCCAGATAGCAAGAAAGCTTGTAGTGAGGTTTTGTAAAACGAATCTGTTGAACGAACGCACCCTCATTTTCGAAGAAACGCAGTTTCGTACCAAATATGGGGTCGAAATTCTCCTTGACCTGTCCCAGGGGTTTTAGTGCTCCCACCAGTTCTACTCCCTCCAGTTTCTCTGCATGGAACGAAGCCTTGACAGGTCCGTCTTCGTTGATATCACATGAATAGACGTGCCATCCAGGATCAATGGTTCCCGAGAATACAATCTCCGCCTTATCGCCACTGAGCATGTTCAGTTTCGCGTTGAAGTGAACAGGCTCCACCATCTGTGCCTGTGCTACGACGACGGCAAGTAGGAAACTGAGCGTATATAGGATTTTCTTCATTCTGTTTCGATAACCTCGTATGGTGTGTTATTTGATGATCACTTTCTTGTTTTTCTGACTGCCCTTGACGATATAGATGCCTCGACGCAGTGTAGCAGACGAGTGCATTTGTCTTCCGTTCAGGTCGAAGACGGTTTTTGGCGTTTCATCTACAGCGATGCTGTTGATGTCAGCGTTAATGATGACGTTGGCATCTGTGAAGTTGCGTGTACCTCCAGTGAGTGATGCCGTACCATCTGCTTTGACGGCAGAGGCTGTATAGTTGCTGATATTCAGCGTGCCTCCCGTCATGTAGAAGTTGCCAGAGTTCTCGTCCTCGTGATCGGTGGTCACACCCGTAATTACGCTACCAGTGCTTGTGTCTTGTTCCACCTGTATGCCATCATCTCCCACATTCTTGATGTTGACTGTGCCACTTTCCATCAGGAAATACTCCTTACAGTGGATACCGTCTTTCGTTGCAGCGTTGACGTTGAGTGTCAGGTTCTTGATCTCAATGTACTCCTTGCTGTAAATAGCGTGCTTGCTATTGCCCGTGACGTTGAGTGTGCCCTTGCCCTTGAACTTGGTGTGACCCTTACAATGGAAGCATCCGTTGTAGGTGTCGTTGGCAGCGTCAGCGATGGTATTTGTTGTACCGCTCTTGACGCTGACAGACACGCGTTTGCCGTTCTGTATGTTGATGGCAGGACCGCTGGTGTTGGTCAGCGTCAATCCGTTCAGCTCAATGCTACACTTGTAAGCTCCCTCAAGGTAGAAACCACCATTGGTCGATGTTCCTTTCAGCGAATAGAATATCTCACCATCAGGATTTGACGTTGTGCTATTGACACCGGCAAAGGATGCGTTTTGTGTGATGACAACATGCGACGACGTGCCGCTGCTCACGGTAACATAGTTTTTGATGTTGTTAGCTACGGTCACAGTGGCGCTACTGCCGTTGAACACAATCTCTACGTAGTTGTTGCTGACGGCTGAGACGCTACATACACCTATGGTCAGGGCGATGATGCTCAGGAAAAACTGTTTCATATGTCTAATTGTTTGTTATAGGTTTGTCAGTAGTTCTTCGGCAGGAGCGTTCAGGAACCATTCCACCAGCTCCATGTTGACACCCTGCATTTTCTCAATGTCTTCTTTGTGTGAAGTGATGAAGTCCTTGGCGTTCTGCAAATACTTCACTCCAGCCTCTTTCTTGCCGGCTCTCACGGAGTCCTGCGCATCTTCGATGGTGCGTGTTATCTGCGCCATCAACAAGTCTGCGTTGTTCTGCATGAGATGTTTCTCCAGATCACTTTGTATAGAGTCGGCATTGGCTGATGCCTCGGCCTGCACAGGTGCCTTTCCCTGTGGAGGATCTGTTGCCTCTCCATTATTAAAATAGATATGTATGCCGACAAAGGCAATAACCAGTATAATGACTATTCCGATGAGTAGTTTCAATAGCTTCTTCATTATGGTTTTCTTCTTTGTTGTTATTTTGCCGACAAAATTACGCATTAAAGTTGAGATATGCAAAAAAAGTTACCATTTCCTTTGGTTGGTCGCAAATTATTTAATACTTTTGCAACATTATGAATGTAGATAGAATAAACGACCTCATCAATGCCAAGCCCAATCTGAGTACGGCGCTTGGTATGGAGTTCATATCAACACCCGAGGAAGATACCTGTATGGCCCGTATGCGGGTGGACGAGCGCAACCGTCAGCCATTTGGTTTTCTGAGTGGTGGCGCTTCACTGGCTTTGGCTGAAAATGTGGCAGGTGTGGCGTCGTCGGCACTTTGTCCTGGATGTGCCTGTGTGGGCATCGAGGTGAGCGGCAGTCATGTGAAGGCTGTCTGCGAGGGCGACACCGTGACCGCTTTTGCCCGCATGGTCCACAAGGGAACGACCCTTCATGTGTGGAATGTGGAGATTCGTGATACGGCAGGCGATATCATCTCCTCTGTCCGTGTGACCAACTATGTGATCAAGACCGCCCAATGAACAGTTTTGCCATCTATCGCTTACCCCATCAGCAGCAGTGTACGCTCATCTTACAGACGAGTGGTACACCTCTTGAGTTGTCGTCTCTTACTGAGCTCAACCAGAGGAGTGGCTTCGTGGTGGCACCCTTTGCGATGGATGAGAGTCACCCTCTTCTGCTCATCCGACCCGACGAGGTGAAAGAGGCTTCGTTGGATGCTTTTGAAAAGTATGGCACTTTCTCCGAGAAAGTGACGCATTTACTTCGAGAGAGTGACGCACTTTCTTCGAAAGAGTGCCACACTTTCTCTGAAGCCCGCCAGAGCTACCACGAAAGCTTTGCCCATTTCCATCAACGTCTCGTTGCTGGCGACTTCCGCAAACTGGTGCTCAGCCGCTGTCTTTCCGTTCCTCATTCAGGCGATGCAGACCCCTTCGCCTTGTTCAAGACAGCCTGCAGTCTCTATCCCCGCATGTTCATTGCACTTGCCTACACCCCGAAGAGCGGCCTGTGGCTGACGGCTACCCCCGAGATCCTCCTTGAGGGAACCTCCGACCGCTGGTGTACTATTGCTCTGGCAGGCACTATGAAGCTCGATGGCGATGCCTTGATGGGGGAGGGTGCCCATTCTCTCTGGTCCACCAAGAATATCGAGGAACAGCGTGTGGTGGCCTCTTATATTGCCGATCGCCTGAAACCCTTTGCACAGCATGTTTTGGAAGAAGGACCGCGTACGGTGCGTGCAGCCAACTTGGTGCATCTCAGGAGCGATTTCACTTTTACCTTATTAAATAATAAAGGTGTGGGTGAACTGCTTCAGACCCTTCATCCCACGCCAGCCGTCTGTGGTCTGCCCAAGGAACAGGCCTTCCGTTTTATCTTGGATCACGAGCCCGTGCCTCGTCAGTACTATAGCGGTTTCATGGGACCTCTTGACATCCTGCAGTCCACCCATCTCTACGTGTCGCTGCGCTGCATGCAGATCACAGCTTCCCAATACCGACTTTATGCCGGCGGTGGCTTGCTCAAGGACAGTGTGGAGGAGCAGGAGTGGCAGGAAACCGAGGCAAAACTCGAAACCATGCGTTCATTGTTAAATCTCAAATCATAATTCATCAAGGTGTTTAGCAACAAAGACAATGTCAACATACTGACGGCCCTGCTCGTCAAACATGGTGTGCATCATGCGGTGGTCTGCCCAGGCAGTCGCAATTCGGCCATCGTACACAATCTCAACGAATGCCCTGATATCCAGTGTTTTCCTGTCACCGATGAACGCTCGGCAGGCTTCTATGCGCTGGGTATGACGCAGTCCCTTGACCAGCCTGTTGCCGTCTGTGTCACCTCGGGTACGGCGCTGCTCAACCTGGCACCTGCCGTTGCCGAGGCCTACTACCAGCAGCGTCCTTTGGTTGTCATCTCTGCCGACCGTCCTGCGGCGTGGATAGACCAGCTCGACGGACAGACCCTTCCACAACCTGATGCCCTGGGACGCTTCGTCTGTAAGGCTGTATCCCTGCCCGAACCTCATGACGATGACAGTCGCTGGTACTGCAACCGTCTGGTCAACGAGGCGCTGATAGAGAAGCATGGTCCTGTCCACATCAACGTGCCCATCAGCGAACCGCTGTTCGACTATACTATACCAGTTCTGCCTGACGAACGGAAGATTGAGCGTGCAGAAGCCGATGCCACCAACGTCACGTTGACCAGTATGTGCAGCATGTTTCTTCATGCCAAGCGTCCCATGCTCATTGCCGGTCAGCCCATGAACCCCCATCTCGATGAAGCTGTCTGTCTGGTAGGCGATGATGAGAGCTATGTGCCCGACTTCGTCCTCTATTGTGGCGGCTCTATTGTGAGTAAGCGTCTGAAGCATTTCCTCCGAAAGGCCAAGGAGACGTGGGCTGTCAATAGGACTGGCGAGGTGAACGACACCTTCATGAACCTCACCCGTGTCATCCAGGGCGATGCCGAAGTGGTGGCCGACCTTATCCGCTTCAACCTTGAACAGCAGCCCCATCCCTTTGTGCAGAAGTGGGAGACGCTGTTGGAGCAGGTAGCGAAACATGCCGAGGCCTATGAGCCCGACTATTCTCAGATGGCTGTCGTGAAGTACTTCGAGCAGCAAGCATCCCTTCTTCATCCCTCGTCTGTCGCCTTCCATTATGCCAACAGCTCTGCCATCCGTTTGGCCAACATCTATTCGCAGCACCCCGTTTTCTGCAATCGTGGTGTCAACGGCATTGAAGGATCGCTATCTACGGCTGCCGGCTTCTCTGTGGCTTCTGGCAAGCAGACCTTCTGCGTCATAGGTGACCTTAGTTTCTTCTACGACCAGAATGCCCTGTGGAACCAGAACCTGAAGGGCAACCTTCGCATCCTCCTGCTGAACAACGGCAAGGGTGGCATCTTCAATCTTCTGAAGGGTCTTGAGCAGAGTCCTGCCTGCGACAGGTTTGTGGCAGCCGAGCATCACACCTCTGCTGAGGGCATCTGCCGTCAGAACAACGTGGTCTATCTCTCTGCCCGCAACAAGGAAGACATGCAGCAGGGCATCACCCGTCTGCTGACAGATGATGCCCCGCGTCCTATGGTCTTGGAAGTGTTTACCGATGCCTCCGAGGATGAGCGTGTCTTCCGCGACTACTTATCTTCGATCGCTCGAGCTTGCTCGCTTTCATAAAGCGAAGCGACTGAAAGAACTTCCCTTATAAATCCTTATACTTGAAGCTCGATCCTCCCACGAACTCACGCATGATGCTGGTGGGCGGTATCTCCTTGTCGCTGACGGGCAGGAAGAAACGCAGGAACTTCAGCAGACGATGAGCTTCACTGTATTCCGGACAGTTCTTGGGTACTGACGACAGGATAATCTCGGCATGCGTGCGCAGCACGGCAAACTCGATGTTCAGCGCTGAGTTGAACATCGCATCGGCAGTCTCCTGATAAGGGAATATCCACTGGTCCTCAGCCTCCAGCACGTTTTTCCATTGAGCGATGGTCTGCTGAGCCGTGAAGGCCCCCTTGTTGTAGTCGCGTATGATGCGACGCAGCAGACGGTTGTCGCGCACTGGTACCCAGTTGTGGTCATCCAGCGATATGCTGGTCAATGCCGATATGTAAATCTTGTATTTCAGCGAGTCTTCTATGTTTGCCGTCAGCAGGGGGTTCAGGGCATGAATACCCTCGATGATCAGCACCGTGTCGCCTGCCAGTTTCAGTTTCTTGCCGTTCCACTCGCGCTTGCCTGTGGTGAAGTTGTACTCAGGCACCTCCACACGTTCGCCCTTCATCAGCCTCGTCAGGTGGTCTTGCAACAGGCGGTATTCCACCGTCTCAATGTTGTCGAAGTCATAGTCGCCGTTAGGCAGCTTCGGCGTATCCACGCGGTTCACGAAGTAGTCGTCTGTCGAGAACGACATCGGTCTCAGTCCGCAGGCCAGCAGTTGTATGCTCAGTCGCTTGCAGAAGGTGGTCTTGCCCGATGACGACGGACCCGTTATCAGCACCAGTCTCACGGGGTCTTTCTCCTGGTGGAAGCGACGGTCTATCTCCTCCGCTATCTCCACGATCTTCTTCTCCTGCAGCGCCTCGCTCACCTGTATCAGCTCCGAGGCATGTCCGCGCATGATGGCCTTGTTCACGTCGCCCGCATTCGACAGACGCATGATGATGTCCCAGCGCGTCTTCTCTGCAAACATCTCGAAGGTCTTCGGCTGGTTCACCTTCTCTGCCAGACGCAGCGGGTTGTTCCAGTCGGGCACGCGCAACAGCATACCATCCTCGAAACGTTCCAGTCCCCACACCTTCAGGTAGCCTGCCGACGGCACCAGCGGACCGTAGTAGTAGTCAATAGTGTCGCCCAGCGTATAATAATAGGTATAGGCCTGTCCGCTGGTCTCCAGCAGCTTCACCTTGTCGGCAAAGCCACGTTCGTTGAAGATGCGGATAGCCTCCTCGGTGGTAGCCTCCGTCCGACGGAAGGGCATGTCGCTGTCGCACACCTCCTGCATGCGTTGCTTCAGCTGTTCGATGTCGTCGTCGGTCAGCGGCTCACCGTTTCTTTTCTTGAAGTTACAGTAGTAGCCGCGTGCCAGCGAATGCTCTATGAACAGCTTTGACCCTGGGAACACGTCCTGTGTGGCTTTGTAGAGCAGGAAGCTCAGCGAGCGCACGTAGCAGCGGTGGCCCGAGCCCTCGCTGGCGTCAATAAACTCCACGTCGCGGTTCTGGAACAGTCGGAACTTCAGTCCTTGCGACACGTTGTTCACTTTTGCCGACACCACGGGGTAGGGCAGTTTGATGTCGTCGGCAAACTCCTGATACACGTCGAGCAGCGAGGCTCCCTCTGCGAAGCTCTTCGTCACATTGTTGTTCTTACAGCGTATTTGCAGCATAGTTATGCTTTTTTTGTTTTGAGGACAAAGTTTTCAACCTTAGCCATACCTTTTTCTTTATAGTGATATCTTAAAAAACAGCTGCAATACGGCGAATGCGCCTTATTTTCTCCATAAACGACTCGTTGCGCTCAGCCATCAGCATGTCATATTCGTTCTGCATGGCCAAGAGTGGAGCAGCGTCAACGTCTAATGCAGCCTCCATCATCATTGCCAATTCGTGGTTGAGTGCACGCTTGCCGTTCAGCACCTCATTCAATGCAGAATAAGAGATACCCATTTTTTTCGCCAGTCCACGCTGGGATATGCCACGAAACTCCAGTTCGTCCTTCAGCACCTCACCTGGATGCGTCGGCTTATAAGGCTTCAAATTGTTGGCTATCATCATCGGGTCTTTACCTACTACCGTAATCATATTATTGCCCTCCTATTTCTTTTTATAATGATTCGACAACTCTGTTATACTACAAATGGTCGCAATCTGTTTGCCATCCTCTGTTTCTTCTATGAACTCTATCCGATATTGGTCGTTCACCTTTACCGAGGAAATGCCCTTCTTGTCGCCAACCAGCTTTTCGTAGTGCAATGAACCATATTTCGTGAGTCCGAGCACATTCTCCTGCTGCTTCATCAAGTTGATTACTTTGATATATTTGTCGACAATATGAGGCTGAAACCGATGCTTTTTATCATTGGCTTTGCCCTTCGTATAGAGCTCTTCTAGATATGTTTCTTCGAATGTTACTACCATTTGCGTGCAAAGATAAGAATAATTTTCGATGTTCGCAAATTTAAGAACAGATTTTTTTTGTTTGATGCATAAAAACGTCTCATCGTTTGTGAGGTACCAAGTTCATGACATAACTAATAATCCGCACAAAAAGAAAAACTCGCGCAAGGAACCTTACGCGAGTTAATGGTGTCAGTCACCTGTCCCTATGCGATGTGTTTTGAGGACAAAGGTGTTCTTATTATTAGAATACAGCAGCAATCTTACGGATTTTCTCCAAACGCTTCATGAAGGAGTGGTCCTGCTTCATTTTCTGCATGTTGTAGTCTGCCTGCAGACCTATCCAAATGTTTGCATCTGTGCCAAGCGCAGCCTCCAATAACAAGGCGTATTCTGTTGTAACTGGACGTTTGCCATTCAGAATCTCGTTGAATACAGTATAGGACACACCCATCTGTTGGGCCAAATCTTTCTGAGTAAGGCCACGGGCTACAATCTCATCCTTTATCATCTCCCCAGGATGAATCAGCATCGATGACGTCATATTGTTAGCGGTTCTCTCTTTCATATAATCAATCCTAGCCATACCTTTTTATTTATAGTGATTTGACAATTCCATAATATTACATATCGTAACTACAGGTTCTTCGTCCGACTCCTCCAACGTAAATTCGATTCTGTATTGGTCGTTTGCCTTGATGGAAAACCAGCCTTCCTTGTCACCATGTAGCGCTTCAAAGTGAAGAGACTTAAAAGGATAAAGGTCTTCTTTCCGTTTTGCCTGAATCAGATATTTTATTCCCTTTTGATACCCTCTGACTATTTGGGGCTGAAACCAAATCTTTTTAGTTCCAGTCTCTCCTTTAGAATAGAGCTTCTCCAGGTAGTCCTCGTTAAACGTTACAACCATTATTGTTGTTATTTTGGGTGCAAAGATAGTAATTATTTTGTAAATTCGCAAAAAATCGAATTACTTTTTTGTTATTATACTAAATAATTGAGATTCAGTTCTGTCCCTTCTACCTTCTTTGTACATTGTTCTTTGCTCAAAAACTCGCGTAAGATTCCTTGCGCGAGTTTTTGGTGTCAGTCACTTGTCCCTATGCCATCACGCTCAAATAAAAAACTCGCGCAAGGAATCTTACGCGAGTTAATGGTATCGGGCAGTATCTGTCCCTATGCC
Source organism: uncultured Prevotellaceae bacterium (assembly GCA_947166345.1). Classification (GTDB taxonomy): domain Bacteria; phylum Bacteroidota; class Bacteroidia; order Bacteroidales; family Bacteroidaceae; genus Prevotella. The sequence continues at coordinate 10,717 of CAMVDU010000043.1, forward strand.
ATAATTAAACGAACAACTCCCCTGTTGCTGCAGACAACGAGACCTTGCATCTCTCACAGATATCCGTAATGGTTGCACCATTATGCGATAGTCCATAGAAATTATCCTCGCTAATCAGGACGTATTCCCACTTACGACTCATCCGTTCTTCTGGTCTCAGTTCGTTTATTTTGCGAGTCCACTCTATAGCAGCCGTCTGTTTCTGTCGTACATTCTTGTCAAAGAGTTTATCGTTGCCTTTTGTTTCAATCAAATATATTTTTTGTGCTGTAGCCACGATGAAGTCAGGATGATAGGTTGCCATAAGTCCATCTTGACGCATGTAATAAATGACGGCAAATGAATGCATGTTCTCACTTATCTTTAAGAATCTCTCTACTTCTCCATCTTTATCAAGGAACTCTATAAATGCCATTTCAAGTCCACCTCCATGAGAGGGATATCCTTGCCGTTCATAAATCGTCTTATGTGTTTCTATAGAGAACGATTCTCGCATTTTAATCTCTGGAACAGAAGAGAAAGGCGTATGCACTACCTGAGCATCCGTGGTCATGATATTCTGCTGCATATTGAAGATAGCACGAGCCATCTCTTCTATGATATGCTTCGTCACAATAGCATCTTTCGATAATAATATTTTCCAGTCGCTTCCATTAAAAGGATTAAACGGCTGGCCAAACAATCGAGTGCGGATATACCTATCTACAACAGCAATCGTTCTTGCCTCGTTGATTTGCAGATTTGGCACTGGCATTTCGCGATGTGAAGTTACCTTGTCAAATCGCAACGTGATAGTTCTGAGCAGTTTCTGCAAATACTCATTATAGCTCGTTGCTGTAAACAGATTCGCTGTTACCTTATAACGCCCAAACTGGGTTTTTGACATCGCTTCCTGTGAGATAAACGTCTCGCCATCTTGTGCCAAGAATTGGCGTAGCTTATCCAGAGAAAAGGCTGTAAATGGTTGCAGAGTGTTGATGTCTATCTCCACATCCTCCAATTCTTCTTCCGCCTCCCTTACTATCATTGGCCATTCAAAGTCAAACTGCTCGTAATCTTCACGTAGCCCAACTCTTATCAAGTCGCCAGTAGAGCCTCCTTCGCCTGCTTCACCTGTATCTTCTACTGCCAAGCCTTGTGCGAACAGTTCCTCGTAGAATTGTATAAATGCCGGATGCTCAATAATGCTGAGCATATCGATATAAGTCTTAGGCTGAGTATGCAATTGTAGCACTCGCTTACGGTCATCGTCTTTAATGCTTTGGTATTCTGGCTCTCTCCACATCAGGCGCAGACCTCTACCGATTATCTGTTCCAACAGAATAGGTGCTTCAGACGAACGCAAAGGAACTATCACGCAGATATTGTTCACATCGAAACCCTCTCTCAGCATCAGCACAGAGATAATCACCTTAGGCTTCTTGTACTTATCTATATTGAACAACTTTTCCTTGGTTTGTTTCCATTCTTCTTCAGATACTTCGCCTTTGGCATTACTATCAATGGTTACAACCTCGTCTTGCGACAATCCGTCTTCCATCATCAGTTGCGACACAAAGGGAGCAACAGAGGTATCCTCGCAGATGACAAGCATTTTGGGATTCTTCTTTTCGTCGACAGCAGTAAATTCATCTTCCAGCTTCTTTAGCTTTGCCAATCCTGCACGAAGCATCAGTCGCTGACCATCGCTAAGGTCGCACACTTTATTCCTTTCGTCACGAACAGCCTTATAGTCCAAGTGCTCCAGTTCTGTTAACTCCTGACGTCTATCTAAAAGCAGAGTTTTCACCAAGCCCTTACGCATAGCTGTGGCCAAATCAAAATCGACAACGATATGTGGGAAGTACACCTTCTGCACCTTCTTGCCAGAACCTCGCTGGTCGTATGGCGTAGCAGAGAAGTCAATCTGGAAGAATCTTTCTCCTTTATTCTCAGCAATAACGTTTAAGCCTTTCTGCCACTCCACCTCTTCTATCTCGCCATTACGTTTCAGTTCGTGGATATGATGGGCCTCATCATTAATCACCATAATATCATCAAGGCTGGCAAGATATTCCAGTTCAGAACCTCTCAGATATCTTCTGTCCAACATTCCCAAGTCATTACCTGCAGCCTTACCAGGACGAATGGGCAACAACTTGTTGATGATGGAAGGCACATCATTCTCTTCATCCTCTATCTCATCCTCCATCTGATTCTCAAACAAATGCCAGTTTGTCAAGGCTATCAGTCCGTCACCAGTAGTTTTGCGTCCAATACCGTCTTCTTTGGTAACAACATTGTTCTGAATGAATGAGAACACTTCTTGACGATAATGTACTGGGATAAAGACCTCCTGATTCATATAGAAGTCATTGGTCTCTATATTTCGTTCTTCTGTTCCTTCCTTCAAGCGTCCACAGAATGCATCAAGCAGACGGTCATAAACAATAAGACCTGGTGCCACCAATAGAAAGTTCTTCGTAAATCTTCCACTCTTTACGTCCTCATGTCTAGCGTTCAGCATTTGCCAAATCAGCAAAGCGTGCATCACCCACGTCTTACCTGTTCCTGTTGCCATCTTTACAGCATATTTTG
>CAMVDU010000044.1 GCA_947166345.1 uncultured Prevotellaceae bacterium
TCCATCAGTCCACTATAGGCCAGAATCTTACCCATCGAGAGCACACCCTGACCTCCGAAACCTGAAATAATTATCTCTTTTTTCATAATTCTCAATTATCAATTATCCATTATCCATTAAAGACCGGTCGTGTCTTTGAGGTCTCCCTTGGGATAGAAGGGGAACATGTTCTCCTTCATCCATTCGTTGGCCTTCTGGGGCGTCAGCTTCCAACCACTGTTGCAGGTAGAGACAAACTCCACGAGACTTGAACCTTTGCCGTCCATCGATGCCTGGAACGCCTTCTTCAGCGCTTTCTTGGCCTTTAGGATAGAGGCAACCGACTCTACCGACTGGCGGGTGACATAGCACGTTCCCTCCAGTCCGGCAGCGATATCAGCCATCTTCAGGGGATAACCATGCAATTTGGGGTCACGACCGTAAGGACAGGTAGCCGTCTTCTGACCAATGAGCGTAGTAGGAGCCATCTGTCCGCCCGTCATACCGTAGATAGCGTTGTTGACGAAGATGATGACGATGTTCTCACCACGGTTCAGGGCGTGAATAGTCTCACAGGTGCCGATACAGGCCAAGTCGCCGTCGCCCTGATAGGTGAACACCAGACGATCGGGGAACATGCGCTTGATACCAGTAGCCAATGCGGGAGCACGACCGTGGGCAGCCTCCTGCCAGTCGATATCAATATAGTTGTAGGCAAACACGGCGCAACCTACAGGGCTTACACCTATTGACTTCTCCTCCATTCCCATCTCTTCAATGACTTCGGCAATGAGCTTGTGCACCACGCCGTGCGAACAGCCCGGGCAATAGTGCATGTTATTGTCGTTCAGGAGTGTCGGCTTCTTATATACCAGATTCTCTGGTGCTATGATTTTATTCTCTTCCATGATTCTTATCTTTTTTGTTATTAAGAATTTAAGAATTCAAGAACTACTTCATGATCTTCTCTTTCAGGGCGCTGACGATCTCTTCGGGATCGGGCACGATACCACCCAGACGTCCGAACTGCTCTACAGGCACAGCACCGTTGATGGCGAGACGTACATCCTGCACCATCTGACCGGCATTGATCTCGGCAACCAGCACACCCTTCTTGCCTTTGGCAAGGGCAGCAATCTCCTTCGTGGGGAACGGCCACAGGGTAATAGGACGGAACAGACCCACCTTGATGCCTTCCTGACGAGCCAGCTCTACCGACTTCTCAGCGATACGGGCAGCAGAACCAAAGGCTACGATCACATAATCGGCATCATCACATTGCTGCATCTCATAACGCACCTCGTTCTCACGAATCTTGGCATATTTCTCCTGAAGATGCAGATTGCGCTGTTCCATGATCTCGGGCTTCAGCTCCAGCGAGGTAATGACATTACGCTGACGGTCCTTGGTCTTACCAGTAGAGGCCCAAGGGCACTCACGGATCACCTCTTCGTCAGTCTTACGAGGTTTGAAAGGAGGCAGCACTACCTTCTCCATCATCTGACCAATGACACCATCAGAGAGAATCATAGCGGGGTTGCGGTACTTGAAAGCCAGTTCGAAGGCGAGATCCACGAAATCGGCCATCTCCTGCACAGAGGCGGGAGCCAGCACAATAACGTTGTAGTCGCCATTACCACCACCACGGGTAGCCTGGAAATAGTCACCCTGAGAGGGCTGAATGGTACCCAGACCAGGACCGCCACGCTGCACGTTGACAATCAGGGCAGGCAGCTCGGCACCAGCCAGATAGGTGATACCCTCCTGCATCAGGGCCACACCAGGCGATGATGACGAGGTCATAGCGCGCTTGCCACAGCCGGCAGCGCCATAGACCATATAAATTGAAGCCAGCTCGCTCTCAGCCTGAACCACCTGCATACCGGTAGTCTCCCAAGGCTTCAGCTCGGCCAGCGTCTCAATCACTTCACTCTGCGGGGTGATGGGATAACCGAAGTATCCGTCAACACCACAACGAATGGCAGCACGGGCTATCGCCTCGTTGCCTTTCATCAACACGACTTCTCTTTCTTCTGCCATAGTTAGTCCTCCATTCGTTTACGATAGACAGTAATACAACCATCGGGGCACACGATGCCGCACGAAGCGCAGCCCACACATGCCTCCTGCTTGACAGCCTCCACATAGGGATAGCCGTGCACGTTGACCTTGCCACTCAAAGCGATGACATTCTGCGGACAGGCTGTCACGCAGAGCACGCATCCCTTGCAACGGGCAGTGTCAATCACAATAGCACCTTTTAATTTTGCCATAGTATATTATCCTCAATATTGATTATCCTTTTTAAAAAGTGCGGCAAAGGTAGCAATTATTTGTGAATTGTCAAAGAAAAAAGAATGCTTTTTCATTTCATGAACAAAAAAAATGGAATAACACTCAATGAATTAAGAAATATTTTGTATCTTTGCCGCATAAAAAACATTAACGATAGATTTTTACCTACTATGTTAAACGAAAAGGACCTGAAACAGATTGCTCTTCGTGGTATCAGCGAAGAGCAAATCAAAACTCAATTGAAACAGTTTGAGACGGGATTCCCGTTTCTGAAACTCGAAGCAGCAGCTGCTGTCGGCAACGGCATCATCGCTCCCTCGCAGCAAGAACGCGAAAACTATGAGCGCCTGTGGGAGGAGTACAAGAAGGAGGGACACCGCGTGGTGAAGTTCGTGCCTGCATCGGGAGCTGCCAGCCGCATGTTCAAGAACATGTTTGCCTTTGTCGATGCCGACTACGACGTGCCCACAACCGACTTCGAGAAGAAGTATTTTGCCGACATCAAGAAGTTCGCTTTCTATGATGCTCTCGATGCCGCGTGCCGCAAGAACGAAGGCAAAGGCGTTGAAGCATTGATTGCAGAAGGAAACTACAAAGCAGTGGCTTCCAATATGTTAAAGAAAGAAGGACTGAACTACGGACAACTGCCGAAGGGTATGCTGTTGTTCCATAAATACGATGAAGGGGCTCGTACCCCAATGGAAGAGCACCTGGTGGAAGGTGCCCTCTATGCCGCTTCTAACGGCGAGGCTCATGTCCACTTCACCGTCTCTCATGAGCACATGGGATTCTTCAAGCAGAAGGTGGCAGAGAAGGCTGACGGCTTTGCCAAGAAATACGGTATCAAGTACGACATCTCGTTCTCTGAGCAAAAGCCCTCTACCGACACCATTGCCGCTAATCCCGACAACACGCCGTTCCGCGACAGCGACGGCTCGCTGCTGTTCCGTCCAGGCGGTCACGGTGCGCTGATAGAGAACCTCAACGACATCGAGGCCGACATCATCTTCATCAAGAATATTGACAACGTGGTGCCCGACCGTCTGAAGCCCGAGACCACAGAGTGGAAGCAGGTGATTGCTGGCGTGCTGGTTACATTGCAGAAGCAGGCCTTCGAGTATCTGCGTATCCTCGACGGTAATCCAACAGACGCCCAAATCGCCCAGATTGCCCAGTTTGTCGAGAAGTGCCTCTGCACCAATCCGAAGGGAGCAAAGGTCGATGCCGACTACCTGCGCCGCAAGCTGAACCGCCCCATGCGCGTTTGCGGTGTGGTGAAGAATGTGGGTGAGCCTGGCGGAGGTCCGTTCCTCACCTATAATCAGGACGGCACCGTGAGTCTGCAGATTCTGGAGAGTTCGCAGATTGACACCAACAATGCCGAATATATGAAGATGTTCACGCAGGGTACCCACTTCAACCCCGTTGATTTGGTGTGCGCCGTCAAGGACTACAAGGGACAGCCCTTCAACCTACCCGACTTCGTTGACAAGACTACGGGCTTCATCTCCTCTAAGTCAAAGGGCGGCAAGGAGCTGAAGGCACTCGAGTTGCCAGGCTTGTGGAATGGTGCCATGAGCAACTGGTCAACAGTCTTTGTTGAGGTTCCTCTGGGTACGTTCAACCCTGTGAAGACCGTCAACGACCTGCTTCGTGAGCAGCATCAGTAGTTTTTTCTATTGAAAAACTTGTGTATTTCATAAAAAATGTGTTATTTTGCAGAAATTTTCAACATTAACCCAAATAAAAAAGTATTATGAAGAAATTTTTTGTAGCCATTATGGCAGTGCTGTTCTCAGCACCTTCGTTCGCTCAGTATAGCAGCGGCGGTTTCTCACTTAGTGAAAGTAGTGTATATTATGGTCTCCGTCTCGGAGCAAACTTCAGCACACTCACTGGCGACTATCAGGATCTCGGAACACGCGTAGGAATGAATCTTGGTGGCGTTGTAGGTCTGCGCGTTAGCGACACCACCCCTGTCTTCCTTGAAAGTGGTCTCTACTACGCCAGCCGTGGTGCCAAGAAAGACAAGGAGAGCGTTACAACCCACAACCTTGAGGTACCCATCCTGATTAAATACGGTATCCAGGCTACCGACGACATCGCCGTTTTGCCCTACATTGGTCCCTATTTTGCCTTAGGAGTAGGTGGAAACGTAAAGTATGAAGATGAAGTAAACGATGTCACGGTAATTGCTAAGAAGAGCACTTACGACTACTACAATCACTTTGACATGGGCTTCAAAGTGGGTTGCGGCGCAGAGTACAACAAGCTGTACATGGAACTGGGCTATCAGTTTGGCGTAACCAATCTCGCTAAAGAGAATCCTGCTGACCTCAGCGCTCACAACAGTTCGTTCTACGTTAACTTCGGTGTGAACTTCTAATGGAAATCGTTCTCGGATTACTCATTATAGCCGTTGGCGCATTCTGCCAGTCGTCCTGTTACGTTCCTATTAACAAGATCAAGGATTGGTCGTGGGAGTCGTACTGGATAGTGCAGGGTGTGTTTGCATGGCTCATCCTTCCCTTCCTGGGTGCTCTGCTGGCAGTGCCGGCAGGGCAATCCCTTTTTGGGCTCTTCGCAGAGACATCGTCGTTCAACCTGTGGATGACCGTGCTTTTCGGCGTGCTGTGGGGTGTGGGTGGCCTGACATTCGGCCTTTCCATGCGCTATCTCGGCGTAGCCCTCGGACAGTCGATAGCCCTTGGCACCTGTGCTGGTCTTGGCACCATCATGGGACCCGTGCTACTTAACATTTTCTTCCCAGAGATAGATGCGCTCTCCAAACTGACAGCTGCTGTTATCATCGGCGTGGTGGTCACCCTCGTTGGTATTGCCATCATCGGCGTTGCTGGCGGCATGAAGTCGGCATCTTTGTCAGAGGAAGAAAAGAAGGAAGCCGTCAAGGACTTCAACTTCCCAAAGGGTCTAGCCATCGCATTGTTGGCAGGTTTCATGAGTGGCTGCTTCAATGTGGGTCTGGAGTTCGGCAAGGACATTAACTTTGGTGAGCTGACCGACCCGATGTTCCGCACGCTACCTGCCACGTTCCTCGTGACGCTGGGTGGCTTTGTCACCAACGCCATCTACTGCTTCTACCAGAACCAGAAGAACAAGACGTGGGGCGACTATAAGAAGAAAGCTGTCTGGGGCAACAACCTGTTGTTCTGTCTATTGGCTGGTGCGCTGTGGTACTCCCAGTTCTTCGGACTGTCACTGGGACGCTCGTTCTTCGAGGCCGGCGGCACGATGGACACTCTGTCGTTCTGCATCCTGATGGCACTCAACGTGGTGTTCTCTAATGTGTGGGGTATCATCCTCAAGGAATGGAAGGGCTGTTCGCAAAAGACCATCATGGTGCTCATCGCAGGTATCATCGTATTGGTATTCTCTACGTTCCTGCCGAATATTATTGGATAACCTATTATTAACAAACAAATAATTCTTATGAAGTGTAAGTTGTTTATTTCGCTGGTGGCTATGTGTTTTGCCATCAATGTCTCTGCACAAGAGCAGAAAGACTTCAATCGTGCATTCGTTGGCGTTCAGGGCGGTGTAATGCGCGCTTACAATGGTGTTGACATTGACCGCAAATGGGGTCCTATGGCTGCATTTAATATCGGTTACAATTTCACTCCTGTGTTCGGTCTTCGTTTGCAGGCCAACGGTAGCAAGTGGACTGCCGATCTGCCTAATGGTGGTGAGTACAAGAGTAAAGCTGGCAACATCGATCTTGACATGTTGTTCAACCTGTCAAACGTATTCTTCCCCAACCGCAACAATTTCGTCAACGTAATTGCTGTGGCAGGAGCACCATTTAACATTGTCGTTCCTCATGCATGGGTTGACAACTATGCTTACAAGACCTCTAAGGGTACCGACCGATGGAATACCGCTTGGAAGGTTGGTGCACAGCTTGACTTCAACATTGCCCGTCACTGGAGCTTCAACGTGGAAGGCGGTACCAACTACATTCGTCAGAAGAACGACGATCTGGATGATCACAACAAGTGGTGGCCCTATGCTATGGCAGGTATCACCTATAAGTTCGGCTACAAGAAAGCCAAGAAGGTTGAACCCGTCGTAGAGGTTGTTGAGGAACCCGCTCCCGTTGTGAAGCCTGAGCCCAAACCAGAACCCAAACCAGAGCCCAAGCCAGAACCTAAACCCGAGCCCAAGCCCGTTGTAAAGGAGCCTGCCAAGATTGGTCAGAACATCTTCTTCGACCTTGGTAAGAGCAACATTCGTCCTGAGCAGGAGGCCAACATCGACAAGATTGCCGAGTTTGCCAAGCAGAATCCCGAGACCAAGCTCTACCTCGTTGGCTATGCTGACAAAGAGACTGGTACCGCTTCTGTCAACGACAAGCTGTCGAAGGAGCGCGCTGAGTCTGTGAAGGCTGCCCTCGTAAAGCGTGGCGTCAACGAGAGCCGCATCAGTACAGAGTGGAAGGGTGATACCATCCAGCCTTTTGCCAACAATGACGACAACCGCGTAGTTATTGTAGTAGGCGAGAAGCGCTAAACAACGTCTATCAAACAAGAAATCCCCGATGTTCCTTACGAGCATCGGGGATTTTCTATCTAAAATAACTAATTAACGCGGAAGGTTGAAGGCACGAGTCATCTCTTTCATCTGTTCGTCACTCATACCTTCGGGTTCGAAGCCCATCGACTTAGCATTGATATAGATCTTGGCACTCTTTGAAAGCACGTCGATCTGGTCGAAAGCATCCATCACATCAAGACCTTTGGCAAACACACCATGTTTCTCCCACATCACCACATCATAGTCTTCCAACTCCTTCAATGTGGCATCAGCCAATTCGTTGCTGCCAGGAAGAGTATAAGGCACGATGCCGAGACCTAACGGACAGAAGGCCTTCGTCTCAGGAATCATCGACCAAAGAATCTTTGTCAGCACATCCTTACCCAGGAAAGCACGGTTGTGACTCATCGCTACTAACTCAATAGGATGAGTGTGAACGGTTGCCTTATAAGGTGAACCAGTCTCAATCAGATGAGCGTGTACAGTCAGGTGACTGGGCAGCTCACTCGTAGGCATCACAGCGTTATCGGCAATGATGACATAAGATGCACAGTCATCAAGGATGCGGATAATGCTACCGTTGTCCATAGGCCAACGAGCCAAGTCACGCATACGCTTGCCCGTACCCTTGCAATAGAAATAACAGCCTTTCAGGGCAGGTAACGTCACGCCAATCTGCTTGACATCGCTAATGGCAGGTAACTGACGAATAGCATCGTCAACCAACTCTGTCACGTTCACCGTGATATTACCACCGTTACGCTCGGCCCAACCATTCTGCCAAAGATAGCCTGCTACCTCGGCAATTTTCTCCACCTCAGCTTTCAGTGCGGGGCGGCCTTCTAATACTGATTTCATTTGATTTGGAATTAAAGTTGTTTTATCGTTGATGCAAAGGTAAGTTATTTTTTGTAATTAACAAAGAAAAAACGCAATTTTATATTCTTAATCCAAAACATTTTTGTACCTTTGCAACCTATAGACTAAAAACTGATAATAAGATATGGCAAAAGTTCTAATGATTGGCGCTGGTGGCGTCGCAACAGTTGCAGCATTCAAAATTGTGCAGAACGCTGATGTTTTTACTGAGTTTATGATTGCCAGCCGTCGTAAGCAGAAATGCGACGATTTGGTGGCAGCTATTCATGCAAAAGGCTATACGATGCCTATCAAGACGGCACAGGTCGATGCGGACGACGTAGAGCAGTTGAAGGCTCTGTTTAATGATTACAAGCCCGAGTTGGTCATCAACCTGGCCCTACCCTATCAGGACCTCACCATCATGGATGCATGTCTGGCTTGTGGTTGCAACTATCTGGACACCGCCAACTATGAACCAAAGGACGAGGCTCATTTTGAGTACTCATGGCAGTGGGCTTACCGCGAGCGCTTTGAGAAGGCCGGACTGACAGCCATCCTCGGTTGCGGTTTCGACCCAGGTGTAACTTCAATCTACACCGCTTACGCTGCCAAGCACCATTTCAAGGAGATTCAGTACTTGGATATTGTTGACTGCAATGCTGGCGATCACCACAAGGCTTTCGCTACCAACTTCAACCCTGAGATCAACATCCGCGAGATTACCCAGAAGGGACTCTATTGGGAGAACGGCAAGTGGGTAGAGACAGAGCCGCTGGAGATTCACAAGGACTTGACCTATCCAGAGATTGGTCCTCGTGACAGCTACCTGTTGCACCACGAAGAAATTGAGTCGCTGGTCATCAACTACCCCTCCATTAAGCGTGCCCGTTTCTGGATGACCTTTGGTCAGCAGTATCTAAAACACCTCGAAGTGATACAGAATATCGGCATGAGCCGCATTGACGAGGTGGAATATGAAGCTCCGTTGGCCAATGGTACTGGTACAGCCAAAGTTAAGATTGTTCCTCTGCAGTTCCTGAAGGCTGTACTGCCCAACCCCCAAGACCTCGGCGAGAACTACGAGGGTCAGACCTCTATCGGCTGTCGCATCCGCGGTATTGGCAACGATGGCAAGGAGCACACCTATTATATATATAATAACTGCTCGCACCGTGCAGCCTATGAGGAGACAGGCATGCAGGGTGTCAGCTATACCACAGGCGTGCCCGCTATGATTGGTGCTATGATGTTCTGCAAGGGTCTATGGAAAAAACCGGGTGTTCACAACGTCGAAGAGTTTGATCCCGATCCATTCCTAGAACAGCTGAATAAGCAAGGCCTTCCTTGGCATGAAATTCATGATGGGGACTTAGAATTATAACAATCCGAATAATCTGAATAATTGGAACAATTAGAAAACAAAAAACAATATGGCAAAGAAAGAAGTAACTGAGCAACTGACTCCTCAGCAGGAGAAACTAAAAGCGCTACAGGCCGCCATGTCGAAGATTGAAAAAGATTTCGGCAAAGGTAGCATCATGCGCATGGGAGAAGAAAAGATTGATAACGTTGAAGTAATCCCTACAGGTTCAATCGGACTGAATGCCGCACTTGGCGTTGGTGGTTATCCCAAGGGACGTATCATCGAGATCTATGGTCCGGAATCATCAGGTAAGACGACCCTGGCCATCCACGCGATTGCCGAATGTCAGAAAGCTGGCGGTATTGCTGCCTTTATTGATGCCGAACACGCTTTCGACCGCTTCTATGCCCAGAAGTTGGGTGTTGACATCGACAACCTCTACATATCACAGCCCGACAACGGTGAACAAGCACTTGAAATTGCAGACCAGCTGATTCGTTCAGCTGCAATCGACATCATCATCATTGACTCCGTAGCAGCACTAACTCCGAAGAAGGAGATAGAAGGCGATATGGGTGACTCGGCAGTAGGTCTGCATGCCCGACTGATGAGTCAGGCCCTGCGCAAGGTGACCTCTACCATCGCCAAGACCAACACCACCTGTATCTTCATCAACCAGCTGCGTGAGAAGATTGGCGTGATGTTCGGTAACCCTGAGACCACCACTGGTGGTAATGCCCTGAAGTTCTACGCCTCAGTACGTCTGGATATCCGTAAGATTAGCACACTGAAGGATGGTGACCAACCCATAGGCAATCAGGTACGTGTGAAGGTGGTGAAGAACAAGGTAGCTCCTCCCTTCCGTAAAGCAGAATTTGAGATTACCTTTGGCGAAGGCATCTCGAAGATTGGTGAGATTGTGGATCTTGGAACAGAGTTCGAAATCATCAAGAAGAGCGGCTCATGGTTCAGCTACGGTGACACGAAACTGGGCCAGGGACGCGATGCTGTAAAAGCACTACTGAAAGACAATCCCGAACTCTGCGAAGAGTTGGAGGCTGCTATCATGGAAAGACTCTCTGAAAAGGCATAAAGAAAAGAGGTTGCATATGCAACCTCTTTTTATTTATGGATTATACATGTCCTTGCAGTAGAAAGCCATGATATCGTCAAGCATCCGCTTAGCCTCAACAGCGGGACTATTAGGATCAAGCGCTATAGCCTCGATGTAACAGTTGATAGCCTCATGCCACAAGCTTTGCTTGCGATAGTCGTTACCTTTCTGATACCACTCTTCAGCACTCATTTGTAATATGCTTTACTACCTGCTTTCAAGGTGTTCATCATCAACGAACAGATGGTCATAGGACCAACGCCACCAGGAACAGGGGTGATAAAAGAACATTTGGGAGCCACCTCATCAAACTTCACGTCTCCATTCAGACGGAAACCGCTTTTGCGAGTAGCATCTGGCACACGAGTAGTACCAACATCAACAATAACGGCACCTTCCTTCACCATATCGGCTGTCACGAAGTCGGGCTGTCCAATAGCGGCTATAATGATGTCGGCCAGACGACACTCCTCCTTGAGTGTCTTTGAACGCGAATGGCACACAGTAACGGTGGCATCGCCATATTGCTTCTGCATCATCAGTTGGGCCATGGGCTTGCCAACAATATTCGAACGACCAAGTATGACACACTTCTTACCGCTGGTTTCGATACCATAGCGCTTAAGCAGGGTTATGATTCCTAGCGGTGTGGCTGAGATGAAACAAGGCAGACCTATAGCCATACGACCCACATTGATAGGATGGAAACCATCCACATCCTTACGGTAGTCAATAGCTTCGATAATCTTTTGTTCATCAATATGCTTAGGCAAAGGCAACTGCACAATAAAGCCGTCGATGTCGTCGTCAAGATTCAATCTCGACACACACTGGAGAAGTTCCTCTTCGGTAACATCGGCCTCGTAGCGGATAAGTGTCGATTTGAAACCGCAAGCCTCGCACGCGAGTACCTTATTCTTTACGTAAGTCTCTGAACCCCCATCGTGTCCAACGAGCACAGCAGCCAGATGGGGCTGTTTGCCACCTGCTGCCATAATGTCTTTTACTTTCTCGGCAATCTCAGCCTTGATAGCCGTTGCCGTTGCTTTTCCGTCAATCAATTGCATATAATAATACCATTAAATCTTCGGCATTCCGCCCTTCATTTTCATGGCTGCGGCCATCTGAGCCATCTTTGACGAGCCCATGCCACTAACCATCTTCATCATCTTCTTCGTCTGGTCGAACTGTTTCATCAGACGGTTCACCTCGTCAATCTTAGTGCCCGAGCCCTTGGCAATGCGCAGGCGACGACTCTGGTTGATGATATCAGGATTAGCACGCTCCTTGGGTGTCATCGAGTTGATGATAGCCTCAATACTCTTGAAGGCATTGTCATCAATATCAAGATCCTTGATTTGTTTGCCCACGCCAGGAATCATGGAAGCCAGATCCTTGATACTACCCATCTTCTTAATCTGTTGTATCTGACCCATGAAGTCGTCGAAGTCGAACTTGTTCTTACGAATCTTCTTCTCTAACTTCTTTGCCTCTTCCTCATCAAACTGCATCTGGGCACGCTCCACAAGCGAGACGACGTCACCCATACCGAGAATACGGTCGGCCATACGTTCGGGATGGAACACATCAATGGCATCCATCTTCTCACCAGTACCCACAAACTTAATCGGTTTGGTGACAACAGTACGGATAGAGAGGGCAGCACCACCACGGGTATCACCATCGAGTTTAGTCAAGACGACACCATCGAAATCGAGACGGTCGTTGAACTCCTTAGCCGTATTCACTGCATCCTGACCCGTCATCGAATCGACCACAAACAAGGTCTCGTCGGGGTTGACAGCCTGCTTCAGGTTGGCGATCTCATTCATCATCTCCTCATCGATAGCCAGACGACCGGCAGTATCGATGATAACCACATTGTAGTCTTCCTGCTTGGCCTTACGGATAGCATGCTGGGCAATCTCTACAACATTCTTGTTGCCATCCTCGGTATAGACATCTACCCCAACGGTCTGAGCCACCACCTTCAGCTGTTCGATAGCAGCAGGACGATAGACGTCGCATGCCACCAGCAACGGCTTCTTATGCTGGCGCGTTTTCAAGAGGTTGGCAAGTTTACCCGTGAAGGTGGTCTTACCAGAACCCTGCAGACCAGACATCAGGATAATAGCTGGACGAGACTCAAGCTTCAGTTCAACAGCCTTTCCACCCATCAACTCGGTCAGCTCGTCATGCACAATCTTCACCATCAGCTGACTGGGCTTAATGGCTGTCAGCACATTCATACCAAGTGCCTTCTGCTTCACGGTATCTGTGAAGTTCTTAGCAACCTTATAGTTAACGTCGGCATCAAGCAACGCACGGCGCACATCCTTCAGGGTCTCTGCGACGTTAATCTCGGTAATCTTGCCTTCACCTTTCAGTATCTTGAACGAGCGTTCAAGTCTCTCTGATAAATTCTCAAACATCTTTTTAATTTACGATTTATAGAATGGGCGCAAAGGTACAACAAAAAAACGAGACTCGCAAATAAAGCCTCGTTTTTTAATATTCCTTGATTTATTCTACAACAATACCCTGCTCCTCACACAGCTTCAGGCTCATCTCCTTCAGTTTGAACTTCTGGATTTTGCCCGATCCGGTCAGGGGGAACTCCTTGATGAAGAACACGTACTTAGGTATCTTGTAGCGTGCTATCTTGCCGCGACAGAACAGCTGTACGTCTTCTGCGGTCATCTGTGCGCCTTCCTCCAGTATGATGAATGCGCCCACAGCCTCGCCGTATTTCTTTGATGGTACGGCAGCCACCTGCACGTCGCGTATTCCAGGCATGTGATAGAGGAACTCCTCAATCTCGCGTGGGTAGATGTTCTCACCACCGCGGATAATCATGTCCTTGATACGTCCTGTAATCTTGTAGAATCCCTGCTCGTCCTTCACACCCAGGTCGCCCGAGTGCAGATATCCGTTCTTATCGATAACCTCGGCCGTAGCTTCGGGGTTCTTATAGTATCCTTTCATCACGTTGAATCCCTTGCAGCACATCTC
>CAMVDU010000045.1 GCA_947166345.1 uncultured Prevotellaceae bacterium
CTGCTAAGCAGTTGAAGATTGTGGTTCGTGCTGGTGCTGGTTACGACAACATCGACCTCGCCGCTGCTACCGCTCACAATGTCGTAGCCGAGAATACTCCTGGTCAGAACGCTAACGCCGTAGCAGAGCTTGTATTCGGTCTGCTGGTGATGGCTGTTCGTGGTTTCTACAATGGCAAGAGCGGTTCAGAGCTGCTTGGTAAGAAACTTGGTATTCTGGCTTTCGGTAATGTAGGCCGCAACGTGGCTCGCATCGCCAAGGGCTTCGGCATGGATGTTTATGCCTACGATGCCTTCTGCCCTGCAGAGGTCATCGAGAAGGCTGGTGTTCACGCCGTTGCTAATCAGGACGCTCTCTTCGAGACCTGCGACGTTGTGTCACTCCATATCCCCGCTACTCCTGAGACCAAGCAGAGCATCAACTACGCTCTTGTTGGTAAGATGAAGAAGGGTGGTATCCTGGTGAACACAGCCCGTAAAGAGGTTATTGACGAGGCTGGTCTTATCAAGCTGATGGCTGAGCGTGAGGACCTGAAGTTTGTTACTGACATCATGCCCGATGCCAACGATGAGTTCCAGAAGTTCGAGGGTCGTTACTTCTCAACACCTAAGAAGATGGGTGCTCAGACAGCCGAAGCCAACATCAATGCTGGTATCGCTGCCGCTAAGCAGATCAACGCATTCTTCAAGGATGGCGACACCAAATTCCAGGTGAATAAGTAATTTTTTTAATACAAAAAGTACACAAAAGGAACCGTCCCCTTTGTGTACTTTTGTTTTAATGAACATTGAAGAGATATGGCAATAGTTAAACCATTTAAGGGTATTCGTCCGCCAAAGAATTTGGTTGAGCAGGTGGAGAGCCGCCCTTATGACGTACTCGACTCTGAAGAGGCCCGTGTTGAGGCTGGCGACAACGAAAAGAGTCTTTATCATATCATTAAGCCAGAGATTGACTTTCCTGTAGGTACCTCGGAATATGATCCTCGTGTCTATGAGAAGGCTGCCGAGAACTTCCAGAAGTTCCAGGACAAGGGCTGGTTGGTTCAGGATGCTCGCGAACATTATTATATTTATGCTCAGACCATGAACGGCAAGACGCAGTATGGTCTGGTGGTATGTGCCCATACCGACGACTATATGGCAGGTCGTATCAAGAAGCATGAGTTGACCCGTCGTGATAAAGAGGAAGACCGCATGAAGCATGTCCGCGTGAATAATGCGAACATCGAACCGGTATTTTTTGCTTATCCTGATAATAAGGTCCTCAACGAACTTATCATGCGCTATGCCCAGACGGAGCCTGAGTATGACTTCATTGCACCTATTGATGGCTTCCGTCATCAGTTCTGGGTGATTAGCGACGACAAGGACATGCAGACCATCACCAGTGAATTTGCCAAGATGCCCTCAATGTATATTGCCGACGGACACCATCGTTCAGCTGCAGCTGCTTTGGTTGGTGCCGAGAAACAGAAGCAGAACCCCAATCACAAGGGTGATGAGGAGTACAACTACTTCATGGCTGTATGCTTCCAGGCTTCTCAGCTTACCATTCTCGACTACAACCGTGTGGTGAAGGACCTCAATGGTCTGAGCTCAGATGAATTCCTTGCTGCCCTGAAGAAGAACTTCATCGTTGAGGACAAAGGCACCGAGATTTACAAGCCACAGCAGCTTCACGAGTTCTCACTCTATCTGGACCAGCATTGGTATAGTCTGAAGGCCAAGGAGGGAACCTACGATAACAACGATCCTATTGGTGTGCTCGATGTGGATATCTCCAGTCGTCTGATCCTTGATGAGATTCTCAATATCGGTGACCTGCGCTCTTCTCAGCGTATCGACTTCGTAGGCGGTCTGCGTGGACTCGGCGAACTGAAGCGTCGTGTTGATTCTGGTGAGATGCGTGCAGCCCTGGCGCTCTATCCTGTGTCTATGCAGCAGATTATGGATATTGCCGATAACGGTAAGATTATGCCACCGAAGGCAACCTGGTTTGAGCCGAAACTGCGCTCGGGATTGGTCATTCATAAACTGTCGTAATAACGTTATCACGTTATAACGTCATAGCGATGATAAACGACGAATACCGCACCATAGCAACGACAAGCGAGGGATTTTACTCTGAGAAACGGAGTAAGTTCCTCGCTTTTGCGCACCATGTAGAAACACTCGATGAGATTAAGACCCTCTTGGAGGGTTATCGGAAGAAGTACTACGATGCCCGACATGTATGCTATGCCTATATGTTGGGGGCTGAAAGAACCGAGTTTCGTGCCAATGATGATGGTGAACCGTCCTCAACAGCAGGAAAACCTATTCTTGGACAGATCAATTCCAATGAGTTGACAAACATCCTGATTGTTGTTGTACGCTACTATGGAGGTGTCAACCTCGGTACCAGCGGTCTCATCATTGCCTATCGTGAGGCGGCTTCCGATGCTATTGCCCACGCACAAGTAGAGACCCGTCAGGTGGAAGAGGTCGTTTCTTACGACTTCCCCTATGTGATGATGAACGATGTGATGCGCATCGTAAAGGAAATGAATCCGCGTATTGTCTCACAGTCTTATGACAATACCTGCCAGATTCAACTGAGCATCAGAAAATCAGAAGCAAACCAGCTTCGAGAAAGATTGAACAAGCTTTCTTTCGGGTAAATAGTCGTCGTTTGGCAACTTTGCCCATAAAAATTTTGGTGGTTTCGGAAAATTATAGTACCTTTGCATCCGCAAACCGCACGAGGGTGGCATTTCTGAAGAAAAGAGTGTCATCGCTCATTAAAGGAAGGTTGGCAGAGTGATCGATCGCGCTGGACTCGAAATCCGGTATACCCTTATGGGTATCGGGGGTTTGAATCCCTCACCTTCCGCCAAAAGGAAATCGCTAAAACGGTTTCCTTTTATTATTTCTCAGAAATTTTCTTTCCATCATATTTGTACTTTCCGAAATATTATAGTACCTTTGCAGGCAATAATATTCCGATTATGTTGCGACATTTATATATCAAGAATTTTGCACTCATCGACGAGCTGGATATTGAATTCCGTAGCGGCTTTTCTGTGATTACCGGTGAGACGGGTGCGGGCAAGAGCATCATTCTGGGTGCCATTGGGCTGCTTCTGGGACAGCGTGCCGATGCTAAGACCATTAAGCAGGGTGCTGACAGGTGCGTGATTGAAGCCCATTTCGACCTCTCGCGCTACGATATGGCCGACTTCTTTACGGAGAATGATATCGACTTTGATGCTTCTGACACGATTATTCGTCGCGAGCTGACAGCACAGGGAAAGAGTAGGGCGTTCATTAACGATACGCCTGTTCCCCTCACCATGCTTAAAGAGCTGGGCGATCAGCTTGTTGACGTTCATTCGCAGCACCAGAATCTGCTGTTGGGTAAGCAGGACTTCCAGCTTAATGTGGTGGATATCTTGGCTGATGATAATGCAGAACTGGCTGCTTACCAGCAGACCTATACCGAACTGCAGACCGCTACATCACAGCTCTCTACGTTGCAGGACGATATTGAGCGTAGCCGTCAGAATGCCGATTTCCTGCAGTTCCAGTATGATGAGCTGTCGGCAGCCCGACTGGTTGACGGTGAACAGGAGGAACTGGAACAGCGTAGCGACCTGATGACCCATGCTGAAGACATCAAGACTGCCCTCTACGAAGCCACAACGCTGTTGTCGGGCGACGAGCATGGCGTTGTCAGTGCCTTGAAAAGTGCCCAGTCCTCATTACAGGCCGTGGTGAAGGTCTATCCAGAGGTAGGTGAGTTAGCTGAGCGTCTATCCAGCTGCTATATCGAACTGAAGGACATCGATAGCGATTTGTCGAGCCATCTTGAGGATATTGATTTCGACCCTGCCGAACTTGAAAGCATCAACGCCCGTTTGGATAAACTCTATGAGCTGCAGAAGAAATACCATGTGGATAGTGTTGCTGAATTGTTGGAACAGCTGTCAACCATTCATGATCAACTGCAGCAGATTGAGAATAGCGACGAAGCTCTTGCCGAACTGCAACAGCGCGTTGACAACCTGCGACAGAAAGCCTCTGAGCAGGCTGCTGTGCTGACCGCAAAGCGACAGAAGGCAGCCCAGGCGATTGAACGACAGATGCAGGAGCGTCTGGTGCCACTGGGTATGCCTCGTGTTCGTTTTGAGGTGAAGGTGGAGCAGGGCGAACTGTCACGCAACGGACAGGACCGTGTGGCCTTCCTCTTCAGTGCCAACACATCGTCACCCCTGCAGCCTGTGTCTCAGGTGGCTTCGGGCGGTGAGATTGCCCGTGTCATGCTGGCTTTGAAAGCCATGATCAGCGGTGCTGTCAAGTTGCCCACCATTATTTTCGATGAGATTGATACGGGTGTCAGCGGAAAGATTGCCGAGCAGATGGCCCAGATCATGTCAGAGATGGGCAGCTATGAGCGTCAGGTCATCAGCATTACCCATCTGCCTCAGATTGCCGCCCTCGGCACCACCCATTATAAAGTCTTTAAAGAGGAGACCGACGAAGGCACAACCAGTCGTATGACGCTACTCTCAACCAACGAGCGTGTTGCCGAGATTGCCCAGATGCTTAGCGGCAGCGATGTGTCTGAAGCTGCTATTCAGAACGCCAAAAACTTATTGAAGCTATGAAACGTATATTATTTATAATTAGCTGTTTGCTTTTTAGTACTTCAATCTTTTCTCAATCTTCTTGGGTTAAGAAGACTGCGAAGTCGCTATTCGTTCTTAAAACCTTTTCTGCCGATGGTCAGTTGTTAGGTAGTGCCAATGGCGTCTTTGTTTCTCCTGACGGTGTTGCCATCAGTACGTTCTCACTGTTCAAGGGCGCTTCGCGTGCTGTGGTCATCGATGCAGCAGGCAAAGAATATGAGGTTTCAAGCATCATGGGTGCCAACGATACCTACGATGTAGCAAAGTTCCGTGTGGGAAATATCAAGAAAGCACAACCTGTTGATATGGCTACTGAGTCAGTCAACGAAGGTTCACAGGTTTGGCTCTTGCCCTATAAGGAAACCAAGAACGCCCTTCAGGGTAGCGTCAGCAAGGTGGAGACTTTCAACGGAACCTATCCATACTACACCGTTGCTGTGCCGATGAACGACAAACTGACAGGTGCACCTCTGTTCAATCATGATGGTCAGCTGATTGCTTTGGCTATGAAGCCCCTGAACGATACCGACAGCATCTGCTATGGTGTCAGCGCTTTGTTTGCTGACAGTCTGAAAACCACAGGATTGAGTATCAACGACCCCGTGTTGCGTTCTACATTCATTAAGAAAGCCCTGCCTGCTGATGAGAATCAGGCGTTGCTCTCTTTGTATATTGCCCAGGCACAGGTGGATTCAGTCGCCTTCGTTACGATGGTCAACGACTTCATCGAACAGTTCCCCACCAGTCAGGAAGGTTATATGTACAGGGCCCGTACCCACGTGCTTGCTCATAACTATGCTGCTGCCGATGCTGATATGGCCCAGGCGCTGAAAGTGTCAACGAAACCCGACGAGGTTCATTATAGCTATTCATTGATGGTGGTCGATGGCATCACGCTTGATCCGAACATCCCCGAAGGGTGGAATCTGGACAAAGCCCTCCATGAGGCTGAAGCTGCCTACGCTGCCAGTCCCTTAGGTATCTATCGTCAACAACAGGCTTCCATCCTAGTCTCTCAGAAGAACTATGCCGAGGCCTATAAGTGCTACGAACAGCTGTTTGACTCAACCATGCTTCAGCCCGACGTCTATTATCAGGCTGCCCGTTGTCAGCGGTTAGCAGGCGACACCGCTTCATACCTGGTTCTCCTTGACCGTTGTGTGGATCATTTCTCGAAACCCTATCTGCGCGAAGTGGCTCCTTACCTGTTGGCTCGTGCCGAGGCCAATATCAATGCTGGCAACTACCGTAAGGCTGTTAACGACATGAATGAGTATGAAAAGCTGATGGTTTCGCAGGTGAACGACAATTTCTACTATATCCGTTTTCAGGCAGAGGTAGGTGGCCGACTGTTCCAGCAGGCACTCAACGATATCGACAAGGCCATCGATATGAATCCTGAAAACGAGTTCTACCTTGCTGAGAAGGCTTCGCTACAGGTTCGTGTGGGCCTTTACGATGAAGCCATCGAGACGTCACAACGCTGCATCAGTCTGGCTCCAACGCTGAGCGACGGTTATCTATTCCTGGGTCTGTCACAATGTCTGAAAGGACAGAAGGCTGAAGGTGTCAAGAATCTGCAACGTGCTGGTGAACTGGGCGATCCCCAGGCAGTCGGACTTATAGAAAAATACTCGAAATAGTCTTTGATTATAAATATAAATAGAGGTCGGAAAGAAAAACTTCCGACCTCTTATTTTGTTTCCCTGATTATTATTCGATTTATTTCCCTGACTCGTACTTCTCGCGAATCTTTTTGATGCGAAGCAGCAGGTTCTTATAGTGGGCGCCGTTCAGCCCGTCATTTTGCTGCGACTTCAGGTACTGCTCCACTTTGTCAAGATGCTGTTCTAGATAGAGAATGGCATCTGAGCGCATAACGGCTGTTGATCCCTTGTCAATAGTCGGGTTCAAGGCTGTGCCAAGGAAATCGACATAGGAACGCTGCTGGTAGCGTCGGAAGCTGTTCTGCTGCTCATCTGCTGCATTCAGCGGCTTCCATACGATGTTGAAGACATCGTTAAGATAGTCGCTGACAGCATAGGCATCGGGCGACTGTAGGTGGGCTTGGTGGATGTTCATGATAATTCCAGGCGACACCATCGTGGCAATAAGTGTCTGCTGACGTTCACGTACTTCGTTGAAGATATCCATACCCAACTTGCTGAGAACACTCTGCGGATAGAGCCACATGGGTGTTTCCAGAACATTACGGTCTATCCATTGCAGGGCTTCACGCTGCAGTTCCTTGGGAACAATTTCATAGGGTTTCTGTCCTGGGGCGTTGTTCGTGTATCTGCCGTGAATGTACTTCTGAACATGTCCTACGTAGCGCTGATACTGCTGAAGCACAGCCTTGTAGATGTCAGAGAGATGATTATACTGTCCATCGGGCTGTTCTGTCCATTTCTCAATATTCTGCATCACACGCTGCAGATTCTTCATGCCATATTCGTTGGCACGCATCTGGTTGTCGCCAAGGTCCTCCGTCTGCGAACGGGGATCTGTTCCCTTACCTTCGTCTGTCAGACACCACAGACGCCTGTTGTCGCGCAGGATGTTGGTCACCTCCTTACGCAGCACCTCTTTCTCTTTAGTGGGGTCTTTGAACTCTGGACGGTACTGATAACCCCATTTGATGGCCCACTTGTCGTAGTCGTTGATGCGTGGGAACAAGCCCTTCTCTGAGATATGATCCTCAGGTTGTGCCACGTAGTTGAAACGGGCGTAGTCCATGATACTGGCGGTGTGACCATATTTCTCTACCCAGGCTTTATCGCGCAGCTTCTCTACAGGAGTGGCTTGCGAAGCAATCATGTTATGACGAAGACCCAAGGTGTGACCTACCTCGTGACTGGATACGAAACGGATAAGCTCACCCATCAACTCTTCGGGGAAGTCCATCGTCTGGGCGCGTTTGTCCAACGGTCCACATTGCACCATGTACCATTTCTTCAGCAGGTTCATCACGTTATGATACCAGCAGACATGAGCCTCGATAATCTCGCCCGAACGGGGGTCAACGATACGGGGACCATAGGCGTTCTCCGTCTCAGAAGGCAGATAGCGAAGTACTGAGAAACGGGCATCGTCGAGCGACATCGTGCTGTCGTTGGCAGGCCATTCTTTGGCAACGATAGCATTCTTGAAGCCTGCTGCCTCGAATGCTGTATTCCAGTCGTTGATACCGGCTATCAGGTACTTCACCCATTTCTTAGGAGTGGCAGGATCAATGTAATAGACAATCTGTTTCTTGGGCTCCACCAGCTTGCCAGCCTTGTATGCCTTCATATCCTTGGGCTCCAGACGGTAACGCATGATGATAGCCTCGTGGTTGGTGGTCTGTTGATTGTCGCTGAACTCCGTGATCTTGTTGCTGAAATAGCCCACGCGCTCATCCTCATAACGGGGCTTCATCGGGTCTTTGGGCAACAGTACGATACTGGTGTTGAGTGACAACGTGGCTGCTCCTGCCTTCGTTGCAGGCGACTTGCCTGAAGTCATCGCATAGGTGCGCAGTGCCTGTATCTCAATATTGATAGGGTAGGTCTTAATGCTGTCAATGAACGAACGTTCGTTGATGACATTTCCCAGTGTAAGGTTGGTACGATCGGCACTCGTTAGGTTCGTCACCTTATTGTCACTCATCACCCACTTTGTGATGTTAATCAGTTGGGCCTGCGTGTTGGGGTTCCGGCCTATGACGTCAAACTTATAAACAATAGGATCGACGGTAGATTGCTTCAGCGAGATGGCAATACGGTCGTCGGCATTCGCATAGCTCGACTGCACGTATTCCCTGAGCAACAGCTTCTTGTCGCCATATTGTTCCAGGTAGATAGCCGAGCGGTTCACCTCTTCTCCGCTGAACTTCCTGAAGTCCTGTGGTACACCCGTGAATCGGGTGACGGCCAGCAGCATGCGTCCCAGCAGCGAGTCGGGCACTTCCAGATACCAGTTGTCCTTGATGTGGCGTACGGTGAAGAGACCCTCTCTTACCGAACCGCCCTCTTTCACCACTTTGTGGTAGGGACTATCGTGGTCGGTGACAGTACTGTCGGCACAGCAGTCGGGCTTTTTGCTAACCAGCGAGTCAGCGTTTGTATGACAATTCTTGGTTGTATCTGCCTGATGGACAAATGAAAAAGCTGCCTGCTGTCCGGCAAAGGTCAGCAGTGCAGCTATAATGGTTGTTCTGATTGTTGTCTTCATATTGCAAAGATACAACAAAAAGACGAGAATCGAAAATGTCGTTTGAATTATTAGACTTATTTCACAACTTTTTTACCATCGAATGTCATGGACCTGGTACCTGACACATGTTTCTCAACACAAGGAGACGCACTTTCCTACCGTGTGACTTAAGTCAAAAAGGTTTTCGACTTAAGTCAAAAGGTCTCGTGACTTAAGTCAAAAGGTCGTTCGACTTAAGTCAAAGGGTTGCCTTCTGCGTCACTTCGCCCTGAGAAAGTGCGTCATTTTCTCGAAGAAACTGCGTCATTCTCTCCCAGAAAGTGACGCACTTTTTGGATCACAAGACATGAAAAATCCTCGTTTCTACCCAATTTTTTGCGCAAAACATGTCAAAGTGGTGGCATTGCTACCACATATTCAGTATCTACCACCGCACCACATTTGCCCATATACAGGGCATTTCAGACACCCTGTGGTAGCGTGGTAGCAAATTTCTCAAAATTCTCACGCGCAAAAGAAACACATTACCTAATTCCTGCCTTACCGCTTGATTATCGGGTGACGAAGGGACAGATCCATTGACATTGACATTTAATACGTTTCCTATTGCTTTTGATTAAATGCCACTTCAGAAACTTGGTTCGGACGGGCCGCGCTGGTAGTCGACCCAGCCGTCGGGGGCTTTGACGTAATAGCCTTGGATGCGGAGGGTGGTGGCGTCGGCGTAGGCGAAGGTGAGGGCGCAGGAGTAGGCCATGTAGTCCCGTTTCTCATCGTCGTAGGTGGCGGTCAGTTGCAGGCAGTTGCGCTTCTCGCCATTTTCCCCTTCCGGGCTGTAGTAACTCAGTTTCCATGTACCTGAGAAAGTTCCTTCCAAAGGCTCCACATTCTCCCAATCGGTGTAGCGTTGCTCGCCGTCGATGGTGACGAGCTTGCGGGTTTGCCATTTGCGCATACCCGTCAGTGTGCCGTCGGCCTGGAAGGTGAGGCGCTCGAAGTATCGCTGCGTGTCGCTGATGTTCTCGTAGTGCCATGTGCCGACCATGAGCGGCCCGTACTGCTCATTCAGCTGCACGGTCTTTTCGTGTGCCTCCGGGTCGGCATATCTTGGTTCGTCGCTGCCGCAAGAGGCGAGGGAGAAAGCAGCAAGCATCATAAAAGCGATTCTCCAAATCTTCTTTGTTTTCATTTGTTTCGTTACTATATCTTGATTTGCATTTTGATGATAATATTTCTTGGTCGTATGTTGAAAGAATACAAAGATTCTGAGAGGGAGCCGAAAGAGGTGTAGCGATAGTCTGTCTCGTTAAGGAGATTGGTGGCGGCAAGAGAGATGTCAACGCTTTTGGAAAGGAGCCAGCGGACAGAGGCATCAAGGAAAATGATGCTGGCGGTCTGGCCGGTGGAAAAGCGCGTGTAGTAATGCTCTGCGCCGAAAGCAATATGCCATTGGTCAGTAGGCAGGAGCGTAACGGAGAGGTTTTGGCGCAGTGCACTGTGGATGGCCTTTACTGCATCGACCTTGTATTGGTTGTTAGTGTAAGTCAGTCGATAGTCAGAGGAGAGCCAGCGCGTGAATTTGCCAGAGAATTTGGGCGCAAGGGTGATGAAGGTGGAGGTGTAAGGCTGTTCCACGTTCTGCCGCATCATCCTGGCGCTGGAGTGCCCAAAAGACGCATCAATGCCTACGGTGATTTTAGCTGACCAAAGACCTTTGCTGATGCCGCCATTGAGTTGGGTGATAGAGATGTTGTTTCCACAATTGACAAAAGCAGTAAGAATGCGGTCACCGATGAACAGCTGGTTTTGCATCAAGGGCTGATAATCCTGTTCGAATTTGACAGAGAGATTGGCAAAGAGCGAGGTGATAGGGTTTCGGTAGCGCAGTCTGACGGAAGCCGAACGTTGCCGTATGCATTCTGTGGATGGTGTCTGAAAAGTGAGGTTTCGGAAGTCAGACATAATGACGGTTTGCGTATAACTGCTTGGCGCGACTGGCTGGAGACTGTAATTGAGATAAGCAGAGAGCTCGGTCTTGGCCGTGAGTTGGTGGCGAACATAGACCATTGGCGAGATGGACATAAAGTGTTTTTCCGTAGAGGTATCGGCCAGTAGGTCTGCCACATGATAATAATAGTAGCTAATGGGCAGTGAGAACGTAAGCCACCAGCGGCGGTGCTGATAGCGGGCTTCGGGCGAGGCGTAAGTTTTGAGGACGGTGAAGTCCCGACGGCCCTCCAAAGGATAGTCGGGCAGCATGAGACCACTGAGACTGCTTTGGAAACGGTGCAGATTGAGGTCGATGCCGCCACGGGCGTAGAACGACCAACGACGGAGTAGCCAGCCATAGCGGGCTTCAGTAACAGAGCGGAAGTCGTCAGTAGTGAGGTCTTGCATAATACTATCGGCAGTAAGCGAGTGGGGACGATGTGAGTAGCGGTTGTGCGACGAGATGGTCAGTAGGTGGCTGTCAATGCGGCGAACCAGTTGCAAGTCGTTGGTGATGTCAAGGGATGGGAGGTCGGACTGTTGCTGTAGTGTTTGCGTACCGCTGACGGCAGACGTAGCACGATTCCACAGGGCATCCACACTGAGATTGTCCTTCAGATAGTTATTGCGTCGATTCAGTTGCAGTGACCATTCGCCGTTTAGTTGGTGTTCGTGGCTGCGCATAGAGTTCTGTTCTAAGAACGAGGGTATGTTCTTGTCGAAATAGCGAGTGGTGCAGGAATTGGTGAAATCCAAACGGTCAGCTTGATAGGTAGCATTCAACTTGACATCAAGACCATCGGCTACATGACGGGAATTGCTCGACTGTGCCAGAAACGATAGATTGTCACGGGTGCGCAGTTCGTCAAGCGGCGCAGAGGTGGTGCCGATGGCGATATAGTCAGGCCACGGATTGTCATTATAGCCACTGCCTGGGAGTGTGTTGTCAGTATGCCGCTGACTCTGACTGTTGGGATTCCATCCTGTATCGTTCAGTCGCAACGTTTCCATGTTCTGCCATTTCCTGGCAATGCGCATGGCAAACACGGATGCATCGTAGAGCAGAGGCTCGGCACCCATGCCGCCATTCAGGATGCCAATCCAGCGGGCGCGGGCAGCTTCTTTAAGTTTGATGTTCAGTCCGGCTTGCTGTGAGAACTCCAGTCCTTCAAGCACCTTCACGGGCTGGTGGTTCTCCATAATCTCCACGCTGGCCACGTCGTCAGGGGAAATGTTATTGGTGGCCACGCCGTAGCGGTCGTTCACAAAGTCTGAG
The DNA here is from genome assembly GCA_947166345.1 of uncultured Prevotellaceae bacterium. Lineage (GTDB taxonomy): Bacteria > Bacteroidota > Bacteroidia > Bacteroidales > Bacteroidaceae > Prevotella. The sequence goes on from CAMVDU010000045.1 coordinate 12,129, forward strand.
CCGTCAATATAGAACTTGTTGATAGGCTCGCCGTTGTACTTGATGCTTCCGTTCTCTGCCACCTCCACACCTGGCAAGCGACGTAGCACGTCGGCCATGTTGCGGTCTTGTTTTTGCGCCCACTTGCTCATGGAATAGACCAGTGTGTCGCTTTTCTGGATAATGTCGGGAGCCTTGATGATAACGTCTTTCAGTTGTGTGGCCTCCGGCTTCATCTTGATGTGCATCGGGCTTTCTGTAACATCTACCACGATACTACGATAGCCCATTGACTGCACACGAATTTGTCGTGCCTCGCCCTTTAAGGAGAAACGCCCATCATTGGTGGTAAAAGTGTAGCTTTTCCCATCGACGGCCTGCACGATGGCACCAGCCACAGGCTCGCCACTTTCCTCGTCGGTCACAGAGCCAACAAGTGCCTTCACCTGTCCGTAGCAGAAGGGCAGGTGAAGGTACACGTACAACAATAGGATGGCGAGTCGTTTCATAAGATATTACTTCCAGTCGCGTTCGATGTAGTCGTATTGTAATGTTCGTGCCTGTGTGATATCAGTTCGGGGTTGACCGTCTGCACCCACCACATTCACGTTGACACCATTTACATTCATCATATACGTGAAGGGATCGGTGTCAAACCTTAATTTAGTGGCATAGAATTTGGGGCGAGTGGTCTTGTTGAACGGCACTTCGGGTATGATGATGGCTCGGTCGGCCTTGGAGTTTATGCCCACACAGGTAAACTCATACTGATG
>CAMVDU010000046.1 GCA_947166345.1 uncultured Prevotellaceae bacterium
CGGCGCCCTCGGTCGAGATGCCGTACTTGAACGTGCCCAGGTAGGGCAGCTTCACACTCTTCGACTCCTCCATGAACTTCTTCATGGTAGGTCCCAGCTCGCTCAGCACAGCCAGGATGTCCGCACGCTTCACGGTGCAGTTCTCCTGCATCATGTCAGCGATCTTCTCAATGTCCACACACTCGTCGTACACGGCGCGTCCGTACCACTTCTGGTAGGCCTTTGCATTGTGCTCATTCGTGTTCTGATACTTAAAATACTTCAGTGCCATAATTGTTTAGTTTTTGTTTTGGTTGTTAATTTTTTTTCTTGTGATTTGGGAGTCTCTTAGTTTCGGATTTTCGGAGTTTAGACGTCACTCTTGCAAACCTCTGCAGCGGCAGCAAAATATTTCGTCTTCTCGTTCTCTCGTCAGAAAACTCGTGCTCTCGTCTCACAATACAAAGGTACAAAATTTTTCTGAAACCACCAAATATTTTCTCAACTTTTTTCGCAATTATTTTAAACAAATTTCCTACTTTCTCCCGTTTTCTGTTTGCTGTTTCAGAAACTATTTGTATCTTTGCAATCTAAACCATCAATAGTAATGGAGGCATTGTCCTATAGGCCCCGTAATGCTGGCCACGACTACTACGGTCGCGGCACCTATCTCATCACCCTGGTGGTGAGTGGACGCGAGCGCCTGCTCTCCCATTTTGTGACCGATTCTGTGACCGATCTCGGGCACGAATCCGCCCTCGCCCTCACCCCTCTTGGCCAGGCAGTGCAGGAGTTTTGGTTACAGACGCCCGCCCATGCTCAGACCCATGGCAACAAGGTGGTGGTTCATGCGTGCGTGTGCATGCCCGACCATTTCCATGGCGTTATAGAGGTACTGGAGCCCATGCAATGGAGCCTTGGCGACATCATCCAGGCATTCAAGGCCTCGTGCACCAGCTACTGGCAGCAGCAACAGGGCCTTCCCTCCTCCACCAATCGACCAATCCCGGGTGATTGCTTCAGCGACCGTGCCCCTGCCTGGCTCCGCGAGAAGGCTGCCCTTCACTCCAACGAGGGTGCCCTTGTTCGCAGCCTGTCAAAGAAGCAGCGCCAGGAGTACTACACCCTCGTGGGACGCCAGCAGCGCCCCCTCTTCGACGATAACTACGACGACACCGTGTGCCTTGACGAGCGCCACCGCCAGGCGATGATAGCCTATGTACAAGACAACCCCCGCCGTGCCCTGTTGCGTCGCCTTCTGCCCGACTACCTGCGCCGCTGTCTTCATGTGCAGATTGATGGGCGCAGCTATGGCGCATTCGGTAACCTGTTCCTGCTAAGATGGCCCCGTAAGGTGCAGGTGTTTTGCCACCGCAAGCATCCCGTCACCCGTCAGCCATACGAGACAACCCCCGACTTCGCCCACGACCACGAGCAGTGGGAGCAAGCCATCATGGAGGGAGCCACCGCCATCGTCACGCCAGGCATCTCTAACGGCGAACAACTGATGAAGAACGAGTGCATAGACCGAGGCTACCCGCTGATACACCTGCAAGCCACGCCCATCGGTCAATATTGGAAGCCCGAGAAGAGGCGCTTCGATGCCTGTGCACGGGGCTCCCTGCTCATTCTGGCCCCTTGGGATCTCGACACGATGGGCGCTGTCGGCAACGTGCCCTCCGCCACCGACTACAGTCGCTTTCACAACCTCAACACCCTTGCCGCCGAGATCTGTGCCTTCAATGGAGAAGCAAAGATAATCAGGTGACCAAGGAGCGTCTCGGTGGTGACCAAGGAGCGTCATCTTGCCTACCAAGGAGCGTCTCGGTGGTGACCAAGGAGCGTCATCTTGCTGACCAAGGAGCGTCTCGGTGCGATGCGAAAAAGGGGGATGTAACGTGATGTTACACCCCCGATTGTTTAGAGTAGCAGGTCGCAGAGGTCGGTGTTTGGCGGATAGGCTTCCAGTTGACGGTCAACGTAGTAGTTGATGCCTGTGGTTTGCGCCATCTGACGGCTCCACTTCTCATAGCAGCCACTGTCAGGGAAGAGTGTGACGCGTCGTCCCTTTAGGCATGCTGCTTTTTCAGGCGACAGTCCGCCACTGCCGCAGGTGGCCAGCCATACGAATTGTGGCTGACAGGCTGCCATGACGAGGGCTGTCTTCTCGCTCTCGACCAGGCACACGCGGTCATCAGGCCGACGGGCGAGCAGATGCTGACCGAAGAAGCACTGGTAGAGTGTCCAGTTGGCTGGCAGCTGTCCGTTCTTGATGAGCGGCACATGCGTCCATCCCTGATAGCCGTCGCGGTGACCATCCGTGCGGTATTGCATGATGTGACCGCCATGCACCCGTACCTGATCGTCTATCTGCCAGAAGATGACACACCGCCTACGCGTGGCCCCGATGTAGTAGTCGTTGAACACGTCCTTGACCTGCTGTTCCGAGAGGTTCAGACGGCTGGCAACGACGGTGGAGAACCACTGCCAGAAGGTGCTGCGGGGCGAATGGCTGCGAAGGACGTACTGCGCGTCCAACGGTTGGAACGGAGGCAGGGGCGCCGGCTTGCAGTAGTCTTCCGGATGCACCTTGGGCTCCTGAGCCCACTGGTTGTCATGATAGTACTCCGAGGGCTTGTAGTGGTAGCCGCAGGAGTGCTGATGGTCGCACTTGCCTACGTTGTCGGCAACATAGCGATTGCCGTTCTGCGTATCCACGTAGCACACAAAGCACTTCTTACGGCCACAATGAGGGCAGGTAAACTTCTGTTGACGACGTCCCGTCACGCGGGGAGTTTCTAATTTGTAACGATAATCTGAATTCATAATAAAAAAACAATTTAAGAAATACATATTATTAAAAATTTAATTTAGTTCTGTCGATTCTCGTTCGTTGTTGGAGCCGCTATATATATACGCGGCTCCGACAACAAACAACAATCTTTTCGCGAGAGTCAGAACGGCAGTGCAAATTCTGCGGAAGCCTGGATCAAACCATTGCTATCCTCAAAGATAGATTTGTCCTTGAGCCATTCTGAAATGTACGAAGCCACAGTAGGACGCTTACGGTCGAACATCTTGACAAGAATTTCGGTCAGCTGCTTACGGCTGACGGCGCCACCCTTGTCGCGAAGGACAGTCAGGCACTTCTGGAGACGTTCCTGCTTCTCCTTCTCAAGAGCCTCCTGGCGTTTCTGCTGAAGTTCTGCCTTACGCTGCTCGAGTTGCAGCTTACGCTGTTCGGTAGCATCGACGATGCGCCCGCCCTCAGCAAACATGATGCTCCACTCGGTTGGCTCCTCGTGGCGTGACTCCGAACACGATACGGTGATGACACTCGAGCCGCGCTCCTTTTTGCACTCCAGCACAGTGGCAGCCTTCTGGGCCAGCATCGTGCCGAGGTGACCACGCATGTTGTGATCCTCGTCGGCCTTGTTCGTGTGAAGCACGCAGACGATGGCACAGTTGTACTCCTCGCTGAGCACCAATAGCTCCTTGATAATCTGCTTGGATTCAGACTCGTCGTTAAAGCTGGCCACGAACTCGACGATGCCGTCGATGAACACCACGTCGGGTTTCTCGTCTTCCAAGGCCTGACGCAACAACGGCAGCAGCTCTTCACGATCGACACGGCGCAGCGACTGGAGCACCACCTGAGCGTCGATGACCTCAGCATCGAGTCCCGTCATGGAGGCTACGTCGTCAAGGATACCCTTTGTATCCTTTCTGTTCTGCTCGGTGTCGAAATAGACGATGCGCGGATTCTCTAACAGCGACTTCACGCGAAACATCTCACCCAGCAGCAGCGCGGCGATGAACACCTTCAGCGTAGTGGTCTTGCCTGCCTTTGCCTTGGCCTTGACAGCATGAATGTCGCGGCGGGCAAAGAAGCCCGTGCCATCCACCTCCAGCGCACACTCCATGTCAGGCACCACTGTATCGGTACGTATGCGCGTGTCACGTAGTATCTGCCTCAGCAGCTCACGCTTCTGATCCTCGGCAGACGGTTGGTTTACAGCCTCGCCCACGATGTCATTCACCTTCTGGGCTTGGTCGTTTACTTGTCCAGTCAGCTGTTCCGGCTGCTGAACGTTCTCAGTCTCATTCTTAATATCTTCAGGCATAGCTGTAAGTATTAAGTTGAGCGTCCATCGCACTACCAGCCATCAAGCGAACGCTCGTTTACCGCAGCTGGCGGGCACCCGTGCTCAGGTGTTGGTCCCTTATATATGTACATATAATTATGGTGAAAGTGCCCCCTCCATGTCAATTCCTCGTACAACGACAACGAGCATAAAAGACTCCGAGAAGGACTGCTCTCGGAGTGCAAAATTATAAAATAAAAGAATGCGATTTTTGCGCTTTTCCAAAGTGAATATCACCTGAAAACAAGAAAAAGTCCAAAGTGATATTCACTTTGGACCTCTGTTTAACATACTTTATGACTACCTGTTGTTGTTTTTCAGTTTCTCTTTTCTTAGGTTGTCATATTCTTTGGGAAATTCAATAAGGAGACGCCCTATCTTAGGAGAGACACCGTTGAAGATTGTCGCCACCTTCTCAGCTGTTTCTTGTTTGAGTTTCTCTCCCAAAACACGTTCGGCAGTACTTTCCGAGAAACCCCACAAAGAAGACAATACCGGCGATAGGCTTTTGGTATTGTTGGGCAAGCCGCTTAGATTGTGACACATCATCTGCACCAACAATGCAGCCTGGTTAGCCGGTATGCCCTTGTTGGAATACTCATCTTTATTACTCTTCAATGCTTCTACCTCTTTTTTCAGTTGGTCATTTTCGGCATACAGTTGTGCTTTTTCCGCTTCCAGTTGATCTTTCTCTTGCTCCAGGACCGTAACTTTGTCTGCAGCCATTCTCAGTTGCTCTATCTGATTGTTCTTGTTCTGTAACATCCGTTCAACGTCGGCTTTGGTATAAGTCTCTACCGTCTGCTGAATACTGCCAGTATAGTCATAGTCATCATAGGCAATGGAGCCATTATCTATGTATCTTTTAACATAGCCAATCTCGTCATACAATAGATGATAGTCATTCTGATTGTTCGGGATTCTCTCGATATAGGCAATCGCCTTGTCAAAATGGTCAGACTTTTTGACGGTACGCATCATCATATAGGCACACAATAAGACAGCCTCTGCAGCACCAATTTCCACATATCCTGTATCTCCACTAAGGGATAGTTTATGATGGATTCGGTCAATGAAAATCTCAGGCGATTGCTCTTGCCATAGTTTTTGGACAACGTCTTTGGCTGTCAGCCAGATGGAAGCCACATCGAAAGATCTAAAATAATGATCTTTCATATTCTCAAGATTACGGCACGCATCTCTAAATAGCTTCTCGTTGGAAAACTCAGTGAAGTATTCATCCGTCTGACCACTGGACAGTCTAATAAGTCTGTATTTAGGATTGCTGGTTTTCTTTTTCTCTTGCTGGCTCTTTTCGATGAGGCTGTCAATCTCCTTAACCTTCCTGATTTTCTCTTGAATACCACCCAATAGTTTTTCGCTATAAATACCCATGTGTTTCTGAAGTTCTGGGAATACCACAGCCTTGTACAATTCATCGTCTGCATAGCGATAATACAGAAGTATATATACGCGAGTAAGATAAACTTCAGAGTTGAGTGGATTGCCAGAGTTGTTCTCATACCTTCTTCTATCCTTGCAGACCTCTATAATCAGGTTATCAACTTCTCTAACGTTATTCTGGATTCTTAGACATGATTCTATTGGCTTTGCCCATAGTTCGTTTTCATCCCAGTTCTTTAAACAAGGCAATGTCTTTGCGACCCGTAGATTAAGGCTTCCCAAAATGTCATTAGTTAAAAATAGATTGTTATCCATATGAAAATAAATTAAATAAATATTTGCCTGCAAAGATAATGATTTTTTCGATACATCAAATGATTTTTTCCGAAAAGTTTGCCAATTTGGACAATTTAAGTAATTTCGCCAACGTAAAAGTTGTCCAAAACGGGAAATTTCTCTCGTCTATACCGATTAAGCGTGTTTGTACATACAAAGCCCCGATTTCAATCGTGTATTTCGAAAGAGATATGAAAAATAAAAGCCACCTTTAGTGGTGACTTTTAAATGGAGTAGTGTCAATCAAGTCTTACTCCCACGCGGAAACTTACCGGATAGTCAAAACATACGTTATGACGCTGCAAAGATACGAATAAGCGAGCTAACTACCAAATAAAACGAGTTTTATTTTTAGTTTCGAGTGAAAGTATCTTCGAGATTCAGTGCCTTTTTAATCAGCCAGATATTCCGGATGATTATAAACATAGGTTAGTGTAAACTCAAATATGTATTCATTCACTACATCCTTGACCTGAATAGGAAGCATCAATTTAATCGTCTGGCCTTCAAGTTTTGTGTCTGCGTTAGAATACAAGGATTCGCTTGTCCATTCTTTTATGGTTTCACTATAATAAACTTTATCAGTAGGAGCTGCAAGATCTTCAAGTTTTGCGCCCTTAATGATAGTTGAAGCAGGTTGGTCTCCTTCTCTCTGTGAATACTTAATACCACTGTGCATAACCTTTGATGTACTACCATCAACATCTACAAAAACAGCTTCGTTCCACACTACTTTAAGTGTATTATCAGATACATTTTTTAGAACGAAATTGAATTGCGAGCTGCCTGCAAAAATAAGAATGTCAATATAGTTATCCTCATAACTGTATTTCGTTATATCCTTTTCAGTTACATTAGTTGTTTTCCCATATCTTACAGCTGAATTGCTTGGCTTCTCAACTTTTGTAAGTGATGCAACGAACTTACCAGAATCGTCATTCATAAACACTTCTGATTTAGCATATGCTGCTTTTACTTCTTTTGTGGTTCCATCAATAGAGTTCTTGACAGTGTAGAACTTTTGAAGTCCTTTATGATAGAACGCATCATAATCCATCTTCTTGAATACACTTACGACGGTATACGAACACTTAAACTTGGGATTTGTAAAAACCTTCCCCAAATCATTAAAATCACCAATACTTGCGACATCATAGTTAATCGTTTTGCCGTTAGCTTGATCTTTTAATACAAAACAAGCTTGAGGATATATGTGATTACTATAAGAAGAACCTTCCTGAGGCTGCATGATAACATCAGTCACTTCGAATTTCGTTGGGCTATCGGGATTCTCAGGATATACTTTTCCTATATAGTTAGACTTATCCGAATTGAATTTCTCCGATAAAAAAAGAGGAATTGAATAGGAATCTGTTATACAATAGCAATATTTGCCAAAAGAATAGTCCTCATTCTGATTGTTCACAATCATTTTTACCTTATTCTTCGTGCCTTTTTCCACAAGAACCCATGTCATACGTTTGTTGTTACCGCTAATCTTTGAGACGATGTAGTCTGTATTAAATTTGCCACCAGCGCCCTGGAAATACTCTGTGTCCATATAGGCACCACCAGGTCTCTCTGGAAGGTATTGGACAACTTGACCCACGTAAGTCCGTTGATACTCAGCAACTGTAGCAAAATGCTTGATGCCATAGATGCCAAAATTAGCTTCAGGATGATCTCCTGCATGCACACTTGTTGCAAATCCAGCGACGAATACTACAACAAGTAAAAAATGTTTAAGCTTAACCATACTATTAAATTATTATTAAAAAACATTACTTCAACTCTTATCACTCAGCACATGTGAATATAGTATTACATATCTTTACTTTGGGTATTACCACAAAAAGAAAACGTGGACAATTTACTTCGTCTACGTCCTCAAAGCGTCGCCAAACGCCAATCATCTTAAACGCGTAAATGCCCACGCCATTTGGCGTGAACTCCTACTTCTGTTCTTGATGATTCTGTAATATTGGCGATATTTGAGAACAAGAATCTAAAAGTGGATGTTCATCCTATATCTTGATGCATTTGCATCGAAATTGCTTTCGCTCAACAGACTTCAAGCAAGCTTGGTCTGTATTCGCTTAATCGCAATTTTCATTGTTATATCTTTCTCAGCCCATAGGCATCGTGGTTTTAGGGTTCAACATTCCTTTTCTTTTATATACTGCTCTATCTGCTGCGAGAGCACAGGCAGGTCGTTGTTATAGGTGTCCCAAACATAGATGGCATCAGTAGTGATGTATCCATGAATAAGCAAGTTGCGCATGTCAACAATGACGCGCCAGGGCACCTCAGGATGCTCGCTGCGGAACTCCTTGGTCAACATATTGGCAGCCTCACCAATAATCATCAGATTATAGACCACAGCATGAAAGCACTTCTTGTCGGTCTTCATCTTCTCGTAAGTATAGCCCGATAAATACTCGTTGATATATGCTATACTCTCAGCAATATGACGCAAACGGTCAATGTCTCTAATCTGCTCTCTCATAGATCATTCTTTTATCTCTGTTAGCAGTAAGGGCTGCTGCAGGGCGCAGCATGCCGTCTTCCACCAAATCGACTTTCCGTCCCAACAGGTCTTCCATGTCAAGGTGCATCTGGGCATAACGGAAGAGACCGATGGGTTGAGACCGGTCAAACTCCACAAGTACGTCAACATCACTTTCTGGTGTCTCCTCACCACGGGCGAAAGACCCAAAAAGCCAAGCCTTCTTGACGGGCTGCGTCTTGAGGTATTCTGCAATCTGCTGTGTTATTGCCTGTGTACCCATAAGCATTTTCTTGAATATTCAGTTGCAAAGATAAGCCTTTTCCCTGATATAACAAAGAAAACGGCTAAAATTTTACAAACACTTACAGCTTCACGGCCTTCTTTGCAGGCTTGCTCTCGTTCTGCAGGCGGTCGAGGGAGGTGACGACGTAGGTGTACTTCTGACTGCCGTCGGCATAGGGGAGCTTAAGGAAAGTCTGGGTGGTGATGGCCACAATCTTGGAAGGGTCGTTGGTGTTGACGCGCTCGCCGTTGGCAAAGCGATAGACAACGTATTTCACCACCTCATCGCCCCACTTCTTGGCCTTGGGCGCCGTCCAGAAGAGCACGTAGCCGTCGGACATCCAGATGGGCTTCAGCTTGCTGGGCTTCTTGGGGGCCTTACCGTCGATGAAAGGCATCTGGGGCTGCAGGGCAGGCAGGCGCCAGTAGTTCTGACGAAGCATGGTGGCATAGTTGCCGGTATTGTCAACAGCGGCTTTGGCATACCACAGCACGGTGCCCTTGATGCCTGGGAGCTGCTGACAGAGACGGTGCTTGGCGGCCTGCTGGTGCTGGTTGGGGTTCTGTGGGTCAGTATTCTTCACGGTGCGCTCTATGTCCTCGCCAATGAAGAGGGGACGACCCGAGGCATGCTGGTTCCACCATTTAACCAGCGTGGCGTAGTCGGCTGCCTTGTTGCCTATCTCCCAATAGACCTGGGGCACGCAGTAGTCGAGCCAGCCGTTGTTGATCCACAGCAGCACGTCGGCATAGAGGTCGTCGTAGTTCTGCAGACCGTTGGTCTGACTGCCTATGGGCGCATTCTTGGCGTTGCGGTAGATGCCGAAGGGCGAGATGCCCACCTTGACCCAGGGTTTGGTCTGATGGACTGTCTCGTAGAACTGCTTGATGAAGAGGTTGACGTTGTAGCGACGCCAGTCGCCACGATCACGTATGCCGTTGTTGTAGGCGTTGTACTGGGCATCGTCGGGGATGGTCTGACCGGCTGCGGGATAGGGATAGAAATAGTCGTCCATGTGGATGCCGTCCACGTCGTAACGGCTGACGATGTCCTTGGCTACAGCACAGATATAGTCGCGGTTCTCGGCAATGCCCGGATTAAGGATGGTGAGCCCGTCGTATGGGAAGCAACGCTCGGGATGCTGTACGGCGATGTGGTTGGTGGTCAGCGCCGTGGTGCCCTTGGTCTTGGCACGGTAGGGGTTGATCCAGGCGTGGAGCTCCATACCGCGGGCGTGACATTGCTCAATCATCCATTGCAGGGGGTCCCAATAGGGCTGGGGTGCCCTACCCTGCTGACCTGTCAGGAAACGGCTCCAGGGCTCGATGTTGCTCTGGTAGAGGGCGTCGCACTCGGGACGTACCTGGAAAATGATGGCGTTGACACCGGTCTTCTGCAACTCGTTGAGCTGATAGATGAGCGTCTCCTGCATCTTCTGTGTTGACATGCCCTGGAACTGGCCGTTGACGCATTGTATCCAGGCTCCGCGGAACTCACGCTTGGGTTGTGCCACTATCTGTAGTGACAACAACAGGACGAATAGTAGTAATAACTTTTTCATATACGGTTTTATTTCAAGTACTTGTAAATGTCTTCCGTCCAGTCGGCTCCGTTCTCAGGACAGAAGGTGCGGATACCCATCTGACTGGCTGCTGCCACGTTGCGCGGACCGTCGTCGAGGAACAGACAGGTAGAGGGACTCACCTGCTCGGCCATGAGCATCTTTGCGAAGATCTCGGACGAGGGTTTCATCAGTTTCATCTGATAGCTCAGGTAGAGGGCATCGAAATAATAGTCAACAGCATGACCGCGACCGTCAAACTGCGTAGAACCCACCCACTCCATCATGTAGGGATTGGTGTTGGAGAGCAGTATCAGCCGGTAGCCCTCCTCGCGCAGACGGATGAGTGCATCGAGATTGCGCTGGGGCACGTCCTTGGCATAGCCCTGCCAGGCATAGGCACACTCTTGGGCCGTCACCTCACGGCCAACCATCTCGCTCAGCTTGATGCGAAATTCCTCAGCCGAGATGAGACCGCCTTCCAGGTCACCAAAGATGCCGTGCTGTGTGTAGGAGTCCAGATGATGCTGGGCATCCTTCAGGCCCAATGCCTCGAAACGGCGTACTGCCTGCTGGGGGTCGAGGGTAATGACTACCCCGCCAAGGTCAAAGATGATGTTGTTGATCATATAATTACTCTTGAAAGAATCGGGGTTTGCGCTGGCGTGCTTCTTCCAGAGAGACCAGCTGCTGTTGTTCATTATTATATTGTTCGCGCAGGTGCGCATATTCCTTATTTAACTCATCGGAGATGCCCTTGCGGTCAGCCATGAGGCGTTGGGCAGCGATCGGATTCTGAGAGGCATCCTTCATCCATACCACCGGTCCGCCATAGACGGGCGCAATCTTCAGGGCCACGTGCAACTGACTCGTCGTGGCACCACCAATGAGGATGGGGATGTCGAGGTTGGCCTTGCGCAGGGCCTGTGCCACATTGACCATCTCTTCGAGACTGGGGGTGATGAGTCCCGAGAGTCCAATCATATCTACCTTCTCATCAATGGCTTTCTTCACAATCTCGTCGGCAGGCACCATCACGCCCAGGTCGATCACCTCATAGCCGTTGCAGGCCATCACGACACCCACAATGTTCTTGCCAATGTCGTGAACGTCGCCCTTGACGGTGGCAAGCAGGATCTTGGATTGGGCGGATTTGCCGGATTCTCCGGATACTGCGGAATTTCCGGATTTCCCGGATATTCCGGAGTTGATGTGGGGCTGCAATATCTCAACGGCCTGCTTCATGGTGCGGGCGGTCTTGACTACCTGTGGCAGAAACATCTTACCCTCGCCGAAACGGCGTCCCACCTCGTTCATACCTGCCATTAATGGTCCTTCGATAATATCAACAGCGCGCGGATACTTCGCAAGTGCCTCGTTAAGGTCAGCTTCAAGGGTGTCGGAGCGGCCTTTGATGAGTGCCTCCTGCAGGCGGTCTTCAAGAGAACTTGCAGGCCCCATAGGTCCCATAGGACTTATAGGTCCTATAGGGCTGGGATTAGTGGGATTTTGGGTCTCTGCTGCCAGCTGTATAAGGCGCTCGGAGGCGTCGGGGGTGCGGTTCAGCACCACATCCTCAATGGTTGTCAGCTGGTCGGCAGGGATATCGTCGTAGGTCACCTTCGTGGCAGGGTTGACGATACCGAAGTCCATACCCTCGTTGATGGCGTGGTATAAGAATACCGCATGCATGGCCTCACGAATATAGTTGTTGCCACGGAATGAGAACGAGAGGTTGCTGACGCCACCGCTGACATGTGCACCCTTCAAGTTCTGGCGTATCCATGCCGTAGCACGGATAAAGTCGAGGGCATAGCTATTATGTTCCTCGATGCCTGTGGCGATGGCAAGCACGTTGGGGTCGAAGATGATGTCCTGTGGCTGCATGCCCACCTGCTCGGTCAGCAGACGGTAGGCACGCTGGGCTATCTCTATACGCCGTTCGTAGGTGGTGGCCTGTCCCTGTTCGTCGAAGCACATAACGACGACAGCTGCTCCAAAGCGATGGATGTCGCGGGCATGCGAGAGGAATACCTCTTCGCCCTCTTTCAGCGATATGGAGTTGACGATGCTCTTGCCCTGCACGCATTTCAAAGCTGCCGTGATTACCTCCCATTTGCTGGAGTC
>CAMVDU010000047.1 GCA_947166345.1 uncultured Prevotellaceae bacterium
CGCGCCGTGCCCATCTATCAGACCACGTCGTATGTGTTCCGTAACTCACAGCATGCTGCCGACCGTTTCGGTCTGCGTGATGCAGGTAATATCTATGGTCGTCTGACCAACTCGACACAGGGTGTGTTTGAAGACCGTGTGGCTGCCCTTGAGGGTGGTGTGGCTGGATTGGCAGTCGCCTCTGGTGCCGCTGCCATCACCTATGCCCTGCAGAACATCGTGCAGGCTGGCGATCATATTGTGGCTGCTGACAACCTCTATGGTGGCTCTTACAACCTGATTACCCATACGCTGGCTACGCAGGGCATCACGAATACCATTATTAATGTGAACGATCTCGAAGCCCTGGAAGCAGCTATCCAACCCAACACAAAAGTAGTATATGCCGAGACCTTTGGCAACCCCAACAGCGACGTACTCGACCTTGAAGGTGTGGCTGCTGTGGCTCATAAGCATGGCATCCCGTTTATTGTGGATAACACCTTCGGCACACCGTATTTAATTAGACCATTGGAGCACGGAGCAGACATTGTCGTTCATTCTGCTACCAAGTTCCTGGGCGGTCACGGTACCTCACTGGGTGGCGTCATCGTCGATGGTGGTAAGTTCGACTGGAAGCAGAACGACAAGTTCCCCACCCTCTCTAAGCCCGATCCCTCGTATCACGGCATCGTCTTCGCTGATGCTGTAGGTGCTGCTGCCTATGTCACCCGTATCCGTGCCGTCATCCTGCGCGATACCGGTGCTGCCATCTCACCCTTCAATGCCTTCATCCTGCTGCAAGGTGTAGAGACGCTGAGTCTGCGCGTAGAGCGTCATGTGGAGAACGCCCTGAAGGTGGTCGATTTCCTGGCCAAGCACCCGAAGGTGGCCAAGGTAAACCATCCCGTCCTCGAGAGCCATCACGACCACAAGCTGTATCAGAAATACTTCCCCAATGGTGGCGGTTCCATCTTCACCTTCGAGATCAAAGGCGGACAGGAAGAGGCCTGGAAGTTTATCGACGCCCTCCAGATCTTCTCGCTGCTGGCCAACGTGGCCGATGTGAAGAGTCTGGTGATTCATCCCTACACCACCACCCACTCACAGCTCTCGCCTGAGGAACTGGCTGAGCAGCACATCACGCCTTCAACCATCCGCCTCTCCATCGGCACCGAACATATCGACGACATCATCGAGGACCTCTCACAGGCGCTGGAGAAGATTTAAAGGTAAAAAAGTAAAAAGGCAAAAAGTAGAGGGAAACATTTGCAGGGTTCAAATATATTTTGTACCTTTGCAATATGAAACAGCTACTAATCATCGCCATGTGGATGCCCCTGTGGGCACTGGCAGGACATACCATCACATCACCTCAGGTAAAATCGCTGGAGGTCGTCTGCAACGACGACTTCACAGCGATGCCTGTGCTTACACTGGGCTCTGCCGACGTGCTCCACATAGGTTTCGACGAGCTGTCGCACAACTACCAACGCTTTATCTATCGACTGGAACCCTGCAACCCCGACTGGACACCCGTAGAGGGACTCTTTGAGAGCGACTGGCTGGAGGGCTTCAACGACCAGCCGATAGAGGATTACGAGAACTCGCTGAACACGAACGTGATGTACACCCACTACAGCTTCAATTTCCCCAACCGTCAGACGCGTCCACGCATGAGCGGCAACTACCGCCTGTACATTCTCGATGAGGACGAGGAAGAGGCGGCATGCGTGGAGCTGAGAGTGGTGGAGCCGCTGATGAATGTGGGTATAGGTGCAACCACCAACACGGACATAGACTTCCAGCAGAGTCACCAGCAGGTGAGCATGACCGTCAACTTCAACAATGTGCGCGTGACCTATCCTGACGAACAGCTGCAGACGTTTGTGATGCAGAACGGACGCGAGGACAACATGAAGGTGAACGTGAAACCCAATTTCATTACGCCAACAAGCCTGCGATGGGAGCACAACCGTCAACTGATATTCGAGGCTGGCAACGAGTACCATAAGTTTGAGGTGTTGGACCCCTCGCACACCACCATGGGACTGGCCTACGTGACCTGGGACGAGGAAGAGCGGCGCTATCACGCCATACCCTACCCTTGCAAACCCCAGCGCAGCTATCTCTATGACGAGGATGCCAACGGTGCCTTCCTGTTGCGCAACAGCGACAATTACGAGGCTGAACGGACATCGGAATATGTGTATGTGCACTACCGACTGTCAGACGCTCCCTACTACGATGACGCCCGTCTGTTTATAGACGGACGCTGGACGACAGAAGACCCCGATACCTACACGATGACCTACAACGACGAGGAGAAATGCTACGAGGCCACCGTGCTGCAGAAACTGGGCTACTACAACTACCAGATACTGATGCAGGATATGGACGGCACCACGCACCGTGTGCCACAGGAGGGTTCGTTCTACCAGACAGAGAACCAATATCAGGCCTTCGTCTATTATAAAGGTACAGGCGAACGTCACTGGCGACTGATAGGCGCTCAGGAGATTACCTTCCGAGAAAAATGACTTTCGAGAGCTTGCTTAAGAATTAACGGGAGTTAGCGGGCCTGACGCTTCAACAGTCGTCCGATGGCTCGGTCGAGCGTCTCTGTGGGCTCAATGATGTTGTAGTCTTCCCAGAAATTAGGATCAAGGAAATAATCTACTTTGTCGTAGAAGGCGTCGCGCGAGTCGAACGACTGCCGACCGCTGATGGGATGAACGTCTTGGTCAGTCTTGTTGGTAACCACCATCTCGCAGACGGCCGTAAACGATGTGGCAAAGAGCCGACGTTTCCAGTCGCAGTTGAAGCGGAAGGTGCTGCGCACATAGCTGAGATGCATCACACCATCCTCGTAGCGGTAGTCGATAAGGAACGACAGCTCCTTGGGTTTGAAACGCACACCCGTGGGTTTCCTGACCAGCATATAATCCGTAGCCTTGATCTTATCGCTGACATCAAGCGACAGCTCCACACGCGTGAAAGCCAGCGTCTCGTAGTCAATATACAGCTTACCGCTGAACAGCGGATAAGGCAGCGTCACCCTGGGCGACATCGAGACGACGAACTGCAGGCGATCGTTGATGGTGGCAGGCAGTTCCATCTGGTATCGGTAGTGGCCCATCTCTTTCTCGTTGAGCGGATAGTCGGCATTCTTCACCACGTCAAGCTGAACGGGCAGAATGGGACCACCCATTACCTTTACGCCCAGTGTGTCGGCAGCCGACTGACTTAACAGCCGACGGCCCTTGGCAATGGCCACACGGTCGTACGACGCATCATAGCGATAGCTGTTCTTATGCATATCCACAACGCCTTCGGCAATGTAGATGAAACGCTGGCGCTTCATGGCCGTCTCGCGATAAAAGCCTTGATAGAGTTCAGGCACCTTGCTGTAGTTCTGGGGAATATGCTTGATGGCCTCATGCACCAGTTTCTCAGGATCTGTCGTCCACACCATCACTTCGTTGAGCATCACGGTAGCTGGGGTCAGCTTGATGTGCAGACCTGTGGCACCCGACTGGGACATATCGACGCGACGGGTCTTATAGCCTACGTGAGAGACCACGATAGCGGGAGGCAGTTCATCGACTTTCAACGTGAAGAAACCGTCGCTATTGGTCACCACCGACCGATGGGAACCTGGTACGGTGACAGTAGCATAGGCGATGGTTGCCCCTGACGACTCATCGGTCACAGTACCGTTGACCGTCATCCGTTGTGCCTGTACAACGATGGCAGACAACCATAAAATAATCAGTAATAAACTCTTCTTCATCTGTCGTCGTTTTGTGTTGGTTGCAAATATAGTCAGAAAAAATGATATTATCAAAGGAATTTGCGAATATTTTTTATAATGTCGATTATTTTGCTTAATTTTGCACCCGCATACTGGAAAGACCAGTATGGAATGGTATAAAAACTACTGCATCTATCTATGAAACGTCTCTTTTACATAACCGCTATCCTGTGTATAGCTGCACAAACGCTGCTGGCACAGACCAACGACACCATCAACTTTAGTGGCAACAATTCGTCGAGCGATTACATAACCTATAGTACAGCCGTTTCTGCACCTGCCGGAAAGACCGTCGATGTGATGATGGCACGCTACTGCTACTTCAGTTCTACCGTCAGCGGCAAGGGCACCATCAATCTTCATGCTGGTGGCGAGCGCTGTTATCTGGGAACAAAGAGTGGCGCATCGTGGGCAAACTGGACCAATTTCAAGGGCGATGCCCATATCTATCCGTTCAAGGAGAACTCTTCTTCGGCTGGTTCTTTCAACATTGTCCTTGCTCATGGCGGAAAGGTATTCTCGCCAGAGAACATTGACGACTGCATCAAGGGTGGCAAACTGAACAACGCCCTACAGAACTGTAAGTTGACGGTGCATAGTGGTGCCATCCTCTGTAATGAGGCTAATAGTAACAATGCGGGTGGTTTCCGTATCGGTGAATTGCAGATGGAGGCCGGTTCCACCCTACAGGGCTATATGAAGACTGGTCGTAAGTCCTATTATTTGGTTGGTAATCTGAATACCGATGCGACGTTGGCAGGTAAGATTGCACCATCAGGCTATGACGCCAGTACCCCATTGGGTCTTATAAAAGAAGGTACAGGTACCTATCGTATTACGGGTAACGACAACCTTCTGACAGGTGCTCTTCGCGTCATCAACGGTAAGCTGCTCGTCAACAACAACCGCGCAGAGGCAGAAACGAAGAAATATCGTGGTGGTCTGGGAGCGATGGCCAGCGAGTCATCACCTATCGCCTATGTCTTTGGCAACGGTGTGCTGGGTGGTACGGGTAGCATTGGTGGAATGGTGGACAACTATGGTACCATAGAACCTGGAGACACCATACCTGGCACGCTGACACTCAAGAACTATGCAACGACCACGAAGAATGCCAACCTGACAGTACATCCAGCCTCCGTGTTGCGCTTCAAGGTGGCTTCTGCCGACAGTTACGACCGTCTGGTGGTGGCTGGTCAGGTAAAGTTCAGCAACAGTACGGAAGACTTCTCAACAAGTGACGAATCACCTATCGTGATACTGGCACTCGACACCCTGACCTTCGAGGTGGGCACAGAGCTGACCGTCCTCACAGCCAAGAACAAGAGCGGCGACTGGCAGTTCGCCCTCAAGCAGCCTGGCAAGGGTACTTGGGAGCTGGAAGAAAAGACAGGCGACAACGGCTATGAGGTGGTGGTGCGTCTGACATCGATGGAGAATACCGATCCAGATAATCCCGACAATCCTGACAATCCGGATAATCCTGAAAGCACAATGGGTGCTTTCTATGACGATGGTATCGTAGACTCAAAAGACAGGAAGACCTTGCGCCACTATGCCGAGCTGAACGGCAAGATGATTGGTGCTGCTTTCTGTACATACAAGGGCTTGGACAGCGATCGCACATCGGCTGCCGTGCAGTTTAACATGATGGTGGCCGAGAACGAGATGAAGATGGAGTCGCTGCAGCCTTCCAAGGGACAGTTCAGCTTTGGCAGCGCCGACCAGCTTGTGAGTCTGGCAACAGCTAATAATATGGCAGTACGCGGCCACTGTCTCGTATGGCACACGCAGCAGCCCGAATGGTTGAGCAGCGATGGCAAGAAAAATGACAAAGGATGGTCGCGTCAGGAGGCTCTCGACATCATGAAGAGCCACATCACCAAGGTGCTGCAGCATTATCAGGGTAAGGTGTCAGAATGGGATGTTGTGAACGAGTGCTTAGATGACGACCAGAGTATTATCCGCACGAATCCTAATGGCTACAAACTGCGCCAGACGGTTTGGCAGCAGGCTATTGGCGATGACTATATCGACTCGGCATTCGTCTATGCGCGTCAGGCTGATCCCTCTATCATGCTTTACCTGAACGACTACGATGTTGAGATGCAGGGCAAAGCAAAGGCTGTAGCTTTCTACAACCTCGCCAAGCATCTGCAGGCACAAAATATCCCACTCGACGGTGTTGGTCTGCAATGTCATTTCTCCATCGGCGATGTTGATTCCGTGAAGCTGGAGAAAACCATCCGACTGTTTGACGAAGCGGGTCTGAAGTGTATCATCACTGAACTGGATATGGGCATTCCTTCAACTTCAGAAGACAATCTGGAGGAGCAAGCGCGCAACTATCGTGTTATCACGGATATTGTGCTGAACAACGACAACTGTCCGAACCTCGTCATCTGGGGTATCAAGGACAATGACTCGTGGCGTAGCGCCTCCAACCCATTGCTCTACGACTCTGGTCTTAGCAAGAAGAAGGCCTGGTATGCCGTACGTTCAGCCCTGCGCCATCGTTCTATCGTGAACGATATCTCTCCTATAAAAAATGAGAATCGTACAATGAACGATGCCATTTATGACCTGCAAGGACGTCGCATAGGCAAAAGCCAGAAGCCAATAGCCAGAGGCCTATACATCTCGAACGGTCGCAAATGGGCCGTCAGATAGCAGGAACCAGGAAAAGCAAAGACCGTTGGCTCATCATACAAAAGGACGATAGCTCACCATACAAAAAGACCGTTGGCTCATACGAACTAACGGTCTTTTTTATGTGATGTCGAGGTGACAGGACTCGAACCTGCGACAGCCTGGTCCCAAACCAGGAACGCTACCAACTGCGCTACACCTCGATTTTGCGGGTGCAAAGGTACAAATAATAATTGAAAATTGAAAATTGAAAATTGAAAATTATCTCGAAGTTTGCATTTATTAACCTCTGCAATTCCCAATTATCAATTTTCAATTATTCATTATCAATTATCGAATGATTCCCTGCTCTACGAAGATCTTCTTCAGGGCAACCACTGAACGCTCTACCTGTTCCTCTGTGTGGGTAGCCATCAGGGCGTAGCGCACCAGAGTATCCTGAGGAGCACATGCTGGCGGAATAACGGGATTGATGAACACACCTGCGTTGAAAGCCAAAGCTGTCACGAGGAATGTCTTATCCGTATCACGCACATAGAGCGGAATGATGGGGCTCTCAGTATCGCCAATCTCGAAACCTTCCTCACGGAAACGCTTCAGGGCATAACGAGTCACCTTCCACAGCTTCTCAATGCGCTCAGGCTCCTGCTGCAGGATGTGGAGTGCCTCCATAGCAGCTGCAGTAGCTGCAGGGGTGTTGGATGCTGAGAAGATATAGGTGCGACAGGTGTGACGCAGCCAGTTGATGGTGTCGTTGTCGGCAGCGATGAAACCACCGATACTTGCCAATGACTTAGAGAAGGTACCCATGATGAGGTCCACATCCTTAGTCAGACCGAAATGGTCGCAAACACCACGACCCTGACGTCCGAACACGCCAATGCCATGAGCCTCATCAACCATCACAGAGCAGTTGTACTTTTTCTTCAGCTCAATGATTTCAGGCAGTTTAGCGAGGTCACCCTCCATCGAGAACACACCATCGACAACGATCAGTTTGATAGCCTCCTCAGGCAGGTTCT
Source organism: uncultured Prevotellaceae bacterium (assembly GCA_947166345.1). Classification (GTDB taxonomy): domain Bacteria; phylum Bacteroidota; class Bacteroidia; order Bacteroidales; family Bacteroidaceae; genus Prevotella. The sequence continues at coordinate 7,465 of CAMVDU010000047.1, forward strand.
TCAACACGCGCTCCAGATCTTCCATATCGTTGTGCTTGTAGTGCAGCTGCTTGGCAAAAGCCAGACGGCGTCCGTCAACGATAGAAGCATGGTCACGATCGTCACAGATCACGAAGTCGTCCTTGCTCAACAAAGCGGGAATAACGCCCTGGTTCACGCTGAAACCAGTAGAGAAGCACAGACAGTCGTCCTTGCCAATGAAGGTAGCAATCTCTTTCTCAAGTTGAACATGAAGATCGAGGGTACCATTGAGGAAACGGCTACCAGCACAACCTGTGCCGTACTTTTCGAGTGCTTCCTTAGCTTTGTCGATGATACGCTGGTCACCAGTAAGACCGGTATAAGCGTTCGAACCAAACATCAGTACCTTGTGACCACCCATTTCCACTTCAGTTCCCTGCTTGCCAGTAATCTGACGGAAATATGGATAAATACCTTTGGCCATCGCCTCCTGAGGTATGCGATACGTTTTGAATCTTTCTTGTAATTGTCCCATATTTTGGATTATTATTATTTTTCAAATTGATTCAGCGTGCAAAGATACACATTTTTATTGAAACAGAGCACTTTTTTTGAAAGAAATGTACGAAAAATCATTTTTTTATGACCCGTTTGTTTCACATCTCACGCTTTTTTTGTACTTTTGCAGGCATGGAAACGAAGAAAAAGCAAATTATTTTCATTGTCAACCCCATTTCGGGCACAAAATCAAAGGAGGGTCTTGAGGGACTCATCAAAGCCACCATCGACACCAACAAGTTTGACTGGAAAATTGTCAAAACAGAATATGCTGGTCATGCTGCCGAACTGGCACGCAGCTACGCTGAGCAAGGAATTGACATCGTGGTAGCCGTTGGGGGCGACGGAACGGTAAACGAGGTGGCTCGTTCGCTGGCACAGACGCAGACCGCACTGGGCATCGTACCATGTGGGTCAGGCAACGGACTTGCGCGTCATCTCTGTCTGCCGATGAATATGAAAAAATCTCTACAAATCATCAACCAGGCACACATCATTGACATCGACTACGCGATGGCCAACGATCAGGCATTCTTCTGCACTTGCGGCATGGGTTTTGATGCGCATGTAGCGCTGCTCTTCGCCAACTCAGGCAGTCGCGGTCTGTCCACCTATGCCAAGCTGGTGTTGCGCGAGGGTATGACCTATCAGCCATCTCACTATGTAGTCCGTACAGCCGAGAGTGATGAGGAGTTACATATCGATGCTTTTCTGCTCGATGTGGGCAATGCAGCCCAATATGGCAACAACACCTATATTGCTCCAGGCGCTTCCGTTCGCGACGGCCTGCTGAATCTGGTGTTTGTGGAGCATATCAACAAACCGGCTCGCATCAAACTGATGACTGATTTGTTTATGAAAACTATTGACACCAACAAACATGTGACAGTACTGAAGAGTACGGCCTTCCACGTTCACCGAGAGGCTGATGCCGCCTTCCAGTTTGATGGCGATCCCATGGTGGCAGGTACCGATTTTGACATCCGTATTGTCCCCGCAGGCTTAAAAGTGGTAGCCAACGGTGCCAAGATTGAGGACAAGGCAAAGCCCAACAAACTGCAGTCCCTCCTCTTTGCAGGAAAAAAGGTCAACCCTTAAACTCTTGAACTCTTAAACCCCTTGAACCCTTCAAGCCCCTCAATGCAGTACATCCTGGTTGGCATCATTCTCGCAGTCTGCGCCCTCTTCATGGTACGACGCATACGCCATCTGGCAAAAGGAAACACGTGCGATTGTGGCCAGTGCGAGGGCTGTCCGTTCAAGCCTTCAGCAACGGAAAACTGCAAAAAAGAGTGCTGCAAAGAGAAAAAGTAAGCGAAATATTTGGCAGAATAAAAAAAAAATTGTACCTTTGCAGCCGCATTCCGAAAAGGGGCCCTAACCCTCGGAAAATGTTGGTGCCTTGGATGAGTGGCTTAGTCAACGGTCTGCAAAACCGTCTACGGCGGTTCGAATCCGCCAGGCACCTCCCAAAGAGAATCTCGCAAGAGGTTCTCTTTTTTTGTTGTTATAAAAATAGAATGCTAATATACCGACAGCTAACTGACAACTTGTCACACCCCTACTCTCTTTTGTCCTTTTGGCACACGTTTTGTTGTTCGATTGGTGGCTTAACGGCCACAAATCAGAATAATAACAACTAAAAAAAATACAATTATGGGAAAGATTATTGGAATTGACTTAGGAACAACCAACAGCTGCGTAGCCGTATTCGAAGGCAACGAGCCGGTTGTGATTGCAAACAGCGAAGGCAAGCGTACAACGCCTTCTGTAGTAGGTTTCGTGGATGGTGGCGAACGTAAGGTGGGCGACCCCGCCAAGCGTCAGGCTATCACCAACCCGAAAAAGACCGTTTACTCTATCAAGCGTTTCATGGGTGAAACATGGCAGCAGACCGAGAAGGAGATCTCGCGCGTACCATTCTCAGTAGTGAACGAAGGTGGTTTCCCCCGTGTTGACATCGACGGCCGCAAATATACCCCGCAGGAGATCTCGGCAATGGTTCTTCAGAAGATGAAGAAGACCGCTGAGGACTATCTGGGTCAGGAGGTGACAGAGGCTGTAATCACCGTACCTGCCTACTTCTCTGACTCTCAGCGTCAGGCTACCAAGGAGGCTGGTCAGATTGCTGGTCTTAATGTGAAGCGTATCGTCAACGAGCCTACGGCAGCTGCTCTGGCTTATGGTATCGACAAGACCAACAAGGATATGAAGATTGCCGTGTTCGACCTCGGTGGTGGTACCTTCGATATCTCTATCCTCGACTTCGGTGGTGGTGTGTTCGAGGTGCTCTCTACCAATGGTGACACTCACCTGGGTGGTGATGACTTCGACCAGGTGATCATCGACTGGCTGGTACAGGAGTTCAAGAACGACGAGGGTGCCGACCTGACACAGGATCCTATGGCTATGCAGCGTCTGAAGGAGGCTGCCGAGAAGGCCAAGATTGAGTTGTCAAGCTCTACCTCTACTGAAATCAACCTGCCTTACATCATGCCTGTAGGTGGTGTTCCCAAGCACTTGGTAAAGACTCTGACACGTGCAAAGTTCGAGCAGTTGGCCCACAACCTGATTCAGGCTTGCTTGGTGCCCTGTCAGAACGCCGTTCGCGACGCAGGTATCTCTACATCAGATATCGACGAGGTGATCCTCGTGGGTGGTTCAAGCCGTATCCCCGCTGTGCAGACCCTCGTGAAGAACTACTTCGGTAAGGAGCCTTCAAAGGGTGTTAACCCCGACGAGGTGGTGGCCGTAGGTGCTGCTATCCAGGGTGCTATCCTCAACCAGGAGACTGGTCAGGACATCGTGCTGCTCGACGTGACTCCTCTGACCCTGGGTATCGAGACCCTGGGTGGTGTGATGACCAAGCTGATTGATGCCAACACCACTATTCCTTGCAAGCAGAGTCAGGTATTCTCTACCGCTGCTGACAATCAGACAGAGGTGACCATCCACGTGCTGCAGGGCGAGCGTCCTATGGCTTCTCAGAACAAGAGCCTGGGTCAGTTCAACCTCACCGGCATTGCTCCCGCCCGTCGTGGTGTGCCTCAGATCGAGGTAACCTTCGATATCGATGCCAACGGTATCGTAAAGGTAAGTGCCAAGGATAAGGCTACCGGTAAGGAGCAGGCCATCCGCATCGAGGCTTCTTCTGGTCTGTCACAGGACGAGATCAACCGCATGAAGGCAGAGGCAGAGCAGTTTGCCGAGGCTGACAAGAAAGAGCGTGAGCGCATCGACAAGATGAACCAGGCCGACTCTATGATTTTCCAGACTGAGACCTTCCTCAACGAGAATGGTGACAAGCTGGGTGCCGACAAGGCTAACGTAGAGGCTGCTGTCAATCAGTTGAAGGACGCTCACAAGAGCGGTGACGTCGCTGCTATCGACGCTGCCATCAACAACCTCAACCAGGTGATGCAGGCTGCTTCGCAGAAGATGTACCAGCAGGCTGGTGCCCAGCCCGGTGCTGATGCTGGTCAGCAGCAGCAACAGCAGCAGACCAACAATGCTCAGGACGACATCCAGGATGCCGACTTCGAGGAGGTGAAGTAAGAATAGATAAGCAACGATAAGAATATCATAAGAAAGTGGTGTAATCCAAGTGGTTACACCACTTTTTGTTATTGTTAAACTTTGTTTCATTTCTTGCTATTTTCGGATTTTTACCGTAATTTTGCGTCATATTTGCGACACGACTTAATTGGCGATGAGATGCAACTTAAAAATACTTATACGGATTAATACATATTAAAAGGACGAAAATATGCCAGCTTTAAAATTTCAGATTAAACGGAAATGCGAAATGTGTGGAGCAACCTTCATTGCAAAGACGCTCGAGTCTAAGTATTGCTCTAAGCACTGCATTGACATGGCTTATAAGCAGAAAAAGGCAGCAGCTAAAAAGGCTGAGCAATTCAAACAAATTGCCCAGAAAGTTCCGGATGCAAGAGAATATATCTCTGTAGCGGAAGCTGTAGCCATGTACTCCATCGGGCGAGACACGATTTACCGTCTGATAAAGAAAGGGGCTATACCTTATATAAATATAGGTGAAAGACTGACACGGATAAAAAGGACAGAACTTGAAAAATTGTTCCCTAAGCGTGAGGAACCACTAGAAAAAGATAAGCCGCTACCAAAACTATATAGCTTGGAGCCTGAAGATTGTTATACAATTGGGGAAATATCCAAGAAGTACCGAATTGACGACAGCACTGTTTGGGCTCACA
>CAMVDU010000048.1 GCA_947166345.1 uncultured Prevotellaceae bacterium
CCTGGTACATCATGGATGTCAAAGCCTCCAAGTTTCTGCAGTTCTGCCTTCAGGAATTTCACGGTCTCCACCTCCTGACCGCTCAGTTCGGGGTGCTGATGGAAATGTCGGCGGATATCGCGAATATAGGCATCCTGCTGCGCCACCTGACGACGGACCTCAGAAACTCCTACACTCCCTTTGCCCCAAAGGACAAAGGGAGTGGTAGAGAGTATTCCGATGAACAATAGTCTTTGTAATCTGTTCATAGCGGATGTTGTTGTTTAATAGCCTGGGTTCTGATCGATACCCAGCTCCTCATTATTAGAACCGAAGGGGATAGGGAAGCGATAGAAGTGACCATTGATATTCTCATACTTTGACTTCAGGAAACGGTGGATGCGAGCAAAGAAAGCGTTCACGGTACTACCATCCTTACCTGTACCGCCTACCGTTGCATAAGAGTCATCGAAGTGCTCGAAGTCCTTCACTGTCAATACGGTGCTGATGAGGTTACGCCAGCGGGTCAGGTTCTGCCAGTGACGCTGCTCGTAAACGAACTCATATTCCCACTCCTTCTGGATGTCGTTGAGTGTTGGAGCTGCAATGTTATGAGCCCTGTCACCAAAACCACGCTGACGAATCTGGTTCAATGGCGTAGCAGCCTCTGTCTGACGTCCTAACTGTACTAATGCTTCCGCCTTATTGAGCAATACCTCGGCATAGCGCAACTCAATGCGGTCCACGTAATTGAATTGTATACTCGTATATACGCTGGTGCTGGTGCTACGGTCTACGCCCTTGCCATAGACAGGCAACGTGACTGGAGGCAGATAGGAGTGTACACTACCATCGCGTGGGTCGGAGATGGATGTCACGATGCTGAACTCCTTACGTGGGTCATCGTTAGGCCAATCGTTGAAGGTGTGGATAGGCTGGATGTGAACGATTTCTGTTTTCTCCTGGAAAGGATAGGTCCATGCGCAGTGATCCTGGTGGTTGCCTTGCTGGTCGATACCGTCACCTTCGTGGTAAATGGTAAAAATCTGCTCAGGTCCTTTGCTCTCGTTGGCAATGCCAAAGAGGTCTTTGAACTGTGGCTGCAGGGAGTAAACACCCAGCTGAGTAACCTTGTCGGCATACTCGACAACCTTCTCCAGACGCTCGTTGTTCCAAGGCTTCTGGGCAGGGTCTACGCGTGAATTCTTGATAGCTTCCACTTCTGACAGCGTCAGAGGATTGCTGGCCCACTGCAGATACACGCGGCTCAGCAGAGCGTAAGCTGCACCCTTCGAGGGATTGTACTTCGCTGCCGGTGTGGTAGGCAGTGCCTCGGCAGCTTCGGTCAGGTCTTTCACAATCTGTGTATAGACGGCATCAATGCTCTGACGCTGGGTACTGACATCGGCGGTGGTCAGGCGAATGGGCACCTCACCCCACAGCACGACGAGCCAAGAGTAGAACAAGCCACGTGAGAACTTGGCACGGGCAATAGGCTCTGCCTTCTGAGCAGCTGTCAGCGATTTCGAAGCCTCTGTTTTCTCAATGGCGTCGTTGACGATACCGATTCCCTTATAGAGGGCGTTGAACGTCTTCTTGGCATACGAACTGGTCTTGTCGTATTTCAGCTCAACCATCTTGGTAACGTCATCTTCCTCGTTGCCAAGGTATGATGTTCCCAGCTCGGTAGGTGTGTCAACCATCGAGGTGAACGTCGAACTGAGGGTTTGGTACGGGCGATAGGCACCATTAATCAGTGCATAAACGTCATCCTGAGATTTAATCACGTCTTCTTCACCGATCACGTTTTCTTCGTCATCGTTACTGCTGCACGATGTGAAACCCAGTGTGAGGGTGGCAGCAAACAGTGCTGAATAGAAAATGTTCTTTTTCATGTTAACAATCTCCTTTACTTTAAATGAATACTATATGTTATTTGTAATGTTAAAAATTCACTTCGGCACTAACTGAGAATGTACGGCTCTTGGGATAGGCTCCCTGGTCGATGCCAGTCTCCAGTTCGGGGTCATAACCCTTGTAACTGGTAATGGTTAGCAGATTCTGAGCACTGACAGCCAGACGTATGCTTTGTGCGATGCGTCGCAGGGGTAGGGTGTATCCTATGTTGACATTCTGTAACTTCAAGTAGCTGGCATCCTCCACGTATCGACCGTCCAAATAACTCGTAGCCCATGAGCCGCTGATGGCTGGCACGTCGGTATGGGTGTTGGTAGGTGTCCAACTGTCTTTGACGTATGCCAGGGCGTTATAACTGCCCAATGGTGTGTCTAATGAGCGACGTAGCAGATTCACGTTCTCGGCTCCGTGCGAACCTTTGAACGAGAGCGAAGCATCCCAACGTTTCCACTTCAGTGCAGTAGAAAATCCATAGAAGAAGTCTGGCTGGTGGCTGCCTAAGATCTTCTGCTCGCCCAGCAGTACCTTACCATTCTGTTCGTCGATGCCAAGGAACTCATATCCGTAGAAGGAACCTACGGGTTCGCCCTCTTGGAGGATGCTTTCACGCAGTTCGCCGCTGTAGAGCGACTTAACATCTGAAGACATCTTCACCAATTCGTTGTGGTTGTGGGTGATATTGCCATTGACAGTCCATTGCAGATTGTGGCGCTGTAACAGGGTGGCATCAATGCTCAATTCAATACCGCGGTTGACCACATTGCCGGCATTCATGAGCTGTGTAGTGGTGCCTGTCGATGAATTGACGGGCAGGTAGAGCAGCAGGTCGCTGGTCTTCTTATAGTAATAGTCGATGACTACGTTCAATCGGTTGTTCCAGAAGCCTGCATCCAGTCCTGCATTCCAGCTAACGGTCGTCTCCCACTTCAGATCCGAGTTGCCCAGATTATTTTTCGAATAGGCTGTCTGACCACCGTAGCTGCTGGCCGTATAACTGGCAGCATATTCATAGTCGCCAATCTCCTGATTGCCCACGCTACCAACACTGGCACGGAGTTTAAGTGTTGAGAGTTGAGGCTTGAGCGTAGAGAAGAATGGCTCGCGGTCGATGTTCCATGACAGACCCAACGAAGGGAAGTAGCCCCAGCGGTTATTCTTTGAGAAACGGCTCGAATGGTCGGCACGGAAAGTGGCCGTGGCGTTGTAGCGGTCTAACAGCGTATAGTTGACACGTGCGATGAGTGAGTTGAGGGTTGCTTTGGTCTGACCAGAACTGGGGGTGTAGACGTGTGAGCCGTCGCCCAAGTTATTATACCCAAGGTCCTCATTCGTATAGCGCGAGGTCGTGCTCAGGTTGAAGTTGGTCTGCGTGCTCTGAGTGGTATAGCCCACCAATGCACTTACATAATGGTTCTTACCCAGTTGGCGCTCGTAGTCGAGGGTTAACTCTCCTTGTGTCACCTGGTTCTGCTTATGCCCAATGGAACCAACACCACCTTCGTTCAAACCCAAAGCGGTGTAGGACGGGGCGAAATAGTTCTGTGTGATGTCAGTCAGATTGGCGCCAGCAGCCACCTTGGCTGTCAGTCCTTCAGCGATGTAGTAACTCAATGAGGCATTGATCAGAGCATAGTTCGTCAGCGTCTCGGCCGTGGTGTTCTCCAAGTCGGACACAGGGTTGGCTGACTTCCCGTTCAGCTTGAAGTATGCATTCTCGTAGGGATTCTCGTAGTTATAACCTCCGTCGGCTGCATATACCGGTACGACAAGGGGCATGAACAGGGCATAGGTCAACGAGTTGGTGATGCCAGCCGAGTAGGGCGACGAGAAGTAGTTGACGGGCTGTGTGGTGCTCAGTGCATGCTGTTTTGTTTTGCCCACAGTAGATGACAGAGAGACCAGGAACTTCTCAGACAACTGGTGGTCGATATTGGCACGCAGGTTGTAACGCTGGAAGTCAGAGTTGAGTACGATGCCTTGCTGATCAGTATAGTTGCTGGAAATCATAAAGCGGGTCTTCTCGCTTCCACCGCTGATGCTGAGTTCGTGAATCTGGCTGACGCCAGTACGCAATACCTCGCTCTGCCAGTCGGTGCCAGCCCCTAACTGTGCAATCTGCTCATCAGTATAGCCGCCTCGATTGCCGAAATAGTCTTTCTCCATGCGAGCCCACTCTGTAGCGTTCAGCAGGTCGAACTTCTTGGAGGGCGTACTGAACGACACGGTAGCCTTATAGCGCACGTTCGTTTCCTGGCGATTGCCTTTCTTTGTCGATATGATAATCACACCGTTGGCACCACGTGAACCGTATATGGCTGTTGCTGAGACATCCTTCAGCACCTCAATGCGTTCAATGTCGCTGGGATTAATGAACGATAGCGGGTCGAGCGTACTTTCCAGATTCCCTATGCCGGTCTTCTGCGAACTGGCATCCACCTGATAAATGAAACCGTCGATGACATACAGCGGATTATTACTGGCATTCACGGAGTTACCACCGCGAATACGGATATTAGAGCCGGCTCCGGGCTGTCCGTTTTGCGTTACATCAACACCGGTCACAATACCGCCTAAAGCGACATCAAGCGTGGGAGCAGGGACAATGCTGATCTTTTCACTGCTGATGGTTGCCACGCTACCAGTCAGCTGCGTACGTTTCTGCGTGCCATAGCCAACAACCACGACTTCGTCAATGTTGTGGCTTTCCTCCTTCAGTGCTACGACAATATCACCATCATCTTCCTTTATTTGGATACTCTGCTGTTCATATCCAACATAACTTATTCTTAGTTCCGAGGGGAATGCAGATATATCAATGCTGAAGTTTCCCTCTGCATCCGTTGTCACACCCAGATGAGCTCTTGAATCATAGACTGTTGCACCAATAATTGCTTCGCCCGTGCCGGCGTCGGTTACCTTTCCTATAATAGGGGTAGCCGACGCCATGACATGATAAACAATGGCTAAAGTGAATGCTGTTATGCGTGTTGTCCGAAAACTCTTCATACCTTCTTATCCTTATTTTTTGTTTCTGGGTGCAAAGGTACGGCGGTTTTTACACCCCCACAATCCCCTTGATATGTCATTCCGTATACCGCATGCATGGTATTTCACTATTTTATGCCGTTTTTCGCTATAAAAATACTACCTTTGCACCCAAATTAGAATAGACGATGGCAATACAAGATGCAATATTTCGTAGGAGTGAGTTGCTGTTAGGCAACGAGGCGATGGAGCGTATCGCCCAGAAGCGAGTCATTATCTTTGGCGTAGGCGGTGTAGGCTCATGGTGTGCTGAGAGTCTGGTGCGTAGTGGTATCCGACAGTTGACAATTGTCGACTCAGATCGTGTGTGCATCACGAATATCAACCGCCAACTGATGGCAACAACGAAGACAGTGGGGCTGGTGAAGGTGGATGCACTGAAGGAGCGTCTGCTGACCATCAATCCTTCTGCAGACATTACGGCCCTGCAGAAGATTTTTACAGAGGAAACAGCTGGAGAGTTTCATTTGGAGGACTACGACTACATCATCGATGCCATCGACTCATTGAAAGACAAGGCAGCACTTATTCTGTTGGCTTGTCAGACGAAAGCGAAGTTCTTTTCATCGATGGGTGCTGCTCTGAAACTGGATCCTACACGCATCCAGATTACAGAGTTCTGGAAGGTGAAGGGCGACCCCTTGGCTCGTGCCCTTCGCAACAAGTTCAAGAAGGAGAAGGTGTTTCCCAAGCGCAAGTTCCAGTGTGTATATAGCGACGAACTGCTGAAGAATATGGGACATAACGCCACCTGTGGCACAGAGCAATGCATGTGTCCGAAAGCGAAGAATGGTCCAGGAGACCCCAGTCTCCTGAACCATGAATGGTGTTCGTCGAAAGCCCAAATCAACGGTACCCTTGCCCACATCACCGCCATCTTTGGCTTTATGTTGGCAGGTCTCGTTGTTCAGGATGCGACGGCAAAATAGTCCTTATTTTTTGTTTGAAACAGGAATGGTACCCGTCTGAGCATCCACCTTTTGGGGATAGCTCTTTACCTCTTTGGCCTCATACTTAATTTTCTTGAAGCCTTTGATGATGTTGTCGATAGTAGTCTTGTCGGCGTCATATTCAATGGTAACGGTCTTGTCCTTGAGATTAGTTTTGATACTCTTAATGCCTTTCTCAAAACGGATGTTCTCTTTGATTTTCTTCTCGCAGTTGTTGCAATGCATCTCAGGGTTGGTGGTCAGCATCACCGTCTTTATGTCTTTGGCCATGCAAACACTTGTGAATGCTAAGGCCAATAAAAGTGCTTTTGTTCTCATATCTTTATCCAGTTTAATCTGATTCCAAAATAATAGATAGCTCCATGCATGGGTCCCCACACCATCGTTGCATCGAAATTCGGGCCCCAAGGGTTGCTAGCGTCAATAATAGGGTTTTTCTGTTGACGAGCCGTGATGTTCTCACCGCCAGCATAGATGCTCCAGTTGCGGAAGAATCGTGTCACTTGCGCATTCAGTTGTTCATAACCATTATAATGATTGTCCCACGATGGCTGGCCATTGGCCGTTGTATAGGCATCTGGCAGTCGACCGCCTCCGTTCAGTTGCAGGGTAACATCAAACTGCCACTTTCCTAATCCAGGCTTATACTGAGCCGTGATGAGTCCCTTGTATTTGTTGGTAAGTGGTTTTTCACGCAGCACACCGCCGTAGGTTGCTTTCACGTTGGTACGACGATAGGTGGCTGTGAGCGAGAAGTCCTCGAATAGCGGATAGGTGACTTCCACCTGCCACGTGTTTGAATAGCTGTCGCCTTTGAGGTTGGTGAAATGGATGGCATGCGGATCACTATCCATATCAATGAGCAACTGATGCAGGAAGGAGGTGTAATAATACTCAGCATTTAATTCCAGTCTCTTATCGCCAATGGGGATGTTCAAAGCGACACTCAGACCATAATTCCAAGCCTCCTCTTGGTCAAGGTCGCTATCGATAATCATCTGTCTGCTGCTGGCTAGCATGTAGTTATACTCTGCCATCACATGGTTCGTACGATATCCCTTTCCGATAGAGCCACGCAGGGTGAGCACATCACCAAAGGGTGAGTATTTCAGATGCATGCGAGGCGTGATGAACGATCCATAGATATTACTGTTGTCCCATCGCAAGCCACCCATCAGCGTGAACTTCTCACCTATTTTATATGTATATTGGGCATAGACACCTGGCGTGGTCTCGTCGAAATCAAACTGGTCGTGGTTGAGGCTCACGCCTGTAGACAGACTATGATGCTCATTGAAGTCGGTCTCAAACATCAGCGAGGCATAACCGTTGCGCTGGTCGGTGTTATATTGCTGGTGACCATAGAGCGCATTCTCATGGTGTAGCGAACCAGAGAGGATTAGCGCGATGTTCGAACCATGCTTTGGGTCGAAAATAAAGGCATTCTTGGCGAAGGCCTCATAGCGCTCGTTGGTAATGTCGATAGTATAGGGGTGAGTGGTAAGAGAGGAGTGGTGAGAACTAATCTGTCCGCTCTCGCGATGCTCTTTCAATCCCTTGATGGCCGCTTGGAAGATATAGTTGTCGCCCATATATGCCCAGCGGTTCATCAACGAACCCTGTCTCACCTTCGGCATATCAGCAAAACCATCATCGTTCTCATCATGTGCCTTGTCAAGTATCTCATAGTGGCCTAAGAATGCCATACTCCAGCGGTTGGAGAGTTCAAGATTCGCTCCCAGATTAGCCTCCACCTTGTTTTTGGTATTATAAAAGAGGTTGGCGTCGACAAAAGGAGTAAGCTGTGGTTTCTTAAACTCCACATTGATTTGTCCTGTTATCGATTCGTAGCCGTTTTTCACTGATGAGGCTCCCTTTGACACCTGTATGCTCTGCATCCACGGACCAGGGATATATCCCAATGAATAAGGAGCTGCTGCGCCACGATAGTTAGGGATGTTTTCTGTGAGCATCTGCACATAGGTGCCGCTCAATCCCAGAAGCTTAATCTGTTGTGCTCCCGTTGCGGCATCGGCATAGTTCACATCTACTGAGGGATTGGTAGTAAAACTCTCTCCGAGGTTACAGCACGCTGCTCGTAATAGCTCTCCGCTACCGATATAGTCAGTATTACCAAGTCCACTCATCTTGATGTGCCTATGTCCGTGAACCGATACACTGACCTCCTGCAACTACTCTGAGCGCCAGACACTATCCGTGCTTTCGGTGACTTGTCCGTAAGTCCCCGAAGCAATCAGTAGTGTGGCTATAACCCAACTGAAGAATCTCTTACCCACCAATAAAAACCTAAATGACTTCTGCCACCACTTCTATCTCTACCAATGCACCCTTGGGCAATGTCTTGACGGCAACAGCAGAGCGTGCAGGATAAGGCTCCGAGAAAAATTCGGCATAGACGGCATTCATGTCGGCAAAGTCGTTCATGTCAGCCAGGAATACGGTGGTCTTTACCACGTTGCTCATGCTAAGACCTACTTCTGCAAGGATGGCCTTGATATTGGTCAGCGACTGGCGGGTCTGCTCTTTGATACCTCCTTCGACAAAACTGCCAGTAGCTGGGTCGATGGGAATCTGACCAGAGGTATATACGAGATTGCCCACTTTGATGGCCTGACTATATGGGCCGATGGCAGCGGGTGCCTTTGTTGTACTGATTACTTTCATAAACCAAATCTGCTTTTATCGGCTGCAAAATTACTACTTTTCTGGCGAAATCCGCACGATGACATGAATAAAAATGATTAAATGCCCAGACCTCCTTCGAAATGTGATTCTACAGCCTTCGACTGCTGGACGCGGGATTTGGGAGCCACATCGTGAGTCACCCAGATATTGCCGCCAATCACAGAGTCGTGGCCGATGGTGATACGGCCCAGGATGCTGGCATTGCTGTAGATGGTGACGTTGTCCTCGATGATGGGATGACGGGGGATGTTGAGCATGTTGCCATCAGCGTCTTTCTTAAAGCTCTTGGAACCCAGCGTCACACCTTGATAGAGCGTCACGTGACTGCCGATGATACAGGTCTCGCCAATAACAACACCTGTACCATGATCAATGGCAAAGTATTCACCTATCTGCGCTCCGGGATGGATGTCGATGCCTGTCTCAGAGTGTGCCAGCTCGGTGATGATGCGTGGAATGACGGGCACGAGCAGGTCGTGTAGCTTGTGGGCGATACGATAGTGGATCATGGCTTTCGTCACAGGGTAGCTGAAGATAATCTCGCCATAGTTGATGGCAGCAGGGTCGTTGTCGAACATGGCCTGTACGTCGGTATAGAGCAATCGCTTGATTTCAGGCAGCGCATCAATCAGTTGCAATGCCAAGTCCCTGGCCTTATCCTGTACCTGCTGCCTCGTTGTGATGACCTCGCTTTTCTCGCCAAACTGAAGACCGTATGATATTTGTCTTGCGAGTATCTGAAGCAGTTCCTCCATGTGAACACCAATGTTGTAAGAGCGGATGGTCTCATGGCACTGCCGCTTGTTGAAGTAATCAGGAAAGATGATGCTCTTTACCAGGTTGATGATTTTCTTCACCTGTTCCACAGAGGGGAGTGAGGCTTCCGTCTGTGGCATCATACGTGTTTCCTGTTCCGTCTGGCGCGACAGCTGACGGACATTACGTTCGAGTATCTCTATAGTTCTTGTGTCCATAACATGTCTTGATTAAAGATGTATCTCTTTATCCACCACTTCACCATTTAGGATTTTGAAGGAGTTGAGATGAACCCCCTCGTGGAGAGAGAGGATGGCGTAACGGATGGTGGGGTCGTTGGCTAGACGGAGGTCTTCTTGCGAAGGTCGCGAGGGCGAGGCAGGATGACTATGCCAGTTGGCGAGAATCTTCAAGCCATTCTGACGAGCGTACTTCAATGCAGCGAATTGATCCTTCGGTGCGAAGGAAAAGTGCTCTGGCGAGTGATCAATATTCTCCATCCAATAGTTCTCCGTCACCACATCGCCTTCCTCCGAGGTTATGCCCAGCAGGTAACCGCACGTCTCATTCGGTGCGTCCTGCCGGGCCTGGCTGATTAATACATCAATTATTTCTTTGGGTATAATCATACAACAACTTCTTTTTTATTAACGACAACTTAAACAACATGGACAACTTTTGCTACGCCTTGAATCGCTCACGGACTCCGTAGACGGCGGTTGCCGTCGTAGGCATAATATAAATGTTGTTCTTTGTTGTCATAGTTGTCGTTTATTAATGTTTCAAGTCGCAAGCGGCCTGTTCGTAATCTATCAAGTGGTCGATGGTGGGATTGGTGCCGCAGATAGCGCATGAGTCACGATGCTTCACAGGAATAGTGCGGAACTGCATGGTCTTGGCATCGAAGGTGAGCAGACGGTTCGTCAGCAATTCGCCGATGCCCGTGAAATACTTCAAGGTCTCTGCAGCCTGGATGGTACCGAGCATACCGGCGATGGCAC
This sequence comes from uncultured Prevotellaceae bacterium, assembly GCA_947166345.1. Classification (GTDB taxonomy): domain Bacteria; phylum Bacteroidota; class Bacteroidia; order Bacteroidales; family Bacteroidaceae; genus Prevotella. The sequence goes on from CAMVDU010000048.1 coordinate 10,355, forward strand.
CTAATACTCCCGCCTGTGAACAAGTAGGTACGGCTCCCACGGGAGGCGGTTCCTTGAACATACAACGGTAGCAGGCCGTGCCAGGCAGGTGAGTAAACGTCTGGCCATTGAAGCGCAGGATGCCACCATGCGAGAATGGTTTGCCTGCCATCACACAGGCATCGTTGATGAGGAACTTCACAGGGAAATTGTCCGTGCCATCCACGATGAAGTCGTACTCCTTGATGATATCGAGCGCGTTCGACGAGTCGAGGAATTTGTAATAAGTCTCTACCTTCACGTCAGGGTTGATGGCTTTGATCTTCTCTTCGGCACTCTTTACTTTCGGCACGCCCACGTCCTTGGTGAAGTGAATCACCTGACGCTGGAGATTGCTTAAATCGACGACATCCGCATCGACAATACCGATGGTTCCGATACCTGCTGCAGCAAGGTAGAGCGACACGGGAGCACCCAGTCCGCCAGCACCCACTACGAGCACACGCGCGTTCATGATTTTCTCTTGTCCCTCCACGCCGACATCCTGCAAGAGGATGTGCCGCGAATAGCGCTTTATCTGTTCTTCTGTAAAGTCTATCATAGTGCGCCTCCTCCCATGAAGTACAGAAAGTCCACTTGGTCGCCCTCCTTGATGACGGTTGTCTCCCAGTCATCGCGCTCAGCGAACTCCTCGTTCACCTGCACCGAGACCATCTCGGGGTTCTCCACTAACAGCTGCTTGATCAGTTCACTCACATTGAGCGGCAGGCTCACTTCCTGCGCGTCTCCATTTACATAAATCTTTGCCATAATCGTTTGAGTTTGAATTCGTCTGCAAAGGTACGGCGATTTCTTGGTTGCCACAATCCCATAGGAATGGTAAATCGCATACCATATCAAGGGTATGCAGAATGCCACAAACGTGCGATTGTGGGAGTGTAGATTTCGCCGTACCTTTGCACCCAGACTCAAACGCATAAAATTATGGCAGAACAAAAGAAACTAAGCATCATCGCCTTCAGTGGCGATTTCGACAAGCTGACTGCAGTATTTACATTAGGTACGGGCGCGGCAGCAGTAGGTTATGAGGTAAACATCTTCTTCACCTTCTGGGGCCTCGACGCCATCAAGCAGAAGCAGGGCCGTTCGTTTACGGGCGGTAACTGGCTCACAAAGATTTTCGGTTTTATGATGGGCGGTCTGAAGGTCACTCCCACGAGCCGATTCAACTTCCTCGGTGCTGGTCCGAAGATCTTCCGCTACCTGATGCGCAAGAACAACGTGGCAACCCTCGAAGAACTCGTCGAGGCGGCCAAAGCCCTTGGCATCAACCTCTATGCCTGCGAGATGGCGATGCACGTGCTCGGCCTGAAGAAAGAGGATTTTATTCCTGAGGTGAAGGACGTGCTCGGCGTGGCGTCGTTCCTCAACCTCAGCGAAGGTGGACAGACATTATTCATTTAAAAAGGTAAGGATATGGCAACAAAGGTATTAGACATCACGAAGGAGCACTGCCCGATGACCTTCGTCAAGACCAAGATCGAGCTGTCGAAGCTACAGTCGGGCGACATCCTGGAAGTATTGCTCGCGGAGGGCGAACCGCTGGACAACGTGCCGCGCAACGCCCGAGAGCAGGGGTACAACGTCCTCAGCGTCGAGCACGTGGAGGGTACGACGCACCGAGTGACCATCCGGAAGTAGGAAAAATGCCGTTTGTAGTGACTACAAAGCATCCCCCGAGGCAAAAAATAAGGTTTGTAGTGACT
>CAMVDU010000049.1 GCA_947166345.1 uncultured Prevotellaceae bacterium
CATTTGGCAACCTGTGATGAAGGTGTCTTATCCATACGACATCTTCGAGGGGCAACAGGTTGTAGTGACAACGGCCATCTGTATTTCACCCGTCATCCGCAAGATGGCTTATACGTTGCTGATAACCATATTGCTCTCGTTCTTCCTTATCTTCTGCCTGGTTTATCAGATACTGACCATCCGCAAGCAACGGCACATCGAGGCTATCCGACAGGAATTTCTGCACACGATGATTCACGAACTGAAACGGCCTATATCGACGCTGAAGATGTGTGTGTCGTTTATGGGCAACGAGCGGATGATGCAGGACAGGGAGAGCAAGCAGAAGATACTGAACAGTTCGCACAATGAACTGGATAACCTGACTTCGTATTTCTCGAAACTGCGCGACATCACGTTCAGCGATTCCACCGAAATTCCTTTGGTAAAGTCGCGCTTTGCGTTGCGCGGACTGATGGAGGAATGTATCAGCAAGCAGAATATCCCTTCGGACAAGGAGGTGAGGATGGAGATTGTGGCCGAGGACGATTTGGAGATACGGGCCGACCGTATGCACCTGGCAAACATCATCTGCAACCTGCTGGAGAATGCCATCAAATACTCTCGTGAGACCGTGACCATCAGGATAGACTACCGGATGCGTGAGGACGGGATGGTACAAATCAGCGTGGCGGACAATGGTATCGGCATCGCAAAGGCCGACCAGCGGTATGTATTTGATAAGTTCTACCGCAGCGAGTCGGCAAAGGATAAGGCCATTCCCGGCATTGGGCTTGGATTGAGTTATGTGAAGTTGTTGGTGGAGGCACACGGTGGCCGTATCAGTCTTGACAGCACGGAGGGTGAGGGTACCACGTTTACAATCATAATACCGCAGAGAGATGGAGAGAATTAGAATATTGCTTGTTGACGATGACCGCCAGAATTCGGAGTTACTAAGGAAGTTTCTGGAGGTGGAGGGCTATGAAGTGGACTATGCTGAGAATGGACGTGCGGGATGGGATATGTACGCTGCCAACCGCCCCGATTTGGTACTACTCGACATCAATATGCCAGAGATGAACGGCTTCGAGTTGGCACGAAAGATTCGAGAGCAAGACCGCGACGTACTGATATTCTTCCTCACCGACCGCACTGAAAAGGCAGACCGTCTGAAAGGGTTCGACCTGAAAGGCAATGACTACATCCCCAAGCCGTTCTATCCCGAAGAACTGATTGCCAAGATCCGTGAGCGTTTCGAGCATCGCCAGGCTTCGTTACCCTCGCGTATGGTCATCGGCCAGACCATTTTCGACTGCAACCTCTCCACGATTGAATATGCCGGAACAGTGCAACACCTCTCTGCCCGCCAGTCGGAGATTCTCGCCATCTTAGCCCAGCATATCGGCCAGACCGTAGAACGTTCGTATCTGCTGGAACACGTCTGGGGAAACGATAGTTATGCCAACTCCCTCGCCCTCAACGTCCAGATAACCTACATCCGCAAGATGTTCGAACCCGATATCAGCATCTCCATCGTTTCCCTCAAGAAGCGAGGGTATAGGTTGGAGGTTATCTAAAAGCCGACGTGGTGACGAAGGGATAGGTTCCATTGACATGCAATCAATATAAACAACCTATTATTCAGGGCTTCTACTATACTTCTCATCCTTGCAGGCTAAATAATGTTACCTATACTTATAAGAATGCAAATGGGAATGATAGGAAAATACACAATCCTTATGTTTGCCAGATGCCATATCGCTGCAATGGATTTGATAAATCGAAACTGGCCGCTGGCTGTAGAACATATACATTAGACAGGAAAAGGATATCAAAACTTTTACGCTTACTCGAAAAGAAACCCAAAATCCTCTGGGTATATTCAAAGGAAATCATTCAGGAAGAGCAAACTCTTACTGCTGCAAATCCTATTGTTTATGAGCCAGGACAAAAATTACTGATTCCACAGGATTGTTTCTCTTGTCCGATATATCGTTTTGAATGTGAGCACTGCCCTGGTGCTGAAGAAAAAGAGGGTCGTCGTTACGTCGTTTGTGATTATCAGAGGCCGAAATAGAGATTTAATCACGTGTTAGCTTTCCATATGTCAGGACCTGCTACCTGACACAATTGAAACAAAAAGAGTTTGGTGAAAAATATTGTTTTCGCAAGACGAAGCGACATGAGAAAATGAAAACTCCCACTTTGCACATCATCAATGCAAAGCAGGAGTTTTTTTCTTTTTGTTAATTTAAATAGGCTTATTCGTCGTCAGAATCTTCGTCTTCTACAATAGCCCTTTCTGCTTTTTTCCTGTTTTTATAAAGTTTCTCTAACAGCTTTCCTATTTCTGGTGACTCTTTTAAGTCATTAAATGTTTCCTGAGCCTCTTCGTCCAAGGATTCGATAGCGTCGTCAAGCTTTTCTGCTACTTCATCGAATTTCTCTATTTCCTCTTCGCTTGGCATCCCTTCGAAATAATCTATGGCACTTCCGAGGATGTCTTTATAGACTTCTTTCATCTTTTTTTCATCCCACTTGTTACCTTTTTTAGCTATTTCTTTAGTCACACTTTTCAGATGGCTAATAGGGTTTTCCTTGTTTGCATCTTCATCAGTACCTTTTGAACCGGAACTGTTTGAACAAGAGCAAATGACAACACTCATCAAAAGAATTACGAAATTTCTTAATAACTTTTTCATAATGATTCTTTTTATTTATTATAGGGTTAGGGAATTATTTCTGTCGGCAAAGATAGGCGTTTTTTCTTATACTGCAATTACGGAACGATGGTGATGCGGCCTTGGGGCTTGGCATACTCGGGACCGATCTTGCCGTTCAGACACTTGGTGATGTATTCCTCCACGACATCGCGGTAGAGCGTCGAGGTGCGCTTCAGGGCTTTGCTGCCACGCAGCACGCCACGCAGACCGTCGCTGGTGATGCAGTAGTCGATGGTGGCTACAGTATAGGTGCGTGCAGGGTCGATAGGTTCCCACTGACCGTCTTTGCGTTGCACCATCACGTCGGAGATGCTATGGTCGGATGTGTGAAGGGTGAACTTGACGCCCGACACCTGGGGGAAGTCGCCGTCTTCCTTGGGCACGCTGGAGGTGCTTTTCTGCAGCAGCTCAATGATCTTGGCACCTGTTGCCTCCACCTTCCACACGTAGTTTTCAAAGGGCAGCATATTGATAAGGTCACCATAGGTGAGCTCGCTTGACAGGCGCTCGTTGCGTATGCCGCCGCCGTTGCTCAGACCGATCTCAGCATCCATCACGTAGCGATAGGCGTCGGTGACGAAGTCGCCCGAATTGGTCTCCTGGTTGCGCACCAGTCGGGTGCCGTTGTCGTCGTAGATACGCAGGGGTGCTGCGCAGTCGGCCACCTTACGGCTCTCAATCACCTTCAGCAACGCCATGATGCTGTCGGTAGTAGCGCTGACGCGAGCATTCGAAACGTTGAGGTCCTTGGTGGGTACCAGCTCGGTAGAGAGCTGCCCGTTGCGGGTGATGAGCAGCTTGCCGATGTTGGCAAACTGAGTGCCCGTCTGCGTGATGATGACGGGCTGGTTCTGGTTGTTCATCACGGTGACGGAAGGAACCTTCGAGTGAGAGTGACCATCGAGCACCACGTCAATGCCATTGGTAGCAGCCACCAGCATGTGGGAATTGATGGGGAAGTCGTTTGCCTGCTCACCCATGTGAGAGAGCAGCACCACGTAGTCGGCACCCTCGGCACGTGCCTTGTCCACAGCTTTCTGTACCGTCTGGAAGATGGTGTTGAGTCCCAGATCGTAAAGCTGACGACCCTCGGCATCGTAGAAAGAGTACGACTCAGCCACCATCGTCTCGGGTGTGAGCACACCCACGAAGGCCACCTTCTTCTGACCACACTGACGGATGACGTAAGACGGGAACACCTGTTGGCCGTTCGAGCAGTCAAACAGGTTGGTGCACACCACAGGGGACTTGATCTGCGGAGCCAGCTCCATCAGACGGTCGGCAGAGAAGTCGAACTCGTGGTTGCCCAGACCAACGGCATCGTAGCCCACCTTGCTCATCACATCGACGATATACTGTCCGCGCGACAGAGCACCAGGTGTAGCACCCTGCAGGAAGTCGCCACTGGACACCACGCAGACGAAGGCTGTATCGCTGATGGCATCGCGCAGGCCAGCCAGTTTGGTGTAGCCTTCGATGGCACAGTGTACGTCGTTCTCGTAGAGCACTACGATGCTCTTCTGGGGCAGTTGCTGTGGGAACGAAAGCTGTTCGTAGTTCTTATGCGAACAGGCGGTCATTGCTGACAGCATGATGATGCCCAAAGCACCTGACAGTAAGGATTTTATAGTCTTCATGTTTTATAATGGAAAATTGATAATGGACAATTGATAATTATGAACTATGAACTTTCTGATTAAGCGAGAGCAGAACAATGCTTGCATTAGCTCTGCCGAGCGTGAAGAAAGTCGACGAAGTCAACTATGAACTATGAAACGCCAGCTCTTCCTTTTCGGGATGCTTGTCGATATGGATGACGGAGCCCTCCTGGAGGTCGCCGTTGATAATCAGCTCGCAGATGCCGTCCTCGATGTAGTTCTGGATGGCGCGCTTCAGGGGACGGGCACCAAACTGCACGTCGTAGCCCTTTGTGGAAACGAACTTCTTGGCCTCGTCAGTCAGTTCAATCTGATAGCCCAGATCGCCAATACGCTTGATGAGCGGACGCAGCTCTACGTCGATGATACGTTCGATGGCTGTCAGATCCAACTGGTCGAAGGTGATGATCTCGTCGAGACGGTTCAGGAACTCGGGCGAAAACTGCTTGGACAGTGCCTTCTGAACAATGCTGCGAGCATGTTCGCGGTCTTTCTCGTTCATGTTGAGTCCCAGCGAACCAGCGGTAAAGCCCACACCACGACCGAAGTCCTTCAGCTGGCGGGTACCGGCGTTGGATGTCATGATGATAACCGTGTTACGGAAGTCCACAAAGCGACCGTTGCCATCAGTCAGACGACCCTCGTCAAGCACCTGCAGCAACAGGTTGAAGACGTTGCCGTGGGCCTTCTCAATCTCGTCGAGAAGCACGATGGAGTAGGGCTTGCGGCGCACACGCTCCGTCAGCTGACCACCTTCCTCGTAACCCACGTATCCTGGAGGCGCACCAATGAGTCGGCTGACATTGAACGACTCCGTGTATTCGCTCATATCAACACGTATCAGGGCATCGGAAGAGCCAAACATGAACTCGGCCAGTTTCTTGGCAAGATAGGTCTTACCCACACCCGTAGGACCAAGGAACATGAAGGCGCCGATGGGGTGGTTGGGGTCTTTCAGTCCCACACGGTTGCGCTGGATGGCTTTCACAATCTTGTCGATGGCTGCATCCTGAGCGATGACATGCTCTTTCAGGTTGGTGGCCATACCCTTCAGTCGGACACCCTCGCTCTCAGCCATACGCTGTACGGGAACGCCTGTCATCATCGACACCACATTGGCCACCTCCTCTTCGCCCACCTGCAAACGGTCGTCGGTATTGCCGCTCTGCCAGTTGGCCTCGAGCGTAGCCAGTTCCTGCTCCAGGGCAGTCTGCTTGTCGCGATAGCTGGCAGCCAACTCGAAGTTCTGGTTGCTCACAGCCGTCTGCTTGAGCCCTTTCACCTGGGCCAGCTCTTTCTCCTTCTCAACGATCTCGGGCGGTATCTGTGCATTTGAAAGATGAACGCGCGAGCCCGTCTCGTCCATCGCATCGATGGCTTTGTCGGGGAAGGCACGGTCGGTGACATAGCGTTCTGTCAGTTTGACACATGCCAGCAGCGCCTCGTCGCTATAGGTCACGTGGTGGTGGCGCTCGTAGCGGTCCTTGATGTTGTGCAGAATCTGCATGGTCTCGTCAACTGTTGTGGGCTCGACGATGACCTTCTGGAAACGACGTTCCAGGGCACCGTCCTTCTCGATGGAGTTGCGATACTCGTCGAGCGTCGTGGCACCGATGCATTGGATAGTACCCCGTGCCAGAGCTGGTTTCAGGATGTTGGCAGCATCCATCGTGCCGGCAGCCGAGCCAGCGCCGATGATGGTGTGTATCTCGTCGATGAAGACGATGATGTCGGGGTTGGCCTCAATCTCCTTGATGAGGGCACGGATGCGCTCCTCAAACTGTCCGCGGTACTTCGTTCCTGCCACGATGCCAGTCATATCGAGACTGACAATACGCTTGCCGAAGAACATGGGCGACGTCTTGCGCTGGGCAACCAGCTGTGCCAGTCCTTCGACGATGGCGCTCTTGCCCACGCCAGACTCACCGATGAGGATGGGGTTGTTCTTCTTGCGACGACCCAGTATCTCCAGCACACGCTGAATCTCACGCTCACGGCCCACCACGGGGTCGAGCTTCTCTTCCAAAGCGGCCTGTGTCAGGTCGGTAGAGAAGTTGTCGAGCACAGGTGTCTTCGACTTTGTCTTCTGTGCCTTTGTGGTCTGTGTGGTACTCTTGTTCGACGAGGGACCAGCCGTTGTTCCGCCGCTGTTCTGCTCCTCGTATTCCTCTTCGTCCTCCTCGGGCAGTCCTATGCCGTTGGTGGTCTGTCCTGTATGTAACAGTGTTAACACGTCTTCGTAGTTCATGTTGTTAAATTCCAGTATTTGTTTGGCTCCGTTGTCCACCTGATCGTGCAGGATGGCCAGGAGCAGATGTTGTTCATCGACCTTGGTCATTCTCTGTATGCGGGCCTCAAGAACCGCCAGCTTCAAGATGTTCGAAGCCTGTTCGTTGAGCACCAGCTCGTGGGTCAGTATGGGACGGTTGATGTCATCTTGTCGCACTTTCTGCTCTAACTCGTCCTTCACTGACTGCATGTTCAGCTTCAGACGGTTGAACACATGGCTGACAGGACCGTCCTTCACGCGCAGCAACCCCAGCAACAGGTGCTCGGGCCCTACCGACGAGGATGCCAGGCGAGCTGCCTCTTCCCGCGAAAAAGCCAGTATCTCAGAGACTTTTGGTGAAAATTGACTTGCCATAAGTGTTCTAATCCTGATTGATGTTCACACTATCTTCTGCAAAAGACGTGCCAAACTTTTTATGATGACTTGATTCAACTTGATGCAAAGATAATCATTTTCATCTAAATCTTTTCCTATTTAACTCCCTTTAACTTCTTTATCGACTATTACTTCCCAAAAATTCGTACCTTTGCACCCACTATGAGCATCATCGTACCAGATATTATTGATTTCATCTTCAAGGGTATGCTCATCGGCATGATCGTTTCGGCGCCGATGGGACCTGTAGGTGTGCTTTGTGTGCAGCGAACGCTGAACAAAGGGCGCTGGTATGGTTTTGTCACGGGTTGTGGTGCTGCTGCCAGCGATATGTTCTATGCTGCCATCACGGGCTATGGTATGAGTCTGGTGGCTGGCATCATCCACAACGACCAGGCGCGCTTCTACCTGCAGATCATCGGTAGTTTCCTGCTGTTTGGCTTTGGCGTCTTCACGTTCAGGTCAGATCCTGCCAAGAACCTGCGTCAAGGCAACAAGAAGAAGGGAACGCTGTGGTACAACGGCTGGACAGCTTTCCTGGTCACCTTCTCCAATCCGCTCATCGTCTTCCTGTTTGTGGCACTCTTTGCCCAGTTTGCCTTCGTGCTGCCCGACCATCCGTTCGAAATGTTGGTAGGCTTCATGAGTATCATCGGCGGCGCCCTGCTGTGGTGGTGGGGACTGACGTGGCTGGTGGACAAGGTGCGCACCAAGTTCGATGTGACGGTGATTCACATCATTAACCAAATTATTGGTTCTGTTGTCATGGTTATCAGTTTCCTGATGTTCTTGGGCACAGTAACCAATATCTTTCTCATTTTTTAGCATTCGAAAACGACTATGTTTATTGCAAAGGAACTACGTCAACAGAATATTGTGGAATACCTGCTCTATATGTGGCAGGTTGAAGATACCATCCGTGCCTTCGACTGCTCGCTGTCGCGCATACGCCGTGAGTACGTGGAGCGTTTCGACTATAATGACGAACAGAAAGAAGACGAGATAGACTGGTTTGGCAACCTCATCAAGATGATGAATGAGGAGGGCTGCAGGGAAAAAGGGCACTTGCAAATCAATAAGGTGACGTTGCAGTTGCTGTCAGAACTGCACCAGCAGCTGTTGTCATCGCCCAAGTTCCCTTTCTACAATGCGGCTTACTACAAGGTGCTGCCCTTTATCGTGGAGTTGCGCAACCGTGGTGCCAACAAGGAAGAGAACGAGATTGAGACCTGCATGAACACCCTCTATGGTGTGATGATGCTGCGTCTGCAGAAGAAAGAGATTTCGCCCAGCACCCAGCATGCGGTCAAGGAGATTACAACGTTCCTGGGGCTGCTAAGCGATTATTATAAGAAAGACAAGGAAGAACCCTTGGAGTTTTGATAATTGTTAATTTTGAATAGTGAATAGTCAACTATGAACTATGAACTATGAACTATGAACTATGAACATACTGATTACAGGATGTAACGGACAACTGGGTAACGAGATGCAGCTCTTGGAGCAGAAGCATCCCACGCATACCTATTTTAATACGGATGTGGCAGAGCTGGACATCACCGATATGGACGCTGTCGAGCAGTTTGTCAATACGCATCAGATTGACGGCATCGTGAACTGTGCCGCCTATACTGCTGTGGACAAGGCTGAAGACAACGAGGCGCTCTGCCAGAAACTGAATGCCGAGGCTCCTGCTTTTCTGGCACATGCCATCGGACAACGTGGAGGTTGGATGATTCAGATCAGCACCGACTACGTCTTCGACGGCACCAACCACACGCCCTATACGGAGGACGAGGATACCTGTCCCAACAGCGTCTATGGCAAGACGAAACTGGTGGGCGAGCTGAACGTGCAGGCGCATTGTGAACAGTCCATGATTATCCGCACAGCGTGGCTGTATTCCACCTTTGGCAACAACTTCGTGAAGACGATGATTCGTCTAGGCAGGGAGCGTCAGGAGTTGGGCGTCATCTTCGACCAGATAGGCACGCCAACCTATGCGCGCGACTTGGCAGTGGCTATCTTCGCAGCCATAGAAAATGGTATAACGCCAGGAATCTATCACTTTAGCAATGAGGGTGTTATCTCATGGTATGATTTCACAAAAGCCATCCACAGACTGGCAGGCATCACCACTTGCAAGGTGCGTCCGCTGCATACCTCGGAGTACCCCACGCCAGCCAAGCGTCCGCATTATTCTGTGCTCGACAAGACCAAGATCAAACAGACCCTCGGCATCGAGGTCCCCTACTGGGAGGACTCTTTAGCCGAATGTATTCAGAAACTTAACTCATAAATCTTTTCTGCATATGATACTCATAGCCGACAGCGGAGGAACAAAGACCGATTGGACACTTCTACACAGCCCCAGCCCTTATGTGAAACACGATGTTGTTACAACGTTCAAGACACAGGGAATCACACCTATCCACATGTCGCCCAGCGAGATACGTTCTATACTCGAGAAGGAACTGCTCCACGAGCTGGCCATCTTCCCACGTGCAGCCCTCGTTCAGTCAGGAGGTTTCGAACACGCGTTCATGGAGAACCTGGTGGTCTTCTTCTATGGCAGCGGATGCACGCCCGACCATGCGCCGATGATGGTCAGACTGATATCGGAACTGCTTGGTAATAACAAGGTGGAGGTCTATAGCGACCTGATGGCTTCTGCCCGCGCGCTGTGCCAGCACGAGGAGGGTATCGCCTGTATCCTTGGTACAGGTGCCAACAGTTGTCTGTACGATGGTGAGAAGATGGTGCAGAACACACCTGCACTGGGCTATATCCTGGGTGACGAAGGTAGCGGCTCCGTACTGGGCCGTCTCTTCATGAATGCCATCTTCAAGAACCCGCAGTATGCTGCTATCCGCGACGAGTATCTGAAGGAAACCAAACAGACACAGGCCGATATCATCGAGAAGGTGTACCGTCAGCCGATGGCCAACCGCTACCTGGCTTCCACTTCCCTGTATATCGCCCAGCACCTTGACAATCCGCTGCTCTCGCAGTTGGTCGTCAACAACTTCCGTCAGTTCTTCCGCAGCAATATCGATCCCTATAAGCGCAAGGACTTGCCCGTTCACTTCGTGGGGTCTATGGCTTCCACCTACACTGAACAACTCACAGAGGCAGCCCGACTGGAAGGTTACACAATAGGAAATATCATGCAAAGCCCGATGGAGGGACTTATTGAATATCACAGATGAATCAAGAGATAGAAAGAAGAAGAACATTTGCGATTATCTCGCACCCCGATGCCGGTAAGACCACGCTGACAGAGAAGTTCCTGCTCTTTGGCGGACAGATTCAGGTGGCCGGTGCCGTGAAAAGTAATAAGATCAAGAAGACCGCTACCAGCGACTGGATGGACATTGAGAAACAACGTGGTATCTCTGTGTCCACCTCGGTGATGGAATTCGACTACACCCCTGATGGTAAGGATATTGAATACAAGGTGAACATCCTCGACACCCCTGGTCACCAGGACTTTGCCGAGGATACGTTCCGCACGCTGACTGCCGTTGACTCGGCCATCATCGTTGTCGATAGTGCCAAGGGTGTGGAGACGCAGACGCGCAAGCTGATGAATGTCTGTCGTATGCGTAATACGCCTGTCATCATCTTCGTCAATAAGATGGACCGTGAGGGTCGCGACCCGTTCGACCTGCTCGACGAGCTGGAGAAGGAACTGGAAATCAAGGTGCGTCCGCTGTCGTGGCCCATCAACCAGGGTGCCAAGTTCAAGGGCGTCTATAATATCTACGAACAGCAGCTGAACCTCTTCACCCCCGATAAGCAGCGCGTCACGGAAAAAGTGACTGTGGAGGTCAGTTCCTCTGACCTCGACAAACGCATTGGAGAAAACGATGCCCAGAAGCTGCGCGACGACCTGGAACTGGTCAGCGGCGTCTATCCCGACTTCGAGATTGACACCTATCGCTCTGCCGAGGTGGCACCAGTGTTCTTTGGATCGGCGCTGAACAATTTCGGCGTACAGGAGTTGCTGGACTGTTTCGTGGAGATAGCCCCGTCGCCTAAACCCACCAAGGCCGAGGAACGTGAGGTGCAGCCCGAGGAGCCCAAGTTCACAGGCTTCATCTTCAAGATTACTGCCAATATCGACCCCAACCACCGTTCGTGTATCGCCTTCTGCAAGGTCTGTTCCGGCAAGTTCCAGCGTAATATGCCCTATCTGCATGTGCGTCAGGGCAAGACGCTGCGTTTCTCCAGTCCCACGCAGTTCATGGCACAGCGCAAATCGACCATCGACGAGGCTTGGCCTGGCGACATCGTGGGTCTGCCCGATACAGGCGGCATGTTCAAGATTGGTGATACCATCACCGAGGGCGAACAGCTGCATTTCCGCGGTCTGCCGTCGTTCTCGCCTGAGCTGTTCAAGTATATCGAAAACGACGATCCCATGAAGGCCAAACAGCTACAGAAGGGCATCGACCAGCTGATGGACGAAGGCGTGGCCCAGCTGTTTGTCAATCAGTTCAACAATCGCAAGATTATCGGAACCGTGGGTCAGCTGCAGTTCGAGGTCATCCAGTACCGTCTGGAGAACGAGTACAACGCCAAGTGCCGTTGGGAGCCCGTTCATCTGTACAAGGCCTGCTGGATCTCGAGTGACGATGAGAAAGAGCTGGAAGCCTTCAAGAAACGCAAGTACCAGTATATGGCGAAGGACAAAGAGGGTAGGGACGTGTTCCTTGCCGACTCCGGCTATGTGCTCTCAATGGCCCAGCAGGACTTCGAGCACATCCACTTCCATTTTACCTCGGAATTCTAAATCTCCCTTAGTTTTCCCAATCAAACAAACAAGAGGATGTGCCCATTTTGACACACCCTCTTGTTTGTTCATTGTACATTGTACATTCTTTCAGTCGCTTCGCTTGGTGAAAGCGAGCAAGCTCGAGCGGTTCATTGTTTACAGGAACGACACGTTCATCGTCCACACCAGCAGGACTAATAGCCCGCGCAAGCCGTTGTAGTAATCGTTGTCAGTATTGCGGTGATGATGGTCACGGCCAGCTCCAGCACCCGCTTCCAAGGGA
>CAMVDU010000050.1 GCA_947166345.1 uncultured Prevotellaceae bacterium
CCTCCTTGAAGTAGTCGCCAAACGACCAGTTGCCCAGCATCTCAAACATGGTGTGATGGTAGGTGTCGTGTCCCACCTCTTCCAGGTCGTTATGCTTACCTGACACACGCAGACACTTCTGGGTGTCGGCACGGCGACGTGGCTCTGGGTCGCGCGTACCTAAGATAATATCTTTCCACTGGTTCATACCCGCGTTGGTGAACATCAGCGTGGGGTCATCCTTAATAACCATCGGAGCCGATGGTACAATAGCATGCTGTTTCGACTCGAAAAACTGTTTGAACGAGTCGCGAATTTCTTTTGCGGTCATTTTCTTTTATATTACGTTGTTTCGTTTTTTTGTTATTCAGATATTATTCCAATCCGTCAAGTTCTTTCTTCAGAGCCTGCAGGTCGTCGCGAACAGCTGTCAGCCTGCTGATAACATCGGCCTTACGGTCTGCACCGTCACGATTGGCATTGATGATTTTCTTGGCAGCAGCCAGCTTAAATCCACGTTTCTTCACAAGGTTGTGTATCAGTCGCACTTGCTCAATATCCTTCTCAGAATACTGTCGCACCTTGTTGGGACCAGCCGTCTTCGGCTTCAGGTACGGGAACTCTGTTTCCCAGTAACGAAGTGTACTCTCGTTGAGGTCGAACATCTCTGCCACTTCACTTATGGAGTAGTAGAGTTTGAGGTTTTTGTTCAGATTCAGGGCCATATCATTTATATTTTTACAGTTTTCAATTTTGGATTACATGATTTGCGATATCTCCTTCAGGCCGTCCACCTGCTTCAGACTCTCGATGATGGCACGCACCTCATCACGGTCGTGCACACGCAGGTCTATGCTACCGTCAAAGATGCCGTCCTCGGTGGTGAAAAGCACCTTGCGCATGTCCAGGTTCAGTTGGTTTGACAGCACACGTGTCACGTCGTTCACCAGTCCGCGACGGTCTATACCGCTCATACGGATAGTGGCATCGAAGAAGAGTGTCTTGTGCATATCCCATTTCACATCGAGGATGCGGTTGCCGTAGCTGGCCTTCAGTCTGTTGGCAACGGGACAGGCACGCTTGTGTATCTCTATGCGGTTTTTGTTGTTGATGAATCCCAACGTATCATCACCAGGAATGGGGTGACAGCAGTCTGGGAACAGATACTGGTTAATATTCTCCTCGGTGATATAGATGGGTTTCTTCTTATTGAACTTCTCAGGCACCACAAACAGGTTGTCGTCGCCTTTCTCGTTCTCTTCTTCCTTCTTGGCTTTCACGAAAGGCACATACTTGCGCCATCCGCCACCGCTGTTGCTGGCATTCTTGTGTTTGCCTTTCAGCTCGTCAACATCCTCATCACCCAGCAGTATTCTCTTTTCGCCCAATGACTGGAAGAACAACTCGCGACGGTCCTGATCATGGAATCGCGCCAACTGGTCTATGATGACCGTTGTTGACTCAAAGCCATTCTTCTGCAGCCATTCGTTCAGCAGGTCCTCGCCCTTTTTCTGCAGTTCCCTGCTGTTGCGTCTCAGCATCGCCTGCACTTTTGCCTTAGCCTTCGCTGTCGATACGAAATTGATCCACGAGGGTTGCACATGCTGCGACTTCGACGTCAATATCTCCACCTGGTCACCACTCTCCAGTCTGTGGCTCAGGGGCACCAGCTTATGGTTCACCTTGGCGCCGATGCAATGCGAACCCAGGAACGTATGGATGGAGAAGGCAAAGTCGAGCACCGTCGATGATGCCGGCATGGTACGGATCTCACCCTTCGGTGTGAACACGAATATCTCGTTGGCATAGAGGTTCAGTTTGATGGCATCGAGGAAGTCCATTGCATCGGGCTGCGGATCGTCCAGAATCTCCTTGATGGTATGCAGCCAGTCGTTCAGCTCGTTCTCATCCTCCGTATATTCTCCGCCCTCCTTGTATTTCCAGTGGGCAGCCAGTCCCTGTTCCGCAATCTCGTTCATGCGTTCCGACCGTATCTGCACCTCAATCCAGTTGCCCTGTTTCGACATCAGCGTCACGTGAAGCGCCTGATAGCCGTTGGCCTTCGGACTGGTAATCCAGTCACGCAGTCTGTCAGGATGACACTTGTATATCCTACACAGCTCCAGATAGATGTTATAGCACTCTCGCTTCTCCATCTCCTTGCTTGTAGGCGTGAAGATGATGCGTACTGCCAATATATCGTATATCTCCTCAAAGCCCACGTGTTTCTTTTGCATCTTGCTCCAGATGGAGAAAGGCGTCTTCACACGTTCCTTGATGGTATAGTTCAGACCCATCGACGTCAGCATCTCCTCTATGGGAGCCGTAAACTGGTCGAACAGTTCATGACGCGACACGCTGGTAGCCTCCAGCTTTCTGGCAATAGACGCATACTCCTCAGGATGTTCAAACTTGAAGCTGAGGTTCTCCAGTTCCGACTTGATCCTGTAGAGACCCAGTCTGTGAGCCAGCGGCGCATAGATATAGAGTGTCTCGCCTGCAATCTTGTATTGTTTGTTGGCAGGCTGCGATTCCAGCGTTCGCATGTTGTGCAGACGGTCGGCAATCTTAATCAGAATCACACGGATATCCTCACTCATCGTCAGCAGCAGCTTCTTGAAGTTCTCGGCCTGTGCCGATGCCTGTCCGCCGAAGATGCCACCCGAGATCTTTGTCAGTCCATCGACAATCTGCGCAATCTTCGGACCAAACATATTCGCTATGTCCTCAACGGTGTACTCTGTATCTTCCACCACATCGTGCAACAGGGCCGAGCAGATGCTGGTCGAGCCCAGTCCTATCTCGCTGCAGGCAATCTGCGCCACGGCGATGGGGTGCATGATATAGGGTTCGCCAGAGAGTCGTCTGACGCCCCTGTGCGCCTGTCGTGCGAAGTTGAACGCTTTGGTGATAAGGTCCACCTTCTTACGATGACGCGAGTTCAGATAGTCGTTTATCAGACGTTGGAAAGCGTCGTTGATAAGCTGTTCATCAGCTGCTTCTTGTCGAATGAGGTCTTCGTCCATAGTCTTTCTGCTTAAAGGTTACTTGACGCGTAGTTTCTTTCCTGCCCGTATGTTGTTGCTCTTCAGTCCGTTGAGCTTCTTGATCTGATTCACAGTGGTGTGATTACGTCTGGCAATAGCACCCAGCGTATCGCCCTTCCTGACGGTGACGGTAGTACCGCCCTTCTTGCCGCCCTTGCCTTTTCGTCCTCCTGACGATTTGCTGTTCTTGATGACACTCTCGTTCAGCTCCACCTCCATGCGTTTGGTCTCTTGGTGCGAGGCGAAGACAGAGTCCTGTGCATCGATAAACGAGGCGATATCTGTCAGCGGCAATCTCAGCGGCATGGGACGCGTAGCTCCTGGCACCATATCACGCCTATAGGCAGGATTGAGCGAACGTATCATGTCCATATCCAGTCCGCACACATGGGCTATCTCCGAGAAGTTCACGTTGCGGTCCAGCATCACGGTATCGGTCTTCACTGGCAGTTCGCTACGCATCGGACAGATATTGTGCTCGCAATAGTAGGTCATCACGTAGTTGGCTGCGATAAAGGCCGGCACATAGCCGCGTGTCTCACGGGGCAGATAAGGGTATATCTTCCAGTAGTCGGTCTCTCCTCCTGAACGGCGTATGGCCTTGTTGATATTCTCCGGTCCGCAGTTATAGGCTGCGATGACCAGGTTCCAGTCGCCGAATATATTATAGAGGTCTCTCAGATAGCGGGCTGCGGCATACGATGCCTTGACGGGGTCGCGTCGTTCGTCTATGAGTGAGTTCACCTCCAGCCCATACATCTTTCCTGTGCCCAGCATGAACTGCCACAGACCTGTGGCGCCGGCCCTTGAGACGGCTGTGGGGTTGAGTGCCGACTCGATGACGGGCAGGTACTTCAGCTCCAGGGGCAGCTCGTAGGTCTCGAGTGCCTCTTCAAAGATGGGCATATAGAAATTGGATGCTCCCAGCATATAGCTCACGCCTCGGCGCATTCTCACCGTATATCGGTCTATGCAGGCACGCACCACGTCGTTGTAGGGCATCTCCATCACGGTAGGCATTCTGTACAGGCGACTGACGTATTCGCTTCTGTCAATCGTCACATCTTCTGCTGCTGTCGTACATCCCGACTCCGTCAGGTAGGTCTTCGAATTGTACAGGTTCATCAGGCTGTCCATGTTGACGCCCATCGACTCAGGAAACTCTATCTCATCGATGTTTCCTTGTTGGTCGGTCAGGATAATCTCATCATCCAGGTCCACGTCGGTCTGGTCGTCCTCCATCACAATCTGTGCAGGGACAGTCATCGGCACCAGGGCCAACAGGAATAGTATTTTCTTCTTTATCTTCATCATTCATTAAAAATTGATGCTGCAATTCACGCCCAGCGACGCGGATGCCAGCGGATTGTTTGAGGCGCCGTTACCCATAATGGTGGGGCGCACTTTCATGCTGAGGTCTTTCGAGATGTCAAACTCCGACAGCTCAGCATCGACGTAGGCGTCAACGACCGAAAGGGCATAGATGCCCACCATCACGAAGAAGCTCATGTCGCGCCAGCGGCGGAAGCGGTCCTTACGCTTCTTGAAGATGGTCTTGTAGCGTTCTGCGTTCGACGCGTCTATCTGTCGTCCCAGATGCAGGAACTTGTTGTAGCTGGCCGTCCCCGGGTCGTCGTCCATCAAGTCGATATAGGCCTGTGCATAGTCGCGATACATCATGTTGTTCCACCGCATGGCATAGATGCAACCCACGAATCCGCCATAGACGATGGGCAGCTTCCAGTATTTGCGGTTGTATATCTGACCTCCGCCAGGTATGACCAGTGCCAGCCACATGGCTCGCTTCGGGTCTGGGCGCCACTTGGACCAGTCACGCGTCTGCTTCGCGGTACTCACTGCCTCGGCTGTCAGCGTGCCTGGTATATCATCGGGCACCAGCAGGGTGTCGTGAGGCAAGGCGTTGTAGAGCGAGTCCACAACATGCATGATGGAGTCGTTGACCTCGGTCTGGGCATTTGCTGTCAGCAGCGGCAGATGGAGGGCAACAAGTAGCAATGCTACCTTTGTCCGCCAACGCTTTACTGTCATCACCCAATGGCTTCCCATCATTTTCCACCTATCATTTCCACAATACGACGCAGCTCATCCTCGTCGTTGAAGGGTATGGTGAGCTTTCCCTTACCGCTTTCCGAGGCTGTCACCTGCACCTTGGCACGCAACAGTCCTGCCAGTCGGTCTTTCAGCTCGCTGACGGTCTGCGACAGCTGTTTCTGCTGTGCCGTCTTGGCACGCAGCGTCTGCACATCGGCACCGTTCTTCACCTGCTGCACCAGCTCCTCCACCTTACGCACAGAGTATTGGTTCTTCTGCACATCGCGGAACAGCTTCAGCTGCATCGATGGTGAGTCGAGCGACAGCAGGGCACGCGCATGTCCCATGTCTATCTCGCGGTTCTTCAGCGCCATCTGTATCTGGGCAGGCAGTTTCAGCAGACGCATGTAGTTGGTCACAGCCGTACGGCTCTTGCCTACCCTTTCCGAAATCTTCTCCTGGGTCATGCCGCTGGTCTCTGCCAGATGCTCGTAGGCCAGGGCTATCTCGATGGCGTTCAGGTCTTCACGCTGGATGTTCTCCACCAGTGCCAGCTCCATCACGCTCTCATCGTCAGCGGTACGGATATAGGCAGGCATCGATGTCAGTCCTGCCATCTGCGAGGCACGCCAGCGGCGTTCGCCTGCAATAATCTGATAACGGTCGGGAGCCACCTGTCGCAGGGTGATGGGTGCGATGATACCCATGTTCTGAATGCTGTTGGCCAGCTCCTGCATGGCTGTCTGGTCAAACTCGCGACGTGGCTGGTCGGGGTTGGGCTCAATCTGTTCGATAGGTATCTCGTTCAGGTTCGACGATCCCTGCGTTCTCACGTCGGTGGTGTCTATGAGGGCATCCAGTCCGCGACCCATGCCTATATTGTCCAGGCCTCTGCCCAGGACACTCTTGTCGTATTTCTTTCTTACTGCCATTATTTCTTGTTTCTGCTAATGATTTCTTTTGCTAATGCCAAGTGGTTCTTCGAGCCGGTGGAGTCGGCATCGTAGAGGATGACGGGCAGACCGTGCGACGGACTCTCGGAGAGTTTCACGTTGCGCAGGATCACCGTCTTGAACACCAGTTCCTGGAAGTGTCGCTTCACCTCGTCGTATATCTGGTTGGCCAGACGCAGGCGCTTGTCGTACATCGTCAGCAGGAAGCCTTCAATCTCCAGTTTTGTGTTCAGCTTCGACTTGATGATCTTGATGGTGTTCAGCAGTTTCGAGATACCCTCCAGGGCAAAGTACTCGCACTGTACGGGGATGATGACCGAGTCGGCTGCCGTCAGGGCATTCACGGTGATGAGTCCCAGCGACGGCGAACAGTCTATCAGTATGTAGTCGTAGTCCTTGCGGATGGGCTCCAGCAGGTTCCTGATCACCCGCTCACGGTTCTCCAGGTTGAGCATCTCTATCTCGGCTCCCACCAGGTCTATGTGGCTGGGAATAATGTCCAGTCCCTCAATGTCGGTTGTATAGATGGCCTCGCGCACATCGGTGTGGTCAATGATGCACTCGTAGAGCGAGCACTCCACCTGCTGAATATCGACACCCAGACCGCTCGAGGCGTTGGCCTGCGGGTCGGCATCGACCACCAGCACCGTCTTCTCCAGTGTGGCCAGCGAGGCTGCGAGGTTAATGGTTGTCGTGGTCTTTCCCACGCCACCTTTCTGATTTGCTAATGCTATGATTTTTCCCATTTCTTTTTTATATATTCATTGTCCCTTTCCGGAACAAACGTAGTTTGAGCTGCAAAGTTACAAAAAAATCGGGAATTAGGCCGTAAGAATTAAGAATAATTTGTATCTTTGCAGCCAAATTATTGATTATTGCATGAAAAAAAGACCTGTTATACTCATTTCCAACGACGATGGCTACCAGGCGAAGGGCATTCGCTGCCTCGTCGAGATGGTGCGCCACCTGGGTCGCATCATTGTCTGTGCACCTGAAGGTGCACGTTCTGGTTTCTCCTGTGCTTTCTCGGCAACCGTGCCCCTTCGTCTCACCCTGAGGGAACAGCAGGACGACGTCGAGATATGGTCGTGCAACGGCACACCCGTCGATTGTGTGAAGATGGCACTCTCCGAGATCCTTCACGGCGAGAAGCCCGACCTGGTCCTCGGCGGCATCAACCACGGCGACAATGCCTCGGTCAACTCGCACTACAGCGGCACCATGGGTGTCACCATGGAGGGGTGCATGAAGTACATCCCGTCGGTGGCCTACTCCATCTGTACGCACGACGAAAATGCCGACTTTGAACCCCTTTCACCATTCGTAAAAAAGTTTACAGAGAAAGTGCTCCGCGAGGGACTGCCCATGGGCATCTGCCTGAACATCAACTTCCCTGTGCAACCCACGTTCAAGGGCGTCAGGATGTGTCGCATGGCGCATGGCACATGGGCCAACGAGATACGTACCTGTCACCACCCACGCGGCTACGACTACTACTGGATGGTGGGCGACTACCATAACGACGAGCCCGAGGCCGAAGATACCGACAACTGGGCGCTCAACCACGGCTACGTAGCCATCACGCCCACCACCATCGATATGACTGCCTACGCCTTCATGGACAAAAAAGCAGAATGGGAAGAGTAAACTCCTAAACTCCCAAACTCCTAAACTCAAAAACTCAAAAACTCAAAAACTCATCAACTCATCAACTCATCAACTCAAAAACTCCTAAATGAAATACTACCTCATAGCCGGCGAAGCCAGTGGTGACCTCCATGCGTCACGCCTCATAGAGTCTCTGAAAAAGATTGACAACGATGCACAGTTCCGTTGCATCGGAGGCGACCTCATGCAGGCTGCTGGAGCCACCCTCGTGCGCCACTACAAGGAGCTGGCCTACATGGGGTTCATACCTGTACTTCTGCACCTGCGCACCATCCTCCGTAATATGAAGATGTGCAAGCGCGACATCCTCCAGTGGCAGCCCGACGCCCTCATCCTCATCGACTACCCTGGCTTCAACCTCAACATCGCCAAGTACATTCACAGACAATTATCCATTGTCCATTCTCCATTATCCATTCATTATTACATCTCCCCCAAGATATGGGCATGGAAGGAACATCGCATCAAGAACATCAAGCGCGACATAGACCATCTCTACTCCATCCTGCCCTTCGAGGTCGGTTTCTACGAGGGCAAGCACCACTACCCCATCCACTATGTGGGCAACCCCACGAAAGAAGAGGTAGAGACCTTTAAAAAGACCCATCCTACGAAAGAAGACAGCCAGGACCTTCCCATCATCGCCCTGCTCTGCGGCAGCCGTAAGCAGGAGATCAAGGACAACCTCCCAGCCATGCTTCAGGTCACCGACCAGCTGGCCACCCGCTACCGCATCATCATTGCAGGCGCCCCAGCCATCGACCCCTCCTATTACGAGCCGTTCACCAAGGGTCACCACGTAGAGCTGCTCCCTGCAGGCAACACCTACGCCCTACTCTCCCGTGCCCACGCAGCCCTCGTCACCAGCGGCACTGCCACCCTCGAGACAGCCCTCTTCGGCGTTCCCCAGGTGGTGTGCTACAAGACGCCCCTACCCCGTTTCACGGGATGGCTGCGCCGACGTCTGCTCAAGGTGAAGTACATCTCGCTGGTCAACCTCATTGCCGACTCCGAGGTGGTGCCCGAGCTGGTTGCCGACACCTTCTCTGTGGACAATATCCGCCACGAGCTACAGGCCATCCTCTCCGGTCCTGCCCGTCAACAGATGCTTGAAGGCTACCAGACGGTAGCCCTCAACCTCGGCGACAAGTGCGCCCCCCACGAGGCTGCCACCCTCATCTATCAGTCAACTCTCACACCTCACACAGGGACAGTCCCCCTGTGAGGTAAAACTTATAGCAAAAAGAACTAATACCTTTATTCAATACAAAGCAGTCATGAAAAAGATCATTCTGATGGCAGTAGCCGCCATGATGGCTACGATGAGCGCCAATGCTCAGGACGAGAAAAACGAGATCGGCGTGTTCTACGGCGTACAGTCAGCCTCCAACATCCTCTCTTACACCACAAGCGCCATTTCTGCCGCCAGCGGCGATCAGAGCTCATGGTGGGGCCCTGTCGGTGTCGAGTACTATCACCACCTCACGCCCGTTGTGGCAGTAGGCGGTGTGGCAGCGTTTGCCGGCTGTAAGGCCATTGACAAGAAGAGCAACTCGAAGGACATCACTGACACCTTCATCACCGTGATGCCTTCAGTCAAGTTCAACTGGCTGCGCAAAAAAGCCTTCGGCATGTATTCCGCCTTCTCTGCCGGTGTGATGCTCATCTCTGTCTCTGTCGATGGCGAGGCTAAGCGACTCGATCCCGACGCCAAGGACGAGACCCTCGCCACCTTCATGTTCCAGGCCACTGCCCTGGGTCTCGAGTTTGGTGGTAATGTCCGTGGCTTTGTCGAGGCTGGTCTGGGCGAGAAGGGCCTGCTCTGCGCCGGCCTCCGCTACCGGTTCTAACCCCCACCTTTTACCTCACAGGGGGACAGTCCCTGTGTGAGCGCAAGAATGACGGCCAGACATTGTCCCAGTCGTCATTCTTTTTCGCTTTCATCGCACAAAGGGTCAGACCCTTTGTGACATTTTTACAAAAACGATACGTTGGCAGTCCAGATGAGGAGGACTAATAGCCCGCGCAAGCCGTTGTAGTAATTGTAGTCAGTATTGAGTGTCACGGTACCTGTCCCTGCTGTCATTAGAGCTAACGGCAAAAAGAAAGGAAATCCCTCAAAAAAGAAGGATTTCCTTGATAATCAGCAAGCTCTGATCTTCGCTCACTTAATCACGAGCTTGAGCTAAAGCTCGAGCTCGTTCCCGCTCGGAAGAACTCGAGCAAGCTCAGGTCTTCTCTCACTTAATCACGACCTTTTTGCGATTGATGATGTAGAGGCCGCTAGGCAGACTGTGTATCTGTTTCGTGGTCATGCGACGACCTACCAGGGCACCGGAAGGTGTGTAGACGTCGGCATAGCCATCATCGACCAAGCGTTGCTCAATGGCCGTGGTGATGGTAGCGGTATAGACTACATCATGGGCTGGCATGGTCGTCAGCTCTTCATCGCACTGCCAACCGGTGAATTCGAAGCCCTCATCAGGCACGTAGGTCCTCAGCACGATGGGTGCACCATACTCCAAGGAGTCACGCGCCCACTCTTGACCGTCAACCATGTAAATGACAGCGTACTTATTGATGCTGAACTGAGCCGTGAACGTCTGGTCCTCGGCAGGCATGGTCTCGGGGATGGCGGGGCTCCAGCCGGTGAAGGTGTAGCCCTCCTTCACGGGATCGGCCGGTGCTGTGATGGCACCCTCGTAGAGCACGGAGTCGGTCTTCACAGTCTGACCGTCTGCCACGAACGTCACCAGATACTTGTTGCGCGTCCACTGGGCAGTGAACGTGGAGTCTGCCGCAGGTATCGTGGCAGGCACGGGCGTACTCCAGCCGGCAAAGGTGAAGCCGGTCTTCACGGGATCATCGGGAGCCGTCAGCGCAGTACCATAGTCCTGCGTCTTCACCACGTTCTCCTGACCGTTGTCAAAGACGAACGTCATGGTGTACTGGTTGATGCTGAACTGTGCCGTGAACGACTGGTCCTCGGCAGGCATTTTCTCGGGGATAGCGGGACTCCAGCCGGTGAAGGTGTAGCCCTCCTTCACGGGATCGGCCGGCACTGTGATGGCACCCTCGTAGAGCACGGAGTCGGTCTTCACGGTCTGACCGTCAGCCAAGAACGTCACCAGGTACTTGTTGCGCGTCCACTGGGCGGTGAAGGTAGAGTCTGCCGCCGGTATCGTGGCAGGCACGGGCGTGCTCCAGCCGGCAAAGGTGAAGCCGGTCTTCACGGGATCATCGGGAGCCGTCAGCGCAGTACCATAGTCCTGCGTCTTCACCACGTTCTCCTGACCGTTGTCAAAGACGAACGTCATGGTGTACTGGTTGATGCTGAACTGTGCCGTGAACGACTGGTCCTCGGCAGGCATTTTCTCGGGGATAGCGGGACTCCAGCCGGTGAAGGTGTAGCCCTCCTTCACGGGATCGGCCGGCACTGTGATGGCACCCTCGTAGAGCACGGAGTCGGTCTTCACGGTCTGACCGTCTGCCAAGAACGTCACCAGGTACTTGTTGCGCGTCCACTGGGC
>CAMVDU010000051.1 GCA_947166345.1 uncultured Prevotellaceae bacterium
CTATCTTCACCCGTGGTGAGACACAGTCGCTCTCTACCTGTACGCTGGGTACCAAACTCGACGAGAAGCTGGTGGACGACGTGCTCGATCGCGGCTACATGAAGTTCCTGCTTCACTACAACTTCCCCCCATTCTGCACAGGCGAGGCTAAGGCTCAGCGCGGCGTAGGCCGTCGTGAGATTGGTCACGGACACCTGGCTTGGCGCGGTCTGAAGGGTCAGATTCCTGCAGACTTCCCCTACACGGTGCGTCTGGTTTCGCAGATCCTCGAGTCTAACGGTTCCAGCTCAATGGCTACTGTTTGTGCCGGCACCCTCGCCCTGATGGACGCTGGTGTTCCTATGAAGAAGCCCGTTTCTGGTATCGCTATGGGTCTGATTAAGAATCCTGGTGAAGACAAATATGCTGTGCTCAGCGATATCCTCGGCGACGAGGACCACCTGGGCGATATGGACTTCAAGACCACTGGTACAAAGGACGGTCTGACCGCTACCCAGATGGATATCAAGTGCGACGGTCTGTCGTTCGACATCCTCGAGAAGGCCCTCATGCAGGCTAAGGCTGGTCGTGAGCACATCCTCAAATGCCTGACCGACACCATCAGCGAGCCCCGTGCCGACTTCAAGCCTCAGGTGCCCCGCATCGTGGCCTTCGACATTCCCAAGGAGTTCATTGGTGCTGTCATTGGCCCTGGCGGCAAGATTATCCAGCAGATGCAGGAAGACACCGGCACCGTCATCACCATCGACGAGACCGACGGCGTGGGCAAGGTTCAGGTCAGCGCTCCCAACAAGGAGAGCATCGACGCTGCCGTTGCTAAGATCAAGGCTATCGTGGCTATCCCCGAGGTGGGTGAGGTCTATGAGGGCACCGTTCGCAGCATCATGCCTTACGGCTGCTTCGTAGAGATCATGCCTGGTAAGGACGGACTGCTCCACATCTCTGAGATTGACTGGAAGCGTCTGGAGACCGTCGAAGAGGCAGGCATCAAGGAAGGCGACAAGATTAAGGTGAAGTTGCTCGAGATTGATCCTAAGACAGGTAAGTACAAACTGTCGCACCGCGTGCTCATCGACAAGCCCGAGGGCTACGTAGAGCGCGAGCGTCCTGCCCGTCGTGAGCGTGGCGAACGCCCCGAGCGTGGAGAGCGTCGCGACCGTGGTGAGCGCCGTGAGCGTCCTGAGCGTGGCGAACGTCGTGACCGCCCTGAAAGAGGCGAGCGTCGTCCCCGTCCTGAGCAGCAGGAGGGTGAGCCCTACCGCGATCCCGCTGAGAACCGCGAACCCAAAGACTTCAGCGATGCCTTAGACCACATGGACTTCTAAGACTCCTGTCAGTCAAGGATCATAAAAAGAGGATGCGCCTATCTTTGGTGTATCCTCTTCTTTTTCATTACAGATTGGAAGTATGGAAATCTGGGGCCCAACGCCCCCTGATACGACAATTTGTCGGGTGAGACTTACCCTCCTTGTCGACAGCGAGACAGTCAAACCATCGTCACATGGTGACGAACAATCTCATTTCAATAGAATCCTTCCGCTATTGTCTTCCAGTACCTACATCTGCTGGATGGCTATCAGAGACTAACCCCCTCAATTTCGAGGGGGTTTCTAATGTCGAATTCGGGTCACAGGTCACAGCTGTGACCATGTGACCAATAAGTTTTAGAATCTATCAATAAATTTTCAAAAGTGTCTATATATCAACACTTTACATATCCATTAACAACAACTCTCCTTGCCAGTAGTCACATGGTCACAACTGTGACCTGTGACCGTTTTGTATACAGTAATGATGTGTTTTTATAAGTTTTTATTTAATACAAGAGAGGAAGCGTGAAGAGGGATGAGAGAGGGATGAGGGATTTTTCAATTAAAGATTAAAAAAGTGCGTCACTCTCTTGGAGAGAATGACGCAGATTCTTGGAGTAAGTGACGCACTTTCTAGGGGTGAAAGAGGTATCCTCGAGCAAGGAGCGTCTCGGTGGAGGGCGCCGAGCGTCTCCTTGGTGAGCAAGGGGTAAGACGGTGGTCAGCAAGGAGCGTCTCCTTGCGATGCGAGGAGACGCTCCTTGGTGGGGTCGAGAGACGCCCGTTGCTAAAAAAATGTATTTTATCAGAATCCCATGATTTTTTACTGCTCGTATCCGCCGAAGTTGTTGTTTTCTTCTTCCAAGCCACCCTGGGAGTCTTCGCGATCAGGACGCTTCTTCTGCTGGCTCATGTTGCCGAAGTTCCAGGTGAGCTGCAGGTTGATGTTGGGCTTGCGGTGGTTCTTCTGATGACGCCAGAAGGTGGGACCCTCGGTGTAGTTCTCAAACTGACGGGAGTCGAACACATCGCGCCAGTTGAGGGCCAGTGCAAACTGCTTGTTGAAGAAGGTCTTGCGCAGACCGAGGTCGAGCGAGCCGTTGGCCTTGCGGTAGCCCTGGGTGATGACTGAACGCGAGCGGTAGTTACCCGTTGCCTGCACGCTGATGTTGTAGGGCAGGATGACGCTGGCCAGCACGCGTGCGTCCCATGCGAAGTTGTCGTTGCCCTCGCCCGTAACATGCTGTCCTTCGACGGTTGTCGAGAAGCCGTCAAGCTTGTAGTAGTAGGCATTGATGGTGGTGGTGAGGTCGAGGATGCGGAAGAGCTTGTCCTTGAGGATAATCTCTGCACCAGCACTCTGGCTCTTGGCCACGTTGAGGTTGGTCATGAACATGACGGGCTGACCCTCGTACTCGCCCTGATAGCGAATGCGCTGCATGACGTCGGTGGTGGGACGATAGTAGGTACCGATGGAGAGGGTGTGGTAGGTCCACGTCTTCAGGTAGTTCAGCGAGAAGGCGTTGGTGAACTCGGGGGTGAGTTCAGGGTTACCAAACTCGATCATCGAGGCATCGCGCGTGTTCTTGAACGAGTTGAGCTGTCCGCCCCAGGGACGGCGTAGGCGTCGGGTGACGTTGAGCTGAATCTGTGAGGTGGGTGTCAGTTCGTAGTTGAGGAACAGCGATGGGAACAGCTGGAAGTAGTCTTTCTTGAAGGGTGTCTCAGTCTGGTAGAAGTCGATGCTCTTGGTATCGACCGTCCAGTATTCGCCACGCAGACCAGCCATCACACCCAGCTTGCCAAACTTCATGTTAGCGGTAGCATAGAGAGCATGGATGTTGTTGTCATAGACGAAGCGGTTGTAGAAGAAAGGATCCTCCTGCAAGCGGTTGTCTGTGGGCGACAGGCGCTGGGCCTGACCCTCGGCAGCATACTCAAAACTGCTCTGAGGGGTGTTCTCGTGGGCAAAGCGTCCTTCGTAGCCAGCCTCCACCTTAAAGGTCTCGCTGATCTGGTTCTCGTAGTCCAGACGGGCCTCCCAATGGCGGTTATTGATCTTCATGGGACGATACTGGTAGCTGTAGGAGGCGAGCGAGGTGAGCAGCGAGGTGGTATCGTTGAGATACTCGTTGGAGCCGTCGCTGTTCCACTTGTCGAACTCTACCATCGCTTCGAGCTTGTGGGTGCCGCTCTCATTGAACTTATGGGTAAACGACAGCTCGGCATTGTACATGTGGTTGTCACCATCACCCCAAGTCTGACGACTCAGCAGACGGTCGGCCACCTTGGCACCAGTAGCATCGAATGTACCGTATTCGTAGGTGGTCAGGTTATCGTTAGAGTGGTTGCCCTGCATGGTCATACCGCCAATAGACAGGTCGTCGTTGTCAGAGAGGTGGAAGGTGAGGCCGGCACGCGCAAAGAGGCCGCCGCCGTGGTTATTGTTCTCGCCCTTACTGTACTGGTAGCTGCTGAAGGGAGCCGTCTGGGAGTCACGATAGCGCTGGTCACTCTCGTTCTCGCCCTCGCCCTTGCGCTTGCGATAACCGACATTGGCAAAGACATCGACCCACTTTGAGGAGTAGTTGATGTTGCCGCCAACGTTCCAGCCACCGTGGTTGTTCACACCCGACTGCAACGAACCGTAATAACCGGCACGACGGTCGCGCTTCAGGATGATGTTGATGATGCCGGCAGTACCCTCAGGCGAATACTTGGCCGAGGGGTTGTCGATCACCTCGATACGCTCGATGCTTTCGGCAGGTATCTGCTGCAGGATCTCGGCACGGTTGTCGGTGGTGAGTCCGCTGGCCTTGCCGTTGATCCACACCTCTACGCTGGAGTTACCACGAAGGGAGATCTCGCCATCGGTGGTCACCTCGACAGAGGGGATATTCTCCAACAGGTCGGTGACAGAGCCGCCAGCTGCTGCCAGCACCTCATCGACGGTAAAGGTCTTGCGGTCAACCTCCAGTCGCATCTGCGAACGCTGGCCCGTGACCTGCACCTCTTTCAGCGTCTTGCTGTCCTCGGTCAGATAGATGGAGGCATAGTGCTGGGTGCGCTTCTGGGGCGTCAACTGGAAGGTGCGGTTCACCGTCTTATAGCCCACGAACGACACTTCCAACTTGTAGGTGCCGTCCTTCAGGCCATTCACGGAGAAATGACCTTTCACATCGGTGATGCCTCCGCCAACCATTTTTCCGTTGGCATCGCTCACCTTGATATTGACAAACTGTATAGCCTCGTCGGTCTGCTTGTCAAGCACGCGTCCCTTGACAATGCCCTGAGCCTGCAGAACCATAGCCGACAGCAACAGGATAGAAGATAAAAGAAATCGTTTCATTGTGTGTAAAAAATCTTGTTCTTGGGTTGGTTGTATCAAATCATCGCACATAATAGTAGTACAGGACTGCCAGAAGGATAATCAGATAGGTGCAGCCCTTCCATATCTTGCCAAACACATAGCAGCAAACAATGACAAAGACCACCGTCAGCACGTCGGAGAACGTGATGTGGATGCCCCAGTCAGGATACTCCTCGTCCAACATCGAGGTGAGGTCGGAGTCGTCGTCATTTCGCTTGCTAAGTGCGGGGTTGTCGTCATCTTCGCCCGTAGTCTGCGCAAAACCCTGCCATTTGATGGCAAGCATACACAACAAAAGATAGACGCGTGAGCAGAAGATTTTCATTATAAAATTGTTACCTCGTTTTTAATGTGGCTGCAAAGGTACAAAATAATTCATAATTCTTAATTCATAATTCAAAATTATTTAGTACCTTTGCACGCAAGTATAACATAATTTAAGTAAAACCTCTAAAACAACCACGACAATGAAACGGAAATCCATCGTCACCTTCCTCATGGCAACCTCTATGGTGTTCACGCTCTCCAGCTGCGACTATATCAGCAACGTCATCAATGCCATTTTGGGCAAGAAGCAAACGGTAGAAGTGAAGCCGCTTGATATGAGTGAACTTGGCATTAAAGCCAGACAAGACCTAAGTACCAAACAGTTTACTACAACTGGGTCTACCAGCTCGCAAGTATCACAATATGTGAATGAAATCAATCAGTCATGTCCCATGGCACTTTCTCAGGAATTGACCATGTCCTATTCTACAATAGAAGGTAAGAATATGGTTGTATATATGGAGGTCAACGAATATTATTGCGACATGGACGACCTCGCAGCAAACATGTCGAAATCGAATGCCAGAGGATTCCTCAGTAGCATGGGTGGACCAATGCTGAGGGCTCTCTCTAATGCCAACATGAACCTGATATTCCGCTACGTTGGTAATTCTTCAGGCCAACAGGCTCAGGTGAAATTCACCCCACAGGAGATGAGAAGCATGGTAAACTAAACACTAAATCCATATTTTTATTTATACATCAAAAAATAAATGTCTTATACACGTATGACCGCTGCTGAAGCAGCAGCGTTGATTAAGAATGGTGAGAACCTGGCTATGAGCGGCTTTACGCCCGCTGGTGTGGCCAAGGCAGTAACCAAGGAGTTAGCAAAGATAGCCGTTGCCGAGCATGAGGCAGGCCGTGAGTTCAAGGTAGGCATCTTCACTGGTGCCTCTACGGGTCAGTCAACCGATGGTGATATGGCATTGGCACAGGCCATCAAGTACCGTGCGCCCTATACCACCAACCCCGACTTCCGCAAGCACGTGAACATGGGTGAGATACCCTACAACGACCTGCACCTGAGCCACATGGCACAGGAGTTGCGCTATGGGTTCTACGGCGAGATTGACTGGGCCATCCTCGAGGTTTGCGACATTGAAGAGGTGGGCGACGAGTTCCGCGTCTATCTGACAGCTGCCGGCGGCATCAGCCCCACGGCTGCCCGTCTGGCCAAGAAGGTTATCCTGGAGCTGAACGCTTTCCACAGTCCTAACGCCAAGTACATCCACGATGTCTATGAGCCACTGGATCCCCCTTACCGCAAGCCCATACCCATCTTCAACGTAAACGACCGCATAGGCAAGCCCTACGTCTCTATCCCCCGCGAGAAGGTGGTGGGTGTCGTAGAGTGCAACCTGCCCGACGAGGCCCGTGCCTTCAAGGACAGCGACCCCGTAACTGACAAGATTGGTTTCCTCACAGCCGAGTTCCTGGTGGGTGAGCTGCATGCAGGCCGCATCCCCAAGGAGTTCCTGCCCCTGCAGAGCGGTGTAGGCTCTACTGCCAACGCCATCCTGGGTGCCCTGGGCGAGGACAAGCACGTGCCCGACTTCAACATCTATACCGAGGTTATTCAGAACTCTGTTATCGAGATGATGCTCAACGGTCGTGTGAAGGATGCCTCAGCCTGCTCGCTGACTGTCTCCAACGACTGTCTGATGCAGGTATATGACAACATCGGCTACTTCAAGGATCACCTGACGCTGCGTCAGAGCGAGATCTCGAACCATCCGGCAGTTATTCGCCGTCTGGGTGTCATCGCCATCAACACAGCCATCGAGTGCGACCTCTACGGCAATGTGAACTCTACCCACATCAGCGGTACGAAGATGATGAACGGCATCGGTGGTTCAGGCGACTTCGAGCGCAATGCCTACCTCTCTATCTTCACCTGTCCGTCAACGGCAAAGGGCGGCCTCATCTCGTCGATCGTTCCCTTTGTCAGCCATCAGGACCACTCGGAGCACGATGTCAACGTCATCGTAACGGAACAGGGTATCGCCGACCTGCGCGGCAAGAGCCCGATGCAGCGTGCACAGCTCATCATCGAGAACTGTGCTCATCCCGACTACAAGCCGTTGCTGCGCGAATACCTGAAGTTGGGCACAGGCGGTCACACCCGCCATTGTCTGACAGCAGCCTTCGCTATGCACGACACGCTGGCTCGTAAGGGCGACATGCACCTGACCGACTTCTCGGAATACGTGAAATAACTATTTTTTCTCTGATAAGTGAGGATGTGCCAATTTTGACACATCCTCTTTTTTTTAGACTATCTCACCAAGAGCTTGGTTCTTGATAGCTATGGCAGCGGTATAGGCTGTCGTCCAGGCTGCCTGGAAGTTGAAGCCGCCCGTGATGCCATCAATGTCGAGCACTTCGCCAGCAAAAAAGAGACGGGGCTGACAACGGCTCTCCAGCGTCGTGGGATTGACGCTGGTAAGAGCAACACCTCCACAGGTAACGAACTCGTCCTTGAAGGCTGCACGGCCAGCAATAAGGCAGCTATCGTTGGTCAGCGTATTAACCAGACGATGAGTGTCTTTCTTGTTGAGTTCACTCCATCGGACACTGCTGCGTTCGCTCAAAGACTTGTCAACAAGATAAGCCCATAGGCGCTGTGGCAGGGCCACAGGACAATAGGTGGTCAGTTGTTTCTGAGGTTCCTTGAGGATAGCTTTCTGAAGCGTTTCCAGTACCTCTGCCTCGTTCTGATGCACCCAGTTGATGCTGAGCGGCTGACAATAATCGTTTTCTGCCAGATGGCGTGCGGCATAGCTCGACAGTTTCAAGATGGCAGGACCACTCACACCCCAGTGGGTAATCAGCAAAGGACCTTCTGCCTGATACTTGGTGCCGGCAATACGCACACTCACAGGGTCTATCACCAACCCCATCAGGGCTGTCAGTTGCTCGTCATCGATGCGGAAAGTGAAGAGAGAGGGTACAGGCTCGGCTATCTCGTGCCCCTTTTCGCTCAGCCATCTCAGACCCTCGGAACGGGGCGAACCGCCTGTGGTCACAGCCACATAGTCGAATGCCGCCAACTGGTCCAGGTCTTGAATCTTCTCGCCCGTACATATATGAATATGGTAGTCGTGAGCTAAACGCAAAAAACTGTTGATGATGGCATGAGAGTCCTGGGCAGCGGGAAACACACAATGGTCGTCCTGCACCACGAGGGGCACGCCGTGCTTTTCAAACCAGGCATAGGCCTGCCGATAGTCGAAGGTCTTGAACAAGCGTTTCATCAGACGATGGCCTCTGGGATAGACGCTCTGCAGGTCGCGCACATCCTCAAACGTGTTGGTACAGTTGCAGCGTCCCCCACCCGACACCTCGACCTTGGCCAGCACGCGCTGGCTGCGCTCAAAAATGGTCACATCCATCTCGGGCATCATCTCCTTCAGGTTGACAGCCAGGAAAAAACCAGCCGCACCACCGCCTATTATTGCCGTTCGTTTCGTCATTCTACCGATAATAATGCACAAAGGTAAGCATTTATTTTGTGAAAACAAAAAAGTTTCGTATTTTTGCAGACGTAAAAATACTATCTAACCAATTAAACCCAAATAAATCTGTATGGAAACAACACTTGTACTGTTGAAGCCCAGCTGCGTACAGCGTCAGCTGATGGGCGAAGTGATTGGACGTTTTGAGCGTCGTGGACTGCGCGTCTCAGGTATGAAGATGATGCAGCTGAGTGATGATATTCTGCGTGAGCACTATGCCCACCTGGCCGACAAGCCCTTCTTCCCCTCGTTGGCAGCCTCCATGCAGGCATCGCCTGTGGTGGCACTGGCGCTGAGTGGCGTCGATGCCGTGAAGGTGGTTCGTCAGATGTGTGGCGTCACCAACGGTCGTGAGGCTGCTCCTGGCACCATTCGTGGCGACCTGTCGATGAGCAACCAGCAGAACATCGTGCATGCCTCTGACTCTGTAGAGAACGCTGCCATCGAACTGAACCGTTTCTTCCGTCCTGAAGAGGTCTTCGACTATCAGAGCGGTGCCTTCGGCTACGTCTATGGCGATGGTGAGTGCAAATAACGTCTTACTATGAAACAGATTCTTCTCTTGATAGCCCTCGTGATGACCTCGCTCTCGATAAGGGCTCAGAGTTATCAGCCCAAGGAGACGCCACAACTGGAGTTCGCCATGCAGCTGAGGGTGACTCTCGACAATGCCTACGTAGTGGGCGAGACGCCCCACGGACGCCGTCAAGTGATTCCCATCACGGGAGGCACCTTCGAAGGGCCTTTGTTGAAGGGCACCATTCTCAGTGGCGGAGCCGACTACCAGCTGGGCAGTGCCGATGGTTCGCGTACGGAACTGGAAGCCATCTATTCCATCCGGACGAACGATGGTGTCAACATCCACGTGCGCAACCGTGGACTTATCTGCACAGGAGAGTCGTTCTATTTCAAGGCTGCTCCCCAGTTTGAAGCTCCTGCCGACAGCAAGTACGCATGGCTGAACAATGCCATCTTCGTTTGCCAGCCAGAATGGAACAACTCCTTCAAAGGCATCGTACTGAATGTCTGGAAGGTGAAATAAGATGGAGGTTTTCTCCATCCGTTAATCTTTTTTATTACGTTTTTCTTTCGTTTATTCCAAAATTCTTCGTATTTTTGCAAGCGAATAATAAAAACATTCAAACAAAAAACTATTACTTCGATTCGTAACTTATTTCTTTTATAAAAATTCATTACAAAATGAACAACGTTCCTAAAATTAAGATTGGTATTGTCGCCGTATCTCGCGACTGTTTCCCTGAGTCATTGGCAGTAAATCGCCGCAAGGCAGTTATCGCCCAGTATGAGAAGAAGTTTGGTAAGGACGGCATCTACGAGTGTCCTATCTGTATCGTTGAGAGTGAGATTCACGCTCAGCAGGCTCTTGAGGACGTAAAGAAGGCTGGATGTAACGCCCTCTGCGTATACCTTGGCAACTTTGGTCCTGAGATTTCAGAGACTATGATTGCTGACTGGTTCCAGGGACCAACAATGTTCTGCGCTGCTGCTGAGGAGACTCAGAACGACCTGATCGACGGTCGTGGTGATGCTTACTGCGGTATGCTGAACGCTAGCCAGGCTCTGTCTCTGCGTAAGACTCGCGCTTACATCCCTGAGGAGCCCGTTGGCGACGCTGCTCAGTGCGCTGAGATGATTCACGAGTTCCTGCCTATCGCTCGTGCTATCGTTGGTCTGCAGAACCTGAAGATCATCAGCTTCGGTCCTCGTCCAAACAACTTCCTGGCTTGTAACGCTCCTATCCGTGCTCTCTATGATCTCGACGTTGAGATCGAGGAGAACTCAGAGCTCGACCTGCTCGAGGCTTTCCAGAAGCACCAGGGCGACCCACGTATCGACGCTGTTGTAGCTGATATGGCTAAGGAGCTGGGTGCTGGTAACAAGATTCCTTCAGTTCTGCCTAAACTCGCTCAGTATGAGCTCACACTTACAGACTGGATCGAGGGTCATAAGGGTTCTCGCCAGTTCGTAGCTATGGCCAACAAGTGCTGGCCTGCTTTCCAGACCATGTTCGGTTTCGTACCTTGCTACGTTAACAGCCGTTTGACAAGCCGTGGTATCCCCGTAGCTTGCGAGGTTGATATCTATGGTGCACTGTCTGAGTACATCGGAACATGTATCTCTGAGGATGCTGTTACACTGCTCGACATCAACAACACCGTACCTACAGATATGTATGAGGAGAGCATCAAGGGCAAGAAGTTTGCTTGCGATACATACACAGAGAAGGAGA
>CAMVDU010000052.1 GCA_947166345.1 uncultured Prevotellaceae bacterium
CTGCAAAGATACAAAATAAAAGAAGGAAATGCAAGCTTTTTCGCAAAAATCTTACTATGTGACGCAAAAAATGCCAAATGAGAGTTTACATTGACGAGAGAACGAGGATTTTGACGAGAGAACGAGAAGACGAGTTTTTTTTGACGAGAGAACGAGAGGACGAGTTTTTTTGACGAGAGAACGAGAAGACGAGATTATGATTTCCCCCTCAAACAAGGAGCGTCTCGGAGCATCGCAAGGAGCGTCTTCTTGGTCACCAAGGAGCGTCATCTTGCCGACCAAGGAGCGTCATCTTGGTCACCACCGAGACGCTCCTTGCTTTGTGCCGAGACGCCCGTTGGTGAAAATGTGTTGAAGTGGTGCAGAAAATTGTATGTCTAATTGTTTTTCGCAAAAATTCGTTAATTTCGCACCGTTATAGTGCACTTTTCTTTTGTTTTATGCACTACTTTAGTGCAATTCGTTTATCTTTGCACCCAAAATGCAACGATTATGGATATTTCGCTGATTGAATTCATGGAGAGTCAGTTGAAGCTAACCACTTCAACATTCCATAGGTATATGTTTGACCAGGTGAGTTGGGAGTCCAGAATGTTTGGACTTGTTGGGCCACGCGGTGTAGGAAAATCAACCATGGTCCTGCAATACATCAAGGAGAATAGAGACAAGCGACATATGCTCTATGTCGCTGCTGATCATCTGTATTTCTCAACCCACACCCTCATCGATACAGTAGATGAGTTTGTAAAAGACGGTGGTGAGCAGATATTCATTGACGAGATTCATAAATACGAGAACTGGTCGCGAGAATTGAAACTCATCTATGACTCTCATCCAGATTTGAAGGTGGGATTCACTGGATCGTCCATACTTGATATCACAAAAGGCGCATCCGACCTGAGCCGGCGTACGCTGATATTTACCATGCAGGGGCTTTCGTTCCGAGAATATCTGGCATTGTTTCATAACATAACCGCACCAGTATTTACCCTCGACGAAATTCTGGAGCATCAGGCAAAACTGGATGCCGTCAGTCATCCTCTGCCGCTATTCAGGGATTATCTGAAAAACGGCTACTATCCATTTGCAAATGAGGATGGCTACGAAATGCGCTTGCGTCAGGTTATCAACCAAACAATGGAGGTGGACATTCCACAATATGCGAATATGAACGCATCTACAGGCCGAAAACTAAAGAAACTGCTGGCCGTTATAGCACAGAGCGTACCTTTCAAGCCTGTCATGGAGTCATTGGCTACCGTGATAGGTGTCAGTCGTAATGTGCTGCCCGACTACTTTCTTTATATGGAACAGGCCGGTATGATTGGACAATTGCGTGACGATACTGGCGGCATACGTGGCATAGGGAAGGTTGAGAAAGTATATCTTGACAATACGAACCTGGCCTATCTTCTTGGGCATGAGAGTACCGATATTGACAACATCCGTGAGACTTTCTTCTATAATCAGATGCATGTCAAGACTGATGTCATCAGTTCGCGTATCAGCGATTTTGAAATAGACGGCAAGACTTATGAGGTGGGCGGCAAGAAGAAAAAGCAGAAGCAGATACAAGATGCGGCCCAAGACTATGTTGTCAAAGATGACATCGAAACAGGCTATGGTAACATCATTCCCCTCTGGCAATTTGGACTGACTTATTAAGAAAACAACATAATGATGAGAAAACGACTGATATTGTATTTATTCCTTTGTCTGGCACTTTCGGTACAGGCACAGCAGGATTGGCGCAACAGGGTGACGCAGCGGTTGGACAGCCTGATGCAGGATGAGCTGCTGGAGTCGGCACAGATAGGTATGATGGTGTGGGACCTGAACGACGATGCCGTTGTCTATCAGCACAAGCCACGTTACCTGATGCGCACGGCATCGACCATGAAGGCGCTGACAGCCATTACCGCCCTGGATCGACTGGGTGGCAACTACACCTTGCGTACCTCTTTATATTATAAGGGGGAGGTGGCCAACGGCACGCTGACGGGCGACCTGATCTGCGTGGGCGGCATGGACCCGCTGTTTGATGATGCCGACATGCTGGCGATGGCAGAGAGTGTCAAGGCGCTGGGAGTGAAGACACTGAGGGTGCGCATAGTCTGCGACAGGTCGATGAAGGACGACAAACCCTGGGGCGAAGGCTGGTGCTGGGACGACGAGAACCCCACGCTCTCGCCCCTGTTGGTGAACACCAAGGAGGGTTTTGCCCAGCAGTTGGTGAACGCCCTGTTGACAATGGGACTGGAACTGGCCGAGGTGGAGGTGTGCGACGGTCTGCTGCCTGAAACGGGAGCCACCTTGCTCTGCACGCGCACTCACACCATCGATGAGCTGCTGCAGACGATGATGAAAGACAGCGACAACCTCTATGCCGAGTGCCTGTACTACCAGATTGCTGCCAGCAAGGGCAAACGCTATGCTACAGCCGCCGATGCGCAGGATGTGGAGATGGCGCTATTGAAAAAGATGGGGCTGGACGGGCGTCGTTACCGCCTGGCCGATGGCAGCGGACTGTCGCTCTACAACTACCTGACACCTGAATGCGAGACGATGCTGATGCGCTATGCCTGGAAACATCCTGACATCTACAACCACCTGTTGCCAGCCCTGCCTGTTGCCGGTGTTGACGGCACGCTGGAGAAGCGCATGCGCAAGACGGCTGCCCAGGGTAATGTGCGGGCCAAGACGGGTACTGTCACGGGCGTATCGACGCTGACGGGATTCCTCACAGCATCCAACGGACACCGACTGTGCTTCGCCATCATGACTCAGGGACTGCGCAAGACGGCTGAGGGGCGTCGGTTGCAGGACAGCATTTGCGTGGTGCTGTGTGAATAGTTCTCAAGTCATAAAAAAAGGAGTCCAGAAATATCTGAACTCCTTATTTATTAATAGGTAGGGACGTTATCTCTTTGAGGTGACGTCCTTTTCGTACTGCTGAATGCAGGCGATGAACTCGTCGCCAACGGGCACGTTGTTCTTCAGGTTGAAGTAGTCGAACACGGCACCAAACGGCATTGACTTAGCCTCCTCCATCAGCGCCAGACGCTCGAAGTACTGGCCGTTGTCCTCATACTCACGCAACTTGGCCTTCGGCTCGAGGAGGGCCTGCAGGATGCACTTCTGTGTGGCACGGGTACCGATGATGTAGGCACCGATGCGGTTGATGGAGGCATCGAAATAGTCGAGACCCACATGGGCGCGGTCGAGGGCGTCGCAGCGTACCAGTTCCTTGAAGAGGTCGAGGGTCTGGTCGTTCATGATGGTCACGTGGTCGGAGTCCCAACGAACAGGACGAGAGACGTGGAGCATCAGCTCGGGCACGTACATCAAGAGGGTCGATACGAAGTCGGAGACGTTCTCGGTCTGCTCATAGTGACCAGTGTCGAGGGTGTACATCTGCTTGCGGGTAGCGCAGTAGGCGGTATAGAAGTCGTGCGAGCCCACGGTGTAGCTCTCCAGACCGATACCAAACAGCTTGGCTTCGAAGCAGTTCTTCACGCCGTCGAGCTTCTCCTCCATGATCTCATCGAGCGAGGCAGCCAGAATCTCACGGTACTTCTTGCGCTGTACGGGCACATCCTTAGAACCGTCGTGCACCCAAATGTTCATGATACAAGGATCGTTCTGTGCTTTACCCATAGCGTCGGCAATACGGCGGCAGCGCTTGGTGTGCTCAATCCAGAAGTCGCGGATGCCCTTGTCAGGGTTGCTCAAAGAGAGCTCACCACTCTTGGGGTGAGAGAACGACGTAGAATTGAAGTCGAGCTTCATATTGTTCTCCTTGGCCCAGTCAATCCAGCTCTGGAAGTGCTTCACTTCTACCTGGTCGCGATCCACGAACTTGCCCTGGAAATCGCCATAGATCTCGTGCAGGTTCAGACGGTGGTTACCACCCAGAAGGGTCTTCACGAACTCAATGTCCTGACGCACCTCGTCAATGGTGCGGGCACGACCAGGATAGTTACCGGTGGTCTGGATGCCGCCCGAGAGGGCCTCGTTGCGCTCAAAACCCACCACGTCGTCGGTCTGCCAGCAATGCAGCGAGATCTGCTGCTTCTGCAGTTGGTCAAGTACTTTGTCGGTGTCGACACCAATAGCTGCGTAGCGTTCTTTGGCTACGGCATAAGCTTTCTCAATCAGTTCAGCTTTCATAAGATTGTTTTTTAATAAGGGTTATTTTTTCGTTATTACGTTATTACGTTATTTCGTTATCACGACACGATGTCCAGATATTTCTGATAAGCGGCATCCCATGCAGCCTTGTCGGTAGGCTCGTATTTCACCAGATTGATGCTGTTGGCGATGATCTGACGCATCTGCCAGATGTCGCTAACCACGCGGGCAGCCTTGGCCTGCATCATGATATTACCGATAGCAGTACACTCCTGCGGACCAGCCAAGACGGTAGCACCCGTAGAGTTGGCGGTAAACTGGTTTAGGTACTTGTTGAGCGAGCCGCCTCCGATGATGTGGAGCACTTCGAGCTTGAAGGGCGCAAACTCCTGCATCCAAGTAAAGACCTGACGATAGCGCAGGGCCAGCGAGTCGAAGATGCAACGGCATATCTCTGCCGGTGTCTGCGGCACATACTGGTTGGTGTCGCGACAATACTTCTGGATGGCACCAATCATGCTTGAGGGTGCTGCGAAGGCAGGATCGTCGGGGTTGATGATGGAACGGAACCCCTCTACCTGCATGGCCTGTCCCTGCAGTTCGGGGTGGGAGAGCTGGCGCACCTCATCGGGCCACTCCAGTCGGCAGCGTTCGTAGAGCCACATGCCGCAGATATTCTTCAGGAAACGCGTGGTACCCTCGATACCTCCTTCGTTGGTGAAGTTGCGCTCGTAGCTGAGGTCGTTGATGACAGCGTCCTTCGTCTCAATACCCATGAGGCTCCAGGTGCCGCTGGAGAGGTAGGCAAACCGCTCGTCCTTGGCAGGAACGGCAGCCACAGCCGAGCCCGTGTCGTGACCGGCAACGGCGATGACAGGAACGGCACCAAGACCCGTCAGGCGCTGTACCTCGTCGGTGAGCACGCCGATAACGGTACCAGGGTTCACCATCTTGCCAAACTTGGAACGCGTCAGACCAATAGAGGCCAGCAGACGCTCGTCGAGCTGTTTGGTGCGCGGGTCGAGCAGTTGTGACGTCGAGGCAATGGTATATTCGCATACCTCGTTGCCTGTGAGCATCCAACTCAAGGCATCGGGTACAAACAGAATCTTCTGGGCATGCTTCAAGGCCGTGTTACCCTCGCGTTTCATGGCGTAGAGCTGGAAGATAGAGTTGAAGTTCATGAACTGAATACCGGTCACGTCATACACCTCTTTCTTAGAGATGACATGCTTCAGGTAGTCGTCCATCGCATCAAAGGTGATGGGATCTCGGTAGGCACGCGGGTTGCGCAGGATAGCTCCGTCCTCGCCAATGCACACGAAGTCAACCCCCCAGGTGTCGATACCGATACTGGTGATCTCCAGTCCGCGACGAGCCACTTCCTTCAGTCCGCGAATAATCTCGAAGTAGAGCGCATAGATGTCCCAATAGTAATGACCTCCCTGTTCGATGAGGTTGTTGGGAAAACGCGTCACTTCTTCCAGTTCAAAACGATTGTCTTCAATGTTGCCGATGATGGTGCGACCACTCGTTGCGCCAAGATCAACAGCAAAGAAATACTTTTTTTGCTCCATGATTGATTGTTTTTAAGCCGTTAATTATTGATTTGTCGGCAAAGGTACGAATTTTTTGTGAAAAACGTATCGTCAAGTGTTATTTTTTTATTTTCTCATTCTTCACTCTGGGAGACAACCCCCAATGCGCTTCTGTCTAAATTCTTTCCACCTGCTTCACACCTTTCACGGTGCGCAGTTTCTTGATGAGTGCCTCAAGACGCGTGTTGTCGTTGATCATCACCACGAGGTTGCCGCGGAACAGACCGTCGTTGCTGTCGATGTTGATGGAGCGCAACAGGAGCTTCTCATCCTTTGAGATGATACTGGTGAGGTTATTGACAATGCCCAGGTCATCGTTACCTACAACACGGAGGGTGATCTGATACTGCGAAGCACCCTTGCCGCTCCATTTGGCACGCACGATGCGGTAACCGAAACGGCGGTACATCTCAGGGGCGTTGGGGCAGTCCTGACGGTGGATCTTGATGCCACCGCTGACGGTAACGAAACCAAACACATCGTCGCCATAGATGGGATTGCAGCAACGTGCCAACTGATAGTCAACACCTTTCAGGTTCTTGTCAATGACGAGGACGTCGTCGTTCAGTTGAGAACTATTGGGCGAGAACGGAGAGTTGTCCAGGACAAACTCTTCTGCAGAGCGTGTCTGAGTGTCGCCCGCAATGCCTTTGTCGCCCTGTTGCAGTTCAACGTACTTATCCAAGATTACCGACACATCGAGCGAGTCCTGTGCTATGTCGCGATAGAAGTCGCTGGCCTCCTTGTAGCCCAACTTCTTCATTGTTCGCATCATCACCGATTCGTCAAACTCTATCTTGCGGTTCTTGAACTTACGTTCAAGCATCTCCTTCACCATGAGTGCCTCTTTCTGCTGGGTCTCCTTGATAGCCAGACGAATCTTGGCCCTGGCACGCGAGGTCTTGACAATAGAAAGCCACTCCTGTTTGGGACGCTGGGTGGAGGAGGTCATGATTTCGACCTGGTCACCCGACTGCAGCTCCTGACGGAAACTGCACACCTTATTATTTATACGGGCACCGGTACAGGCATTTCCTACCTTGGAGTGGATGTGGTAGGCCATGTCGAGCACGGTGGCACCCTTGGGGAACTTCAGGAGGTCGCCTTTTGGCGTAAAGACGAAGATCTCGTCATCGTAAAGGTCCATCTTGAACTGGTCCATAGCCTCCAGACCACTACTGCTTTCCAGCATCAAGCGAATACTATTGAGCCAGTCGTCCATGCCGCCCTCGGACTGTCGCACACCCTTGTAGCGCCAGTGGGCTGCCACGCCGCGTTCTGCAATCTCGTCCATGCGCTCTGTTCGTATCTGAACCTCCACCCATTTGCCTTCCGGCCCCAGCACGGTGATGTGAAGACTCTCGTAGCCGTTGCTCTTTGGTACGGTGAGCCAGTCGCGCATGCGCTTGGGGTTCGACATGTACATATCGGTGATGAGGGCAAAGGTCTGCCAGCATACCTGCTTCTCCTTCTCCAACGGACAGTCGATGATGATGCGAATGGCGAACAAGTCGTAAACGCCTTCGAAGTCGCACTTTTGTTTCTTCATCTTCTGCCAGATGGAATGGATGGATTTGGTACGACCCTTCATGTGGAATTTGATGCCGGCATCGGTAAGCTTCTTCTCAATAGGTGTGATGAAGCTTTTAATATAAGCATCGCGTGCCTGTTTGGTAGCGTTGAGCTTCTCCTTGATCAGGTAGTAGGCATCGTGCTCCATGTACTTTAGCGACAGGTCCTCAAGTTCGCTCTTCAGTTTGTATAGTCCTAACTTGTGGGCCAGTGGCGCATAGAGATAAGCAGCCTCTTCGCTCACTTGACGTTTGGCTTCTTCGTTGGAGGTATCGCGAATCTGTCGCATGAGGTTCACACGGTCGGCAATCATGATGAGGATGACGCGCATGTCCTCGGCAAACGACAACAGGAGGTTGCGGAAGTTCTCGCTTTCGATGACGGGGTTCTTCTTGTAGAGTTCCTGTATGCGCCGTAAACCGTGAAGGATGCGGGCAACAGATTCACCGAACATATCCTCTACGGCTTCAATCGTTATGGTGTCGTTCTCAACACTTGGATGCAACATAATAGCCATGACGGCATCTCGACGCAGTCCAATCTCATCGACAACCAGCATGGCTGTCTGCAATCCTGTGAGAATGGGGTTCAACCCAAAGATGTCGCGTTCTATCTGACCATGCTCTATGGCATAGAGCAGGTGTTCACGAATCTTGACATCGTCACCAAGTTGAAGGGAGGAGGCTATCTTCCCCTTCAGTTCGGCATAGAGCGCAAGAGCCTGCTCGCGTTCTTCTTTCGTAAACTCGAATTCTATCATTGGCTATTGGTGTTGGCTTTTGGTTGTTAGCTATTTGCCTTTGGCTTTTGCTAAGTTGTAGTTATAGAACTCCTTGTCGCCAGTAATGTCTTTAATCACTTTGACAAACGGTGGGAAGTTCACTGGTTCGTTCTCGGTGATGCCCTTGGTCTCGAGAATGACCAGACCTTCCAGTTGATGGCGATAAGTGTCAATCTCGAAATACTGTCCCTGCCAGATAAAACTCTGGCGGTGCTTCTCGATGGTGTGGCGTGTTGGGTCTGCCAAACCGAGCATCATCTCATAGAGACTGTTGTTGATTTGTCTTTCTGTGACCAACTCTTCGTTCTCGGATGTTTTTTTCTTAGTTGT
Organism: uncultured Prevotellaceae bacterium; assembly: GCA_947166345.1. Lineage (GTDB taxonomy): Bacteria > Bacteroidota > Bacteroidia > Bacteroidales > Bacteroidaceae > Prevotella. The sequence goes on from CAMVDU010000052.1 coordinate 8,413, forward strand.
ATGCACATAAACGAACTTGTCGTCCCAACCACGCTTGCGCAAACGGATCTCGGTATCGTTGTCACCCTGCAGGTAGGTCTGGGTGATGTCGCTCTCGATACAGTCATCGGGTAGGGTGCCTGTCAGTTCAATAATATACTTGCGTTCTTCCTCGATAGGACGAGGCAGACAGAGTACACTACTAATCTCTTTCAGCACACGACGCATCTTGGCTTCGAAGTCATCATGATTGTTAATGACACGCAGATGAGGATGCCCTGTCCACGCATGAATGACTTTCTTGTCTAGACTTCTGGCAATACGCAAACCTTCCTCTGTCATCGGCTCGTTGCGCTGGGCATTATTGGCGGTAGTATAGTATTGTTCGGCACCATCGGCAGCCGATACCAGGTGAAGAACGGCATCGTAGCGCTGGCGAAGCTGTGGGGTGGAAGTGCCGACTGCACGGGTAATATCATTCCACGTCTCAGGAGCCATATAAGCCGAGATATCCATCGTGCCACGGTCACAGACGATCAGACAGGGTTGCTCCGTACATTCCTGAGCCATTCGCATGAACTTGTCTTCCAATGCCAGCTGAATCTCAAGTGTCGCTTTTTCGCCTTCATAGAAGAACCCGCGATTCTTGGTCAGGTAGTTCATGCCAGCCTGCGTAAATAGGGTAGGAACCTCAGGGATTGTGAACACCTTGTAACCCAGATTCGAAAAATGCTCGATAATGCGGACCAGTGCTGTGGTTTTACCAGCGCAGGGACCTCCTGTCAATACTATTTTCTTGATGTCGTTCATTTGTCTTAGACTTTTTTCTGTTGCAAAGGTAGTGCAAACCGAGCAAAAAACAAAATTATTTTACGATATTCTTTGCCCGAATCAGAATAATTTATTAATTTTGCAGCGTTTTTCAAGAATAACTTTTTTAAACTAAATAAACATTCAAAATTTATGAAGAAGTACAACTTTAACGCCGGTCCTTCAATGCTTCCCCGCGAGGTTATTGAGAAGACCGCACAGCAGTGTTTAGACTTCAATGGCTCTGGTCTCTCTCTGATGGAGATCAGTCACCGTGCAAAGGATTTCCAGCCCGTTGTTGACGAGGCTGTAGCTCTTGTCAAGGAGTTGCTCGACATTCCCGAGGGCTATTCAGTTATCTTCCTGGGCGGTGGTGCCTCTTTGGAATTCTGCATGATTCCCTACAACTTCCTGATTAAGAAGGCTGCCTACCTGAACACAGGTGTATGGGCCAAGAAAGCTTTGAAGGAAGCTAAGTTGTTTGGTGAGGTAGTTGAGGTGGCTTCTTCAGCCGATGCCAACTATACCTTCATCCCCAAGGACTGGAGTGTTCCTGCCGATGCCGACTATCTGCACATCACCACGAACAACACCATCTATGGTACCGAGATTCGTAAGGACCTCGATGTGAACGTTCCCCTGATTGCCGATATGTCTTCAGACTTCATGAGCCGTCCTGTTGATGTCAGCAAGTACGATGCTATCTATGCCGGTGCTCAGAAGAACCTGTCAATGGCTGGTGTGACCATCGTCATCCTGAAGGACGAGAAGCTGGGTAAGGCTCCTCGTGAGATTCCCACCATGCTCGACTATCGTACTCACGTTGACAAGGGCTCTATGTTCAACACACCTCCTGTGGTGCCTATCTATTGCGCTCTTGAGAACCTGCGTTGGATCAAGGCTCAGGGTGGTCTGGTAGCTATGGACAAGCTGGCTAAGCAGCGCGCCGAGATTGTTTACGGCGAGATTGACCGCAACAAGATGTTCGTAGGTACAGCTAAGGAGGAGGATCGTTCACTGATGAACCTCTGCTTCGTGATGGCTCCTGAGTATCAGGAACTCGAGAAGGAATTCCTCGACTTCGCAGTATCTAAGGGTATGGTTGGTGTGAAGGGTCACCGTTCTGTTGGTGGTTTCCGTGCTTCTTGCTACAACGCTCAGACCATCGAAGGCTGCAACGCCCTGGTAGCTTGCATGAAAGAGTTCGAAGCAAATCATTAAATTCATTAAGAAAGAAATTATCATTAATTATTCAGAAATTTCTGTTTAATTTCTGGTAATTTCTTTCCTTGTATAAAATAAAAGAAAATGAAAGTATTAGTTGCAACAGAGAAGCCATTTGCAGCAGCTGCTGTTAATGGTATCAAGGCAGAAGTTGAGGCAGCAGGCAATGAGCTCGTGCTGCTCGAGAAATATACTGAGAAGGCTCAGCTGCTGGACGCTGTGAAGGATGCTGATGCGCTGATTATCCGTTCGGACAAGGTGGACGCTGAGGTGCTGGACGCTGCTAAGCAGTTGAAGATTGTGGTTCGTGCTGGTGCTGGTTACGACAACATCGA
>CAMVDU010000053.1 GCA_947166345.1 uncultured Prevotellaceae bacterium
TCTCGGTGGAGGGCGCCGAGCGTCTCCTTGGTGAACAAGGGGTAAGACGGTGGTCAGCAAGGAGCGTCATCTTGCTCAAAATTCTCTCGAGAATTTCACGCGAGATGACGCAGCTTGTCGTGGAAGGAGACGCCCTCAAAGAGGGGAATAAGTAGGCAAAAGACAAAAGAAACGCGTTTTGTTTGCTCAGGTCGCAGAAAATTACTAAATTTGCAGCCCACAACAGTAAATGATGGATATGCTGAAAGGAAAGAAAATAGTACTGGGCATCACGGGCTCGATAGCAGCCTATAAGTCGTGCCTGATCATTCGCGAACTGGTGAAACGGGGCGCCGAGGTGCAGGTGGTCATCACACCCGCAGGCAAGGAGTTCATAACGCCCATCACGCTGTCGGCGCTGACGCAGAAGCCCGTCATCAGCGAGTTTTTTGCACAACGCGACGGCACGTGGCATTCGCACGTGAAGCTGGGACTGTGGGCTGACGCCATGCTGATAGCTCCCTGCACGGCATCGACGTTGGGCAAGATGGCCAACGGCATTGCCGACAACATGCTGGTGACCACCTACCTGTCGATGAAAGCGCCTGTGTTCATTGCGCCTGCTATGGACCTGGACATGTACCAGCACCCCACCACACAGCAGAACATGGAGCGTCTGCGCTCCTTCGGCAACCATATCATTGAGCCTCAGAGCGGTTTCCTGGCCAGCGGACTGGAGGGCAAGGGACGCATGGAGGAGCCGGATCGCATTGTCGAGTATCTCGAAAATGCGCTATGTAAGAAGGAAGATGGAAGATGTAATCTGGCTGGCAAGAAGATCATGATAACAGCGGGACCGACCTACGAGAAGATTGACCCCGTGCGCTTCATTGGCAACTACAGTAGCGGCAAGATGGGCTTCGCCCTAGCCGAGGAGTGTGCCCGCAGAGGCGCCGAGGTGACGCTGATAGCAGGGCCGGTCAATGTACAATGTACAATGAACAATGTACAGCGTGTTGACGTAGAGAGCTGTGAAGAAATGTATCAGGCGGCGAAGGAGGCATTTGCCGACAGCGATGCTGCCATCCTCTGTGCTGCCGTTGCTGACTTCCGTCCTGCTGAGGTGGCCCAACAAAAGATCAAGAGGGAGAAGTCTACCCCCGACCCCTCCCAAAAAGGAGGGGAGAAGCCTACCCCCAACCCCTCCCAAAAAGGAGGGGAGGATGTGATGACACTGAGTTTGGTGCCCAATCCTGACATTGCTGCCTCTTTGGGCCAGATGAAGAAGGAGGAACAGTTGCTGGTGGGCTTTGCCCTGGAGACCAACGACGAGGAGCAGAATGCCCAGCACAAGCTGGAGAAGAAAAACCTCGATTTCATCGTACTAAACTCGCTACGCAACGAGGGTACCTGCTTCCAGAGTGACGAGAATCAGATCAGCATCATCTCGCACGAGGGACGGAAAGACTTTCCGAAGAAGCCGAAGACCGAGGTGGCGCGAGATATCATTGACGAAGTGGTGGCAAAATTAAAAGGGTAAAAGGAAACGCGATATGGAAAAGATATTGTCTATAAGGGTTTTGAGGTCGGTATTTTTTTACCTGTTTGCCTTTTTGCCTTTAACTACAGAGGCACAGGAGTTGCAGGCGAAGATCAACATCAACCACCAGCAGGTGCAGGGCACGGATGCCTCGATCTTCGACAACCTGCAGCAAACGCTGGAGCAGTTTGTCAACGAGCGCCAGTGGACCGACCTGCAGTTTCAGGAGAACGAACGCATACAGTGTTCGTTCAACATCACCGTGACGAAATACGACGCCAGCGAGAACAAGTTCACCTGCACGGCTCTCGTTCAGGCCAACCGTCCTGTCTATAACTCGTCCTACACCACGACCTTATATAACAATAGGGACAAGAACTTCGACTTCGAGTTTGTGCAGTTCGACCAGCTGAACTTCAACGAGGAGATGATAGACAACCAATTGACGGCCCTCTTTGCCTATTATGCCTTCCTCATCATAGGTCTCGACCTCGACAGCTTCTCGCCGATGGGAGGCACCGATGTGCTGCAGCGCTGCATGGTGCTGGTCAACAACGCCCAGAACCTGGGCTTCCCAGGCTGGAAGTCGTTTGAGGACTCGCGCAACCGTTTTGCCATCATCAACGACTATCTGGATGAGGGCATGAAGCCCTTCCGTCAGCTGCAGTACGACTACTACCGCACGGGTCTCGACGAGATGGCACAGAACGTGGAGCGCGGACGCACCAATGTGACGACAGCCCTCGACAACCTGAAGAAAGCCCACGAGGACAAGCCGCTGAGCATGCTGCCCCAGATTTGGACCGACTACAAGAAAGACGAGCTGGCCAACATCTATCAGGGCAAGGGCACCCAGAAGGAGAAGGAGGCCGTCTATGACATTGTCTTTGGCATCAACGCCTCGCAGAACAACACGTGGGAAAAGATTAAGAAATGAACAATGTACAATGAACAATGAACGATGAACAGATGAAGAAAGACTGTGTATTGATACTAAGTGGTGGTATGGACAGCGTGACGCTGCTCTACGACTATCAGGAGCGCATAGCTCTGGCTGTGTCGTTCGACTACGGCTCCAACCATAATGCCCGCGAGATTCCCTTTGCCCGTCTGCATTGTCAGCGTCTGGGTATCGAGCATCTGGTGATACCCCTCCAGTTCATGGGGCAGTATTTCAAGAGCTCGCTGCTGGAGGGTGCCGACGCCATTCCCGAGGGTCACTATGCCGACGAAAACATGAAATCGACGGTGGTGCCCTTCCGCAACGGCATCATGCTCAGCGTGGCTGTGGGTCTGGCAGAGAGTCGCAACCTGAAGTTTGTGATGATGGCCAATCATGGTGGCGACCATACCATCTATCCAGACTGTCGTCCAGAGTTTGTGGAGGCCTTCAGCGCAGCAGCCCAGGCAGGAACCTATCCTGGCATCCAGCTGCTGTCACCCTATACCAACATCACTAAGGCCGACATTGCCCGTCGCGGCAAGGCCCTGGGTATCGACTACAGCGAGACGTGGTCATGCTACAAGGGCGGCGACAAGCACTGCGGCAAGTGCGGCACGTGCGTGGAGCGACGTGAGGCTCTGGCCGAGGCCGGTATCGAGGATACAACGGAGTATTTATAAGGAAGTTAGAGATTCAGCTCTTTCTTGAGGAACAGCGAGGTGTAGCCCACCTCGCTTTTTGCTACCTGCTGGGGTGTGCCGCATACCAGCACCTGACCACCGCGTCGTCCACCCTCAGGGCCCATGTCGATGATCCAGTCGGCCTGACGGATGACGTCGAGGTTGTGCTCGATGATAATCACCGTATTGCCACGATCCACGAGACGGCGTATGACCTGCATGAGGATGCGGATATCCTCGAAGTGGAGACCCGTGGTGGGCTCGTCGAGGATATAGAGCGTCTGGCCCGTATCACGCTTGGAGAGCTCGGTGGCCAGTTTTACACGCTGGCTCTCGCCACCAGAAAGGGTGGTGGAAGGCTGTCCCAATTTGATGTAACCCAGTCCCACGTCCTGAATAGTCTTGATTTTGCGGAGGATGTCGGGCACGTTCTCGAAGAACTCCACGGCTTGGTTGATGGTCATATCGAGCACGTCGGCAATGGACTTGCCCTTGTAGCGCACCTCGAGGGTCTCGCGGTTGTAGCGCTTGCCGTGACACTCCTCGCAGGGCACCTGGATGTCGGGCAGGAAGTTCATCTCGATGGTCTTGTAGCCGTTACCGCCACAGGTCTCGCAGCGTCCACCCTTCACGTTGAACGAGAAGCGTCCAGGCTTGTAGCCGCGAATCTTGGCTTCGGGCAGGTTGACAAAGAGCGAGCGGATGTCGCTGAAGACGCCCGTATAGGTGGCAGGATTGGAGCGTGGAGTGCGTCCCAGCGGCGTCTGATCGACGTTGACCACCTTGTCAAGGTGTTGCAGTCCCTCGATGCTGTCGTAGGGCATGGGTCGTTTCAGCGAGTGGTAGAAATGTTGCGACAGGATGGGCTGCAGCGTCTCGTTGATAAGGGTCGATTTGCCTGAGCCGCTGACACCTGTGACGAGGATGAGTTTGCCCAGGGGGAATTCCACGTCCACATGCTTCAGGTTGTTGCCGGAGCAGCCCTTCAGTTTGAGTGTAGAGTGTAAAGTGTAGAGTGTAGAGTTTGCTGCCGCCCTTCCTACTGGTTTTTTCTGGGAGTTTTCTGATGGTGTGGCGGTAGCAAACTCTACACTCTCCACTCTACGCTCTCCACTAAGAAATCTTGCCGTCAGCGTATCGGCTTTCAGCAGCTCCTGGGGTGTGCCTTGGAACACTACCTCGCCACCCTTGCGGCCGGCACGTGGACCGATGTCGATGATCCAGTCGGCAGCGAGCATCATGTCGCGATCATGCTCTACGACAATGACTGTGTTACCCAGGTCGCGCAACTCCTTCAGCGAGTGGATGAGGCGTTCATTGTCGCGCTGGTGCAGTCCGATGCTGGGCTCGTCGAGGATATACAGCACGTTGACCAGCTGGGAACCTATCTGTGTGGCGAGACGTATGCGCTGGCTCTCACCACCCGAGAGCGATGCCGACTGACGGTTGAGCGACAGGTAGTCAAGGCCCACGTCGAGCAGGAAGTCCAGTCGTGTGCGTATCTCCTTGAGTATCTCTGTGGCTATCAGCCGCTGCTGGGGGTCCAGCTTTGAGTCTCCACTTTCCAAATCATCCAGCCACTGGCGCAGCTCGCCCAGATCCATAGCCGAAAGCTCGGCAATATTCTTGTCCCAGATGCGGTAGGAGAGCGCCTCACGGTTCAGTCGCTGTCCGTGACACTCAGGACACTCGCACTCTGCCAGGAACTGCTCGGCCCACTTCTGGGCACCAGCCGTGTCGTCGTTGTCGATGGTGTCGCGCAGATATTTGATGATGCCGTCGAACTCCACAAAATAGTCGCTCGACGTGTGGACGACCTCCTTGTCGATGCGTACCGTCTCCAGGGCTCCATAGAGAATCTCGCTCATCGCCTCCTCGGGGATGTCATCGATAGGCGTTTTGACGTCGCATCCGTACTTCTTGAGAAGAGCATCTATCTGCCAGAATATCAGTTGGTTCTTATATTTGCCCAGAGGCACGATGGCCCCATCGTGAATGCTCAGACTGCGATCGGGTATTACCTTCTCAAGGTCTATCTCGCTGACGGTGCCCAAGCCCTTGCATCGTGGACAGGCACCCTGGGGCGAGTTGAACGAGAAGTTGTTGGGAGCAGGGTCGCTGTAGGCGATGCCTGAGGTAGGACACATCAAACGCTTGGAGAAGAACTTGGCCTGATTGGTGTCCTTGTCCAGTATCATGATGAGGCCCTCGCCCTGCCTCATGGCCAGCTCAACGCTTTTCCTGAGGCGTTCGTCTGTTTTTGTGGGACTTCCCGGAGATTCCGGATTATCCGGAAATTCCGGAAGGGCCTTTACCGCCAACTTGTCGATGACCACCTCAATGTCGTGGTTCTTGTAGCGGTCCACCTTCATGCCCTTTGTCACCTCCACCAGCTCGCCGTCAACGCGCATCGTGAGGTAGCCCTTGCGACGCATCGACTCGAAGAGCTCGCGATAGTGACCCTTACGGCTGCGCACCAGTGGGGCAAGGATGAAGATCTTGTGGCCAGCATAGTCGTGTTGAATCATCTCGACGACCTTCTCCTCTGTGTATCTCACCATCTCCTCGCCTGTCATATAGCTGTAGGCCTTGCCTGCACGGGCAAAGAGCAGACGCATGTAGTCGTAGATCTCGGTGGTGGTGCCTACGGTAGAGCGGGGGTTCTTGTTGGTGGTCTTCTGCTCGATGCTGATGACGGGCGACAGACCTGTGATCTTATCGACGTCGGGGCGTTCCATACCTCCCAGAAAATTGCGGGCATAGGCAGAGAACGTCTCGATATAGCGTCGCTGTCCTTCGGCAAAAATGGTGTCGAAGGCCAATGACGACTTACCCGAGCCCGACAGACCCGTGATGACGGTCAGCGAGCCGCGAGGAATGACAACGTCAATATTCTTCAGGTTGTGCACGCGTGCACCATACACGCAAATCTCCTTGCTCATCCTTTGCTGCGATGCTTAGGGGTTTTGTGTATTTCCTCTTTCCTCAGAATAGCCTCTCAGCAGGTTCACGTCCTTACGGATGTGGTAGTTCTTGCCGTCGGCACCCTTGGCTGTCACCTGAACGAAATAGACGCCATCCTTGACGGGTGTGCCGTTGTACTTGCCGTCCCATCCGCCGTCGATATCGGTCCATTCGTAGAGCTTCTGTCCCCAGCGGTTGACGATGATAGCCCTAAAGCTAACAATACTCTTGTAACCGTCGGAGGCGCTGCTGCTGCCACCATCCTTGTAGTTAATCTTCGCACCCTTGGCGGCATAGTAGTCGTTGATGCCGTCGTCGTTGGGTGAGAAGGCATTGGGAAACTCCAGCCGGCTCTCAGGGATGGTGACGATGATGGTCTGGTCGTCCAGCACAGCACCGTCCGGTTCCAACTGAGTCTTCAGGATGACGTTGAAGGTGCCCGACTCGGTGAACGTGTATTCCGTATCCTCTTCGTAGCGCACGAACAACTCCCTGGTACCATCTTTGGTACCCGTTTTCATGAAATGCCACTCGTACGAGGGCGAATAGTCGTCCATGTCTGAAGGGTTAGCACGGAACACAACCGTCAGTGGTGCCTGGGCGTCGTTGATGTTCTTCGACTCCATTTCGTCGCCATCGTCGTTGGTGTAGTAGGCAGTGGCATCAACCTGCTGTGCAAGCATGCTGAGGGGTGCCGATGCCATAGCGAAAAGCAAAAATATCAGTATCTTTTTCATTTTCTTGCCGTTTAGGTTGCAAAGATACAAACATTTTTTGTACTTTTGTAGGCGAAAACCGAAAAAATAGATGTTATGAGCCGTTTATTAAGATATTTTTTACTACTTGCGGTGCTGGCCCTTCCTGTCGGCACTGTTTTTGGCCAGTCGTTTAAGACCCATAAGGTGAAGAAACAAGAGACCATCTATGGCATTGCCCATGAGAATGGTTTGACCGAGGAGCAGTTGCGTGCTGCCAACCCTGGTATGGAAAGTCCCGACTTCGTGTTGAAGAAGGGCTACATCATCCGTGTGCCGCTGCTGACGACAGGCGTCAACGGCGATGTACGCCAGCGTGACATCCGTGTGGGTGTGCTGCTGCCCCTGCACAATCAGGACAATGACGGACGCCGCATGCTGGAGTACTATCGTGGTGTGCTGATGGCTTGCGACGAACTGAAGAAGGAAGGCATCTCTGTCACCATCCGTGCGTGGAACCTCCCTGAGGACGGCAGTCTGCAGACATTCCTCAATGATCCCAATGCTACGAAGTTGGATCTCATCATTGGTCCGTTCTATGAGAAGTACGTGACACCTTTGGCCAATTTCGCCTCTTCCTATGGCATCATGATGCTCATACCCTACTCGATTCATACGGTGGAGATCTACTCCAATCCGCATGTCTTCCAAATCTATCAGAACCATGAGGACCTGAATGAATCTACGGCACGTCGTTTCGCTGGATGGTTCCGTGCCTCTCACCCCATCATCATCGATGGTGGCGACCCACAGAGCACCAAGGGAGCCTTTACCTCTATCCTGCGCAACCAACTGACAGAGGCAGGCATCCAGTACAACCTCACCAGCCTGAAGACGGCCGACAACGAATTTGCACGTGCCTTTGCCTCGAACATGCCCAATATCGTGGTACTGAACACAGCCAGCCCCACTGTGCTGCAGGCAGCTTTCTCCAAGCTGCATACGCTGAAGGCCAACTACCCTGGTGTTGACATCTCCGTCTTCGGCTATATGGAATGGATGCCTTACACCAACCAGTATCTGCAGAATTTCCACAAGTATAATGTCTATCTGCCGGCACCGTTCTACACCAATCTGGACCGTCCGCTGGCAAGGAGTCTGGAGGTGAAGTACCTGCAGAACTTCCATCAGGACATGATTAACATCCTGCCGCGTTTTGCGTTGACAGGCTTCGACCACGCCACCTTCTTCCTGCGTGGCCTGCATAAATTTGGTGCCTCCTTCGACGGCGCTGCAGGCAGTCTGCAGTACGAGCCTGCTCAGACGCCCCTGCGCTTCGAGCGCATAGGTGTGGGCGGCTATCAGAACCGCAGCTATATGTTTGTGCACTACAAGCCCGATGGCACCATCGAGACAATTACCTATTAGCGAACGAAAGCGGGCTTCGTCCTAAATATTAATTGAAAAAATAATAGATAATAAATGAATAACAGGGTCTCGATGCTTCTGATGGTGTTCATTGTACATTGTACATTGTTCATTAGCAAGGCAGGGGCGCAGGTGGGCGAGCACCGTAGCGAGTTTGCCGTGGGTATCAATGGCGGCTATGTGCTGAGCAGCGTTGGGTTTATGCCCAAGGTGCCACAGACACAGCATGGCGGCATCACGGGCGGACTGACGTGGCGCTATACCTCCGAGAAATACTTCAACTCCATCTGTGCCGTTGTGGGCGAGGTGAACTACGCCCGTATCGGTTGGAAGGAAGAAATACTCACCCCCCAGGACCAACCCGTCATCAACGCTGTGACAGGTGTGGCTGAGGCCTATCAGCGCGATATGACCTATCTGCAGGTGCCCGTCTTTGCCCGTCTGGGATGGGGACGCGAACGCAAGGGCGTTCAGTTCTTCTTCCAGGCAGGTCCGCAGGTGGGCCTCTTCATGAGCGAGACGACGAAGATGAACTTCCCCTGGGACCAGCGCACACCTGTCTATAGCGACGGAACAGGTCGCACGTCGAGTGTGGTGGCACAGGACACGATGGCTGTTGAAAACAAGCTCGACTACGGCATCGCTGCAGGTGCCGGCATCGAGTTCTCACATCCCAAGGTGGGCCATTTCCTCCTGGAGGGTCGCTACTACTATGGCCTGGGCGACATCTACGGCAACTCGAAGCGCGACTACTTCGGCCGTTCCAACTTCTCGAACATCGTCATCAAGCTGACCTACCTGTTCGATATTTCCAAGACTCATAACACTAAAATCAAATAACTATGTTCGAAGGACAACCTAAAGGTTTATTCGCGTTGGCACTGGCCAACACTGGTGAGCGATTTGGCTACTACACGATGCTGGCCGTCTTTGCTCTGTTTTTGAGGGCTAACTATGGACTCTCTGCTGGTTTGGCAGGCACCATCTATAGCTCGTTCCTCATGTTCGTCTATTTCTTCCCACTGATTGGTGGTATGCTGGCCGACAAGTTCGGCTTCGGTAAGATGGTAACCACGGGTATCATTATCATGTTCTTTGGTTATCTGCTGTTGTCAGTACCCCTGGGTGGTGACACGGTGGCGCTGGTCGTGATGCTGGCAGCCCTGTTGCTCATCGGCTTCGGTACGGGACTGTTCAAGGGAAATCTGCAGGTAATGGTAGGCGACCTCTATAATGATCCCAAGTATAAGGATAAGCGCGACTCGGGCTTCTCCATCTTCTACATGGCTATCAACATTGGAGCACTCTTTGCTCCTACAGCAGCCATCAAGATCAAGGAGTGGGCAGAAAACTCGCTGGGCTATTCTTCCAACGATGCCTATCACTTCTCCTTTGCTGTGGCCTGCGCCTCGCTGATTCTCTCCATCGCTATCTACTACGTCTTCCGTGGTACGTTCCGTCATACGGAGGGTGGAAAGAAGAACGAAGCCAAGGCAGAGGCTGCCAATGCTGAGCCTGAGCTGTCGAAGGAAGAAACCAAACAGCGCATCGTGGCTCTCTGTCTGGTGTTCGCTGTGGTGGTATTCTTCTGGATGGCCTTCCATCAGAACGGTCTGTCGCTGACCTACTTTGCCGATGAGTTCACAGCTCATTCCGCAACGGGCTTGAATGCTATGCCTTTCGATGTGTGGAACCTCGTTCTGGTCATCTTCATTGTCTATGCCCTGTTCTCGCTCTTCCAGAGTAAGACCTCGAAGGCGCGTGGCATTTCCGCTGCCATCATCGTGGCGGCTGTCGCCTTGTTGGCAGTGAAGTATAATGGTCTTGAGGGTGCCATCACTTTCAAAGCTCCCATCTTCCAACAGTTCAATCCCTTCTATGTGGTAGCTCTCACGCCTGTCAGTATGGCCATCTTTGGTCGTCTGGCCGCTAAGGGCAAAGAACCTTCTGCTCCACGTAAGATAGCCTACGGTATGGTGGTAGCTGCTGCAGCCTATGCCTTGATGATGTTCTTCTCGTTTGGTCTTCCTATGCCTGAGAACGAGATGGTCAATGGTGAGCCAGTAGCTAAACACGTGGCTGATGTCACGCCTAATCTGCTGATTGCCACATATCTCATCCTTACCTTTGGCGAGCTGTTGCTTTCGCCCATGGGCATCTCCTTTGTGTCGAAGGTGGCTCCTCCCAAGTATAAGGGCATGATGATGGGTGGCTGGTTTGTGGCTACGGCCATCGGCAACCAGCT
>CAMVDU010000054.1 GCA_947166345.1 uncultured Prevotellaceae bacterium
TCGAATGGTGCTTCTGACTTCGGAAACAAGTTCGGTCAGCCACTGATTTGTGGTTCTGTGCTGACGTTTGAGCATCAGGAGAAATCCGGAAATTCCGGACAATCCGGAAACGCCGGAAATACCAAGTATGCCTACGACAAGGTTATCATGCTGGCAGGCGGTGTTGGATATGGCACCAAGCGCGACTGCCTGAAGAAGGAGCCTCAGCCAGGCAACAAGGTGGTTGTGGTTGGTGGTGATAACTACCGCATCGGTCTTGGTGGTGGCTCTGTATCGTCTGTTGATACAGGCCGCTATAGCAACGGTATCGAGCTGAACGCTGTTCAGCGTGCTAACCCTGAGATGCAGAAGCGTGCTTACAACTTGGTTCGTGCCCTCTGTGAGGAGGATGTGAACCCCGTTGTTTCTATTCACGACCATGGCTCAGCCGGTCATTTGAACTGTCTCTCTGAGCTTGTTGAGGAGTGCGGTGGTGAGATTGATATGACTAAGTTGCCTATCGGAGATAAGACTCTGAGTTCTAAGGAAATCATCGCTAACGAGAGTCAGGAGCGTATGGGCTTGCTCATTGATGAGAAGCATATCGAGCATGTTAGAAAAATTGCTGAGCGCGAGCGTGCTCCGCTGTATGTGGTTGGTGAGACCACTGGCGATGCTCACTTCTCGTTTAAGCAGGGCGATGGCGTTAAGCCATTCGATCTGGATGTTGCTCAGATGTTCGGTCACTCACCAAAAACCATTATGAAGGATAATACTGTAGAGCGCCACTATGAGGATGTAGATTATGCCGGGAAATCCGGAAATCCCGGAATCTCCGGAAAACAACTCAACGAGTACCTTGAGCGTGTGCTCCAGCTGGAGGCTGTGGCTTGTAAGGACTGGCTGACCAACAAGGTTGACCGCTCAGTAACAGGTAAGATTGCACGCCAGCAGTGTCAGGGTGAGATTCAGTTGCCTCTGAGCGACTGTGGTGTTGTAGCCCTCGACTATCGTGGCCAGAAGGGTATCGCTACAGCCCTTGGACATGCGCCTCAGGCAGGTCTGGCCGATCCTGCTGCAGGTTCAGTACTCTCTGTTGCTGAGGCGCTGACCAACATTGTTTGGGCTCCATTGGCTGAGGGTATGGATTCGCTTTCGTTGAGCGCTAACTGGATGTGGCCTTGCCGCTCTCAGGAGGGTGAGGATGCACGCTTGTATGCTGGTGTAAAGGCACTGAGCGATTTCTGCTGCGACCTGCACATCAACGTGCCTACAGGTAAGGACTCGCTGTCTTTGAGTCAGCAGTATCCGAATGGCGAGAAGATCATCTCTCCAGGAACTGTGATTGTATCTGCTGGTGGTGAGGTTTCTGACATTAAGAAAGTCGTATCACCTGTATTGGTTAACGATAAGAATGCATCACTCTATCATATCGACTTCTCATTCGACGAACAGCGCCTTGGCGGTTCTGCCTTCGCCCAGAGTCTGGGTAAGGTAGGCGACGATGTGCCTACCGTGAAGAACGCTGAGTACTTCGCTGATGCCTTCATGGCTATTCAGGAGATGATTAACCGTGGTTGGATTATGGCTGGTCACGATATTTCTGCTGGTGGTTTGATTACCACTCTGCTCGAGATGTGCTTCGCTAACACGAAGGGTGGTATGCACATCAACCTACACGACATTTGTGCCGATGGCGATGTAGTTAAGACTCTCTTCGCTGAGAACCCAGGTGTTGTAATCGAGGTAAGCGACGAGCACAAGGCTGAGTTCAAGGAGTTTATGGAGGATGCAGGCGTTGGCTATGCTAAGATTGGTTATCCTGTTGAGGATGCCCGCACCATCGTTGTGAAGGCTGGTGATGCTGAACAGACATTCGACATCGATGCACTCCGTGACACCTGGTATAAGACTTCTTACTTGCTCGATCGCAAGCAGAGCTTCAATGGTAAGGCTGCTGAGCGCTTCGCTAACTATAAGAAGCAGCCTATCGAGATGCAGTTTAATAAGGACTTCACTGGTAAGTTGGCTCAGTATGGTATCTCAGCCGATCGCCGTCAGCCATCAGGTATTAAGGCTGCCATCATCCGTGAGAAGGGTACCAACGGTGAGCGTGAGATGGCTTACTGCCTGTACCTGGCAGGTTTCGACGTGAAGGATGTGATGATGACCGACCTGATTTCTGGTCGCGAGACACTCGAGGACATCAACATGATTGTATTCTGCGGTGGTTTCTCTAACTCCGACGTTCTTGGTTCGGCTAAGGGTTGGGCTGGTGCCTTCCTCTTCAATCCTAAGGCTAAGGAGGCCCTCGATAAGTTCTATGCCCGCGAGGATACCCTTTCATTAGGTATCTGTAACGGTTGTCAGCTGATGGTTGAACTGGGTCTGACAGGTGCAAAGGGTGCTAAGATGCTGCACAACGACTCTCATAAGTTCGAGAGTGAGTTCATCTCGCTGAGCATTCCTCAGAACAACAGCGTGATGTTCGGCTCATTGAGTGGCAACAAACTTGGTTTGTGGGTTGCCCACGGAGAGGGTAAGTTCTCACTGCCTGAGGCTGAGAGCGCTTACAACGTAATTGCTAAGTACAACTATGCTGGCTATCCTGCTAATCCTAACGGATCCGACTATAATGTAGCTGGTATCTGCTCTGCAGATGGTCGTCATCTCTGCATGATGCCTCACTTGGAGCGTGCCGTATTCCCATGGCAGAACGCCTGGTATCCTGCCGATCGCCGCAACGACGAGGTGACACCTTGGATTGAGGCCTTCGTCAATGCACGTAAATGGGTGGAGACAGCCTCCCCCAACCCCTCCAAAGGGAGGGGAGAATAGACTCCTGCTATGAATCAACAATTACAGAAAGAATCGAAAGCCCCCCTCCTTTTGGAGGGGTTGGGGGAGGCTTTCATCACCTTCTTTAAGATTGGCATGTTCACCCTCGGCGGTGGCTATGCCATGATACCCATTATCGAGACCGAGGTGGTGGACAAGCACCGCTGGATCTCGAAGGAAGAGTTCTTGGATCTCATCGCCATCGCCCAGAGCTGTCCTGGTGTCTTTGCCATCAACATCAGCACCTTCATCGGTTACAAGTTAATGAAGCGTCGTGGGGCCATCACCTGTGCCCTGGGCACTGCCCTACCCTCGTTCCTCATTATCCTGCTGATAGCGATGTTCTTCCACCAGTTTCAGGACAATCCTGTCGTTGCTGCCATCTTCCGGGGCATCCGTCCTGCTGTGGTAGCGCTCATTGCCGTACCCACGTTCAACCTCGCCAAGAGTGCCAAGATCTCGTGGGTCAACTGCTGGATACCCATCGGTGGTGCCCTGCTCATCTGGCTCATGGGAATATCGCCCATCTTCATCATCCTGGCGGCAGCCATCGGTGGATGGATCTACGGCAAATACATCAAACCAACAGAATAAGCCCATAAGAGATATGTTGTTCTTGGAGTTATTTTACACGTTCTTCGTCATCGGACTCTTCGGATTCGGTGGGGGCTATGGTATGCTGTCGCTGATACAGGGCGAGGTCGTTCACCACTGGGGTTGGATGACCACCTCACAGTTCACCGACATCGTAGCCGTCAGTCAGATAACACCCGGTCCCATCGGCATCAACTCAGCCACTTACTGCGGTTATACCGCCTGTCAGAATGCCGGTATGAACGAGGGAATGTCCATCTTGGGCTCGTGTGTGGCAACCTTCGCCTTGGTGCTGCCCTCACTCATTCTGATGATTCTCATCGCGCGCATGTTCCTTAAATATATGAAGACACCAACCGTCCAGAACATCTTTGCTGCCCTGCGTCCTGCCGTTGTAGGCCTGTTGGCAGCCGCCACCCTCCTGCTCTGTACGAAGGAGAACTTCTCCACGCCCAAAGAGAGCCCCTGGCAGTTCTGGATCAGCGTCTTCCTCTTCCTTGCCACCTTCGTCGGCACCAAGTTCCTGAAGATTAATCCTATCAAGATGATCCTCATGGCAGGCTTTGCCGGACTGCTGCTGCTTTACTGACAGGAAGATTCAAAAGGAGGTTAAAATTACATAATACTGCTTTACTTTCTTCGTGGTTTCGCATCATATCACTATATTTGCAGGCGAATTGCGAAAAAAGTTCGTATAACCATACTAAAGAAAGGAACAAAAATGAAAAAGAACATGTTATTCGTGGCAATGGCTGGTCTCGTCTTGATGAGCAGCTGCGCCAGTAAGAAAGACTTGACAAATTGTCGTGACGAGAATAGTCTGCTGACCAACCAACTGATGAAGTCTAAGGAGGATCTGGCAGGCAAGAACGCACGCATCACCGCTCTCGAAGAGCAGCAGAAAGGTATGCAGCAGGCACTGAAGGCTGCTGAGGAGAAGTACGCCAAACTGCAGGAGAGCCTCAACCAGAGTTTGAAGAATGCCAATCAGAACAACGTCAGCATCGAGAAACTGGTGGACCAGATCAACGAGTCGAACCAGTACATCCGTCACTTGGTGGAGGTGAAGTCGAAGAGCGACTCGCTGAACATGGTGCTGACCAACAACCTGACGCGCTCGCTGTCGAAGGAAGAGCTGAAGGAGGTCGATGTGCAGGTACTGAAGGGTGTGGTTTACATCTCGCTGGCCGACAACATGCTGTTCCGCAGCGGTGGCTACGAGATCAACGACCGTGCTGCCGAGACGCTGTCGAAGATTGCGAAGATCATCAAGGACTACAAGGACTACGACGTGCTGATCGAGGGTAACACCGACAATGTGCCCATCTCGCGCCAGAATATCCGCAACAACTGGGACCTCTCGTGTCTGCGTGCCTCCAGCGTTGTTCAGGAGTTGCAGAACAAGTACGGTGTTGACCCCAAGCGTCTGACCGCTGGTGGTCGTGGTGAGTACAACCCCCTGCAGCCCAACGATACCGAGGTGGGCAAGCAGCGCAACCGTCGCACCCAGATTATCATCACGCCGAAGCTCGACGAGTTCATGGAGCTGATTGGCGAAGCCCCCGAGACGGACAAATAAACATTAAACATTAAATATTAAACATTAAAAAAGGATTCCGCGACTTGCGAAATCCTTTTTTTGTTTCTTTTTATTTTTTCGTGGCCAACGGAGCGGGACCGTTCAGCGTGGGCGTGACGGGGATGATCTTGCCCTGCTTGTCGAACGTCAGGCGGTCGATGCACACCTCGCGATGGATGCCAGGATCCTGATGCAGGAAGTGCTTGTTGATGCGGTGATAGACGATGTACCATTCGTCCTTGCCAGGAATCTGCAGCACGCTGTTGTGGGCCGTGCCGTAGATACCATCCTCGGGTTTCTGCTTGATAACCAGGTAGTTGTTCTCATCGATGCTGATGGGACCGAGGGGCGACTTCGCCGTGCCGTAGCACACGTGGTAGTTGGGTGAACCCGTGTCATCGACACTCCACATGAAGTAGTACGTGCCCTTGCGGTAGAACACGTAGGCACCCTCGCGGAAAGCCCACGTCTGCAGGTTGCCGCCCTGGGGCGTCATGTGGGTGATGGTCTCCTTCTTCACCGAGAGCATATCGTCGTTGAGCTCAGCACCGGCCATGAAGCCGTTGCCCCAGTAGAGGTAGTACTTGCCGCTCTTCGGGTCTTTGAACACATCGACGTCGATGGCCTGTCCGCCACGTGCCTCCTTGGGACGGTCGTTGTCGGTGATGATGGGCGCACCGCTATCCACGAAAGGTCCTGTGGGACTGTCGCTGACGGCCACACCAATCTCCTTGCGGTTCGACTGGGGGTTGTGGGCTGAGAAATAGAAGTAGTACTTACCCTTCTTCTCGATGATGCAGGGAGCCCACGCATTGCCCGTGGCCCACTTCACCTGATCGCCCTTCACGTCGAGCATCTTGCCTTCGTCGGTCCAGTCGATGAGGTTGGTCGAAGAAAAAACGCTGAAGTCGTGACCGCCCCAGCCAGGCGTACCGTCGGTGGTGCTGTAGATGTAGTACTTCTTGGTCTTCGTGGAGTAGAGCACCTCGGGGTCGGCATGGAAGCCCGTGAGGATGGGCTGCTTGTGGTTGCCGAAGACCTTCAGCAGACGCTCCTTCTCGGCACGGGTGATGGGGATGATGGTGCCGTGACGCGGGGTGAACTTACCCTTCGTCTGCGTGTTCTGCACAAACTGGAAGGTCTTCAGATCCTCCGACTTACAGAACTGGTAGTGGCCGCTGCCATAGCAGTCGTACATGATGATCCAGCTTTTGCCGTCGATGGCCTTGCACACGCCGACGCCCTCTACGGCTTCCTTCGTCTGCTCCACGTTGCCGTCGAGCATCTGCCACTTGTCGGTCAGGTTCTTGGCCACAGCCTGGTAGATGCCCCTACCCGACTCCTGCTTGTAGAAGAGGTGATACAGCTGGTCAGCCTCGTTGTAGACGATGTCACCGTCGATGGTAGCATTGCCGGCATCGAAGAGCCACTGGGGTTCGCCCTCCAGGTCGGTGAAGTCGTCGTTGGCATACTGGTAGTAGATCTTATCGTACGAACGGTGGTCGCTGGTGCGCAGCGAGTAGAACACCATGTACTTCTTGGCCTTGTGGTCGTAGATGGTCTCGGGCGCCCATACGCGGATCACGTTCTTCCACTTCTTCGTGTAGCGTGTGGGGAAGTTGATGGTGGAGTGCGTCCAGTTGATGAGGTCGGTCGACTTCAGCAGCACCATACCGCGGTTGCTCGACCAGCCCAGGCTCGACTTCATGTCGGTGACTACCATGTAGAAGGTCTTACCGTCCTCGCCACGCAGGATGTGAGGGTCGCGCACGCACTGGGTCAGGGCGATGGTGTCGCTCTCGATGACGGGCATACCGTCGTTCAGCGGCGTGTAGTTGTAGCCGTCGTCGCTCAGGGCGTAGCATATCTGCTCGTCCTTGGGATCGTTGCTGTTGAAATAGGTGAACAGGTAGGCCACCATCTCGTTGGGGTCCTCCGCCTGCTGGGCCTTGACGGGGATGGCACACAGGACGACCAGCAGCATGGTCAGTAGGTTTTTCGTTATTTTCTTCATGAGTTTTCGTTAGTTTTAATCTGCTACAAAGGTACAAAAAATATTTTGCGGTTCAAAACATTTTCCCAATTTTTTTTTGGAAAATCACGAAAAAAATAGTATTTTTGCAGCAATTAAATTTTGAGTATGAGAAAACATCTTTTTCTTCTTGCAGCGCTGACGATGACGGCGCTCTCAGCATCGGCCCAGAACCCGCAGAAGGGCGACTACGGCTATCTTTACTGTCACATGAGCGACCGCGGTCAGTGGACGGCCTACGCCGTCAGCCGCGACGGTTATCACTACGAGGACATCCTGGGCGGCGACCCCATCATGGACCCCAAGGAGCATGCCCGCATCGAGGGCGGACAGCGGGATGCCTACATCTGCCGCTCGTGGAACGGCAAGGGCTTCGTGATGGTGACCACCGACATGAACAACGCCATGACCAAGGCGCTGGGCAAGCAGAGCGACTGGGACAACTACGGCATCGACCTCCTGAAGAGTGACGACCTCATCCACTGGACGAGCGTGTCGTTCGACTTCCGCAAAGGTCCCGCCATCTTTACGTCTCCCCTCCCTTTGGAGGGGTCGGAGGAGGCTTACAAGGACTGGACGACCATCAACCGCGTGTGGGCACCGCAGATCTTCTGGGACCCAGACTACGTATGGGAGAACGGCGACCGTGGCGGCTACATGATCTACTACTCCATGTGGAACCGCGCTGAGGAACAGTACGACCGCATGTACTACTCCTATGCCGACAAGAGTTTTACTAAGTTGACACAGCCTCGTCTGCTCTTCGACTGGGGCTATGCCACCATCGATGCCGACATCAACCTGCTCTCCGACGGCCTCTACCACATGCTCATCAAGAAAGAGGGCGGCAAACCTGGCATCTACACCGCCACCAGCAAGCACCTCACCAGCGGATGGGGCGAACCCGTGGAGGACGACTACGTCTCGTTCGAGGGCAAGAAGAAGTGCGAGGGCAGCAGCGCCTTCCAGCTCATCGGCGACGACACGTGGCGTGTGGCCTACATTCAGTACAGCGACCGTCCCAAGCACTACCGCATCTGCAAGGCCGACAAGAACCTGCGCAACTTCCACGACCCCGTTGACATAGAGGGTGTGACAGGACCGCAGCACGGCTCCTTCCTGCGCCTTACCAAGAAGGAATACAAGCGCCTGCTGAAGTGGTCGGAGCGTGAGCGTCATTGACTTCGAACGTCTACATCATTTGCTTCGAGCATCTCGGTGGTGAACAAGGAGCGTCTCCTTGGTCACCATCGCGTATCTGCTTGCTCACCAAGGAGCGTCACCATACATACCAAGGAGCGTCTCAGTGACAGGGATGCATCCAGACACTGTGTCTTGTACTCTCTGTTGCGGTTGTTGCAGTGTTGCAGTTGTTGCAGTTCTCCAAGAGCTTTTCACATACCCTAAAAATACTTCTATATTTATATATATAAATATAGAGTTAATTTTTGACTTTC
>CAMVDU010000055.1 GCA_947166345.1 uncultured Prevotellaceae bacterium
AGCGCATGATTCATAATCATGAGGTCGCCGGTTCAATCCCGGCTCCCGCTACAAAGACGCTACGAGGCAACCCTCGCAGCGTCTTTTCTTTTGCATGTATTCCCGCAAACTAATGGTTGTCTCCCTACAATCTTATGGCAGTTTTCCCACAAACGTTGTGATGCTTCTGGGCGCCAACGTGGTATTACCATCGGTGGTGACCAGGGGCTTCAGTGTCTCTCCCTCCACGTCGCTGGTACGGTAGGGCTGCCAGATGATAGCCGAGGGAAAACCTCGGTCCACTGTGTGTGTTTCGGTTTTCCCGAAACATAAAGTGACGGGCTGTTCCTTGTCGCTGTAGTTGATGGCCACGACGACCCACGAGCCGTCTTTATTCTGATAAGCAGAGACCATCACGCCATAAGGGTCTTCCTTCTCTTTGCTGGTAACCTCATAGCGCACGGCACCTGGTCGCACAAAACGGCTATAGTTACCCAGACACCACAGCAGACGCGAGTCACGTGCCCGCTGCTGACGGTCAAACACACGGATCAGTCCGTCCTTGTAGTTACCGCCACAGGCTCGCCACCACGACCAACTCTTAGCATGACCATATACCAAATCGTGATGGATGACGCGGGCCACGTATAGTCCTGTCTTCATCGTGAAGTCATAGCCTCCGCCACCGCCTATCTCCTTGTCATTATCCATGATGCACAGTTCTGTCTGCCAGTACTCGGCATCAAAGGTCTGGAGTGCGTCGTGCAACTGCCTGCGTATCCGCTTCATGTAGCGCACAGGCGTGTTGGTCCAATAACTATGCGCTAATATCAGTCGCGGCACGTTGGACAGGTTGCCCAGATAGGTATCGGTGCTGTCCTTACAAAAGAAGGCACTGATGGCGCGTCCGCGTTCCCACGAAGTCTTATAGACATCGAACAGACAACGCAGGTCACTCGACTCGTTAACCATAATCTGGGTGCTGAGTCCTTTATCCAGGAAGGCCTTGCTGGTCTCACGTACCAATCGGGCTATCTCTCGGTTCGTAGCCGGCGAGCCCTCCTGTTTGGGACCTTGCCAGTTCCAGTGGCCGTCGGGCTCGTTCACCGGACAAATATAGTCTATATGCAGACCATGCTCGCGCTCCAAACCTGCCACCGCCTCGGCCATGAAGCGTGCAAAGTCGTCATAGCACGTATCGCGCAGGTTCAGCGTGCCGCCACGTCCCGTATTGGTGGCCAGACCGTTCTGGGTGAAATAGACTGGGGGCGAGTTGAGAAAAGCCAAGAGTTTTTTCACGCCCCGCTCCTTGGCCATGCGCAGAAACTTCAACTGACCTGCCTGTGCCGTCCAGTCATAGCTGCCATCGGCCTGCAAAAAACACTCCGTTCGCGTACCTCTATTTATATAGGAGGAGTCACCCTGATAGGCACTGCCTGCCCCTAGATTAAAACGCCAAACGGACAGGCCGATACCATGTGGCTGTCCATTGGCATCGTTCTCTGTTGAGAACAGCCAGTCAGCAATCTTCTGCTGTTCGGTCTCATTATCCCACAGCCCAATCGTCGGCATCGACCAGCAATCGGAAGCGCCAAAATGCTCGATGGTCTGGCAGGGCTGACTGGTCTGGATGATAAATGTCTGGGCAACACAGGTCGTTGCCAGCATCAGAAATAGTACGGTAGCTTGTCGTTTCATCGTCATGTTGCGTAATATTTGTCGCAAAGTTACGAAAAAATCTAAGCTTTTCTCCCGTTTTTGCACTTTTTATATCTATTTGTGCAAATATTGAAAAACTTTTTGTACCTTTGCAACACAAAAACAGAAGGCTATGAAAGCATTACAGAACTTTGATGAGTTGGTCGATCACCTGAAACAGTCAGGTATGTGTCGTCGTGTGGCCGTTGTGTGCGGTCGTGATGAGAGTACTTCAAGTGCCGTTGAACGGGCAGCCCACATAGGGTTTGTAGAACCCATCTGGGTTGACGACCCCGACGTGGATGTAGCAGCAGCGCAGGCTGTTGCCTTGGTTCGCGAGGGCAAGGCTGACGTTATCATGAAAGGTCTGTTGAACACTGACAACCTGCTAAAGGCCATCCTGAACAAAGAGACCGGCATCCTGCCCAAGGGTCGTGTGCTGACACACCTTTGCTGTGCCAAGATGGCGCAATACGACAAGCTACTGTTCATGACCGATGTGGCTGTCATCCCCTACCCCACCAAGGAGCAGCGCGAGCAACAGCTCATCTATCTGCTGACGCTCTGTCGTAATATGGGTGTCGAGGTGCCGCGCATCGCCCTCATCAGTTGTTCCGAGAAGGTGAACCCCAAACATTTCCCATGCACCGTAGAATATCGCGAACTGGTGGAACAGGCCAACACCGGACAGTTTGGTCCCTGCATCGTGGACGGTCCGCTCGACCTGAAGACCTCGCTGTCGCCTGCCGCCCTGCACAAGAAAGGCCTTACTTCTCCTCTGGAAGGACGGGCCGACGGTCTCATCTTCTCCGATATCCAGGCTGGTAACGTCTTCTACAAATCCATCACGCTTTTCTGTCAGGCTCAGACGGCAGCTATCCTTCAGGGACCGCAGGTGCCCGTGGTGCTGACCTCGCGTGCCGACGCAGCCGACAACAAGTTCTACTCGCTGGCGCTCGCCTGTGTTAATGCTTAATTCTTAATGCTTAATGCATAATTGATAGATTTGAGTGATATATTTGAGTGATATATTTAAAAAGGTAGATTTAAGTGATGAAGGAAGAGAATGTCATTGTATCTAAAAGTTATGCTTTTGCAGTAAGAAGTGTCAGGCTGTATAAGTTCTTGTGTGATGAAAAGCATGATTATGTCATAGGCAAGCAACTTATGCGAAGTGGTACCAGTATCGGTGCAAACGTTAAAGAGGCTATACGCGGATATTCTAAGGCTGAGTTTACGCAAAAAATGGGAATCTCTCTTAAAGAGGCAAGTGAATCGGAATTCTGGATTGAACTGCTACGCGACACGGAATATATCACAGAACAGCAAGCGGATAGTATGTTGACAGATTGTCGTGAGCTCATAAAGATGTTGATTTCAATTATCAAAACGTCTCAAGGAAAAAACTGATAATTAAGCATTAAGCATTATGAATTAAGCATTGAAATTATGTTTATCCTTGTCATCAACCCAGGTTCTACCAGTACCAAGATGGCTGTCTTCGAAGACGAGAAGCCAATGGTGCTGCGCAGCATCACCCATACCAATGAAGAGTTGGCACAGTTTGACGATGTCACCGAACAGTTGGACTATCGCAAGCAACTGGTACTCAACGAGCTGCAGCGCATGAACGTGCCTATGGAGTTTCAGGCCGTCATCGGTCGCGGCGGACTGGTGAAACCCATCGCCGGCGGTGTCTATGAGATCAACCAGCGCATGCTCGACGACACGCGCTATGGCATCGCCATGCACAACCACGCCTGCAACCTGGGGTGTCTCATCGCCCACGATATTGCACAGACCATCCCTGGCTGTCGCTCGTTCATTGCCGATCCTGGCGTGGTTGACGAGCTCAACGACTATGCGCGCATCAGCGGATCGCCCTTGATGAACCGCATCTGCATCTGGCACGCCCTGAACCAGCGCGCCATTGCGCGTCGCTTTGCCAACGAGATAGGCAAGCGCTACGAGGATCTGGACCTCATTATCTGTCATCTCGGTGGCGGCATCTCGGTGGCTGCCCATCAGCACGGGCGTGCCGTCGATGCCAACAATGCGCTGGACGGCGAAGGTCCCTTCTCACCCGAACGTGCCGGCAGTCTGCCTGCTGCCGACCTCATCCGCCTCAGCTTCAGCGGCAAGTATTCCGAGAAGCAACTGTTGAAGCGTATTGCAGGCAAGGCCGGTCTGAATGCCCATCTGGGGACGGCCAACGTCAAGGAGATAGAACAGCGCATAGCCGATGGCGACAAGCATGCCGAACTGATTCTCAACGCCATGATCTATCATGTGGCGAAGAACATCGTGGGACTGGGTGCCGTCTTCTGCGGCAAGGTCGATGCTATCCTGCTCACCGGTGGACTGGCACGCTCCGAGTATGTCATCAGTCGCCTGCGCCAGCGCATCGAGTTCCTGGCACCTACCTACTGCTTCCCTGGCGAGGACGAGATGGAAGCCCTAGCTCTCAATGCCCTTGCCGTTCTTCGTGGTCAGCGCGACGTGATGGAGTACGAATAGTGGTAAGCGAATAGTACATTTTTAACGCACACAGTGTTCAAAATTGTGGCATTGCTATCTTAAAATGGAATCTATGTCCCTTCAAGACAAAAATAATCTTCATTTATACCCTTTTATTGGAAAAAAAATATGAAATTTGTAGCCAAATCATTTTTCTATGGCTACTTCTAACGACCAATTCGGGTACATTGATTTCAGCAATACCGTTGTAGATTACAAGGACGGAGATGTCATCATCTTCGAGCATGTGGATATCTTGTCAAAAGCTTATCCGCTAAAACCCAAGACCACCCTTCTTGCCCTCTGCAACGAGGGAGGCATCACTTTGACCGTCAACGGCAAAGTCTTGGAGTTTTCCGAGGGCGATGCCTTCATCTGTCCTCCCAACGCCAAGGTGGAGAAGAGTGTGCGTGGTGCCACGATAGACTGTATGGCCATTGGCCTGTCTGACAACATCATTCAGGGTCTGCTGCACGACAAGATGGAGACCTGGAACCACATGGTCTATATCAACCAGATGTACAAGATCACGTTGAGTGAGTCGTGCAAGATGGACATCGAGCTCTATTACAAGCTGCTGCTTTCCAAGTTGCATAACAAGCAGCATGCACCTTCCTATCACACCCTGCAGGCCCTGCTACGCGCACTCCTGCTGGATTTGTGTCAGGTGCTGGAGGAGAAAAACGGCACCATCGAGGAGCAGCATCACTCGCAGGGCAAGAAACTGTTCAACAGGTTCCTCAGCCTCATCTCCAATAACGACGTGAAGCGCCAGCCTATTGCCACCTATGCCGACCAACTGGCCATTACACCAAAATACCTCACCATGCTCTGTCTGAAGTACAGCAACAAGACGGCTTCCGACTGGGTGGTACAATACACGACCGAGGATATCCGCTTCTATCTGAAGAACAGCAACCTCAGCATCAAGGAGATATCAGCCATACTGGGCTTCGCCAATATGTCGCACTTCGGCTCTTATGTCCGAAAACACATGGGCATGTCACCCAGTAAGTTCAGACACAAGAAGTGAATTTTGACGAGAGAACGAAAATATTGACGAGAAGACGAGAGAACGAAAAAAATGCTACCGCACAGCAATTGTGGCGGTAGCAAATTTATTTTATAGTACGCTTGCCTAAGCAATAAATTTAAAAAAACTTCGTCTTCTCGTCTTCTCGTCAAAAAACTCGTCCCTTCGTCAATAATTTCGTTCTTTCGTCTTCTCGTCAAAAAAACTCGTTCTCTCGTCAAGAACTAAGCATCGATATTGGCGTAGGTAGCATTCTTCTCGATGAACTCACGGCGAGGCTCCACATCGTCACCCATCAGCATGGAGAATATCTCGTCGGCCTCGGCAGCGTTCTCGATAGTCACCTGCTTCAGCAGGCGGTTCTCGGGATTCATGGTGGTCTCCCACAGCTGCTCGGGGTTCATCTCACCAAGACCTTTGTAGCGCTGGGTGTGTACCGACTTCTCGTCGCCTGCGGCGTTGCGGTCGATAAACAGCTGGCGCTGCTGCTCGGTATAGCAGTATTCCGACACCTTCTTGTAGGTGCACTTATAGAGTGGGGGCGTGGCAATGTAGAGGTGTCCGCCCTGGATCACCTGTGGCATAAAACGGTAGAAGAGCGTCATAATCAGCGTGTCGATGTGCGAGCCATCGACGTCGGCATCGGTCATGATGATGATCTTATCGTAGCGCAGCTTGTCGATATTAGCCTCGCGGTCGCCTTCGCCATCCACACCGAAGCGCACGCCTATCGACTGAATGATGTTCATCACCGACTCGGCCTCGAAGACACGGTGCCACTGTACCTTCTCCACGTTCAGGATCTTTCCGCGCAGGGGCAGGATAGCCTGGAAGTGACGGTCGCGACCTTGCTTGGCTGATCCACCTGCCGAGTCACCCTCGACGAGGAAGATCTCACAGGTCTTCGGATCTTTGTTCGAGCAGTCGGCCAGCTTGCCTGGCAGACCACCACCGCTCATGGGGTTCTTGCGCTGCACGCTCTCGCGAGCCTTACGGGCGGCGATACGGGCAGTAGCAGCCAGCACCACCTTGTCGCAGATGAGCTTAGCCTCCTTCGGGTGCTCCTCCAGATAGTTCGTCAGGGCCTCGCCTACAGCCTGCTGCACGGCGCCAGCCACCTCGCTGTTGCCCAGCTTGGTCTTGGTCTGTCCCTCGAACTGGGGCTCTGCCACCTTGATAGAGATAACAGCGGTCAGACCCTCGCGGAAGTCCTCACCGGCAATCTCAATCTTTGCCTTCTCAATCTGCTTCGATATCTGAGGATCGTCATCGGCATATTTCTTCAGCGTACGCGTCAGCGCCATGCGGAAGCCCTGCAGGTGGGTACCACCCTCGATGGTGTTGATATTGTTCACATACGAGTGGATGTTCTCCGAGTAGTCGGTATTGTACATCACGGCCACCTCGATGGGTGTGCCCTGCTTCTCGGTCTTCAAGTAGATGACGTCGTCGAAGAGGTGGGTGCGGTGACGGTCCACGTAGCGCACAAACTCCTTCAGACCATCCTTGGCGTGGAACACCTCTTCCTTCAGGTTGCCGTCCTCGTCAGGACGCATATCTTTCAGCGTGATGGTGATGCCGGCATTCAGGTAGGCCAGCTCGCGCATGCGCTTGGCAATGATGTCGTACTTATATTCAGTGGTGGTGAAGATAGTACCGTCGGGCCAGAACTGCTGACGGGTACCTGTGAGGTCGGTGTCGCCCACGATCTTCACGTCGTACAGGGGCTTTCCCTTTTCGTACTCCTGCTGGTAGATGTGACCGTTGCGGAACACCTGCGACATCATGTGCGTTGACAGCGCGTTCACACAACTCACGCCCACACCGTGCAGACCGCCTGACACCTTGTACGAACCCTTGTCGAACTTACCACCGGCGTGCAGCACCGTCATCACGACCTCCAGGGCGCTCTTGTGCATCTTCTCGTGCTCATCGACGGGGATACCGCGACCGTTGTCCTGAACGGTGATGCTATTGTCCTCATTGATGGTCACCTCTATATGGGTACAGAAGCCTGCCATCGCCTCGTCGATAGAGTTATCGACAGTCTCGTTTACCAGATGGTGCAGACCCTTCTCACTAATATCACCAATATACATGGCCGGACGCTTGCGTACAGCCTCCAGACCCTCGAGCACCTGAATATTGCTCGCTGAATAATTGTCTTGTTCCTGCCCGTTCAAACCGAGCTTCTCTGTTGTTTCTTCTGCCATTTTATGTGAATGTCCTAAACGCGTGCAAAGGTACAAAAAAATTGGTAAAATACAAAACAAAATAACAAGAAAAAACAAAGAAAAAGACATTTTATCACGTCTTTCTCTTTGTTCTTTCCATCAGCGGTTGTCAAGGGTCCCATATTCGCTGCCTGCATCGAAGCAAGGACAGTCCTTGTGGACGTCTGGCAGATCGCGGTGTCCCACGATGCGGGCATCGGGATGCGCCTTCTTCAAACGCTTCAGCAACCGCAATAGCGACCGCTTCTGACGGGGTGTACGGGTATCGGCAGGATGACCGTTCGCATCAAGGCCTCCCTCATAGCACACACCCAGCGAATGGGCATTGTAGCCTTTGGCATGAGCGCCCACCAGTTGCTCGTGGCGCGTCTGATAGATGCAGCCCGACTTTCTCACATAATAGTGGTAGCCCGTGAACCCGAACCTCTCCGCATGACAGCGGATAAGTGCTGTCACGGGAAAGTTCTGGTCACAGCGCGTGGCCGAGCAATGGATAACAATCAAATCAATTCTTCGCATTTCTTTTTGGTTTTTACAACAACAAAATTAACGACAACAGAAACAACAAAAACAACCTTTTTATCCAGCTTTGCTGGCTTGCTACCGAAGGGACGCAAGAACTTATTTATTTATTATTTTAACAAGTAATGCCCATATATTCGACCATATAAAATTATATTTACGCCTCATTCGCGGTTCATTCACGATCATTCGCGTTTAAATAAAAAGTTGTTTTTGTTGTTTAAGTTGTCTTTAATACCCATCATTGTCGTCTTTCTTATGCGCCTACGCATGCCGTCGTTGACAGTGATGTAATGATTGCGGTGATGATGGTGACAGCCATTTCCAGCACTCGCTTCCAAGGAAATTTTTTCATTATTGTTGAGTTTTTGAGTTGATAAGTTGATGAGTTTTTGAGTTGATAAGTTGATGAGTTTTTG
>CAMVDU010000056.1 GCA_947166345.1 uncultured Prevotellaceae bacterium
TTCCTGTAATGCTTATAGCCGGCCGCATAGCTGACGAACAACTCCTTCTTGATGCCGGCTTCTCCCATGTTGCCTGTATCAATCCTCCTGGAATACCCCTCGAAATCGCCATGCACCCCGAAACTGCAAAAGGAAACATCAGAAAAACAGTAAGAATATGAAAAACGTGGAAATACATAGTTGTCCGGAGTTGATGGACTACATCCAGGAGGTAGGATTCCTGCCATTGTTGGATAGTGGCATCAGAGGCTATTCTGCCGAGGATGTCGTCGATGAGGACAATCGATATGTGGTGTTCGATGATGGCGGTTGGGACTGGCCATTGTGGAAATGGAAAGGGCCCATCGTCACCGAGGGCCGCTGTGTCTATGGCAAGTTCTTTGCGGGCAAGGCGGGCTTCGTGAGCAAGGAGTGGTGGCCCGACCTATGCAACTATCGTCGCGCTTCGAGACCAGCGCCTGCGGAGGGTAGTATCGAAGAGATTATCTTGCTGACATTGGCTGAGCATGGCAGCCTGATAACTCGCGAACTGCGTGCTGCCTGCGGCTTGGACGGTCCTAAGATGCGGAGCAAGTTCGATGGCTATGTCACGCGCCTGCAAATGGCCTGTCGTATTGTGACGGAGGACTTTGTATATCCTACCGACAAGCATGGGCGCGAATACGGATGGGGCTGGTCGCTGTTGACAACGCCAGAGCGGCTGTTAGGGCGTGAGATGTGCCGATGCGAGCACACGCCACAGGAGTCGTTCGAGCGGATGAAGGTGCATCTTAGTAAACTATTGCCTGAGGCGACGGAAAAACAGATTGAAAAGCTGATTAAGTAGCATGAGCATCAAGACGATTATACTAATCCTAACAACAACGATGATGATAAACGGATGTAAGGGACAGACGCAGGCTCCTGTGGTGAGGCCGGCGACACAGGCGAACCGGTTTTATACGGGCGATGCAAGGGAACTGAGCGAGGAAGTGGACAGTTTCTTGGCGCTACATCGTAACGACGCGAAGTACAGTAATGTAGCAGCGTTGATAGTGCCTCATGCAGGGTACTATTTCTCTGGCAATGTGGCAGCGTCGGCGTATATGGCGATTGACCCTAAGAAGCAGTACAAGCGGATTTTCCTGTTAGGACCGAGTCACCACGAATGGTTCGACGGAGCATCGGTGAACACGGAAGCGGACTGGTATGCGACGCCATTAGGACAGGTGAAAGTGGACCACGAAACGGCTGTTGCATTAACGAACACGGATTCTGTGTTCTGTTACAGGTCGGAGGCGCACGATAGGGAGCATTGTTTGGAGGTGCAGTTGCCGTTCTTGCAAAGGAGATTTAAGGAAGTGCCACCGATTGTGCCGATTGTTATTTCGACGAATGATTACGAAAAATTGAAGCGGATGGCAGAGGTGCTGAAGCCATACTTTACGGACGAGAACCTGTTCGTGATTAGTAGCGACTTCTCACATTATCCAAAGTATGAGGATGCCTGCGAGGTGGATGCCAAGACGGGCAAGGCTATTGCGACGGGCGACGTGGAGGAGTTTATTGCGACCATCAATGCTAATGCACGAAGTGGCAAGCGGAATCTGGCGACGAGTGCGTGTGGTGAGTTTGCCATCATTACGCTGATGCTGATGCTCGACCGCCAGTACGAGGTGAAGCACCTGATGTACCAGAACTCGGGCGACATCGACAATCACGACCATAGTAGGGTGGTGGGGTACCACTCGTTTGCCATCCTGCATAAGGACAACATGAGTTTCGCCCTTTCTGATGCAGACAAGAAGGTGCTGAAAGATATCGCATTTAATAGCATTCGCGATTCATTGGACGGCAAGCCTATCGCGCAGCCGACTCTTACCTCTTACCTCTCACCTCTCACCTCTAAATGTGGTACCTTTGTCTCGTTGCATAAGCACGGCCATCTACGTGGCTGCATCGGACATTTTGGCGAGGACTATCCTTTGCACGAGATAGTAGCAGAGATGGCGCGAGCGGCAGCCTTTGAGGATCCACGGTTTATGCCTGTTACCCGCGATGAACTGAACGACCTCGACATCGAGATTTCCGTGCTTACGCCCATGCGTCGCATCCAGAGTCTGGACGAGTTCGAACTGCATCGCCACGGCATCTATATCAAAAAAGGCTATCGTAGCGGCACGTTCCTGCCGCAGGTGGCCGACGAGGTGAACTGGACCAAAGAAGAGTTCGTGGGACATTGCTCGCAGGACAAGGCCGGACTGGGCTGGGACGGCTGGAAGGACGCTGAACTCTACGTTTACGAAGCGATTGTTTTTTAACGAATACGAATTCCACGAATAGCACGAATTCTTTTCGAACACGGATTGTTCGGATTTAACGGATGAAAGAATGTAGGTATTATAAGCGGTTGGCTGACGGACGGGTGGAGTGTACGCTCTGTCCGCACCATTGTCGTATTGCTGAGGGTAAGACGGGTATTTGTCGTAGCAGAAGGAATGAAGGCGGCGTGCTCGTGAGCGAGGTCTATGGCAAACCTTGTTCGTTGGCCATCGACCCGATAGAAAAAAAACCGCTGTACCACTTCCATCCTGGCACGACGTGTCTGTCGCTGGCCTGTACGGGTTGTAATTTCCGTTGCCTGAACTGTCAGAACCACGATATTTCGCAGGTGTCGCCTGAGGAGGTCAATCATTACGAACTCTTGCCTGAGGACGTCGTCGCGCTCTGCCTGAAGCACCAATGTCCGGGCATCGCCTACACCTATACCGAGCCACTGACTTATCTCGAATATATCATCGATTGTGCGCGGATGGCGCATGAGGCTGGCCTCTGGAATATCCTCGTCACGGCAGGCTACGTTTGTCAGGAACTGTTGGCTGACCTCCTGCCGTACCTTGATGCCGCCAACGTCGACCTCAAGTCCTTCAGCGACGATATCTATATGAAGGTAAGCGGAGGACATCTGCAGCCCGTGCTCGACACCATTCTTGCCATGAAACAGGCCGGCGTGTGGGTGGAAATCACCAATCTTGTCATCCCTGGGATTAACGATGATATGCAGATGATTCGTCGGATGTGTCGTTGGTTTGCTGACAATGACCTCGCTGTGGCTCCCTTGCATTTCAGCCGTTTCTTCCCCCGCTACAAGATGCAGGACACGCCTCCCACGCCCATCACGACGCTAAAAGCCGCCAAGCGTGTAGCCGAGGAAGAGGGCATCAGGTATGTGTATTTAGGAAATGTTTGAATAATAAAGATTGTTAAATAAATAAAGGTGTCCTGACTTTTGGGACGGTCAAACTGTACCTTTGCAGACGTTATGCTGACAGAAAAGACAATGGAGAAGCTGCGGATACTCGCAGAGTCGGCGAAATACGATGTGTCGTGCTCGTCGAGCGGCACCGTGCGCAAAGGTAAGCAGGGCATGGTGGGCTCTACCGTTGGTGGCGTGGGTATCTGTCACTCGTTTGCTGATGACGGCCGATGTATCTCGTTGCTGAAGGTGATGCTGACGAATTACTGCATGTACGATTGCGCGTATTGTATCAATCGGCGAAGCAATGACATCAAGCGGGCAACGCTTTCTGTCAGCGAACTGGAGGAAATTACGATGGAGTTCTATCGCAGGAACTACATCGAGGGTTTGTTCCTGTCGAGTGGGGTAGTGCGCAATCCTGACTATACGATGGAACGGCTGACAGCCATTGCCCGCGACCTCAGAACCGTTCATCGTTTTAACGGCTATATCCACCTGAAGAGCATCCCAGGCTGTTCGCAGGAACTGCTCAACGAGGCAGGGCGCTATGCTGACCGCATGAGCGTGAACATCGAGATTCCCAAGGAGGAGTCGCTGAAACTCCTTGCGCCTGAGAAAGACCACAAGAGCGTGTTCCAACCGATGAAGATGATTCAGCAGGGTGTGCTGGAGAATAAAGAGGATCGTAAGAAATACCGCCATGCCCCACGATTTGTGCCAGCTGGTCAGTCTACACAGATGATTGTGGGAGCGACGAAAGAGACGGACAAGGATATCCTCCAGATGTCGTCGATGCTCTACGGTCAGCCCACGATGCGTCGCGTGTATTACTCGGGCTATGTGAGCGTGAACACCTACGACCCACGACTGCCTGTGCTGAAACAACCGCCTTTAGTGCGCGAGAATCGGCTTTACCAGGCTGACTGGCTCTTGCGGTTCTATCACTTTAGCGTCGACGAGATCGTCGACGAAATGCACGCGAACCTTGACTTGGAGGTAGATCCGAAGCTCGCGTGGGCACTCAGGCATCCAGAATATTTCCCTGTGGATATCAATACGGCAGATTACGAGCAGCTATTGAGAGTGCCAGGACTGGGCACCAAGTCGGCTTGGCTCATCGTGAACTCGCGTCGCTTTAACCGTCTTACTTCTTACGACCTTAAGAAGATGGGTGTCGTCATGAAGAAGGCAAAGTATTTTATTACATGCAACGAGTTGACCTCACAGTTCTCACAGCCTATCGTCGGCATCAACGAACTGCGACCAGAACGGCTAAGACCATTGCTTGTCT
The DNA here is from genome assembly GCA_947166345.1 of uncultured Prevotellaceae bacterium. GTDB lineage: Bacteria > Bacteroidota > Bacteroidia > Bacteroidales > Bacteroidaceae > Prevotella. The sequence goes on from CAMVDU010000056.1 coordinate 4,530, forward strand.
CGAAGGCACAGCAAAAACGGGCTGCAGAGGAACAACAACTGAAACTGGACTTCGAAGATTTTTAAGACAACGATTTTCACGGATTAAACGGATAGCAAGATGACGGTATATGTGTTTGACGGAACGATGGACGGACTGTTGACAGCAGTGTTCGATGCTTTCTATATGAAGGAACAACCAGAGCAACTGCTGGCTGAGGGTGACGCGCTACCTTTGTTCTGTGACCATACCTATCATGTGACGACAGACGAAGAGAAAGCACGACGGGTTTGGGCCGGTCTGGAGAAGAAACTAAGCCGTGAGGCTCTGCGACTGATTTCTGTCAGTTGGCTGTCGGAATTGCGGGAACTGAACACGCCGCTGTTTCAATATATCTGTAAGGTTTTTCGTCAGGGCGATATATCGCGGAACTTCGCTGATGCTGATGTGTTGGCTGTAACGAATATTGCCCGCAGAGTACTGCACGAACAACTAAGGATGAAGCAGTTTATTCGTTTTCAGAAGGCGAAAGACGGAACATATCTGGGTGTCGTCTCACCAGACCATAATGTATTGCCCATCATTATCGACCATTTTCAGGACCGATTTAACGACCAGCCGTGGCTGATTTATGATGCGAAGCGGCACTATGGGTACTATTATAGCCTCACCCCCGGCCCCTCTCCCGCTCGGCCGAAGGACGCTTGCTACCAGCGGGACGCAAGAAAAGGAGAGGGGAGTAATGCGCCCGTCCGCGTCACCTTCGAGGACGAGGCTACTGTGCCGTTTGATTTATCGAATGGAAAACTTGATGCAGACATGCTCAGCGACAACGACCAGTTGTTCCAGGACCTCTGGCGCACCTACTTCAAGGCCATCTGCATCAAAGAGCGCATGAATCCTCGAAAACAGTTGCAGGATATGCCACGTCGCTATTGGAAATATATGACAGAAAAGAACTAAGATATTGATGACTGCAAAAGAGATAATCGCATATATGGAATCGCTGCAGAATGAAGAGCAGCGAAGGATACTCATGAGGTTCTTTAAGACGGGACCTGGGGAATATGGCGAGGGCGATGAGTTCCTGGGGCTGAAGGTGCCACAGACAAGGGAGGTGGTGAAGATGGCATTGAACATAGACCATGGACCATTGACCATTGATGAGGTGCCAGAACTGCTGATGAGTAAATGGCACGAGGTGAGGCTTTGCGGTCTGCTGATTTTGGTCGCGAAATTTGAGAAACTGTCCACCAAACGATTGGAGAATGACGAGAAGTCTATCCGTGGGCGAGACGAAATCCTAACGCTCTATCTGCAATATGCTGAACAGGCAAACAACTGGGACCTAGTAGATTTGTCTGTGCATAAGATTTTGGGGCATTGGTTGTTGCTGCCGACTAGTCTGGGAGACAAAGACTATAAGATAAAGGTATTAGACGAATTAGCCCAAAGCGACAACTTGTGGAAGCAGCGCATGAGTATCGTTTGTTCGTGGAAGACGTCGCAGATGGGTGACCCGTCGTGGTGCTTGCGTTATGCGGAGATTCATCTGCATCACCCTCATGATTTGATGCACAAGGCTGTGGGTTGGATGTTGCGCGAGATGGGCAAACGCGTATCGATGGACTTGCTTCGCGACTTTCTGCGTCAGCATGCCCATGAAATGCCTCGCACCATGTTACGCTATGCCATTGAAAAGATGTCGGAACAGGAACGACAATATTGGATAAAACGATAACCTCTTGTTGATATGAGAGACATGGAGATACATAGCTGTCCGGAACTGATGGACCTGATTCAGGAGGTAGGCATCCTGCCATTGTTGGATAGTGGCATCAGGGGCTACTCGGCAGAGGAACTGGTGGATGAGGACAATCGATATGTGGTGTTCGATGACGGCGGATGGGACTGGCCGCTGTGGAAATGGAAAGGGCCCATCGTCACCGAAGGACACTGCGTGTATGGCAAGTTCTTTGCGGGCAAGGCTGGGTTCGTGAGCAAAGACTGGTGGCCTGACCTATGCAACTATCGTCGCGCTTTGAGACCAGTGCCTGTGGAGGGCTCTATAGATGAGGCTATCCTGCTGACGTTAGCTGAGCATGGCAGTCTGATAACGCGTGAACTGCGTGCTGCCTGCGGCTTCGATGGTCCCAAGATGCGGAGCAAGTTTGACGGTTATGTGACACGCCTGCAGATGGCCTGTCGCATCATAACCGAGGACTTCGTGTATCCTACTGACAAGCATGGGCGTGAATACGGCTGGGGCTGGTCGCTGTTGACAACGCCAGAGCGGCTGTTAGGGCGTGAGATGTGCCGATGCGAGCACACGCCACAGGAGTCATTCGAACGGATGTTTGAGCACCTTCGCAGACTGTTGCCCGAGGCCACCGATAAGCAGATTACGAAGCTAATCAAGTGAGCAGAATAATTGAAATAAAAACAAATAATTAACCCCTAACAACTATGAATATTGGAGATAAGGCGCCCGAGATTCTGGGCAAGGACGAACAGGGACGGGACATCCGTCTGAGTGATTATAAGGGTAGGAAGCTAGTGCTGTACTTCTATCCGAAGGATAATACGAGTGGCTGTACGGCTGAGGCTTGTAGTTTGCGTGACCACTACAGCGAACTGCAAGGCAAGGGCTACGAGGTGGTGGGCGTGAGTAAGGACAGTGCTGCCTCGCACGTGAAGTTCAAGGAGAAGCACGAACTGCCCTTCCCGCTGATTGCCGATGTGGACAAGGCGCTGATGGAGGCCATGGGTGCCTGGGGCGAGAAAGTGATGTACGGCAAGAAGACCATGGGCACCATCCGCACTACCTTTATCATCAATGAAGAGGGCATCATCGAGCAGATCTTTGCTGGCAA
>CAMVDU010000057.1 GCA_947166345.1 uncultured Prevotellaceae bacterium
TGAACATTTTTATCTCGACTGGCTTATAATCTCGAAAATTTTATCTAAATTTGCACCCAAACAAGAATTAAAAACCAAAAACTATGGGGAAGAAAAAGGGAGGAAAACGTTTTTCCAAACGCGAGATTGCTGATGCCTTACAAGGATTGTTTCAGGCACATCCTGGTGAGGCGCTGACATTCAAACAGATTTTCAAGGCGCTACGGCTTGACACCCACCCAGCCAAGATGCTGGCCATTGACACAATGGAAGAGATGGCGTGGGATGACTATCTGAGCAAGGTGGATAACAACAGCTATCGCCTGAATCTGAAGACACAGGTACAGGAAGGCACCTTCATTCGTAAGGCTAACGGTAAAAACTCGTTCATGCCCGATGATGGTGGCAAACCAATCTTCGTCAGCGAGCGCAACTCTATGTTCGCCCTCAATGGCGACCGTGTAAGGGTTGCTATGATGGCCCGTCGACAGAACCACATCAAAGAAGCCATCGTTACTGAAATTCTGCAGCGCAAGCACGACCAGGCTGTTGGTATTCTGCAGGTGGAGAAAGACTATGCCTTCCTGGTGACCGAGGGTAATTTCTTTGTTCACGACATCCTGATTCCCAAAAAGAAACTGAAAGGCGGCAAGACGGGACAGAAGGCTGTGGTGAAGATTACGCAATGGCCTACACCCGATTCCAAGAATATTGTCGGAGAAGTGGTTGACGTGCTGGGCGAACAGGGCAACAACAATGTGGAGATGCATGCTATCCTGGCACAGTATGGTCTACCCTATAAGTATCCAAAACGTGTAGAGGACGCAGCCAACAAGATTTCTGCCGAGATCAGCGAAGAAGAGATTGCACGTCGTGAGGACTTCCGTGAGGTGACCACCTTCACCATCGACCCCAAAGACGCCAAGGACTTCGACGATGCCCTGAGTATCAGGACTATCGGTGATCATGCCAAAAGTCAAAAGCCAAAAGCCAAAAGCCAGTTGTGGGAGGTTGGAGTCCACATCGCCGATGTATCTCACTACGTTGCCGAAGGCAGCATCATCGATAAAGAGGCAGAACAGCGCGCTACAAGCGTCTATCTGGTGGACCGCACCATTCCCATGCTGCCAGAGCGACTCTGTAACTTCATCTGCTCACTACGACCCGACGAAGAAAAACTCTGCTATAGCGTCATCTTCGTTTTAGACGAGGAAGCCAACATCAAAGACTGGCACCTAGCGCATACCGTCATTCGCAGCAACCGTCGCTATGCTTATGAAGAAGTGCAGGACATCCTAATGGGAAAAGAGGGCGACTATGCAGAGGAACTGCGCACGCTCGACAAGATGGCAAAGAAATTGCGCGAACGCCGCTTCAGCAATGGTGCTGTGAAGTTTGACCGCGAGGAGCTGCACTTCGATATTGACAAAGATGGCAAACCCACGCGCTGCTATTTCAAGAAGTCGAATGATGCCACCCAACTCATCGAGGAGTTCATGCTTCTGGCTAACCGCACCGTTGCCGAGTTTATCGGCAAGGTCGGAAAATCCGGAAAGTCCGGAGATTCCGGAAAACCCTCAAAGGGAAAGACCTTCGTCTATCGTATTCACGACCAACCCGACCCACAGAAACTGGAGTCGTTGCGTGCTGTGCTGGCCCCACTGGGTTACAAGGTGAAGACCAGCGGCACCCGTGGCGCCATCTCAAAAGGTCTCAACAAACTCATGTCCGATGCCGAAGGACAGCGTGAGCAGAAAATGGTGGAGACACTGGCCCTGCGTGCCATGATGAAGGCAAAGTACTCAACGCATAACATCGGGCACTACGGACTGGCTTTTGACTACTACACCCACTTCACATCACCCATCCGCCGCTACCCCGACACCATGGTACACCGCTTGCTGACGCGCTATCAGGAGGGTGGTCGCTCTGCCAACCAGGATCACTATGAAGAGCTCTGCGAACACTCGAGTATGATGGAGCAGACGGCACAGCAGGCCGAGCGCGATTCAATCAAATACAAGATGGTGGAGTTTATGGCCGACAAGGTGGGACAGGAGTTTGATGCGCATATCTCTGGTATTCAGTCGTATGGTCTCTATTGCGAGATTGATGAAAACCACTGCGAAGGACTTGTAGGCATGCACGACCTTGATGGTGACTACTATGAGTATGATGAGCGCAACTTCTGTCTGGTGGGGCGTCATCACCACCATAAATACCAGTTGGGTGACGCCATTCGTATCAAGGTGGCCCGTGCCAATGTCGAGAAACGCCAGCTTGACTTTATTTTAGCAGATTAATAACACAATAATAATTACAACCTTATGAAAAAAATCTCACATTTATTCCTTTCGGCCGTAGGCCTATTGTTGTTGACAGCCTGTGGCAGTAGTGCATCCTTTACTATCGACTATTTCGCCTTTAAACAAAAAAGTGATGGCAAATGGGGAATGATTAATGCGAAAGGCGAAGTGCTCTTCGAGAATGAGTTTAAGAATGCACCCACTGTTTCAATCAACGACCGCTTTGCCGTACAGAACAAAAAAGAATTTTACGAGTTTTATGAGACCGACGACCAACCCGAACAGATTGGCGAGGGTGTTGCCTACAAAGAGGTAGGCATGTTTACAGGCAAGTATGCCCCCGTACAGAAGAAGGATGGTCGAATCATCTATCTTGACAAAAAAGGTGGTGTAGCCATCGATATGGCAAAGAAATTCCCAGGAAAGAAGATTAATGAAGTTGAATGTTTCTTGGATGACTGGGCCAAAGTACAGATGGATGGCAAGTATGGTGCCATTAATCTGGATGGCAAACTCATTGTGCCCTGTAAATACAATGATGTAAGAGAAAACTTCTTGGTGGCGGATAGAAAAATATTCATTGACGAAGAAGCTAATAAGTGGTATGTCATCGATCATAAAGGAAAAACCTTACTGACCAAGCCTTTGGAAAACATGCAACCTCGCTATCTTGTTGAAGATGGTCTGATCGTGGTCAGAATTGATGACGAAGAAGTTATTCTCGATGAAAAGGGAAATACCAAGTTAAAACTGAAAAACAAACGGATTGATAGTGAAATCTTCGACGGAAAGTTTGTTTACAGCGAAGACGACAGTTATGGTATGATGGATGTGAACGGAAAAATCCTTTTTAAGGCCAAATACGACCGACTTGACTATAACGGCGCTATCATCGTTGCACGCGAAGATGACGAGTGGTTCATCGTTGATGAAGGTGGCAAGAAAAAAGGGTCAGAATTTGAGGATCGTCCCACGCTGTTGAGCCCAATTTTTGATGGCTACGACTCCTTCTTTCTGATTAAAAACGATGGAGAATACACTATTGTTGACGACGAAGGTAAGGAAGTTAAAATTGATGTCGATTTGAAAGAAGTAGAAATGAGTGGTCGGTCTTCTATCTACATCTGGGAAAACAATTACGACGATTATGACGAATACAAATAATCCTGCGTAGATACCACTCGGATGCTGAGGTTCTCGGCATCGAAACGGATATCACCGCTACGCTCCACGAATTGTGCCAGTACTCCCTGTGCTGCCAGTTCGTGGGGTGTTCCTATTACCAGGTTGCCTCCACGCTGCATCAGCCATAAGGTGTCGGCCACCTGCAGAGCCAACTCCACATCGTGGGTCGAAAGAAAGATGGTCTTGCCCGACTCCCTACTGATACGCTTCAGCAACAATAGCATCTCCACCTTACTGGGATAATCGAGAAAGGCCGTGGGCTCGTCCAGATAGATAACAGGAGTCTGCTGGGCCAATGCCTTTGCAATCATCACCTTCTGCCGTTCGCCGTCACTCAGCGTATTGATCAAGCGGGTCTTCAGCGCATCAATACCCACCTGACGGATAGCCTCATCCACGATACGATGGTCTTCATCGTCCAACACACCCCAGAAACCAGTATAGGGTGCACGACCCATAGACACCATCTCTTCGACGGTCATCTGTCCCACGTCGGGCTTCTCAGTCAGCACCACACCAATCTTTTTGGCCAACTCTTTGTCAGAAAATTTCTCCAAGGCCTGCCCCTCAATACAAATGCTGCCGTACAGACGAGGTTGAAAACCTGCCAGCGTTCGTAGAAGTGTTGACTTGCCCACGCCGTTCTCACCCAACAGACAAGTGAGTTCACCACCCTTGATGTCTGCCGTCAGCCCCTTGGCTACAGTACGCTTATCCTTATATCCAATGCTGAGGTTCTTCAGCGCAACGGTCGTTTCCATAGCTATTTTTGTGAGAGGGTATTGTCAAGAAAACGGATAACTGCCTGACGGATGCTCATCAGTCCGAACTCCTCTGGCTGTACAGCCTCCAGTGGCATCCATTCCAAGGCAGCAGCATCATCGTCGGCTACAGGCACAACGTCATCATCCACATCGGTCATAAAGAACATATCCGTCGTGTGGATAGTCATGCCAGAATACATGTAGAGATTGGGAATGGAAAATAGATACTCCAGTCGTTCAACCACAAGACCTGTCTCTTCGCGAATCTCACGACGCATGCCCTCCTCCACCGTCTCATCCATATCGATGAAACCACCAGGCAAGTCGAGTGTTCCTTTGGCAGGCTCTTTCCCTCGTCGTGCCACCAGCAATTCCTGTCGGTTGTGGCGCAGGATGAAGGCTGCCGTTGCTGCCGACGGGTTAGCATAGTAGGTGAAACCACAGTCGGCACACTTCTTGCTTTTGAAGTTATTCACCTCAAAATGGGAACTGCCGCAGACGGGACAGAACTTGAACTTATCCAAGGGATGCATAGAAGAAATCTATGGATGTGACGGGAACTACAGCAGACTGACGACAGCCTGTTCAAGACCGTCAATACCTACACGCTGCTGCAGCATATTGTTGCGGTCAATGATAAAGAAGTCGCCAAGGGCCTGCACATTATATAGCTTAGCATAATAGCCCGACTGGTCTAGCACGTTGACCCACGGCAGTTTGTCCACAGACTGACGCCACCAGTGGGCATCTTGGACAACACCTACCTGGTAGATCTCCAGTCCCTGCTCATGATATCTGTTGTAGAGCTCGCGCAGAGCCAGTATAATAGCACCCGACTCAGCAGCATGGAAGTCGTTGAAGTTGAGCACCACCACCTGTCCTTTTAGGTCGCTCAATCGGTGTGTCACATCAAAGGCATCGGGCAGTTCAATCTCAAAGATACCAGCTTCGCTGATAAGGCTCTCGTCGATAGGCTGATTGTGCTTGCGCAGTTCCTGACGGGCAGCAAGATACAGCTCTTCCAACTTCTTGGCACGCTCTGTGTCCTTGTGGAACTCTTTCCAGCAGTTGGCTACACAACCAAAAGCCCACAGGTCTTCTTTTGAGTAGGGGCTATAGATGAGCGTCTTCTCACCAGAAACATGCTCAATGGTCTGGAACAGGGCATAATAGGCATAGGCATGCTGAGGACCCACCATCATAAAGTCTTCCTTGACCTTCTCCTTATAAGCATTAATCACGTTGATGAGCGAGTCGCGTGCCTGTCCAGGGAAGAGGTCTTGTGACATCTCAATCTGTCGTACCTTCTGTTGCAAGGCGGCATGCATGGCGTTCAGCGCCTTCAGTTTCAAACAGTTGTCAGAGCCCTTCACACTGTAGTCAGCCAATTTGGGATAGGTAGCATTCACTGTCACCGTCTCCATAGAGTCGATAGACACGTAGATGTAACGGTTGTCAAGACTAAGACGGTAGATCTCCGGAGCTTTTGGACGGGGACCAAAGAACTCAAAACGTCCGTCTTTATCCAGTTTCACCGAATCAACGGTCTTCACCTCGTCAGGAGCCACCAGTTGCAGATACATCATCTTGTCGGCAGCGCCACTGATAGTACCCTCAATGGCAAAGTCGTTAGCACCTCTCTCCTTCTTGTCGCTGCATGCTGTCGTCATTGTCAGTACGACAGTCAAGGCTATGAATAAAATCTTTTTCATCGTGTTGTTTTTATTTTGGGTGCAAAGGTACATATTTTCCCATAATAAAACACCATTTCTTCTCAAAATAAGTCCATAAAGGCACCAAGAAGCACGTAAATTCATAAAAAATAGTAAATAATCAGCCATTTGTGCTCGTATTTGCACAATTATGATTACCTTTGTGCGATTTTATTTTTATTAGATGTTTTAACACAAGATGAACGTAATTACAAAAACCCTTCAACTGGCTGATGGAAGAACCATCACCATTGAAACCGGGAAAGTGGCAAAACAGACCGACGGTGCCGTCATGCTGAAGATGAACAACACCGTGCTCCTGGCCACCGTTTGTGCCGCAAAAGATGCAGTTCCCGGAACAGATTTCATGCCTTTGCAGGTAGATTATCGTGAACAGTACAGCGCAGCCGGCCGTTTCCCCGGCGGATTTACCAAGCGCGAAGGCAAAGCCTCAGACAATGAAATCCTGACATCGCGACTGGTGGACCGCGTGCTTCGTCCACTGTTCCCCAGTAACTATCACGCAGAAGTTTTCGTCAATGTCATGCTGCTTTCTGCCGACGGCGTTGATCAGCCCGATGCACTGGCTGGCTTTGCCGCCTCAGCAGCTCTGGCATGTTCAGATATCCCCTTCGAGTGCCCCATCAGTGAGGTGCGCGTGGCTCGTATCAACGGCGAGTATGTGATTGACCCCACCTTCGAGCAGATGAAGCAGGCCGACATGGACATCATGGTTGGTGCTTCTGCTGAGAACATCATGATGGTGGAAGGCGAGATGAACGAGGTTTCCGAGCAGGACCTGCTGGGTGCCCTGAAAGCCGCTATGGATGCCATCAAGCCCATGTGCGAGCTGCAGACCGAGCTCTCTAAGGAGCTGGGTAAGGACGTGAAGCGCGAGTACAACCACGAAGTGAACGACGAAGAGCTTCGTGCCCGTATGAACAAAGAGCTGTACCAGCCCGCCTACGATATCACCAAGCAGGCCCTCGAGAAGCAGGCACGTGCCGAGGCTTTCGAGAAGCTGCTGGCTGATTTCAAGGAGGCTTTCCTTGCTGAGGTTCCTGAGGATTCAGAGATCTCGAAGGAAGAATACGAGGCTATGATGGACCGCTACTACCACGACGTGGAGCGCGACGCTATGCGCCGTTGCATTCTCGACGAGGGTATCCGTCTGGATGGTCGTAAGACCACCGATATCCGCCCCATCTGGTGCGAGGTATCTCCCCTGCCCATGCCTCACGGAAGTGCTATCTTCACCCGTGGTGAGACACAGTCGCTCTCTACCTGTACGCTGGGTACCAA
>CAMVDU010000058.1 GCA_947166345.1 uncultured Prevotellaceae bacterium
CAACTGTCTATTGTGGTACTCATACGCCGCAGGGCTACGAGAATTTGGAGGCCAAGCGCGTGATGGATCTCGACAATCCCGTGCCGACAATCCTTGCCGAGGTGGATTTCTCAAGCCAGAAAGCCAGCGGTAAGTATGTTTGCTCCATCTGCGGCTATGTCTATGATCCTGCTGAACATGACGGTGTGGCATTCGAGGACCTGCCTGATGACTGGCGTTGTCCGCGCTGTAAGCAACCTAAGACAAAGTTTAATAAAGCATAAAGCAAAGGCCCCTACCCTTCCGCTTACTCATTTCCCTCTTAGGAACCTTGCTCGGAACTGCATTTTGTCTTTTGGCTAACCTTCTTCTAAGTGCTTCTGCCTATATTCTGTTGGCGACATACCCAAGTGCTCCCTGACGAACTTGCCAAAGAAGGAGAGTGTGGGAAAGTCGAGTTCAGCACAGATTTCCTTGATGCTTTTGTTGCTGTAGCGCAACTGCTGTCGGATAATGGAAATGGTGGTTTCGTGAATGAGGGCGAGGGGTGTGTTTCCATATTCCTCATCATCACCCCTGGCTGCTGTAGGCAACTCACACCCAACGAGATCGTTGAAATCCTGAAGGAGTGCAAGTAATGCTCAAATATGATGGTTAATCTTAACGCTTATCAATGATAACCGCAATTAGGTTTTTATCCGAATTGCGTAATAAAACTCGCCAATTTGCAGAAATTTTGCATTTCGGCGAGTTTTCTTTTTAAATTGCCAAAGTTAACTCACTTTGGTGAAATTTAACCGGACAGTAGTGTCTTCTCATATTACTTCAAATTCTTGGTGAAAAACTCTGCCAGCTTATCCCAAGGAATCATATTCTTGGGTTCGCCCTTACCTACGAGTTCAGTATATCCACCATCGTAGAGGTCGCAATGTGAGGCTCCTGGGATGATGAGCAGCTGCTTGTTCTCTGGGTTGGGATTGGGTTCGCCAACAAACTTGTACCCCTCTGCCTTACCATCAACCATATAGTGATAAGCTGCCTCACCAAAGTAGCGGGAGTGGGCCTTCTCGCCATGCATCACGAGGACGGCAGAGCGAATCTCGTTGATATAATATAGGAAGCGGCTATTGGCGTAGGCCTGGGTGCCGATGACACGCCAGCCATCGTTGGAGTTGCCGCTGCGTGCATGATAGCCTCTTTCTGTTTTATAATAATCATAGTAGTCCTTAACAAATTGTGGCGCATCATCAGGCAGTGGGTCGATGACTCCACCTGCCATTTCCTTCGGATCTGAAAGGCGCTGTTTGGAAAGTGCCTCGCGTGCGGCATGACGGTCAGGCTCGTTGTCGTTGGCATCATAATAGCCGTTGCCGCTCACACGTGTCATGTCGTACATCGTACTCGCAACGGTTGCCTTGATACGGGTATCTGCAGCGGCTGCATTCAGTGCGATGCCACCCCAACCGCAGATACCGATAATGCCAATACGTTCGGCATCCACATTGTCCTGTTTCGACAGAAAATCGACAGCAGCCATAAAGTCCTCAGTATTGATGTCGGGCGAAGCTGTACGACGCGGTTCACCGCTGCTCTCACCCGTATAGGAAGGGTCGAAAGCGAGTGCTACGAAACCACGCTCTGCCATCTTCATGGCATAGAGTCCGCTCGATTGCTCCTTGACGGCTCCGAAAGGACCAGAGACGGCGATGGCTGCCATCTTACCTTTGCTATCCTTCGGCGTATAAAGGTCTGCCGCCAGCGTCAGTCCATACTGTGTTTTAAACGTCACCTTCTTGTGGTTCACCTTCTCGCTCAGCGGAAACACCTTGTCCCACTCCTGCGTCAATTCTAACTTCTGTTCCATATCGTTATTAGTGGTTTGTTTGTTGTTACATGCTACGAGGATACTGCATATCAGTATCGTGGCGAAAAAAGACCTTTTCATTTTTCTCTACTTTCTATGTTATACCTTTTCTCCTAATTCAAATGCCTCTTGGAGTTTGGAATTACCCACTATCTCGCGAGCTTCGTTCACGCCTCCGCAGAATAGTGTGCCAGCCATGCGTGACTTAGGATAGCAATCCACCCATCCTTTCAGGCCTGCTTCTGCTCTCGTCGAAGTATCGTCTTCGTCTTCTGCTGCCGTTGACAGCATATAGACATCGCGGAACTGATAATCCTGTTCGTACATACCGTTCATGCGGTCTATGAGGGTCTTCATCTGACCGCTCATCTCATAATAGTAAATAGGTGTAGCCCAACATACTACATCGGCCTCCAGTACCTTTGCCATGATGTCGTTCACATCGTCATTGATGACACAGTGCCCAAGTTTCTGGCAACCGAAGCAGCCTTTGCAAAACTGTATATTCTTACCTACAAGAGAAATCTTCTCTACTTTGTTTCCGGCAGCCTTTGCTCCTTCAACGAACTTGTCTGCTAACATGTCGCTGTTTGAGCCGTGACGCAGACTTGTGGAAATAACTATAACTTTTTTCATTGTTTTCTAATTATCTTTTTACCGTTTTGAATTATGATTCCTTTATGTCCGACTTGAGTCAATGCAGATTAACATAAATGAGTCTTACAAATCAAGCTTTGGTTGCAGACTCAGACGGTATTCGCTGGGGGACTGGCCAAGATGCTTGGTGCAGTAGCGGCTGAAGTAAGAGAGTGACGTGAAGTTCATCAGGTCGGCTATTTGGGTGAGGGACAGGCGTTCATCATTCAAATAGTCTTTCAATATAGGTACGGTGTGTCGGTCGATGTATGAGGTGACACTATGTCCCGTCACGCGCTTCACGGTATCGGAGAGGTACTTGGGCGAGACGTTCAGGCGCTCGGCGTAATAGGTGACCTCACGCTCCGTCCGGCTAATGCCTGTGGAGAGCAGTTGCATCAGCTGCTTCACGATGTAGGCTGTGCGGTCAGTGTGGATATCTGTAGAATCTCGTTGGGCATGGGCCTCGAAGATGTCGTACATCATCGTCAGACAGAGACTGCCCATCAGTTCGCGATAGAACTGTACATGGCTGTCGTCCATGCGGTCACGAAGACGATGAAAATCCTCCAGCAGATGCTGTGCTTGTTCATCTGAGAGGTTGATGACGGGGTCTTGGTTCAGCGAGATACTGCCACCGATGCTGTAGTTGTTCGATGGCAGCAGGTTCTGTAGGAACTTGTAATCGGCAGCAAACCATTCCACTTGCAAGTCATCATGTGCCGCCAAGTTGCTGATACGATCAGGCATCGGTATCACAACCAGGTTGTTCTTCACGATATGGTAGCATCGCTCGTTGAACACAAAACTTGCCTCACCTGCCAAGCAAAGCAGGTGCATACAGGTGTGGCTCAACTCACGGGAATTCATCCCGTAGAAGTCTGTGGAATATTGAAAATCTGCCTTCATGGCTGCGAAATTACACATTATTTTGTATATAAAAGAACATTTTCGGCAAAAAGTGAAAATCGTGAAGTAATTTGTGAAACCAAAGTATCGGAAAATCGTCGTAACTTTGCACCCAAATTCAAAAGTATATTTAAAATGAATATCAAAAGTATCATCACAGCCGCCATAGCATTGCTGATTTCCACAGCTTGCAGCGGTGGCGCAAAACAGGAGAAAGTTATGGCAAAGGACGGAAAGGCATTAGTAGTGTTCTTCTCACATGCGGGAGACAACTATGCAGTAGGAAACATTGAGGTGGGCAACACGAAGATTGTGGCCGACTACATCACGGAATTTCTGAATCAGCGAGTGCAGAGTGATGCTCGCATCAACTCTGCCGAGTCGAGCCAGAAATCGACCGAAGGTCAATTGACCGGTGCTGAGCAGTTTGAAATCGTTACCCACAAGTATGACGGCATGGCCTACAACCCGCTCATCAAACTGGCGCAGGAAGAAGCAAGGAACGACGAGCTGCCCGAGTATGAGGGCGACATTGATTTGTCAAAGTACGATACGGTGTTTATTGGTGGCCCCGTATGGTGGGGCACTTATCCTCAAGTAATGTTTACCTTCTTCAAGAAGCATGTTAATGACCTGAAGGGCAAGACCGTTATTCCTTTCACCACCCACGAAGGCAGCGGACTTGCCAACTGCGTAGAGGACGTTAAGGCTGCCTTCCCGGGTGCTAACGTCCAGAATAGCTTCAGCATTTACGGACACGAAGTGCGTACGGAAAAGAAAAAGGTTGAGGAGTGGATAAGAAGCCTCACCCCCAGCCCCTCTCCGAAAGGCGAGGGGAGTAAATAGATAATTCGTTTAATTCGTGATATTCGTGGTTAATAATATGGAGTACATTACATTATCAAACGGTGTCAAGATGCCGACATTGGGCTACGGTGTATTTTTGGTAAGCCCTGAAGAGTGTGAGCGTTGCGTGAGTGATGCATTAAGTGTAGGCTATCGCCTGATTGATACGGCACAGGCCTACCAGAATGAAGAGGGTGTGGGTAATGCCTGGCGCAAGAGTGGACTGAAGCGCGAGGACTTGTTCCTCGTGACGAAGGTGTGGATATCGAACAATGGCGAGGAAAAGGCTGCCAAGAGCATCGACGAGAGTCTGCGCAAGTTGCAGACGGAGTACATTGATTTGTTACTCATCCATCAGGCCTACGGCGACGTGTTCGGCACATGGCGGGCGATGGAGAAAGCCTATCGTGCAGGCAAGGTGCGTGCCATCGGTGTGAGCAACTTCCAGGCAGGCCGTTTCTTCGACTTTGCCCACTATGTAGAGCTGAAGCCGATGGTGAACCAGTTGCAGTGCAACACGCTCATCCAGCAGACAGACATCGAACCGATTCATGCTGAGTTTGGCACGAAGATGATGGCGTGGGGACCGCTTGGCGGACAGGGTGTTGACGGCATCGTGAAGAGCGAGGCGCTGACTGCCATCGGAGCGAAATATGGTAAGAGTGCTGCTCAGGTTGCCCTCCGCTGGCTCACCCAGCGCGGCATCGTGGCTATTCCGAAGTCGAGCCACAAGGAGCGTATGGCGCAAAACTTTGACATCTTCGACTTCACGCTGAGCGATGACGAGATGGCTCAGATTGCCAAGATGAACCAGCACGACACGGGCATCATCAACTTCGGCGACCCACAGTTTGTGAAGTATTTGATTGAGAATTACGGGTAATTAGAGACGAAAGAAATCCCGAAGGCCGGCAAGGCTTTCGGGATTTTAATTTTACTCCGGCGTCACCGGCGTCACTTCGCCGCCGCCCTGATCATCAGGCTGGGTTTCCTCAGCTTCAAGTGTGTATTCGCCGCTTGCCACCTTCGACGTGGCGTCCACGGCATCGGCGCCCTTCTTCAGCAGCTGGTCCATGTAGAGCACATGGTCCAGGTCGTCGTCGCTCACGGCCCAGCCGGCGTTCTCCTGCGGGTGCTCCTCGATGGCCTGCGCCCAGGTCTCGCCCTGCACGTAGTTGAACTGCACCTCGTCGGTGATTTTCAGCGTCTTCAGCTTCTTCTCTTTGGTAAAGACGTGCTGGATGTAGTACTCCTGGTCCGAGTTGATATTGTCGATGGTGGTGTCGTAGGGACTCACGCCCTGCTGCTGCTCCACCACGGCGAAGGCGTTCATCACCTGCACCGTCAGCGTGTACTGCCCGTCGGTGGCCTCGCGCGCCTTCGTCATGGCCTTCGGGTCCTGCTGCGCGCGCTCCTCCTGGCGCAGGGCCAGGTACTGCTCGGTGGTCTCGTTCTCGGTCTTCAGCGTGGCCACCAGAGCGGTCAGCCCCAGCGTCTCTACGTCGGCGGAGAGCGGCTGTGCCTGCAGGTCCTGAATCAGCTGCGATATCTTCTCCGACTCGTCGGCATAGCGCTCGTGCGTGTCCACCTTGTAGTGGTTCATGCGGTTCAGCACGTTCGCCGAGGCCTCCTTCTGCGCCGCCGTTCCGATGCGCCCCAGGGCATCCACCATCGTGCGGATGCCCACGTAGGTGTTGTCGCGCTTCTGGTCCCATTCCTCGATGGTGGCCGTCAGCGCGCTCTCCTGGATGATCAGGTACACCTGGTCCTCGTGCTCGATGGCGGCGTGCAGCGCGGTGTATGCCTGCGACAGCATCGCCGGCGTGTCCTGTCCCAGTTCGGTGATGCACGCGCTCACGCGGCTGTCGAAGCGCTTCATCCACGACAGGTGGCGGATGTGCATCTGCGTGCGAACCTTAGCAATAAACGGATTTATCTGTTTGAATGTCATCATAGGTTTCTAGTTTTTAAAAGTTTGAAAATTCTTGTCGTATCTCCCAATTTCGATGACCAAGAACGCTCGCCGCGGCTTCGGGATTCCGATTTCGATGGCCAAGAAGCCAATTTTCCGTGTCGGGCTCCGATTTTGACGACCAAAATCCTGATTTTCGCTGTCGGGAACCGATCTTGACGACCAAGATTCCGATTTCCTGTGTCGGGAACCGATTTTGATGGCCAAGAAGCCATTTTCCCGCGTCGGGGACCGATCTTGGCGACCAAAATCCCGCGTTCCCGCTTCGGCGAGCGTTCCTTCACCGTTATGTTACGCAGGCGGAGGGCGGAGCCGTCCGCCGTGGTGTTCGGAGCCGCCCTCCTTGTGCTATTTAGAGCACATCGTTACTGGTCCTATGCGTTAAAGTGCACAATAAGAACCATCCCTTATGTGTCTGTGTGAGCAAGGTCTATTCTCAATTCTTCGGCACGATGGTGCAGACGATGGTGGTTTGGGTCGTGCCATTGCCCAAAAATTCG
>CAMVDU010000059.1 GCA_947166345.1 uncultured Prevotellaceae bacterium
GCTTGAACGGCATCGTCGGTGCACGGGTAACGTGGAACATCGGTGCCCTCTATACTCGCAAGAACGACAAGGCAAAACTGCAGTTGCAGCGTGATATGACAGAAAACAACCGGGAGGTATTCCTCTTCAATAACAACCTGGAACAGATTCAGCAGCACGAGAACATTGCACGCTATCAGAAGCTGATGGCTCAAGACGGAGAGATTATATCGCTGCGACAGGCTGTGAGAAAAGCGGCAGAGTCGAAGCTGGCACACGGCATCATCGATGCGAACGACCTGGTGCGCGAAATTAATCAGGAGCATGCTGCCTGTGTGCAACAGTCAGTACACGAGATTGAAATGCTGAAAGAGATATACGACAACAAATACACGACAAATAATTAAGCATATGAAAAAGATATATGTATTGGCAGGTGTGGCGCTGATGATGACAGCCTGCGGAAGCAACGAGAAAGAATACGATGCAACGGGTACGTTCGAGGCTACCGAGACGACCGTGTTTGCCGAACAGAGCGGGACATTGCTGTCGTTTGACGTGAACGAGGGCGACAAGATGGAGGCAGCCCGAGAGGTGGGACTTATTGACACCACGCAGACGTGGCTGAAGATTCAGCAGATGGACGCTACCAAAGCGGTGTATCAGAGTCAGAAACCCGATATGGAACGCCAGATAGCTGCCACACGCCAGCAGTTGGCTAAGGCCCAGCAGGACGAGCAGCGCTACCGCGAACTGGTTGCCGACGGGGCTGCCCCCTCGAAGATGCTCGACGACGCTACGAGCCAGGTAAAAGTGTTGCAGAAGCAGTTGGATGCGCAGATATCATCGCTCAACACTCAACTCTCAACTCTCAACTCTCAACTTTCGACTGCTGAGGTTCAGAAAGCACAGTTACAGGACATGCTGCGCAAATGTCACATCATGACTCCCATCAAGGGTACGGTGCTCGAGAAATATGCGGAGCGTGGCGAGTTTGTAAGTGTGGGCAAGCCGTTGTTCAAGATAGCTGATACCGAGTCGATGCACCTGCGTGCCTACGTCACTTCAGCCCAACTGCAGCACATCAAGATAGGTCAGCAGGTAAAGGTGTTTGCCGACTACGGTGATGGTCAACGTAAAGAGTATGCAGGCACCATCAGTTGGATATCGTCTCGTTCGGAGTTTACACCCAAGACCATCCTCACTGACGACGAACGTGCCGACCTGGTGTATGCTGTCAAGGTGGCTATCAAAAATGATGGATTCGTGAAGATTGGTATGTATGGCGAGTTGAAACTATGAACGCAATAGAGGTAAAAAACATCAGTAAATCGTACGGCAAGGTACAGGCACTCAGCGATGTGTCGTTTGCTGTCGGCCAGGGTGAGGTCTTCGGACTGATAGGTCCCGATGGTGCCGGCAAGACATCGATGTTTCGCATCCTCTGTTCGCTGTTGCTGCCCGATGCAGGCACGGCGGCGGTAGATGGCTACGATGTGGTGAAGCAGATGCGTGAGGTACGTAGTCGGGTAGGGTATATGCCAGGCAAGTTCTCACTCTATCAAGATCTCACTATTGAGGAGAACCTGAACTTCTTTGCCACGCTTTTCGGCACCACTGTTGACGAAGGCTACGATAGTATCAAAGCCATATATTCGCAGATAGAACGCTTCAAAGACCGCAAGGCAGGAGCACTCTCGGGCGGTATGAAGCAGAAGCTGGCGCTCTCGTGTGCATTGGTACACCAACCCAGCGTGCTTTTCCTTGACGAGCCCACTACAGGTGTTGATCCTGTAAGCCGTAAAGAGTTGTGGGAGATGTTGTTGACGCTGAAGGAGCAAAATATCACTATCGTGGCTTCGACACCTTATCTTGACGAGGTGCGCTGTTGCGAGCGTGTGGCTTTTCTTGACCAGGGAAAGGTGCGCGGCATTGGCACTCCAGATGATATCCTCACCCAATTTGCCAGTATCTTTAACCCGCCAGGCATTGAACACGAGAAGGACACGGAAGTAAAGGACGACAAGGTTATAGAGGTAGAGCATCTGGTAAAAGCCTTTGGCGATTTCCATGCAGTTGACGACATCTCGTTCAGTGTAAAAAGGGGCGAGATATTCGGATTCCTGGGAGCCAACGGTGCTGGCAAGACGACGGCGATGCACATGCTGACAGGACTGAACCAACCCACCAGTGGAACGGGTAGGGTGGTAGGCTTTGACATCCGCACGGAATATGAGCAGATAAAGAAGCATATCGGTTATATGTCGCAGCGGTTCTCGCTCTACGAAGACTTGACTGTTGCCGAGAATATTCGTCTCTTTGCTGGTATCTACGGCATGAAACCCGACGAGGTGAAGCGTAAGATGGACGAGGTGCTGCGGCAGTTGAAGTTTGAAGACCATCGCGATGACTTGGTGGGTTCGTTGCCCTTAGGTTGGAAACAGAAGCTGGCCTTCTCCGTCTCTATCTTCCACGAGCCGGGAGTGGTGTTCCTCGACGAGCCGACGGGCGGTGTAGATCCTGCTACGCGCCGCCAGTTCTGGGAACTCATCTACGACGCTGCCCATCGTGGCATCACCGTTTTTGTAACCACACACTATATGGACGAGGCGGAATATTGCGACCGCATCTCGATTATGGTGGACGGAAAGATTAAGGCCATCGGCACGCCCGACGAACTGAAGTGTGAGTACGGCCAGTCGGACATCGACGGGGTATTTACGCTGCTGGCGCGTCAGGCTAAAAGGTCGGCGGACTGAGCCACTCAATCATTGAGTACGGTCGCCCGACCCTCGAAATGCGCTACTCAACCATTGAGTACGGCCGCCCGACCCTCGAAATGCGCTACTCAATCATTGAGTACGGTCGTCAGACCCTCGAAATGCGCTACTCAACCATTGAGTACGGTCGTCAGACCCTCGAAATGCGCTACTCAACCATTGAGTACGGCCGTCCGACCCTCAGAATGCGCTACTCAACCATTGAGTACAGCCGCCTGACCCCCGGTGAACACTACTCAATGATTGAGTAAGACCCCAAAAGAATGAAAATAAAGTCAGATTATGAAACAATTTATAGCATTTGTAATCAAGGAAACCAAGCATATTCTGCGCGACAAGCGTACGATGCTGATACTCTTCGGCATGCCTGTGGTGATGATGCTGCTTTTCGGCTTTGCCATCACCACCGATGTGAAGAATGTGCGCACGGTGGTAGTCACGTCAGAGATGTCGCCCCGTACGCAGCAGGCCGTAGAACGACTGGCACAATCGGAATACTTCATTATCACGCAGACGGTGAACACCCCACAGGAGGCCGAACGGCTCATCCGCAGTCAGAAGGCCGATATGAGCCTCACCCCCAGCCCCTCTCCGATTGGCGAGGGGAGTAGTAACCTTCAGTGGCAAATCATGGTTGACGGTAGCGACCCCAATATGGCTCAGCAATGGACCACCTACGCCCAAAGCATACTGTCTCAGCCAGTTGACGGCAAACACTATTCACTCCCCTCGCCCTTCAAGTTCCCCTCGCCCCTTGGAGAGGGGTTAGGGGTGAGGCCGGGGCTGGGGGTGAGGCTCCTCTACAATCCGCAGATGAAGTCGGCCTATAACTTCGTGCCTGCCATCATGGGTATGCTGCTGATGCTCATCTGTGCCATGATGACCTCCATCTCCATCGTCCGTGAGAAAGAGAAAGGTACGATGGAAGTGCTGTTGGTATCGCCTGTACGCCCCTTGATGGTGATCATCGCCAAGGCGGTGCCCTATCTGGTGCTGGCCTTCGGCATCCTCATCACCATCCTGTTGATGGCACGTTTCGTGTTGGGAGTACCCTTGGCTGGTTCGCTGTTCTGGATTCTGGCTGTGAGCACCCTCTATATCCTGCTGGCACTCTCGCTGGGACTGCTCATTTCCAACGTGGCACAGACGCAACTTGTGGCCCTGCTGCTGTCAGCTATGGTGTTACTCATGCCTGTGGTCATGTTGTCGGGCATGCTGTTTCCTGTTGAATCGATGCCTACGATTCTGCAATGGATATCTGCTGTGGTTCCACCACGTTATTATATCGAGGCTATGCGCAAGCTGATGATTATGGGTGTAGGTTTTGGCGAAGTGGCTCGCGAGGTAGCTGTGCTGACAGGTATGACAGTGGTGCTGCTCGCCATTGCGCTGAAGAAGTTTAATGTAAGATTGGAGTAACTGATATGACACTGAAATATCTCATACAAAAAGAGTTCCTGCAGATACGTCGTAATGCGTTTCTGCCCAAACTCATCATCATGTTCCCCATCGTCATCATGTGCGTGATGCCGTGGGTGATGCAGATGGAAGTGAAGAACATCGTGGTGGATGTGGTTGACATCGACCACACTGTGGAGTCGCAGCGATTGGTACAGCAGATTGCTGCCTCCAACTACTTTATTTTTGGCGGACAGAAGTCCACCTACGCTGATGCAATGAAAGACATTGAGAAGGGTAAGGCCGATGTCATCCTCGAGATCCGTGACGGCAAGTATCTCATCGCAGCCAATGCCGTCAACGGCACCAAGGGCTCAATGGGCAGCGCCTATTTGAGTCAGATAATAAGACCCACCCCCCAGCCCCTCCCTGTAATGGAGGGAAGTGGTTACTCTCAAGGGCAGCAGGTATCTGCTCCCTCCCTCACAGGGAGGGCTGGGGGTGGGTCTCTTCTCCTCTACAACAAAGGTCAGAACTACAAACTCTTCATGATTCCTGCGCTTTTTGCCATTGTGATGATGCTGATGACGGGCTTCCTGCCTACACTCAACATCGTTGGCGAGAAGGAGGCTGGCACCATCGAACAGATCAATGTCACACCCGTCTCCAAGTGGGCGTTCATCCTTGCCAAACTCATTCCTTACTGGCTCATCGCGCTGTTTGTCATCACCGTGTGCTTGCTGCTGGCGTGGTTCGTTTATGGCATCACACCAACCGGTCCGGTGTGGCTCATCTACGTGCTTGCCATGTTGCTGGCGCTGTTCTTCTCTTCTTTCGGACTCATCGTGTCCAACTACTCCGACACCATGCAGCAGGCCATGTTCGTGATGTGGTTCTTTGTGGTGAGCATCATGTTGCTGTCGGGACTTTTCACCCCTACGCGATCCATGCCCCAGTGGGCGTATCTTACCACCTATATCAACCCCATGCACTACTTCATTGATGCCATCCGCACCGTCTTTATCCGTGGAGGTGGACTGCACGAAACAGCCCACCAGGTCTTAGCCCTTGCGGGCATCGGCACACTGATGGGCTGTTGGGCCGTACAGAGCTATAAGAAGAATAGTTGATCTAAGGCCAGGCAGATGCGCGACACGCGCAAGTCTGAGTTACCAAGTTTTACGTAGTCCATAATATCGTTTATATTTTGGATTTCATCTTTCAGAAACTATGACCCAAAAAGTCTTGAAGACAAGGGCGATGTCATAGAAGAACGAATGTTTCTTGACATATTCCAAATACAGCCTTATCTTCTCCTGCATGATGACCTCAATATAGTAT
>CAMVDU010000060.1 GCA_947166345.1 uncultured Prevotellaceae bacterium
TGCCGAACATGCCGAAGATGAAGAATACCATGAACAGGCGGAAGCCGAACGTACGAACGAACGCTGGTATTGGTTTGTGGGGTGAGTACTTCGATAGCAGACGGTCGTACATATTGCCTCGCGGACATACATGTCCGCACCACCAGCGTCCCTTCCAAATGCTGGTCATCACGGGGCCTATCATGCAAATGAGTGCGATAAGTCCCACAACGGGGAAGAACCACCCGACGATGATATAGGCGATAATAATCCAATATAGGTCTAATCCTGGTGTCGCAAAATGACGATGGAAAGTCTTTTTCTGTTGCATATTCCTTATTTATTCTTAAATTCGGTGCAAAGGTACAAAAAATATAATAGACAAACGAATTATTTTATCTATCTTTGCATCGATTCTATCTATCATCAAAGAAGCGTATGACCCTACAACAGCTGAAATACATCGTAGCCATCGACCGCCAGCGCAACTTCGCAAAGGCAGCCGAACAATGTGGCATCTCACAGCCCACACTCAGTGCCATGCTGGTAAAACTGGAAGAAGAACTCGATGTGCGTATCTTTGAGCGAAGTAACAAACTTGTCACGCCCACAGCGGCTGGCGAGAAGATTATCCGTCAGGCAGAGAAGGCCTTGGCAGAAGCGGAACGTATCACAGAACTCGTGGCCGAAGACAAAGGCGACGTGGGTGGCGAGTTGGTGCTCTCTGTCGGTCCTACCATTGCGCCTTACATCTTGCCCAAGTTCATCAGGCATTATATGGAACATTATCCGACTGTAAAACTCTCAGTCCGTGAGATGAAAGCCGATGTGATGCTCAGCGAACTACAGCTTGGACATCTCGATGCAGGTATTGCCATCAGTGGGAACTCGCGTCAAGGCATTCTCGAAGTGCCGCTCTACACTGAGCGCTTCATGGTTTATCTCGCTGAGAGTTGCTGGCGCAAGCTACCTGTGTTCAAGCCAGAGAACCTGGAACACGAGAGGATGTGGATCATGAAGGAGGCGCAATGTCTGCGTGAAAGTGCCTTCAGCTTTTGCAAGGCAAGAACCAAGGGTAACCGTGTGTACGAGGCTGGCAGTATCGAGACGCTAATCCGCATTGTCGATGAGAATGGCGGTTTTACCATTATCCCAGAGATGCACTTGCCATTCCTCTCTGACAGTCAGCGTGAAAACGTGCGACGAATAGAGGGCGATTATCTCTCACAGCGCCGTGTGTCGCTCTATATCCGCGAGGACTACATCCGCCAGCGTATGCTCAACACCATCACAGAAACGCTCCTCCGATTCATGCCCGATGGAATGATGGAGGAGCGGATTGTGAAGTACGGAATCAGGTTATAAAATCTCAATTGTATTACAAATAGGAGTTTTGGGGTTCTTAAAAGGCTTGAACTCCTTAAATGTTGTTAAGGAAGCGTGGATTTGTTAGGATATATTGAATATATTTCGTATATTTGCCACAAACTACACCTATATGGATCTACGCAAACTACTATCCTTCAGAGACTGGTTCTCATACAGGCAGAAGATAGGCCTGCTGGTTGTGGCTGGCGTTGTATGTGGTCTTGGCGGATTGTTTATGTATCTGCTTAGGGCACATACCTATTTCGTGGGCGATGACCCGTCGGCCTGCGTGAACTGCCACATCATGACACCTTACTATGCCACGTGGAGCCATTCCTCACACGGAAGAGACGCCACGTGTAACGATTGCCATGTGCCCCACCAGAACCTCGCCCTGAAATATGGTTTCAAGGCGATGGACGGACTGAAGCATACGGCCTATTTTGTGACCCATGCCGAGCGTCAGGCACCGATGGCCGAGACGCTGACGGGACAGGTGGTGATGGACAACTGCATACGCTGTCACACCCAACTGAATCAGGAGTTTGTGAAGACGGGACGTATGAGTTACATGCAGCAGCAGGCTCAAGGAGGTAAGGTGTGCTGGGACTGTCATCGCAACGTGCCCCACAGTGGCATGAACTCGCTGATGGCTACACCGAATGCGGAGTTTGTAACCCCATTGCCGCCATCACCCGTTCCTGATTGGCTGCAAGGAATGCTGAGTAAATAAAAAGGTAAAAGAGTAAAAAGGTAAAAAAGTAAAAGATATGGCAAAGACATTAAAGAAATGGCAAGGTTGGGTTTTGTTTATAGGCTCAATGGCAGTGGTCTTCGTGCTGGGGCTGCTCGTCTCGTCGTTGATGGAGCGCCGTGCCGAAGTAGCCAGTGTGTTCAACAACAAGCGCACTGTGTTTGAAGACAGTATCGTGGCCCAGAACGAGAAGTTCAAGGCCGACTATCCGCGTGAGTACGAGACGTGGGCAATGACCGAGGACACCTCGTTCGAGTCGAAGTACAACGGCTCTGAGGAGGTTGACGTGCTCGAGCAGCGTCCTGAGATGGTGGTGCTGTGGGCCGGCTATGCCTTCTCGCGCCACTACAACACGCCTCGCGGACATAAGCACGCACTGGAGGATATGCGCAAGATTCTGCGTACTGGTAATCCTGGTATCGACGGTGATGGCGATATGCAGCCCGCTACCTGCTGGACGTGTAAAGGACCAGATGTGCCTCGCATGATGCGTGAACTGAGCGATTCGAAGTCGGTGTTCGATCCAGCCAACTTCTATGCCAAGAAGTGGAGCGAACTGGGTGCCGAAGAGGTAAATACCATCGGCTGCAGCGATTGTCACGATGCTACTACGATGGACCTGCGTCCTGCCCGTCCTGCGCTCTATGAGGCATTCGCCCGCAGAGGTCTCGACGTGAAGAAGCAGAGCCATCAGGAGATGCGCTCGCTGGTATGCGCCCAGTGCCACGTGGAGTACTACTTCATCAAGCCCGACGATCCCAACAATCCCGGCAAGGCCAACTATCTGGTGTTCCCTCACGACAAGGGCCTGACACTCGAGGCTGCTGAGGAATACTATGACTCGATAGGCTTCTACGACTATATCCATGCCGTATCCAAGACGCCAATCCTGAAGGCTCAGCATCCTGGCTACGAGATGTCGAAGCAGGGCATCCATGCCCAGCGTGGGGTGTCGTGTGCCGACTGCCACATGCCTTACAAGCAGGAGGGTGGCGTAAAGTTCTCTGACCACCAGATCATGTCGCCGCTGGCCAAGATCGACCGCACCTGCCAGACCTGTCACCGTCAGGATGCTGAGACCCTGCGCCAGAACGTCTATGAGCGTCAGGACAAGTGTACGGAGATTCGTAATCGTGCCGAGAAAGAACTGGCCCGCGCCCACTTCGAGACCAAGTTCATCATCGACAAGGGTGCTACCGAGGCCGAGTTGAAGCCCATCCAGGCCCTGCTGCGCAAGAGCCAGTGGCGTTGGGACTACTCGATTGCCTCTCATGGTGCCACCTTCCATGCTCCACAGGAGGTTATCCGTCTGCTTGCTGCCTCTATCGACTATGCCAAGGAGGCCCGTATCCTGATTGCCCGCACAGCTGCCAAGTACGGACATACTGGCGAGATTCCCGTGCCCGACTACTCTACGAAGGCAAAGGCTCAGCAGGCCATCGGTCTCGACATGCAGAAGCTGAACGAGAAGAAGCAGAAGTTCCTCGACGATATCGTTCCCAAGTGGATTGAGGAGGCCAAGAAAAACGGTAAGCTTATTGAGATCTGATGTGGACTAAACCATACGATATGAAAGAAGGCTTCCTCATCGGAGGAGGCCTTATCTTTGCTGGGCTGATGCTCGAACTGAGTGTCGGCCCTGTAGATTGGGATTCCTTCCGCTGGCCTGTCAACGGCATCGTATTGGCAGGATTCCTCGCACTCATCGCCATCATCTTCCTGCTGCGCAAGCGGGTGTATGGCTTTCAGTTCATCGGCACCTACAAGGCTGCGATACCCGCATTGGTCTATGCCGTCGTGCTGACCATCGTCATGGGACTGACGCGACAGACGGTGGATGGTGTGTGGCTGAACAATATGCTGTCGTTCTGGCCCTTCGTACTGATCTATGTGTATATCGCCGTGATTCTCGGACAGATCATCCTCCGACGAATTATCAATTGTCAATTGTCAATTATCAATTTGAAAAGGGACATCCCTTTTCTCTTGAATCATCTGGGCTTGTTTCTTGCCATGACTACTGCCACATTAGGCAATGCCGACATGCAGCGGCTGAAGATGATTACCGTGAAGGGAGAGCCCGAGTGGCGTGCGCTCACCTCGCAACAGCAGATTGTAGAGATGCCCATCGCCATCGAACTGAAGGAGTTTATCATGGAGACCTACGACGACGGCTCGCCCCGCCGCTTTGCCTCCGACATCCAGATCTTAACGAAAACGGGAAAAAATATCCAGACCACCGTCGAGGTAAACAAACCCGTTGAGGTGGACGGTTGGAAAATCTACCAGTACGGCTACGACACGCAGATGGGAGCCATGAGCCAGACCAGCATCCTGGAACTCGTCAGCGACCCGTGGCTGCCGCTGGTTTATACGGGCATTTATATGATGCTCGCAGGTGCAGTATGTATGTTCCTCTTTGGCGGCAAAAAGAAAATTGTAAATCGTAAATCGTCAAATAGTAAATAGCCATGGTGACTTGGGAACAATTTATATATTTCGCGATAGCAGCAGTACTGCTTTGGGCCGTAGGTGCCTGGGCAGCATGGCGTGAGAAGACGGCGATAGCCTATACATCTACTGTCATCGGACTCGTCGTGTTCTTCAGCTTTATCCTGATGATGTGGATTTCCTTGGAGCGTCCGCCGTTGAGAACGATGGGCGAGACGCGCCTCTGGTATTCCTTCTTTCTGCCGCTGGCGGGCATCATTGTCTATTCCCGCTGGAAGTATAAATGGATACTCTCGTTTTCCACCATTCTTGCGTTGGTGTTCATCTGCATCAACCTCTTCAAGCCCGAAATCCACTCCAAGACGCTGATGCCAGCCCTGCAGAGCCCATGGTTCGCTCCACATGTCATCGTCTATATGTTCGCCTACGCTGTGTTAGGTGCTTCGGCAGTAATGGCCTTGTACT
>CAMVDU010000061.1 GCA_947166345.1 uncultured Prevotellaceae bacterium
GATTTCGGATGCGCCAACAAGCGTTATCTGACTAAGGAACAGATTCAGACATTGCCCAACGACGAAAGTCAGAGCATGAAGGATGTGCCCGCCATCGGATTCCACATCACAGGGGCCTTCGATAAGATTCTGCCTATCGAGAAATGTTGGTTGATGGACGACCTGCACAATCAGATCCGCAACGAGGTTCGAGACTACGCGATGGCTAAGGGCTTATCGTTCTTTGATCTGCGCGCCCAGATAGGACTGCTGCGCGATATCATCATCCGCAACTCAGCATCAGGAGAGTGGATGGTGATCTTCCAGTTCCACTACGACCACACCTCGGCCGAGGCTCTCGCACAGAGCGAGGAACAGGTCAAGGGGCTACTGCAGCACATCGCCGACAAGTTTCCACAGATTACTTCCCTACTCTACCTGGACAACCAGAAGTGCAACGACACCATCGGCGACCAGGATATCCTGGTGTTCAAAGGCAAAGATCACATCTATGAACTGATGGAAGACCTGAAGTTCAAGGTGGGTCCCAAGAGTTTCTACCAGACCAACACCGAGCAGGCCTACCACTTGTACTCCGTTGCAAGAGCGTTTGCTCTTGCTCCAATTGAAAATGGAAAATTGAAAATGGAAAATTATCCATCATCCATTATCCATAATCCATTAATATATGATCTCTATACAGGTACAGGCACCATTGCCAACTTTGTAGCCAAGAAGGCACGCAAGGTGATTGGTATTGAGTATGTGCCCGAAGCTATTGAGGATGCCAAGATCAACTCTGAAGTAAACAAGATTGACAATACTCTGTTCTATGCTGGCGACATGAAGGATATTCTGACAGAAGAGTTCATTGCTGAGCACGGACATCCCGATGTGATTATCACTGACCCGCCCCGTGCTGGCATGCACCCCGACGTAGTGAAGACTATACTCCATGCAGCCCCTGAGCGCATCGTCTATGTCAGTTGTAACCCTGCCACTCAGGCTCGCGACCTTCAGCTGATGGACGAACAGTATCGTGTCGCTGAGGTACAGCCAGTGGACATGTTCCCTCACACGCCACATGTTGAAAACGTTGTATTACTGATCAAAAGATAACCGATAATAAGAAGACTGTCAATGACAAACACCAAGGTTCTTCTCATATACACCGGTGGCACCATCGGAATGAACAAAAACCCGTTGACGGGCGCGCTTGAGCCTTTCGACTTCGAGCACCTGCTCAGCAAAGTGCCTGAGCTCAACCTGTTCTCAATAGAGATTGCCACCTACCAGTTTCAGCCGCCTATAGATTCCAGCGATATGTCGCCCGATTTCTGGCAGAAGCTGGCACAGATCATTATCGAACGCTACGACAACTACGACGGTTTTGTGATTCTTCACGGCACCGATACGATGGCTTTCACCGCCTCTGCCCTCTCGTTCATGCTCGAAGGGCTGCAGAAGCCCGTCATTCTGACTGGCTCACAACTGCCCATCGGGCAGCTGCGAACTGACGGCAAGGAGAACCTTATCACCAGCATCGAGATGGCGGCAGCACGCCGTCAGGACGGTACGGCACGCGTGCCCGAGGTCTGCATCTACTTCAACAGCCACCTGATGCGTGGCAACCGCACCACCAAACAGAGTGCCGACGAGTTTAACGCCTTCGAGTCGTTTAACTATCCCCACCTGGCCGATGCCGGCGTTCAGATTACCTATCACGACGAGTACATCCACCGCCCACTGACAGTTCATTCAAAATTCCCGATTCTAAATACTCCGTTAGACAGCAACGTCATTATTTTCTCGCTGTTTCCTGGCGTTCGCGAGGACATCATACGCCACGTCATTGTCACCCCAGGCCTGCGCTCCATCGTTATGCGCACCTATGGCAGCGGCAATGCCCCACAGAGTCCTTGGCTTATCAGCGCCTTGAAAGAAGCCTACCGTCGTGGTGTGGTGGTGGTCAATATCAGTCAGTGTTTGCAGGGCAGTGTGATGATGGGACGTTACGATACGGGCTACCAACTGCAGGAGGCCGGTGTCGTCAGCGGACGCGACAGCACCGTAGAGGCTGCCGTCACCAAGTTGATGTATCTGCAAGGGCGCTACGATGACCCCGATATCATCCGCCGCTTCATGAACCAGAGTATCTGCGGCGAAGTAAGCATATAACATAAACGACCACGAGATTCGTGGTCGTTTTGTATTATGGATGTAGAATTTTGTTGTATTCGTCAGGGGTCTTCAGCAGTCGTTCGGCCTCACGCAACTGTTTGTCGTAGCGCAAGCCAGCAGCCACAGAGCCTGCCTGGTAGTAATAGCCCCCCACGATCTCCAACTCCAGCA
This sequence comes from uncultured Prevotellaceae bacterium, assembly GCA_947166345.1. Taxonomy (GTDB): domain Bacteria; phylum Bacteroidota; class Bacteroidia; order Bacteroidales; family Bacteroidaceae; genus Prevotella. The sequence continues at coordinate 2,332 of CAMVDU010000061.1, forward strand.
TGGCCACAATCACCTCGCGGTGCTTGTCCAGATCGCTGTCCAGATCGTGTTTCAGCTTCTGTTCCAGAGCATCAAAGGCGTCCTTGGCATCATCATAGTAGCCCTCGAACTTCGCTGTCTTTACCAGCTCTTCGAGCTTTTTCTTCGACAAATTATCATAGGTAAAGCCACTCTCCACCACGCGCTGCTTGAAGGTCTGCCAATCGGCATCGGTCATATGGAACTCAGTAGCAGGTGCAATCGTAGGGTGCTTGCTGATATAATCGACCACATAGTCGAACATCACCTCGGTAGAGTCAAGTCCTCCCACTGACAAGTAGTAAGCAATATTGGGCACAGAGTCGTTCTTCAGCTCCACATCGGGTTTAATGCCACCACCATCACGCACCTCACGTCCCCCACGAGTATAGAACACGTGGGTCAGCGAGTCGGGAATACGCTCCTTATAGCCCCCACCCTCACCACGCATATAGTTAATGGCTTGTATGCAACGACCTGACGGAATATAGTATTTCGAGGTGGTAATCTTCACATTGGAGTTGTAAGGCAGATCCATAGGCACCTGGACAAGGCCCTTGCCATAGGTACGCGTACCCAGTACGATAGCTCTGTCCATATCCTGCAGGGCACCTGCAGTAATCTCGCTGGCCGAGGCTGTCTCTTCATTCACCAGCACCACGATAGGCATCAGTGTATCGACAGGCTCCAAACGGGTAGTATAGACGCGGTTGGCCTGCTTCAACTTGCCTTTGTTCTCTACAACCATCTGCCCCTGCGGTACCCACAGGTTCACGATATCAACAGCCTCCATCTCAGAGCCGCCACCATTGCTGCGCAGGTCAAAAACCAACGCCTTTGCGCCCTGTTTCTTCAGTTCCACAAAGGCACGGCGCACCTCCTTAGAGCATCCCTCGGTAAACTGGTTCAAGTTGATATAGCCTATCGAGTCGGGGCGCATGCCGTAATAAGGCAGGTCAGGAAACTTAATGTTCCTACGCGTAATCTTGAACTTCATCTCTTTACCTGTTGACGGACGCTTCACCTTCAGCACAAAACTGGTACCTGGATCACCACGCAGATGACTCGACACGTAGCTCACATCCTTATCGGTCATCAGCGAGTCGTCAATGGAAAGGATGATATCGCCCTTCATCAGCCCCACCTCGGCTGCCGGCATACCCTCATAGGGCTCGTCAACGACACAGCGTTTCAAGGCTGTATGGTACTTGATTAGCGCACCAATGCCGGCATACTTACCTGTGAGCATCAGCTCCAGGTTTTTTGTATCCTCCTCGGGATAGAACTCGGTATAGGGGTCCAAAGAACGTAGCATACCCGTGATGGCTGCCCGAATGGTCTGGCTCGGGTTCAGCGAGTCCACATAGAACAAATCCAGATGGCTGTAAAGATTATTGAAAATATCAAGACTCTTACCCACCTCCAGGTTATGGTTCGACTGTGCCCTACTGCCCGTCATCACGGCCAGCAGCAGCGTTATACTCAATAGAAATCGTTTCATATCGTGCGGTTACTTCTCTCTTTTATTCACTATTTGGGTGCAAATATACGCTTTTCCTCGCAGAAAAACAGCGGTTCTTCCCACTTTTTATAAAAAAATATCTTTTTTCCGAAAATTTTCTCCAAAAAGTTTGCACAATTCAAAAAATCGCATTACCTTTGCACCCGCAATCGAAAGAAAGCCTGCTTCAGTAGCTCAGTTGGTTAGAGCACCTGACTGTTAATCAGGGGGTCGTTGGTTCAAGCCCATCCTGAAGCGCCAAAGAAAGAGTCCTGTAAATCAATGATTTACGGGACTTTTCTTTTTCTCGCATTTCAAAGTTGCACCCAATTTGCACCCATTTTCAAAAATCACACACCGCTTGCCCCCTTCTTCTTGCAGTTTACCAACATAAAAAAGATCTATTGCTATTCAACAGTCATCGATTTTCTATCCAACTAAAGAATACTTTTCCTTTTCGACAATTGCAATTACGACTAAAAGCATTACCTTTGCACAAAATTTAGTTTTATAACAAGAAAAATGAAAAAAGTTAGTGTTTCCGTAAAAAAACGAGGGGTCTGAAGTGTCTTATATATAGAAGTGCCCTAAAACGGGGTGCAAATAACAAAAGACTGATATGCTTGATAAGAGAATACTTGAACAGCTTTTCCGCCGGAACTACAGCGAGATGATTCATCTGGCCAGAGTCTTGTTGGGCGATGACGGCGAGGCTGAGGACGTGGTGCAGGACATCTTCCTGCGGATTGCCGACAGCGACATTCCGCCCAAGAACGACAGTTATCTTTTAACAGCCGTGCGCA